>JAIYCQ010000046.1 GCA_027487945.1 Caulobacteraceae bacterium
CCCTGATGGGTCTTCAGCTCCACCGCCGCGCTCTTCTTGCCGCGGGAGAAGGTCTGGAAATACTGGCTGTCGTGCTCCCCCAGCAGGAAGGGGCCGGTGGGGCGCGAGGCGTCGCCGCCCAGGGAGGGGCTCTCGATCTTGATCACCTCCGCGCCCAGCTCGGCCATCAGCAGGGTGGCGTAGGGTCCGGCCCCGAAATGCTCGATCGTCAGGACGCGCACGCCCTCCAGCGGTCGCTTCACCAGTAGCCTTCCATCAGTTCTGTGGCCCAGGCCGGCTGGCGGACCTCGCCGCGCGGCAGGAACTCGCCCATGACCGGCTTGATGTCGAGCACCGGGGTGCCGTCGATGGCGTCCAGCCCCTCGACCTCGACCGTCAGGCCGTCGACCGCGACGAGGCGGCAGACCGAGACGCCCAGGCGGTTGGGCCGGTTGCGGCCCCGCTGGGCGAAGATGCCGACCAGCGGCCAGTCCTCGCGACCGCGCGGATGTCGGGCCCCTTTTGTGATCTGGTCCGGCGTGATCTGGTCGAACACGAAGACAATCTCGGCATGGGAGAAGTCGGAGAGGCCGAACAGCGCTTCCGGCCCGAACGTCGCCGGATCCAGTTCGATCCGCGCCCGACTCGGACCCCAGTCGTCGTCGATGGCCTCGACGCGGCCGCCCCGGACATAGCCCACGGGTTCGAGGCTGAAGCTCATGGCGCTCTCCTTCAGTTGTTCTCGTCCGGCTAGTCCTGTCCCCCCGGGGGGTCAAGCGATCGAGGTTGCACTTGATTATAAGAACCATTCGCATTAAGCGGCGAGATCCTTGCTTTCCGGGAGTCCTCTCTTGACCCAGTCCGTCCTCGGCCGCCTGCGCCGCTTCTGGCTCGACGTCCACCTGTGGATCGGCGTGGGACTGTTTCTGCTTCTGGTCCCGCTCGGCGTCTCCGGCGCCCTGCTGGTCTGGCACCACCCCCTCGAAGAGCTCATGCACCCGCAGCGCTTCGCGGTGAGCCCGGGCGAGGCGAGGCTCCCCCCGTCGGCCTATCTGGCAGCGTCGCGGACCGCCTTCGGCGACCAGGCGACCGTGTCGCAGATCCGGCTGCCGGAAGAGCCCGGCGACCCGGTGGTGGTCTCGGGCCGGATCAACGGCCAGACCCTGGCGCCGGGCGCCCGGCCGCAGTCGCTGACCGCCTGGATCGACCCTGCCACCGGCAAGGTGCTGGAGACGGCCAACACCCGAAACGAGCTGGTCAATGTCATGCACCGGCTGCACGGCAGCCTGCTGATCACCACGCCGGGCCTGGGCCGCAAGATCGTCGGCTGGATGGGCTGGGCCATGACCCTGTCCTGCCTGACGGGCCTGTGGCTGTGGTGGCCGCGAAACAACAAGGTCGTCCGCGGGCTCCGCTGGCGCCGATCGCCCTCGACGATGAACAACCTGCACCACATGTTCGGATTCTGGGTGCTGGTTCCGCTGCTCGTCGTGTCGCTGACCGGCGTCTACATCTCGTTCCCGGCCACCAGCCGCGCCCTGTTCGGCGTCGCCGAATGGCAGACGGGACCCCGCCCGCCGCGGCCTGTCCCGCCGCCGCCGCTCGCCGCGCCCGCCCAGCCGATCGACGCCGTCCTGGCCGCCGCCAGAGCCGAGGCGCCGGGCCTGACGCCGGCGTCGGTCAGCCTGCCGACCGAAGGCCGGCGCGCCAGCTGGCGCGTGCAGTTCGCAGCCGTCGGCGACGCCGACCCGGTGGCCGTCCAGATCAGCGACAGGGACGGTCGTCCCCAGAAGGCCCGCGAGCCCGCTGCGGCATCCGGCGGCACGGCGCGACCCGATACGCTGTCGCCGCTGATGCGGAAGATCCACGACGGCCAGGATACCCCCTTCATCTGGCAGCTGCTGGTGTTCCTGACCGGCGTCGCGCCCCTGCTGCTTGGCGTCACGGGCACGGTCATGTGGCTGCGCCGCCGCGCCCGCCAGGCGCACCTCAAGGCCCTGCAGGCCGGCTGATCCGCTTGTTGCGAATAATTCTCATTGCGAGTCTGAAACAACAATTCTAAGAACGACTCGCAATCGCAACGGCGCCCGAGCGGCGGCCGAGTACAGGGGACAGTCCAGACATGCGTACGATCAACCGAACCGGCGTCACCGCCCGCGCCAAACAGGCCCTGGGCCTCGTTGCGGTGGCGGGGGCCGCCGGCCTCAGCCTCGCGCCCGGGCTCTCCCTGGCCGCCGAGAGCGTCTCGGCCGCCGAGGCGGAGGCCGCGACGGAGGTTTCGAGCGTCGACGTCTATGGCCAGCGCAACGCCCGGCCCTCGTCGCCGAAGATCACGTCCGAGCCGCTGGACACCCCGCAGACGATCACCGTCGTTTCCGACCGCACCATCCGCGACCAGAACCTGCTGACCCTTCGTGACATCCTGACCACCGTGCCCGGGATCACCTTCGGGGCGGGCGAGGGCGGCGGCGGCTACGGCGACAGCATCAACCTGCGCGGCTACTCGGCCAACAACGACATCACCACCGACGGCCTGCGCGACAGCGCCCAGTACAGCCGGACCGATCCCTTCAACCTGCAGCAGATCGAGGTGATCAACGGCAGCAACTCGGTCTACGCCGGGGCCGGCTCCGTCGGCGGCTCGATCAACCTGGTCAGCAAACAGCCCCGCCCGACCGACAGCGTGCTGATCAGCGGCGCGCTGGGCACGGAGGGCTACGGGCGGTTCACCGTCGACGCAAACCGGCGCCTGGCGGAGGGCGTCGCCGGCCGGCTGAACCTGATGGTCCACCGCAATGACGCGCCCGGCCGGGATGTTGAGACCTACGAGCGCTGGGGGATCGCCCCGTCCGTGACCTTCGGCATCGACGGCCCGACCCGGATCACCCTGTCGGCCTTCCACCAGCAGGACGAGAACACCCCGCAGTACGGCGTGCCCTATGCCTCGAACGCCTTTTTCAACGGCCCGCTGCCGGGCGTCGATGCGTCCCGCTACTACGGCTACCGGAACCTCGATGTGCAGGAGACCGAAGTCGACTCCCTGACCGTGCGGTTTGTCCATGACGTCAGCGACAACCTGACGATCAGCACCATCACGCGCTGGCAGCGGGTCACCCAGCTTTCGGTCGTCTCGGCCCCCCAGGGGACCTGGTGCCTCGCCGGCGGGATCAACGCCCAGACCGGCGCGGCCTGCGCGACGCCGGGCTTCTTCAGCTCCACGGCCTCGGGTCCTCGCGGCAATGTGCGTGACACGGAGAACCGGCAGATCGTCAGCCAGACTGACCTGAACTGGAAGTTCACCACCGGCGGCTGGGCGCACAACCTCGTGGTCGGCGTCTCCTTCTCGAACGAGACCTACGACCTGTCCACCGGCAACCACCTGCGCAACGCCAACGGCTCGACCCCGACCCTCGCGCCGATGAGCATCTCCGACCCGCTGAACCTCTACACCGGGACCGTGAACTACCTCGAGACCACGGCCAGCGACGGCGAGCTGTCGAACCAGGCGATCTACGCCTTCGACACCATCGAACTGAACGACCGGTGGCAGCTTACCGGCGGCATCCGCCTGGAGAACAATGAGGGCGAGTTCGTCTCCACCCCCTTCACCTATACGGTCGGTACGCCGCCGACCAGGGTTGCGGGCGTCACCACGCGGGGCGAAAACGCCGAGACCCTGCTCTCCTACCGTCTGGGTCTGGTCTACAAGCCGGCGCCCAACGCCAGCCTCTACATCGCCTACGGCAATACGCAGACGCCCTCGCAGGCCACGGTCAACGGCGGCTGCACGGTCGTGACGCTGAACGGCAACTGCAACGTCGATCCGGAGGAGGGCGAGGTCCTCGAAATCGGCGGCAAGTGGGACGTCCTGGACGGCCGTGTGTCGCTGACCGGGGCGCTGTTCCAGAACGAACGCAGCAAGTATCGCGTCAACTCGCTCGATCCCTCCGAGCCCGAGCAGCAGCTGGACGGCGCCTCACGGGTGCGCGGCGTCGCCCTGGGCCTGGCCGGCCAGATCACCGACCGCTGGACGGTCATCGCCAACTATACCTGGCTGGACAGCGAGATCCTGCAGAGCATCGCCGGGAACGCCCTCGTCCCGACCATCGATCCCCAGAAGGGCGATCCGATCGCCCTGACGCCGGAGCACGCTTTCAACGTCTGGACGACCTGGATGGTCAACGACGCGATCATGGTGGGCTACGGCGCCACCTACTCGGGAGAGTACGCCTTCAACCGCCCGACCGGCTCGGCCACCCTGTTCCACGCGCCCGACTACTGGGTTCACAACGCGGCGGTCACCTGGACGGCGACGGATGCGATCTCGATCCAGCTCAACATCAAGAACCTGACCGACGAGGTCTACTACACCCGTATCCGCTCCTCGAACGGCTTCGGCTGGGCGACGCCCGGCGACGCTCGCTCGGCCCAGGTTTCCCTGAACTACCGGTTCTGAACCGCCCGTCTTCCTCGATCCGTTGAACCTCGCGCCTCGCCCCGGTCCCGTGGGCGAGGCGTCCTTCTTTCCCTCGCCAAGGCGTGCTGGCCATGATGCTCCAGATCCCCGGTGTTCTCAGCAAGGACGAGGTCGCCCGCCTGCGCGCGGCGATCGACGCCGCCGACTGGGTGGACGGCAACGTCACCTCCGGCGTCCAGTCAGGCCTGGCCAAGCGCAACCGGCAGCTGCCCGAGGACTCGGCCGCGGCCCGGGAGGCCGGCGCGGCGATCGTGGCGGCGCTGAACCGCCATCCGCTGTTCGTCGCGGGGGCCCTGCCGGCGACCATCTTCCCGCCCCTGTTCAACCGCTACGGGGTCGGCGAGTCGTTCGGCGACCACATCGACAACGCGGTCCGCCAGTCGCGCGACGGCCTGGTCAGGATCCGCACCGACCTGTCGATGACGGTCTTTCTGAGCGAGCCTGAAGACTATGACGGGGGCGAGCTGACCGTCGACGACACCTACGGCGTTCACCAGGTCAAGCTGGCGGCGGGTGACGCCATCCTCTACCCGGCCTCCAGCCTGCACCGGGTGGAGGCGATCACCCGCGGCGAGCGGGTGTCGTCCTTCTTCTGGATCCAGAGCCTGATCCGCGAGGACGCCCGACGGGCCCTGCTCTTCGACATGGACCTCGCCATCCAGCGCGCTGCTCGGGGTCTGGGCCATGGCGATGCGGCGGTGGTCGCGCTGACAGGCGCCTACCACAATCTGTTGAGGATGTGGGCGGAGGTCTGAGAACCCGACGTTTACATGTCGGTCTGCATGGTCCTCGCATTGTAACGGAGCGGAAACCACGCATGGCCGGCGCCAGGACCGGGAAACAGAGCAGCAGGGCGGGCCGGGCCGAATCCGCCGCCGCCCGCTGGTTCTTCGACCACTCGCTGGACATGTTCGCGGTCGTCGACCGCGAGGGCGTGTTCACCGAGGTGAACGACGCCTGGGAGCGCAACACCGGCTGGACCCGCGAGGATCTGGTCGGAAAGACGATCTTCTCGTTCCTGCATGAGGACAGCTACGAGGAGGCCGTCGATTCCCGCCGCCGCATGAAGCGCGACGGCCATACCGTCAACCAGCTCAAGATCCAGCGCAAGGACGGCCAGTGGATCTGGATCCAGGGCCGGTCGCGGCTGGATCCCGACGGCAAAATGGTCGGCACCCTGCACGACATCACCGAGTCCGTCCTCCAGCGCGAGGAACTCGACGCGGCCCGCCGGACGCGCGCCATGCTGTCCGAAGCCGCCGGTATCGGCACCTGGAGCTTCGAGCCGCACCACCAGACCATCGAGTGGTCCCCCGACATCCATGCCCTGTCCGGCTGGAGTCCGGAGGAGATCGCCGACCCCGCCGACTTCTACGCCTGCCTTGATCCGACCCAGCTGGACGCCGTGCGAGACGCCTTCCAGACCGGCGTCGAGACCGGCCGGGCCGGCTCGATCGAGCACCGGCTGAAAGCCCGCGACGGCCGCTGGCTGTCGATGCGGACGACCTTCCAGACCGAGCCCAGCGGCCGCCTGTTCGCGCTGCGCGGCATCTCCCAGGACGTCACCGCCCTGGTCTCCGCCCGCGACGCGGCGCGGGAGGGTCAGGCCCGGGTCGAGGCGCTGATGGAGCAGACCCGCATGGACGCCTGGCGCCAGGAACTGGCGCTCAGCGCCGCCGAGGCCGGCGCCTTCGAGATCGATCACGCCAACCGATCCTTCTGGGCGAGCGAGCAGTTCACCCGGCTGGTCGGCCGGGCCATGGACTATGACGCGGCGGCGGCGCCGATCTGGTCCTTTGTCCATCCCGAGGATCGCGAACGCCTCGGCGAGGTCAGCAGTCGCTGGGCCGACGGCGAGGAGCACCTCACGACCGAGTTCCGCATCGTCGGAAAGGGCGGAGACTCACGCTGGGTCCGGGTCTTCTACCGGATGCACCGGCCGACCCGGAAGGGCGTCGGCCTGGTGCTCGACATCGATGCGCGCAAGCGACAGGAGCTGGCGCTGGTGGAGGCGCAGCGCGCCGCCGAGGCCGCGGCGGAGGCCAAGGCCCGCTTCCTGGCCAATATGAGCCATGAGATCCGCACCCCGATGAACGGCGTGCTCGGGGTGCTGCACCTGCTCAAGAGCGAGAGCATGAGCCCGGACGGCCAGCGGCTCCTCGACGAGGCCCTGGGCTGCGGCGAGATGCTGTCGACCCTGCTGGACGATGTCATCGACTTCGAACGGATCGAGGCGGGCCGGCTGGATCTCACGGTGCGGCCCGTGGATGCCGGCGACCTCGCCGCCAGCGTGGCGCGCCTGCTGGCGCCGCAGGCGCAGGACAAGGGACTGACCCTCACGATCGAGGGCGAGGCGACGCTGGGTTGGGTGTCGGCCGATCCGGTGCGCCTGCGCCAGTGCCTGTTCAATCTGGTCGGCAACGCCGTCAAGTTCACGCTCAAGGGCGGCGTGCGGATCGTCTGCGAACAGGCCGGACCCGGCCGGATCGCCTTTGTCGTGCACGATACGGGCGTGGGCATCCCGCTGGAGGCGCAGGACCAGCTGTTCGAGCGCTTCCACCAGGCCGACGCCTCGACCACCCGCCGGTTCGGCGGATCGGGGCTGGGTCTGTCGATCGCCCGCAAGCTGGCCCGCCTGATGGGCGGTGATGTCAGCTTCCGCTCCACGCCCGCCCAGGGCTCGGTGTTCCGGCTGGAGATCGCCGCCGAGCCGGCCATGCCGGCCAGTGCGGTCCTCGACGAGGACGCGCCGCTGCTGGACGGCCTGCGGGTGCTGGTCGTCGAGGACAACGCCACCAACCGGACCATTGTCGTGCGGCTGCTGACCAGCCTGGGGGCCCGGGTGTCGACGGCGGCCGACGGCGTCGCCGGGGTCGAGGTCGCCACCATCGGCCGCTTCGACCTGATCCTGATGGACATCCAGATGCCCGGCATCGACGGTATGGAGGCGGCCCGCCGCATCCGCGCCCTCGGCGGCCACGCCGCGGCGACGCCGATCATCGCCCTGACCGCCAATGTCCTGGCCCACCAGCGCCAGCTCTACCTCGCCGGCGGCATGGACGGGGTGGTCGGAAAACCGATCTCGCCGTCCGCCCTGGTGTCGGAGATCGCGCGCCTCGCCCAGGGGCCCGAACCGGTGCCGCATACCCGCGTCGCCTGACCGTCTTCCGTCCCGCCGCGCCGCGATGCTAGAGGACTCCCTCAAACCTGGGGGAAACGGCAATGGCGGACACCGCGGCGACACAGCCGGACGCTGAACCGAAAACGTCGATGAGGACGGTGGTGGCGGCCTCGTCGGCCGGGACGGCGTTCGAGTGGTACGACTTCTTCGTCTTCGGCGCCCTGACCACCATCATCGGCAAGAACTTCTTCTCCGAACTGGGCGAGACCGCCGGGGTGCTGGCGGCGCTGGCCCTGTTCGGCGCCGGCTTCTTCTTCCGCCCGCTCGGGGCGCTGATCTTCGGTCGCATCGGCGACAAGAGCGGCCGCAAGGGCGCCTTCCTGATCACGGTCATCATGATGGGCGCGGCGACCTTCGCCATCGGTCTGCTGCCGACCTTCGAACAGGCGGGCATCATCGCCCCGATCCTGCTGATCATCATGCGGATCATCCAGGGCACGGCTCTGGGCGGCGAGTACGGCGGCGCGGCCATCTATGTCGCCGAGCACGCCCCCGACCATCGGCGCGGCCTCATGACCGGCTGGATCCAGACCTCGGCCGCCTTCGGCCTGTTCGGCGCCCTGATCGTCATCCTCGCGACCCGCACCGTGCTGGGTGAAGAGGCCTTCACGGCCTGGGGCTGGCGCATCCCGTTCCTGGTCTCCGTCGGCCTGCTGGGCGTGTCGGTCTTCATGCGGATGAAGTTGTCCGAGAGCCCCTCCTTCCAGAAGCTGAAGGAGAGCGGCGAGGCGACCAAGGCGCCCTTCAAGGAAGCCTTCGGTCAGTGGAAGAACCTGAAGACCGTGCTCATCGCCCTGACGGCGGTGATGTTCGCCCAGGGGGCGGTCTGGTACTGCGCCTTCTTCTACGCCCCGATCTTCCTGGAGCGGTTCCTGAAGGTCGATCCGCGGACGGTGAACCTGCTGATCATGGCCGCCACCGCCGCCAGCGCGCCGCTCTACATCTTCTTCGGCTGGCTGTCGGACCGGGTCGGCCGCAAGTGGGTGCTGTGGTTCGGCATGACGCTGGCGCTGGTCGCCTTCTTCCCGGGCTTCCACATGATGTCGACCTTCGCCAATCCCGCCCTGGCCGAGGCGGAGGCCAGGACGCCGGTGATGGTCATCGCCGATCCGGCCACCTGCAACCTGCAGTTCGACCCGGTCGGCAAGGCGAAGTTCGTCACCTCCTGCGACATCGCCAAGAGCACCCTGGCCAACGCCGGCATCTCCTACCAGAACAACACCGCCCTGCCGGGAGCCACCGCATCGGTGACGGTCGGCGGCGTGACGGTGCCCGCCTTCGAGGGCGCGGGCATGGACGCGGCGGCGCTGAAGGCGGCCAAGGCCGACTTCGAGACGCGCCTCAAGGCCGCCCTGGTGGAGGCCGGCTACCCGACCAGCGCCACCGCCGAGCGGATGAACCTGCCCGGACTGTTCGCGGTGCTGATGGTGTTCGTGGTCGCCGCCACCGCCCTCTACGGGCCCCAGGCCTCGGCCCTGGTCGAGCTGTTTCCGACGCGGGTGCGGTATACGGCCCTGTCGCTGCCCTACCATGTGGGCACCGGCTGGGTCGGCGGCTTCGTGCCCTTCACGGCCTTCGCCATCGTGGCCGCCACCGGCGACATCTACGCCGGCCTCTGGTATCCGTTCATCTTTACACTGATCAGCGTGGTCGCCACCCTGCTCCTGCTGCCCGAGACCCGGGGCCGGTCGCTGGACTTCTAGCGGCGACGCTGTTCCACGGCCCGGGTCAGGGCGTTGGAGGCGAACACCGCCGCCACGGCGATCGCGGTGGCGACGCCGCACAGCGCCAGCGCCCGGGCCTCGCCCCCGGGCAGCTGGGTCGCTTGGTAGATCGCGGTCGGCAGGGTCAGGGTTTCCCCCGGGATGGCGGCGGCGAAGGTGATGGTGGCCCCGAACTCGCCCAGGGCCTTGGCGAAGCCCAGCACCACCGCGCCCAGGATTCCCGGCCCGGCCAGGGGCAGGGTGACCCGCAGCAGGCGCGGCAGCACGCCTGCGCCCAGGGTGCGGGCCGTCTCGTCGACCTCCGGATCGATGGCCTCGATGGCCAGACGCATCGGGCGGACGAGCAGCGGGAAGGCCATCACCGCCGCCGCCAGCGCCGCCCCGGTCCAGTCGAACACGAAGACGATCCCGACCTCGGCCAGAATCGACCCGACCGGTCCGTTGCGGCCCAGCAGGATGAGCAGGCCATAGCCCGTCGCCACGGGCGGCAGCACCAGCGGCAGATGAACCAGCGCGTCCAGCGCGGAGCGGCCGGGGAACCGCCCCCGGGCGAGGGCAAGGGCGACGGCGAAGGCCGGCGGCAGGGCGGCGAGGGTGGCGACCGCCGCCACCTTCAGCGACAGCAGCACGGCGGCCCCGTCCTCGGGCGTCAGCAGGCTCACGACGGCGCGGCGAGCAGGACCTCGACCGCGACCCCGGCCGCGGCCAGGGCCTTCAGGTCGCGCGGATCGAGCGGGCCGGTGATCAGCCGCACCACCTGCCGTCCGGCCTGGGCCAGGGCGACCAGCGACTCGGGCGAGGCCTCGTCGGCCAGGCGGTCGGCGTCGCGACGGGCCATGGCCAGGACGCCGGGATCCACGTCCGCGGGAATGACCAGCACGTCGGCCTCGGCCAGCGCCCGGCTGGCGCGAAGGGTCAGAAGGTCGGCCGGGCCGCGGCCGGCGACGAAGCGGACCCGGCCGACGGCCTTGCCGCCATTGGCGATCGCCTCACCGAACAGCCGGTCGGCGGTGGCCATGTCGCCGGCCATGGCCGCCTCGGCGGCGGGGCTGGCCAGCATGTCGCGCAGGAAGGCGCGGCGCTGGGTCAGGTCGGGGATGGCTGCGCGCACAGCGGCCTGGTTGCGGCGCAGCAGCGCGGCGACCTTGCCGGCCCCTTCGGGCACGCGGGTCTCGATGGCGTTGCGGATCAGCGAGGCGAGCAGCGGCGCCGACCCCGCCGTGCCGACGGCGGCGACGACCTCGCCCCGGTCGACCAGGGCCGGGGTGTGGAAGTCCGACAGCGCGGGATGGTCGACGACATTGACCAGCGCCCGCGCCGCCCGGGCCGCGCCGGCCGCGGCCTGGACGAACAGCTCGTCGCCGGCGATGAAGGCCAGGCTCGCGCCGCTGTAGGAGCCCGGCAGGAAGGCGGTCGGCCCCTCGACCCGGACCAGGAGGGCGGGAGATCCGTCGAACAGGCGCGCCTTGGCGTCCGCCGCCTCACCCGCGCCGGCGATCACGACCTTGCGCCCGGCCAGGGGGAAGTAGGCGGGAAAGACGTCCACAGGCGCTCCGTCAGCCCGCGCGGCAGTTGCTGTAGGGGCCGCCGGGGAATCCCGACAGGGTGGCGGTCTCGCCCTTGCCCCAGATCTCGAAGTCGCCCGCTGCGTAGCGGGCCCCGGACGCCGAGCGGGCCCCCGGCAGCGACCGGGTCACGCCGCCTGCCGTGACCTTCACCCGGTCGCCCGGCTGGTTCCAGGCGGCGGTGAACCCCTTGCCGCCGGCGCAGCTGTAGCGCAGCGCGTCGCTGGTCGAGCCGGGCGCGGCCTCGACGCTGGCGCAGCCCGCCGCGACCACGGTCGTGAGGGCCAGGGCGATGATGAGGGTCCGGCGCATGGCGCTCCGCTACTTCTGGGTCTTCAGATAGGTGATGATCGCCGTCCGCGCCTGCGGACTCCCCACCCGATTGAACATCCTGGTGCCGGGGGCGTATCCGGTCGGGTTGGTCAGATAGGCGTCCAGCGCCGCATCGGTCCAGGTTCCGCCCTTCTTCGTCAGGCCCGGCGAGTAGCTGTAGCCCGGGGCCGAGGCCAGTTTGCGGCCCGCGACGCCCTTCAGGGTCGGACCGGCCGGCGTGCTGGCGCCGGTCAGGCTGTGACAGGTCTTGCACTGGATGTTGTAGAGGGCGGCGCCGTCCTGGGCGGCCGCCGGAAGGGCGATACAGGTCAGGGTCAGGGTCGCGGCGATGATGAGGCGCATGGGGGGAAGCTCCGGCTTGCCCGGCCAGACTACCCCGGCTTGCCGCCCGGTGGAAACGCTGGACAGGCCGCCGGCGGCCCCAGAAAAATTCGCTGGCCAGCCCCCGGCTTAACAACGTTAAGATGGAGGGTGTCGTGGGCGCAGGGCGCTTCGCGAGGGATCAGATGAGGCAGGCCTGCGCATGGCGATCGCATTCGAACTGAACGGCAAGGCGGTGTCCGTCACCGCCGAGGAAGACACCCCCCTGCTGTGGGTCATCCGGGATGAGCTGGGGCTCACCGGCACGAAGTACGGCTGCGGCGTAGCCCAGTGCGGCGCCTGCACGGTGCATGTGAACGGCCAGCCCGCACGGTCCTGCTCGACCCCGGTCAGCGTTGTGGCCGGAATGAAGATCACCACCATCGAGGGCCTCGGCGGTTTCCATCCGGTCCAGCAGGCCTGGGTCAAGGCCGACGTTCCGCAGTGCGGCTACTGCCAGTCCGGTCAGATCATGAGCGCGGTCGCCCTGCTCAGCGAGAACAAGGCGCCCAGCGACGCCGACATCGACGCGGCCATGGCCGGGAACATCTGCCGCTGCGGGACCTATCAGCGCATCCGCGCGGCCATCAAGGACGCGGCCGGCATCGCCGCCGCCCTGCCGGCCAAGGCGTGAGGAACCTCATCATGAACGCGCACACCCCCGCCGCAAAAGCCGCTCCGTCCCGCCGCGAGGTTCTGGTCGTCGGCGCCGTGGTCGCCGGTAGCAGCCTGCTGGTCGGCTGCTCCATGGGCGATCTGATGAGCCTCGGCTCGGAGGCCGAGTTCGGGGCCTTCGGACCCTTCATCAAGATCACGGACGACGGCCAGGTGACGGTCGTCTCCAAACATATCGAGTTCGGCCAGGGCAGCCACGCCGGTCTGGCGGCCATCGTCGCCGAGGAGCTGGACGCCGACTGGAACCGCGTCCGGGTCGAGCAGGCTCCCGCCGTCGCCAAGGCCTACGCCAACTCGGCCATGGGCGTTCAGGGCACCGGCGGCAGCACCGCCATCGCCAACAGCTGGACCCAGCTGCGCACCGCCGGCGCCGCCGCGCGGGCGATGTTCGTGGAGGCCGCGGCCAAGAAGTTCGGCGTTCCCGCCGGCCAGATCACGGTCAAGGACAGCGTCGTCAGCGGCGGCGGTCAGTCCGCGACCTTCGCCGAACTGCTGTTCGACGCCAGCAAGATCAAGCCGCCGAAGGACCCGGTCCTCAAGGACCCCGGGACCTTCACCCTGATCGGCAGCGACCGGGTTCGCCGCAAGGACAGCCAGGTCAAGAGCGACGGCTCCGCCCGCTTCACGCTCGACGTCAAGGAGGACGGTCTGCTGACCGCCGTGGTCGCCCACGCCCCGCGCTTCGGCGGCAAGGTGAAGAGCTTCGACGACACCGCAGCCCGCAAGGTCAAGGGCGTGGTCGACGTCGTCGAGATCCCGAGCGGTGTCGCCGTCCTGGCCACCGGAACCTGGGCGGCGCTGAAGGGCCGCGAGGCGCTGAAGGTCGAGTGGGACGAGTCAAAGGCCGAGACCCGGTCGTCCGACCAGATCCTGGCCGAGTTTCGCGCCATCGCCGGCGGCAAGGGTCCGGCTGACCTCAAATGGGCGGCGTTCGACTCCAGGGGCGACATCGCCGGCGCGGCGGGCGAGGCCTTCGAGGCGACCTACGACTTCCCCTACCTGGCCCATGCGTCGATGGAGCCCATGAACTGCGTGGCTCTGGTCGAGGGCAACAACGCCACCCTGACCTTCGGCTCGCAGTCGCCGACGCTCGACCAGCTCAACACGGCCAGGATCGTCGGCAACCTGCCCGGCGCGATCAAGATCGAGACCCTGTTCGCCGGCGGTTCGTTCGGCCGCCGGGCCAACTTCCAGTCCGATTTCGTGGTGGAGTGCGTCCACATCGCCAAGAAGGCGGGCAAGGGCAAGCCGGTGAAGCTGGTCTGGACGCGCGAGGACGACATGCGCGCCGGCTACTTCCGGCCCATCGTCCACCATGCGGTCAAGGTCACGGTCGACAAGGACGGCTACCCGGCGACCTGGACCCACCGCATCGTGACCCAGTCGCTGATGAAGGGGTCGCCCACGGGCGTGCCCGAGCTGGACGAGACCGCCGTCGAGGGGACCAAGGGTTCGCCCTATCTGAAGGCCACGCCGGTCGTCGACGCCAAGGTCGCCCTGCCGGACGTCGGGGTGCCGGTGCTGTGGTGGCGGTCCGTGGGCGCGACCCATACCGCCCATGTCATGGAGCACACCATCGACCAGCTGGCCCGCAAGGCCGGCAAGGATCCGGTCGAGTACCGCCGCGTGCTGTTCACCCGGGCCGGGGCCAAACGGCACCTGGCGGTCCTCGACCTGGCCCTGTCCAAGGCCGGGCCCGTTCCCGCCGGGCAGCACCGCGGCGTGGCCGTGCATGAGAGCTTCGGCTCCGTGGTCGCCCAGATCGCCGACGTCAGCCTGGTCGAGGGCGCCGATCCGAAGGTCAACCGCGTGGTCACCGCCATCGATTGCGGCACGGCCATCTCGCCCAACCAGATCGCGGCCCAGATGGAGGGTGGCACCTGCTACGGCCTGTCGGCGGCCCTCTACGGCGAGACCACGCTGAAGGACGGGGCGGTCGAACAGACCAACTTCGACAGCTATCGCGTGCTCCGGATGACCGAGGCGCCGACCGTCGAGACCCACATCCTGCCCTCGTCCAACCCGCCCAGCGGCGTGGGCGAGCCCGGCACGCCGGTGATCACCGCCGCCCTGGCCAACGCCATGCTGGCGGCCGGTCAGGCGCCGGTGACCCGGCTGCCGATCGTGCGGGCGGTGGTCTAGCGCCGTTTCGGGGGCATTGCGTCCTTCGACAGGCGCTTCGCGCGGCTCAGGAAGACATGGTTGGGCAACCTTCCAAACACGTCATCCTGAGCAGCCTGCGGAGCCGGCGTGTCGAGGGACGCAGGGCCTCTCCCTGCTCACCCGGCCTTCAGATCCACGTCGAACAGCACACCCGCATCCTCGACGGGGACCAGAACCAGGTCCTCGCCCAGTGCGTCGAGCAGCTGGCCGCCGCCGCGGTCGCCGGTCTGGGTCTTCAGCACCGCGAACAGCTTCGCACCGAACAGCACAGGATGACCACGCCGCTCGCCATGAACCGGCGCGGCCGCCCAGGCGCCGGCGGCCAGCGCCTGCGCCAGCCTGGCCGACAGATCATGCGGCACCCGGGGCATGTCGCCGAGGAAGATGAAGGCGCCGGCGCAGTCGCGGGGCAGGCCCTCGACGCCCGCCCGCATCGAGGCGGCCATGCCTTCGGCGTGGTCCCGCGCATGGATCATCCGCAGGCGGCTGGTCTGGCCCGTGCGGCTGGCGAAACGGCTGGCCGCCTCCAGCACCCGCCCGTCGGCGCCCCAGACGACGCTGACGGTCCGGGCGGGCGAGGCGAAGGCCGCCGCCAGCGCCGCGTCGAGCAGGACGCCCTCGCCCCAGGGCGAGCTCAGCTTGCCGCCGCCGAAGCGTTTTCCCGCCCCGGCCGCCAGAACGATGGCGTCCAGCGCCTCTACCCCTGTCGCCACGTCGCCCCCCGGCTTATCTTGGCCCCCAGATGACCCCGTATGACTCCAGCGCCGCGCCGACGCCAGCCGCCAGACAACCTCTGGTCGATGGTTTCGGGCGCACTGTCACCTACCTGCGGGTGTCGGTGACCGACCGCTGCGACCTGCGCTGTGTCTACTGCATGGCCGAGCATATGACCTTCCTGCCCAAGGCGGAGGTGCTGACGCTCGAGGAGCTGGACCGGGTGTCCAGCGCCTTCATCGGTCTGGGCGTGCGCAAGCTGCGGCTGACCGGGGGCGAGCCGCTGGTTCGCAAGGGCTTTATGAGCCTGGTCGAGAGCCTGTCGCGCCACCTGCGGTCCGGGGCGCTTGACGAGCTGACCCTGACCACCAACGGCACCCAGCTGGCCCGGTTCGCCGGCGACCTCGCCCGCCACGGCGTCAGACGGATCAACGTCTCGCTGGACACGCTCAAGCCGGCCCTGTTCCGCACCCTGACGCGCGGCGGCGACGTGGCCGCGGTGATCGCCGGCATCGACGCGGCCCAGGCGGCGGGCATCGCGGTGAAGATCAACGCCGTGGCGCTTCGCGATGACAACGCCGCCGAGATCCCCGCGCTGATCCAGTGGGCCCATGGCCGGGGTCTGGACATGACCCTGATCGAGACCATGCCCCTGGGCGAGGTCGAGGCCGACCGCACCGACCAGTTCCTGTCGTTGACCGAGGTGCGGCGCGCGCTGGCCAGCTACTGGACCCTGACCGACCTGCCGCTGAACACCGGCGGCCCGGCCCGCTATGTGCGGGTCGAGGAGACCGGCGGGCGGCTGGGCTTCATCACCCCGCTCAGCCACAATTTCTGCGAGGCCTGCAACCGGGTGCGGCTGACCTGCACCGGCACCCTGCACACCTGCCTTGGGCGCGAGGACGCCAGCGACCTGCGGGCCGTGTTGCGCGCCGGGGCTGACGAGGCCCGGCTGGTGGAGGCGATCCGGCTGGCCGTCGACGCCAAGCCCCAGGGGCACGACTTCCAGATCACCCGCGACGCGGCCCCGGCCACCCGCCGTCACATGTCCACCACGGGGGGCTGAGATGGCGCGGGTGCTGTTGTTCGGCCGCCTCGCCGACATCGCCGGCTGGCGCGAGCGCGTGGTGCCGGGCGCGAGCCTCACCGAGGTCCGGGCCGCGCTTTCGGCTGACGCAGACCTCGCCGAGGCGCTGGCGGGCAAGGGCGTGCAGGTCGCGGTCGACAAGGTCATCGTCCGCGGCGAGGCGGGGCTGACCGCGACGTCCGAGGTCGCTTTCATGCCGCCGATGAGCGGCGGATGAGCGGCGGATGAGCGTCACCCTCCAGACCGGACCTTTCGAGCCTGGCGCGCTGCTGACCGCCTTCAGCGCCGGCCGCACCGAGACCGGCGCCGTGGCCAGTTTCACGGGTCTGGCGCGGGCCGAACAGGGCGGGACCGACATCCTGGAACTGGAAGCCTACCCCGGCCTCACCGACGCCGAGATCGCCCGCATCGCCCGGGAGGCGGCGGAGCGGTTCGGCCTTCAGGACTGGCTGATCGTCCACCGGATCGGCCGTATCGCGCCGGGCGAGGCCATCGTCTTCGTGGCCACGGCCAGCGCCCATCGCCGCGAGGCTTTCGAGGCCTGCGACTACCTGATGGACTACCTCAAGAGCCGCGCGCCCTTCTGGAAGAAGAGCCACGGGCCGGACGGCGCCCGCTGGATCGAGCCGACCGACCGCGATAGGACCGACGTCGAACGCTGGGAGACACCATGACCATCACCATCGGCGGCAGGATCGACGAGACCCTGGCCGTGACGCCCGTCCGCGTGGCGGTGCTGACCATCTCCGACACCCGCGACGAGGAGAGCGACACCTCCGGCCACCTGCTGGCCGGTCGGGTGACCTCGGCCGGGCATGAGCTGGCGGAGAAGCGGCTGGTCCCGGACGACGTCGACGCCATTCGCGCCCAGATCAACGCCTGGGTCGCCTCGGGGACCGTCGACGCCATCGTCACCACCGGCGGCACCGGCCTGACCGGCCGCGACGTGACGCCCGAGGCGGTGCGGCCGCTGCTGGACAAGGAGATCGACGGCTTCTCTGTGGTCTTCCACCTGGTCAGCTACCAGAGCGTGGGCCTGTCGACGCTGCAGTCGCGGGCGCTGGCCGGGATCATCAAGGGTGTGTTCGTCTTCTGCCTGCCGGGCAGCAACGGGGCGGTGAAGGACGGCTGGGACAGGGTCATCGCCGCCCAGCTCGACAGCCGTCACCGGCCCTGCAACATGGTCGAGCTGATGCCGAGGCTGCTGGAGTCGTGAGCCGGCTCACCCACATCGACGACCAGGGCCGCGCCCGGATGGTCGACGTCACCGGAAAGCCCGACACGGTGCGCGAGGCGGTGGCCACCGGCCTGGTGCGGATGGAGGCGGCGACCCGCGACCTCGCCCTGTCCGGCGACGCGAAGAAGGGCGATGTCCGCGCCACGGCCGAGATCGCCGGGGTGATGGCCGCCAAACAGACCTCCAGCCTCATCCCCCTCTGCCACCCGTTGGCCCTGTCGAAGGTCGAGGTGGCGGTGGAGCCGCACGCCGAGGGTCTGGCCGTGACCGCCCGGGTGAAGACCACCGGCCCGACGGGCGTGGAGATGGAGGCCCTGACGGCGGTCTCGGTCGCCTGCCTGACGATCTACGACATGCTCAAGGCGGCGGACAAAGCCATGGTCATCGACGCCGTGCGGCTGGAAACCAAGACCGGCGGCAAGTCCGGCGACTGGGTCAGGCCGTAACCGCCGCGGCAGCCGGGACGCCCGTCAGGCTGTAGCGAACGGCGATCACCTCGCCGATCGTGGCCACCGCCACCTCCCAGGGCGATTTGCCGCCCAGGTCGAGTCCGATCGGCGCGCGAAGCTTCGCAAGGTCGCGGTCGGCAAGGCCGGCGGCTTTCAGCCGCTCCAGCCGTTCGGGCAGCCGCCGCCGCGCGCCGAGCAGGCCGACGTAGGGGGCCGGCGAGGGCAGGGCCGACATCAGGGCGGCGTGGTCCAGATCGATGTCATGGCCGCAGATCGCCACCGCGCTCCAGGCGTCGAGGCCGATGGCGGCCAGGGCCTCGCCGGGCTCGTCGCGACGATAGGCGACCCCGGACAATGGCGGCGGGGTCGAGGGCCCTCGCGGTCGGATCAGGGTGGTCTCCAGTCCCGACTGCGCGCCCAGCGCGGCGATGGCCATGGCGGTCGGGTCGCCGCCGAGCACGGCCAGCCTCCAGACCGGTTCCTGCCGGACCACCACGGCGCCGGGCCAGACGGCGCTGTCGGTATCGCCGCAGACTCTGCGCCGGCCGTCGCTGATCCAGACCGAGGGGCGTCGGGCGTCCATGCGGGCCAACAGTTCTGCCGCCGCCGGGTCGCCGGGGGTCACGCGCTCGACGAGGATCTCGATGCGGGCGCCGCAGAGCAACCGGATATCGGGCCAGGGGCTGCCGGCGCCGTAAACCAGCCGTCGGGGCTCTCCATCGCTCAGACAGGCGGCGGCATGGACCGCCACATCACCCTCGACACAGCCGCCCGACAGAAAGCCGGAGACCAGGCCCTCGCCGAACACCATCTGGGTTCCGACCGGGCGCGGGCCGCCGCCGTCCAGGGCCGCGATGGTGGCCAGCGCTGCAGGCCGGCCAGCCTGCAGCAGGCGGCGCAGGGCCGGCCGCTGGTCATCGCGGAGGCCGTAGTCCGGCCAGTCGGGAAGGCGCTCGAGCATCGGCCCAGATTAACCCCTGCGAAACGGTCTCGATACCGCTTCCTTAAGTATCTCGGGCGCATGGTTATCCTCGATTTCACCACGAAGCCGGGATCCCTGGATGGGCCGCGCCGCCTTTCTTGTTTCGCCACCGGCCCCCCGCGGGGGGCCGCGCCTGCGCGCCCAGGGCTGCCGCCTGTGGGACGCGGACGGGGTCGAGCGGCTGGACTTCGACATGGCCGGGGCCGCCGCCCTGCTGGGTCATGCCCATCCTCTCGTCGAGGCTGCCGTCGCCGACAATCGCGCCACGCTTCACGACGCCCACGCCGCGCTGTCGGCCATGCTGCCCCGCGCCCCGCGCGTGCGGTTCACGGCGGACGAGGCCCAGGCCCTGCCGGCCGCTATCGATGCCGCGCGCCGGGTCACCGGTCGCCGCCGCGCTGCGGTCTGGGACGCCTCGGCCGGGGTGTTCGGCGGGGCCGGCGACGTCGCCGCCATCGTCGTGGACCCGCTGGGCGCGCGACCCGCCGACCTGATCGCGGCCCGCAGGGACGCCGATGCCTGCGGCGCGGTGCTGATCTTCGACGAGGGCCTGTCCGGCTTCCGGGTGCATGAGCGCGGGGCCCAGGGCCTGTCCGGCGTCGCCCCCGACCTGGCGGTCTTCGGGGCCCAGATCGCCAACGGCCGGCCGCTCGGCGCCGTGGCCGGACGCCCGGACCTGATCAGCGCCCTCGACGAGGACGACCTGCCGCCGCCCCGCCCGGACGCCATCGCCGCGGCCACCGCGACCCTGACCCTGCTGGCCCGCTCGCCCGTCGCCCCCCACATCGGCGTGCTCGGCGCCGAGCTCCAGGCCGAGGTGGCCCGGCTGGCCGACGCCTGCACCGCCGCCCGCAGCTTCGCCCTGGCCGGCGATCCGTCCCTGCCCACGCCGCTGTTCGGCGCGCCCTGGCTCGAGGGCCTGTGGCTTCGCCAGATGGCCGCCCGCGGCCTCGGCGTCGTCGGTCCTCACGCCCTCAGCGCCGCCCACGGCGAGCCCGAGCTCGCCTGCCTGATCGCGGCCTATGCCCGTATCCTGCCGATGATGGTGGACGAAGCCCGCCCGCGCCCCGCCGCGGACCGTGGCGTCTTCCTCCTGTCGGCCCGTCCAGAAGGACTCGCATGACGCCTGTACTGTCCAAGCTCGGCCTGGGGTCGTCCCAGTTCGTGCCCGGGGGCTCGACGCCGCCGCGCGGCCGCTCGCCCGAGGCCGAGGCGCGCGACATCCTCACCATCGCCGGTCGCGCGGGCCTTGGCGTGTTCGACGCGTCCGGGTCCTGGGGCAGGGCCGAGACCCTGCTGGGCGACCTGATGCCGCGTCCGGTGCCGTTCCGCGTCGTGATCGGGTCAGTGCGACCCGACCGTGGCCCCGACTTCGTCGAGGGCGAGGCCCGCGCCAGCCTGGCGCGGCTGGCCATCGAGCGCGCCGACGCGATCGTGGTGCCGATGGTCTCCGACCTGTTCGGCCCGCAGGGCGAAGCCATGTGGACCCGGCTGCGCCAGATGAAGGACGCCGGCCTGTTCAAGCGGATCGGCGTCGCCGTCCATGCCTCGGATGATCCGGTCGGCGTCGCCCGCCGGTTCCGTCCTGACCTGATCCAGGCGCCGGGCTCCCTGCTCGACCAGCGCATGCTGGCCGACGGCACGCTGGAGCGGATCGCCGGGATGGGCATCGAGGTGCAGCTGCGCTCGATCTTCCTCAATGGCCTGCTGTTCCTGCCGATCGACCGTATCCCCGGCCAGCTCAAGAGCGCCACGCGGGGCCTGTCGAAGGTGCGCCGGATGATCGCCGAGGGGCGCAGCGACCCGCTGCAGGCCGCGCTCGGCTTCGCGCTGTCGCGTCCGGAGGCCAGCACCGTGCTGGTCAACGTCCATTCCGCCGCCGAGCTGTCTGCGGTCATCGCCGCCGCCTCCAGCCCGCCGCCCGATCTCGACTGGAACGAGATGGCCCTCGACGACGAGGTGGTCCTCGATCCCCGCAGGTGGGCCGCCGCCTAAGGCGCGCGCGGTCCGGCAAACGCTCAGAAGGAGCAGCGCCATGATCCTCACCATCATCCAGGCCCGGATGGGTTCCAAGCGGCTGCCGGGCAAGGCGCTCGCTTCGTTGCATGGCCAGCCGATGATCTGGCGCCAGCTCGAGCGGCTCCGCGCCGGCCGCTGCCCGACCAAGGTCGTCGTGGCCACCAGTTGCGAAGCCGCCGACGACGCCCTGGCCGCCTGGCTGGTGTCGAAGGGCCAGACCGTATTCCGCGGCGCCCCGACCGACCTGCTCGACCGGTTCGCCCGCTGCGCCGCCTCGGCCGGACCGGTCAGCCATGTGGTGCGGATCAAGGGCGACCAGCCCTTCGTCGACAGCCGCATCGTCGACGAGGCCATCCGCCTGGCGCTGGCCAGCGGCGCCGACTACGTCTCCAACCGGGAGCCGGCCAGCTATCCCATGGGCATGGAGGTCGAGGTTGTGACCGCCCGCGCCCTGCAGGCCGTAGCCGACGCCCCGCGTGAGACCCTCGCCCGGGTGTCGCCCACCGCCGCCATTCGCGCCGATCCGGACCGTTTCCGCCAGGCTGCCTTCCGCTGCGGCCAGGACCACGCCCGCCTCGACTGGCGGGTCAAGACCGCCGCCGACCTCGGCTTCGCCCGCTCGGTCTATGCGGCGCTCTATCCGTCGGACCCGCAGTTCGGGATGGAAGACGTCCTCGACCTGGTCGGCGGCGGCGTCGACCTGGGGCGCTACGCGGCGTAGCCGGTCACGCTGCGACGTAGAGCCAGGCCCGTCGACCGGACGCGAGGATCACCTCGACGCGCCTGTACTCCTCGCCTTCATAGGCGTCGGCCCGGGCGAGATCGTCCGGCGTGAGCCGGTAGAGCTGACCCTGCAGGTCGACGGCGGGATCCGGCTCGGCCATCGGATAGACCTGACCGTCAATCAGGATTTGACCGCGCCGCCAGCCTGTCAGGCTGTCGGGGTCGCCGCGCAGCGCTCGTCCGAAGACCGACTGCTGGATCGCGGCGTCGCGAAGGGTGCCATAGGCGAACAGGCTCACATCCGCCGGCTCGCCCATGGCCCTACTTCACCCAGGCGTTGAACGGGTCGACGAACGGCTTGCCCAGCGCCTCGGCCACGGCCGGGTGGGTCAACTCGCCCTTCAGAACGTTCAGGCCCCGCGCCAGGTGCGGGTCCTTCTCCAGCGCCTTGAGCCCGTGGTCGGCCAGGGCCAGGCCGAAGGGCAGGGTGGCGTTGCCCAGGGCCTCTGACGAGGTGCGCGGCGCCGCGCCGGGCATGTTGGCCACGCAGTAGTGGACGACGCCGTCGACGGTGTAGGTCGGCTCGGCGTGGGTGGTCGGATGGCTGGTCTCGAAACAGCCGCCCTGGTCGATGGAGACATCGACCAGCACCGAACCGGGCTTCATCCGCTGCAGATGCTCGCGCTTGACCAGCTTGGGCGCGGCGGCGCCGGCGGTCAGGACCGCGCCGATGACCACATCGGCCTTGAGGATCTCGTCCTCGACGGCGTCCAGGGTCGAGTAGCGGGTCAGGACCCGGCCCATGAAGATGTCGTCCAGCTCCCGCATGCGCGGAATCGACCGCTCCAGCACCACCACCTCGGCGTTCAGACCCATGGCCATGCGGGCGGCGTTCATGCCGACCACGCCGCCGCCCAGCACCGCCACGCGGGCCGGGGCCACGCCGGGCACGCCGCAGAGCAGCAGGCCCATGCCGCCATTGTGCTTCAGCAGGGTCTCGGCGGCCGAGAAGACCGCGATCCGGCCGGCGACTTCGGACATCGGCGCCAGCAGCGGCAGGCCGCCCCGGGCGTCGGTGACGGTCTCATAGGCGATGGCCGCGCAGCCGGACTTCAGCAGGCCCTCGGTCTGGGCGGGATCGGGCGCCAGATGCAGGTAGGTGAACAGGATGTGGCGCGGCTCCAGCTTCTCCCACTCGACCTTCTGCGGCTCCTTGACCTTGATGATCATCTCGCAGGCCTGGAAGACCTCGACCGCGTCGACGGCGATCTTCGCGCCGGCCCGGCGGAAGGCGTCGTCGTTGTAGCCGGCGCCCAGGCCGGCGCCGGCCTCGACCAGGACCTCGTGGCCGCGGGCGACGTATTCGCGGACCGCGGTCGGGGTAAGTCCGACCCGGTGCTCGCCCGGTTTGATCTCCGCAGGAACTCCTACGCGCATGGCCGTTTCCCTCTGGCGGTTGTTTGGCGGGGGAATGTCCCGCTGATGACGTTAGGTCAAGCACGATCTTGCCGCAACTCGCCCGTCGGGGGAGTTCACAGACCGCGGATTGACCACTCCGGGGGGTTGGGCTCACATCATGGTTAAAGTACCGACTGCGGGGAGAACCGGCCATGGCGCCGTCTGACGAAACGCCGGCCGACGCGGTCGAGGCGCCGCTCGCGCTCAAGTCCGAACCGTCGAAGACGCCGCTGATCTGGCAGCGCCTGAAGAACCCCGTCGTCATGGCCGCCGCGGCGGCGCTGGCCCTCGGCTTCGGGGGCGGCTACGTGGCCGCCACGGTCGCGCCCGGCCTGCTGTCGGGCGGCGGCGACGGCGCCGGCGGCTCGACCGTCTCGGAGCCCAATATCAAGGCCGCGTCCTGGTCGCTGTTCGGCAAGCCCCGGGCGGCCGGCGCCCCCCGGCGCGGCATTCCCCGGCCCGACGGCTTCGCGGTGTGGAAGACCCGCCTCGACACAAGCCGGCCCGAGCCGCTGGCCTGTATCGAGATGAGCAAGCCGCTCGATCCGTCAAAGTCGTACGCCGACTTCGTGCTGATCTCGCCGGACATCGGCGGGACCCCGGCGGTCAGCGTCAATTCGAAGAACAAGGCCGAACTCTGCATCGGCGGCCTCGGCCTGACGGAACGTCGCGTGACGCTGCTCAAGGGCCTGCCGGGCGCGGGGAACCAGACCCTGGCCGCCAACGCCGACGTCGACTTCACCTTCGGGGAGAAGCCGCCCTACGTGGGCTTCGCCGGCGACGGCGTCATCCTGCCCCGCGAGGACAGCGACGGCGTCGGCATCGAGACGGTCAACGTCTCCCGGCTGGCCATCGAGGTCTGGCGCGTCTCCGACCGCAACCTGGTCCGCAAGTCGATCAGCGCCCCCGAGGCGACCGGCGAGGGCCAGTGGCCGGGCGACTACGGCGACGACAGTCCCGATGACGAGGGCCGCGTGGTCTGGAAGGGCGAGGTCGCCGTGCGCGGCGGCCAGGGCGAGCGGGCCACCACCGTCTTCCCGCTGGGCGCGGTGCTCAAGGAGATGGCGCCGGGCGGCTATGTCATCAAGGCGCGCGACGCCTCGGCCGGGGTCAGGACCGACGACGACGAAGGGGTCCAGCCGGCCCAGGCCCGGCGCTGGATCATGTTCACCGACATGGCGCTGATCGGCTACGACGGCGCTGAATCCCTCGACATCGTCGTGCGCTCGCTGAAATCGGCCAAGGTCCAGTCCGGCGTGCGGGTGGCGCTGGTCGCCAGCAATGGCGAGGACCTGGCCGAGGCGAAGTCCGACGGGGCCGGGCGGGTGCGCTTCCTGCGACCGCTGCTCGAGGGCGAAGGCTCGATGCGGCCGAAGATGGTCATGGCCTACGGGCCGCAGGGCGATCTGGCCGTGCTCGATCTCGACCGCTCGCCGGTTGACCTGAGCAAGCAGGGCATGGGCGGGCGAAACGCCGCCGGCGAGGCCGGCGACGAGACCGGCGGCCGCACGGTCGAGAGCGCCATCGACGGCTACCTCTACGCTGATCGCGGCATCTATCGCCCCGGCGAGACGGTGCACCTGGCCGCCCTGGTCCGGGACCTGCAGTCGAAGGCGGTCAAGGACCGCAAGGGCGCGATCATTGTGCGGCGGCCCTCGGGCGTCGAGTTCCGGCGCATCGCCTTCGACCGCGCCGCCAACGGGGCGGTGACCGCCGACCTCGCGCTGCCGAAGAGCGCGCCGCGCGGCCGTTGGAAGGCCAGCCTCGAGATCGAGGGCATCAAGGCCCCGGTCGGCGAGATGTCGTTCTCGGTCGAGGACTTCGCGCCCCAGCGGCTGGCGGTCGACACCGACGGTCGGGAGAAGGACCCCGTCGCCGCCGGCGAGACCCGGCAGGTGACGGTCAACGCCCGCTTCCTCTATGGCGCGGCCGGCGCCGGGCTGCAGACCCAGGGCGAAGCCCGCATCATGGCGGATACCAACCCCTTCCCGGCCTTCAAGGGCTATGAATGGGGCGACCAGCAGACGGCCTTCGACGAGAAGTTCGTCGAGCTGGGCCAGAGCGTCACCGACGGCGCGGGTCGCGCGGTGCTCAATGTGCCGACCGGCGACATCGGCGACATCGCCGCGCCGCTGAAGGCCACTGTCACCGCCTCGGTGTTCGAGCCGGGCGGCCGCCCCGTCCGCGAGAGCCTGTTCCTGAAGGTCCGCACCCGCCCTGTCTATCTGGGCGTCAAGGTGGACCAGGGCGACGCCTCGGGCGGCGAGGCCGCGCCCGTGACGCTGGACATCATCGCCGTCGACGCGCTCGGCCGGCGGATCGCCGCGCCGGGGACGACCTGGACCCTGATCGCCGAGAACTGGGACTATGACTGGTTCCAGCAGGACGGCCGCTGGCAGTGGCGGCGAACCAGCCGCGATGTCGTGGTCGACAAGAAAACCCTCAACGTCGGGGCAGGCGACCCGGCCCGCATCGCCCGCCGTCTCGGCTGGGGCGACTACCGGCTGGTGGTCGAGGGGCCTGGCGGCGCAAGGAGCGTCATCCGCTTCGCCGCCGGCTGGGGCGCCCCCGCCAAGGACGCCGAGGCGCCGGACGTCGTGCGCGTCAGCGCCGGGACAGGAACCCACGCCCAGGGCGACTCCGTCACCCTGACCATCAAGGCCCCCTATGCCGGCGAGGCCCAGGTGGCGGTGGCGACCGACCGGGTCATCGACTTCAAGACCTTCAGCGTCGGGCCCAGGGGCGGTTCGGTGACCCTGAAGACCGACGCCTCCTGGGGCGGCGGCGCCTATGTTCTGGTCAGCGTCATCCAGCCGCGTGACCCGGCCGCGACGCCCAAGCCCCGCCGGGCCCTGGGCCTGCTCTACGTTCCGCTCGACCCCAAGGGCCGCAAGCTGGAGGTCGAGCTCGGCACGCCCGGCAAGCTGAACAGCCGCCAGCAGATCGAGGTCCCGGTGGCCGTAAAGGGCCTGGGCATCGGCCAGAGGGCGCGGGTCACCGTGGCCGCCGTCGACGAGGGCATCCTGCGCCTGACCAAGTTCGACACGCCTGATCCGGTGAAGTGGTACTTCGGCAAGCGGGCCCTGACCCTTGACTACCGTGACGACTACGGCCGCCTGCTCGATCCCAACCTGGGCGCGCCGGCCAACGTCAACTTCGGCTCCGACCAGCTCGGCGGCGAGGGCCTGACCGTGACCCCGATCAAGTCGGTGGCCCTGTGGTCCGGCGTCGTCGAGACGGGTCTCGACGGCAAGGCGCGGATCAAGCTGCCGGCGGCCGGGTTCAACGGCGAGCTGCGCATCATGGCCGTGGCCTGGACCGACGAGGCCGTCGGATCGGGCAGCAAGGCGATGACTGTCCGCGAGGCGATCGTCGCCGATCTCAACCTGCCGCGCTTCCTCGCGCCGGGCGACCGGCCGGTGGCGACGCTGGAGCTGCACAACGTCGAGGGCGCGGCCGGGGCCTATACCGCCGAGACCACGTCCGGCGGCGGCGTCCAGATGGTGTTCCGCAAGATCTTCCAGCTGGTCCTCGGCCAGCGGATCGCCGAGCGGATCCCCTTCCTGGCGCCCACCGTCTCCGGCGTCGGCAAGGTCGGGTTCAAGGTCAGCGGCCCGGGCTTCGCCACGGCCAAGGACTATCCGATCCAGACGCGGCTCGGCTGGAGCCCGATCACCCGCACCTACACGGAGCTGCAGCAGCCCGGGACGGCCTATACGCCGCCGGCTGCGCTGCTGGCCGGTCTCGCGGCGGGCGACGTGTCGATGAACGTCAGCTACTCGCCGTTCCGGGGCTTCGACCCTGGCCCGATCGCCCTGTCGCTGTCGCGCTACCCCTACGGCTGCACCGAGCAGGTGATCAGCGTCGCCTATCCGCTGCTCTACGCCGGCCAGCTCGCCCCCGACCCGAAGACGCGCACCAGCTCGGCGGCGCTGAACGACGCGGTCGGCCGGCTGCTGGATCGCCAGACCCTCGATGGAGCCTTCGGCCTGTGGCGGGTCGGCGACGGCGAGGCGGACGCCTGGCTGGGCGCCTATGTCACCGACTTCCTTTGGGAGGCGAAGATGCGCGGCGCCCCGGTGCCGGAGCAGGCCATGGACCGGGCGCTCGGGGCAATGCGCCAGATCAGCCGTCCGGACGGCTGGGCCAATGTGTCCTACCGCATGGAGTATCCGGAGTGGTGGGGCCGCAACGCCGAGGACAGCAAGCGGGCGACCCAGCGCATGCGCTCCCGGGCCTCCGCCTACGCCCTCTATGTGCTGGCCAAGGCCGGTCGGGGCGACCTGGCGCGGCTGCGCTGGTGGCATGACGTGCAGATGAAGAACGACGACTCGCCTCTGGCCCGGGCCCAGGTCGGGGCCGGCCTCGCCCTTATGGGCGACCGGTCGCGGGCGCGCTCGGCCTTCCGCAAGGCGGTGTCCAGTCTCGGCTATCGCGAGGAGAGCGACTGGTACCAGAGCCAGCTGCGCGACACCGCCGCCATCATCGCCCTGGCCTACGAGGCGGGAGAGCCGGGGGTCGCCCGCGACCTGCAGAAGCGGCTGGAGAATGCGGTCAAGGATCCCGACGCCCTGAACACCCAGGAGCAGGCCCGTCTGCTGCAGGCAGCCTTCTTCATGCTCAAGGAAGCCGGGGCGATGAAGATCGAGGCCACCGGCGTCACCGCCGCCCCGACCGCAGGCCAGACCCGCTGGATCGTCGGTCGCCTGGCGGACGCGAAGTTCATCAACCGCGGCAAGGCCCTGTGGCGGACGGTGACGGTGCGCGGCACGACCGTGGCCTCGCCGGGCGCGGAGTCGAACGGCGTGTCGGTCGGCAAGCGGTTCTTCAGCATGACCGGCGGCGGCGTCGACCCGACGGGCCTCCGCCAGGGCGACCGCGTCATCGTGCTGGTCTCCGGCCGCTCGGCCCAGGGTCGCACCGTGCCGCTGGTCATCGACGACGCCCTGCCGGCCGGCTGGGAGATCGAGACCACGCTCAGCCCCGAGGATGCGAAGGATGGCCCGTTCAGGTTCCTCGGCGAGCTGACCGGCGTGGATGTGCAGGAGGCGCGTGACGACCGCTACATCGCCGCCGTCGACCTGGGGGGCAACCGTCCGTTCGCGGTGGCCTATGTGGCGCGGGCGGTGACGCCGGGCGACTTCTTCCTGCCGGCGCCGGAGGTGCGGGACATGTACCGGCCCAGCGTCAACGGACGTGGCGGATCGGGGCGGACGGTCATCGCGGCGGGGAGCTAACCTCACCGCGTGCGCCGCTTCGTCCTGGGTCTGATCGCGTTCCTGGCGCTGCAGGTCGCCGTCCTGGCGGTCGACGCCCTGCTGCCGCCCGATCTGTCACGCGGGGAGCGATCCTCCCCCGTCACGCTGGACCGGCGCGGCCAGTGGCTGCGCGCCCTGCCGGTCGAGGACGGCCGCTGGCGCATCCGCGCCGACCTGAAGCGGACGGACCCGACCTTCGTCCGACGGCTGATCGCCATCGAGGACCAGCGCTTCTTCCGGCACGGCGGCGTCGATCCCCGGGCCGTTCTGCGGGCGAGCGGCACGGCGGTGGCGCGGGGCCGGATCATCTCCGGCGCCTCCACACTGACCATGCAGACCGCCCGGCTGCTGGAACCCCGATCCCGCAACCTCGGTTCGAAGCTGATCGAGATGATCCGGGCCGTGCAGATCGAGGCCCGTCTGAGCAAGCGGGAGGTGCTATCCCTCTACCTGACCCTGGCGCCCTATGGTGGCAACCTGGAGGGGGTGCGCGCCGCCAGTCTGAGCTGGTTCGGTCACGAGCCGGAAAGCCTGACGCTCGGCGAGCAGGCCCTGCTCATCGCCCTGCCGCAGGCGCCGGAAGCCCGCAGGCCCGACCGGCGACCGGCGGCGGCGCGGGCGGCCCGGGACCTGGTCCTCGACCGCATGGCGTCCGCAGGCCTCACCAGCCGGGCCGAGGCCGAGGAGGCCAAGACCGAGCCCATGCCCGCGCGGGGGCGGTTCCCGGCCCTGGCCTGGCACGTCGCCGGGGAGCTGGCGCGCAAGGCCCCGGCCGCGCAGGCGACGGTGGTCTCGACGATCGACGCCGGTCTGCAGGCCCGGCTCGAGCCGATCGCGGCCGCCTATGCCCGCAGCCAGGGCCTCGACGCCACGGCGGCCATCCTGGTGGTCGAGATCGAGGGCCGCGCGGTGCGCGCCGCGGTCGGCTCCGGGGGGCTGGACCGGCCGGGCGGCTGGATCGACATGACCACAGCCCTGCGCTCGCCCGGCTCGGCGCTCAAGCCGTTCGTCTACGCCTTCGCCTTCGATGACGGCGTGGCGGCGCCCGACACCGAGATCCAGGACGTCGCCACCCGGTTCGCCGATTACCAGCCCGAGAACTTCGACCGCACCTTCCGGGGCAAGGTCACCGCCCGCGAGGCGCTGTCCCACTCCCTGAACGTGCCGGCCGTGGCGATGATGGAGAAGATCGGCCCGGCCAACTTCCTCGCCCGGCTGCAGGCCGTGGACGTCAGGCTGGAGCGGGCCCGGGCGGAGACCCGGGCGCCGGGCCTTGCCCTGGCGCTGGGCGGCGAGGGGATCAGCCTGCGCGATCTCGCCGTCCTCTACGCCGCCCTCGGCGACGAGGGGCTGGCCAAGCCCCTGGCCTGGACGGAGGCCGAGGCGGGGCGGCGGGCCCGGTCGCGGGGAACGCGGCTGGTGCGGCCGGAAGCGGCGCGGCAGGTGCTGGACATCCTGCGCGAGGCGCCGGCGCCCAAGGGGCGCATGCCGACGGCCCTGACACGGGGCGGCCCCGGCATGGCCTACAAGACGGGCACTTCCTACGGCTTTCGCGACGCCGTCGCGGCCGGGGTGGTCGGCGGCTATGTGGTCATCGTCTGGACCGGGCGGGCCGATGGCGGCGCGCGGGGCGGGCTGACCGGACGCGAGGCCGCGCTGCCGATGCTGTTCGACGCCGCCGACGTGCTGGCCGCTCCAGCGGCCTCCGCCCCGGCCATCGCGCCGCGGGCCGCGCCGGGCGCCCTCGCCACGCTGGAGCCGGTGACGCAGGGCCCCGGCGTGATCTTCCCCCCTGACGGCGCGACGGTCCAGGTCGAGGCCCTGGGCCCCCGGTCGCGGGGCCTCGTGCTCGCCGCCTCCGGCGATGGCCTGCGCTGGTACGTCGACGGCGCGCCGGTTGCGACCGATCCGGTCAGTGGACGGACGATATGGCGTCCTGATGCGCCCGGCTTCTACGAGGTCACCGTCATCGACAGCCAGGACCGCTCCGCCCGCGCGCGCGTCCGCATCCGCGACTGATCCGCGCGGATCACTCAGCCCCTGGCGAGGCCGGCGAGATCTTCGTACTCGGCGGGATTGCTGACCGTGACGTTGAGGTCGTTCACCAGGCCGTTCGACAGCCGGTAGACCCAGCCGTGGACGGACAGGCTCTGCCCGCGCGCCCAGGCGTCCTGGACGAAGACGTCTGAGGCGACGTTCTGCACCTGACGGATGACGTTCAGCTCGCAGAGCCGATCCCAGCGCTCGTGATCGTCGAGCGCCTCCAGCGCGTCGCGATTGGCCGCATAGACCTCGCGGATCGGGTGGAGCCAGTGGTCCACCAGCCCCCGGCGCTGGCCGTCAACCGCGGCGCGGACGCCGCCGCAGCCGTAGTGGCCGACCACCATCACGTGCTTGACCTTGATCACATCGACCGCGAACTGCAGCACGCTGAGATAGTTGGCGTCCTGTGGCGGGGCCAGGTTGGCGACATTGCGGTGGACGAACAGTTCGCCCGGGTCGAGACCGACGATCTCGTTGGCCGGCACCCGGCTGTCGGCGCAGCCGATCCAGAGATACTCCGGGCTCTGCTGGTTTTCGAGCCGCTTGAAGAACGCCGGGTCGACTTCCGTCTTCTTCGCCGACCAGGCGCGGTTGTTGGCTTTCAGATCTTCAAGCATCGGCATCCTACAAAATCGCGTCAGGCTGGAGGTTTGGATGAGCGGCGGCGATCGCCGGGTGCCCGGCGGCCTTCGCGGCGGCGGCGGCGATGGCCGGGAAGGGCGACAGGTCGACCGCGAACCGGGCGGCGTTGTAGACCTGCGGTACGAGACAGGCGTCGGCCAGGGTCGGGCTGTCGCCGAACGCATAGCCGCGGCCGTAACGGGCGATCATCGGCTCAAGGGCGGCAAAGCCGTCGCTGATCCAGCGCTGCGCCCAGGCGTTGCGGCCCGGCTCGTCGACTCCCAGCCCCGCGAGCGTCTTCAGGATGCGCAGGTTGTTCACCGGATGGATGTCGCAGGCGACGATACAGGCCATGGCCCGCACCACCTGCCGGTCCAGGGCGTCGCCGGGCAGCAGCGACGGCTGCGGATGGGCCTCGTCCAGCCACTCGAGGATCGACAGGGACTGGGTCAGCACCCGGCCGTCCTCCAGCACCAGCGAGGGCACCAGATCCTGGGCGTTGACCGCGTGATAGGCCGCGCCCTTCTGCTGGCCGGCGACCAGATCGACCGGAACGACCTCATAGGCCAGGCCCTTGAGGTTAAGGCCGATACGGACGCGGTAGGGGGCTGAGGCGCGCCAGGCGCTGTGCAGCTTGAGGGTCATCAGACCACCTTGAAGGCGATGGATCCCACACCCTCGACCTCGCCCGTCACCGCGTCGCCCCGTTGCAGGGCCGCGACGCCCTCGGGCGTGCCGGTGTAGATCAGGTCGCCGGGCTCAAGGGTCCAGAGCTTGCCGGCCTCGACCAGGATTTCCTCGACCGACCAGATCATGTCGGCGACCTGCGCCTGCTGCCGTACATCGCCGTTGACCGACAGGGTGATGGCGCCCTGCGGGATGGTCCCGTCGAACGGGCGGATGGCGCTGATCGGCGCGCTGGCGTCGAAGCCCTTGGCTGCGTCCCAGGGCTGGCCCTTGGCCTTGAACCCGTTCTGCAGGTCGCGGCGGGTCAGGTCGACCCCGACGGCGAAGCCGAAGATGGCGCCCGCCTCGCCGATCGCCACCACCAGCTCGATCTCGTGGTGCAGGTCGGCGGTTGCGGTCGGATAGGGCGCGTCGGTCCCGGGCGGGACGATGGCGTCGGCCGGCTTCGAGAAGAAGAAGGGCGGATCACGGTCGTCGCCGCCCATCTCCCGCCGGTGGGCCGCATAGTTGCGGCCGACACAGAGGATGCGGCGCACGGGAAAGGGCCGGTCGGACCCCTCGACGGGAACGACCGGTTGCGGACGGATCGGAACGGCGTAGGTCATGGGGCGCTTCCTAGAGCTTTTGCCAGGCATTGGGAACGGTCGCCGGTTTCTCCCATCCGGCAACGCTTCCCGGCTTTAACCGCTCATCAATGCGTCCGATGCTCTTCTCGGTCCCCGACGCCCACGGGCGCCGGCCCTATCGCGGAGTCCGGCTTGACCGGACGGGCGAGGGGGTCGGGCATGGGCTTCGGGGACATCAGAATTCCCGCGAAGTTGACCCTGGTTTTCGCGGCGCTGGTCCTGACCATCGCTGCGACCGGGGGCATCGCGCACGTCAACAGCAGCGCGCACGAGCGATCGGTGGCGCGGATGGCCGGCGCGCATCGCGCGATGCTGGCGGCCAGCCGCGTCGAGTTCGGCCTGATCCGCCAGGAGAACTCCCTGCGCGGCTTTCTGTTGTCGGGCGATCCCTACTACCTGCGCCGGATCGGAGAGACGCACGGTCCGGCCTTTGAGTCGGCGCTCGCCGACCTGCGGGCGGCCGGCGCGGCGGCCGGCGCCGACGCCATCGCCGCGGCGCATCTCGACTACCGTCGCAACGTGATTGAACCGATCCGGGGCCTTGAGGCCGATCCGGCCGGTCGCCAGGCCGCCTTCGCACTGGTCAGGCCGGACGGCGTCGCGGATCGGGCCATCAAGCCGGCCGAGGCCGCCGTCGACGCGGCGATGGCCGACGCCCGCGCCCGCATCGTCGCCGAAACCTCGATCCAGGCGAGGGCCGCCGCCCTGCTGCGCGCAACCCTCGTGGGCGGCGTCCTCGTGACCCTGGTGCTGACGGTGCTGGCGGGATGGTGGTTGTCGCGGGTCGTCGCCCGGCCGATCGTCAACCTTGCCCGGGCCATGGACCGTGTCCGCGACGGCGACGGGCTGGAAGCCGTTCCCCTGTCGCCGGGCGACGACGAGATCGGTCGCCTGACCCGGGCCTTCAACGAGATGGTCGCCGATCTGAAATGGCATGACGCTTCGCTGCGCAGCGCGCTGGAGGAAGTGGCGCGGGCCCGGGACGCGGCGCAGACGTCCGATCAGCTCAAGAGCCAGTTTCTGTCCAACATGAGCCATGAGATCCGGACGCCGTTGAACGGCGTGCTCGGCATGATCCAGGCCATGCAGATGGGCCCGCTGGCCCAGAGCCAGGCGGCGCACGCCGCGCTGGCCCGCGAGTCGGCCGAGGCGCTGCTCGCCGTCATCGACGACATTCTCGAACTGGCCAAGATCGAGGCCGGCAAGGCCCGGCTGCAGATTGCGCCCTTGAACCTTCGCGAGGTTCTCGAGGCCGTGGGCGACCGGCATGCCCAGGCCGCCGAGACCCAGGGCCTGGCCCTGTCGGTCAAGCTTGATGACAGCGTCGAGGGCGTCTGGCTCGGGGACGCCGCGCTGCTGAGCCGTGTCATCGGGGCGCTGACCACCAATGCCGTGAAGTTCACGCCCCAGGGCCAGATCAGCATCCGGGCGCTGCCCGCCCAGGGCGGCGTGCGGATCATGGTCCGCGACACCGGAATCGGCATCCCTCCCGAGAAGCACGGCGCGCTGTTCCGCAAGTTCACCCAGCTCGACGGCTCGGCGACCCGGCGCTTCGGCGGCGCGGGTCTGGGGCTGGCCATCTGCCGCGAGCTGACCACCCTGATGGGTGGCGACGTCTCTGTGCAGAGCGCGCCCGGGGAGGGCTCCTGCTTCACGGTCGAGGTGCCGCTGACCCGCGAGGCGGCCCGGCAGGCGGCCTGACGCGGCCTACTCGATCCCGAACACCTTGCGCAGGAACATGGTCTCGGCTTCGCGCTGGGCGTCGACGTTCTGCTTCTTGCGGAAGCCGTGGCCCTCGTCGGCGGCGATCATGTACCAGACCTCTCCGCCCTGGGCCCGCACCCTGGCGACGATCTGCTCGGCCTCCGTCCAGGGGACACGCGGGTCGTTGCGGCCCTGGATCACGAACAGCGGCTTCTTCATCGAGGCGGTCAGGTTCAGCGGCGAGATGGCGTCGAAGACGGCGCGCATCTTCGGATCGCGTTCATCGCCGTACTCAGCCCGCCGGTTGTCGCGGCGATAGCCCTCGGTGTTGGTCAGGAAGGTCGTGAAGCTGGAAATGCCGACGATGTCGATCGCCCCCGCCAGCCGGTCGCTGTAGGCCGCCAGCGAGGCCAGAACCATGAAGCCGCCATAGGACCCGCCGGAGACGACGACCCTGTTCCGGTCCATGCCCGGCTGCGTCGCGACCCAGTCGAGCAGGGCGCCGATGTCCTTGACGCTGTTCTGGCGCAAGGGGCCGTTGTCGAGCAGCAGGTAGCTCTTGCCGTAGCCGTCCGAGCCGCGGACGTTGGGCACGATCACCGTCGCCCCCAGCTCGCCGACCCAGTACTGGTATCGGGTGTTGAAGCCAGGTCGGGCCTGCGCCTCGGGCCCGCCATGGATGTCGATGATCACCGGCGAGGGCCCCTTCCCCCCCTTCGGCTGGTAGACCCAGGCCGGGACCTCCAGACCGTCGAAGGACGTGAAGGTGACCAGGGTCGGGTCGACCAGCGCGGCCGGATCCAGGCCGCCGCTTTCGCTGGTGGTCCAGCGGGTCAGCCTGCCCGCCTCGACATCCCAGCTCCAGACATCCGCCGGCGAGGTCGAGGTGTTCATGCCGATGGCCAGCCGGCTGCCCGCGTCGTCGAACGCCAGCGCCGTCAGGACCCCGACCGGCAGCTCCGGCTGCGGCAGGGCGCGGCGGGTGCGGAAGTCGCGGATCGTCACCTTCGAGCGGCCGCCCTCGTTGACCGACCAGGCCAGCACACGGCCATCGGGCGAAAGGTCGAACGCCTCGACGTCCCACTTCAGGTCGGCCGAGGTCACCGGCGTGATCCTGCCGCTGGCCAGATCGATCTCGACCAGCCGCTTGAACTCCCCGTCCTGGTCACTGAGCACCAGGACCGACCGGCCGTCGGCGGTGAAGGCGCCCCCGTCGTAGGCGATCGGTTCCTGGACGTTGTTCAGCGGCGAAAGGCCCCCGGTCGCCAGATCAAGCACGTACAGCTTGCTGGCGGTCGAGGTCATGTACTGCTGGACCAGCGCCACCTTGCCGTTCGGCGAGATCGCCGAGATGCCCATGGCGCCCTTGCCTTCGAGCACCACACGGCGGCTGCCCGGCCTGTCCATATCCATGGCCACGATGTCGTAGTCGCCGTCGCCGGGCGTCACCTGGCTCCAGTAGACGGTCTTGCCGTCCCGGCTGAAGATGAAGCCTTGGTTGCGGGTCTTCGGCGCCGTGATCGCGGTCTCCGGGCCGGTCAGGCCGGCCAGGTACCCCTGGAAGTACTCGTCGCCGCCGGTGTCGCGCGGAAAGATGAAGCTGTTGGTCCCGGGCCGGGCCGTCGCGCCGCCGACCGGTTCGTCGAAGAAGGTCAACTGGGTGCGGTCGGCGCCGGGCGCGGCGACGCGGTGCAGCTGGCTGGTCTGACCAAAGCGCGTGGAGATCAGCATCGACCCGTCCGCCAGCCAGGCGCTGAAGCCGGCGCTGCGGGCGTTCTGGTAACGCCGCAGGCCCTCGCGCAGCTGCGGCGGCGCGACCGGCACGTTCTCCAGGCTCAGGGTTCCGACCGTGCGGCGTTCCACGGACGGCGGCTGCGGCGCGGTCTGGGCCAGAACCGGCGCGGAGACGAGCGTCAGCGCAGCGCCGACCAGAGCAAGGCGGGGAATCATGGCGGCTGTCCTGTTCTGGCCGGTCAGATCGGGTCGAACTCGCTGACGAGGTGGCCCGGCGCCACCTCCATCAGCCGCGGAACATAGACGGGCGCGGCCTTGTCCGACGACAGCCGGGACGGCAGGAACCGCAGCCCGGCGCTGGGGTCGAGGGGGGAGGGCGGCTCCCCGACCAGCTTCACCCGCTGTCGGCTGCGTTCGATCTTCGGATCCGGGATCGGCGCGGCCGACAGCAGCGCGCGCGTGTAAGGGTGGGTCGGGTTGTCGTAGAGCTGCTCGCGGCTGGCCAGCTCCATGACCCGGCCCATGTAGAGCACCAGCACCCGGTGGCTGATCTCGCGCACCACGGCCAGGTCGTGGCTGATGAACATCATCGCCATGCCCAGATCCTTCTGCAGGTGGATCAGCAGGTCGATGATCTGGGCCCGGATGGTGACGTCCAGCGCGCTGACCGCCTCGTCGCAGATGACCAGCTTCGGCTGAAGGATCATCGCCCGGGCGATGCCCACACGCTGGTTCTGGCCGCCGCTCAGCTCGTGCGGATAGCGGTTGATCAGGGTGGGCGACAGGCCGCAGCGCTCCATCATCGCCGCCGCCGCAGCCTCGCGCTCGCGGCGTTTGAGGCCGGGGCTGAAGACCATCAGCGGCTCGGCGATGGAGTCGCCGACCGTCATGCGCGGGTCCAGGCTGGCCAGGGGATCCTGGAAGACGATCTGCAGGTCCTTGCGCGCCGCGCGCAGGGTCTCGCGGTCGGCGTGGGTGATGTCGCGGCCCAGCACGGTGACCGTGCCGCCCAGGTCGCCGCCGCCCGGCGGCAGCAGGTTCAGCGCCGCCCGGGCCAGGGTGGACTTTCCGCTGCCGCTTTCGCCGACCACGCCCAGCGTCTCGCCCTGGCGGACGTGGAAGCTGACGCCGTCCACGGCGCGCAGCGGCGTCTTGCGTCCGAACAGGCCCTTGTGGATGTCGAACCAGACCTTGACGTCCCTGCCCTCGACGACGACCGGGCCGTCGGCGGGCGCCGGGTCGATGGTGGGGCGGCCGCCGCGGTCGTCACGGTCGAGGCGCGGAATCGCCTCGAGCAGGTCGCGCGTGTAGTCGGTCTTCGGGTCTGCAAAGACCTGCTCGACCGGCCCGGCCTCGACATAGGCGCCGTCCTTCATCACGCAGACGCGGTCCGCCAGGCGGGCGATGACGCCCATGTCGTGGGTGATCAGCACCATGGCCGCGCCGGTCTCGCGCAGCAGTTCGGCCATCAGGTCGAGGATCTCGGCCTGGACGGTGACGTCCAGCGCCGTCGTCGGCTCGTCGGCGATCAGCAGGCGGGGACCGCAGGCCATGGCCCCGGCGATCATCACCCGCTGGCGCATCCCGCCGCTCAGCTCGTGCGGATACTGCTCCATCCGCCGCTCGGCCTCGGGGATACGAACGCGCTTGAGCCACTCCAGGGCCCGGGCGCGGGCCGCCTTGCGCGACAGGCCCAGGTGCAGCCGCAGCGGCTCGGCGATCTGCTCGCCGATCTTCACGTGCGGCGTCAGGGCGGTCAGCGGGTCCTGGAAGATCATCGTCATCTTCGAGCCACGCAGCCGGTTGAGTTCGGCCGGCTTGAGGCCGATCAGCTCCTGCCCCTCGAACCGCGCCGAGCCGCTGGCGGTTCCGTTGCCGGCCAGCAGGCCCATGATGGTCATGAAGGTCTGACTCTTGCCGCTGCCGCTTTCGCCGACGACGCCGAGGCATTCGCCGGCGTTGACGGACAGGGACACCCCCCGCACCGCCTCGACGGCGCCGTCGTGGGTCTGGAAGGTGACCTTCAGGTCTTCGACGGCGAGAACGGGTTGGGTCTGGGTCACGGCGGTGCTCTGGGACGAGGGCGCGAAACCGCCGACCTTATCGATCAGCGGCTGACGCGCAAATGAACGTTCAGTCGGCGGCGCTCAGCAGCGCGATGATGGCGTCGAACGCCTCGCTTTCGTCCAGCATCGGCGCGTGGCCGACGCCCGGCACCTCGGCGAAGGCCATGTGCGGCGCCGCGGCGCGCATCCGCCCGGCGATCTCGGGACTCAGAATGTCCGACGTGGCGCCCCGGACCAGCAGGGCCGGGCGCCCGGCGACCAGCGCCCCGAAGAAGGGCCACAGGTCCGGCGCGGGCGCTGCGGGGTCGGCCGCGCGCATCGGCGCGGCGATGTCGGGGTCGTAGTCCAGCACCGGCCGCCCCCCCTCCTCGCGGAAGGTCCGGCGGGCCATGCGATCCCAGTCGGCATCGCCATAGTGCGGGAAGACCACGCCGTTGCCGGCCTTCACCCAGGCGGCCGCGCCGGCCCAGTCGCCGACCTCCGCGCTGACCCCGACATAGCCTGCGATACGGGCCAGCCCCTCGGGCGCGATCTCCGGCCCGACGTCGTTGAGCACCGCCGCGGCGATGGCCCCCGGTCGCATCGCGGCGAGGGTCATCATGATCAGGCCGCCCATGCTGGTGCCGATGAACGCCGCGCGGCCGATGGCCTGGTCATCGAGCAGGGCAAGGATGTCGGCCGCGTACAGACCGGGATTGTAGGTCATCGGGTCGGCGGCCCGCTGCGAGGCGCCGCGGCCGCGCACATCGACGGCGAGGACCCTGCGCCCGGTGGCCCCGACGATGCCCGGCGCCAGATCCTCGAAGTCCCGGGCGTTCCGGGTCAGTCCGTGGATGCAGATGACCGGGGCGCGGTCGGCCGCGCCGGGATAGTCGCGGGCGTGGAGCGTCAGGCCGTCGGCGGAGCGCCAGTGGAGGTGGGCATAGGCTGTCATCCCGCCACCTTGCCCCCCGACGGCCCGCCGGATCAACAGCCGCGACGCTTCGCCGCTTGCCGCAACAAAGGCGCGACGCGCTCCGGATTCTCATGCACTGTCATCGTATCGTCTTGTTCTCCGACGCCGGGACGCCACCGCATGCGACTGATGCCGCACTCGCCCTACGACGACACCGCCACGCCCAGTGCGCGAAAGCTGGCGCTGGCCGCCGCGCCCTGGGCGGTTCTGGCCCTGACGGCGCTGGTTCTTCTGCTGGCATCGGGGCGCTGAGACCTCGCGCCTCAAGCGCGCGCGGTTGACTCTGTCACTGTTCTCCCTGTTCGCTTCGCTGAACACAGTTCTCGGGGGATCAGGCATGTTTGGCGCTACGCAGAAAGCCGCGCTCGGGCCTCGTCACCAACGGGTTGCGCACGGCAATCGTCGGTATCGCGCCCGTGTGGTCGTGGTCGGCAACGAGAAGGGCGGGGCCGGGAAATCGACCCTGGCCGCGCTGATCGCCGTCTCCATGCTGTACCGGGGCCAGCGCGTCTCGGTGATCGACCTCGACCTCCGCCAGCAGAGCCTGTCGCGGCTGCTGGCCAACCGGCGTCGCTGGCTGCCCGCCGCCGGCCTCGAGGCCCCCTCGCCGCTCGAGTACAAGCTCGTCGAGAACCCCGCCGCCATCGCCGACGACCAGCCCACGGCCCTGCGGCTGTTCGAGGAAGCCATGACCATGGCGCTGGGCGATTCCGACCTGGTGATCGTGGACACCCCCGGTGGCGATACGGCCGTGTCGCGCGCCGCGCACCTGCAGGCGGATCTGATCGTCACGCCGATGAACGACAGCTTCGTGGACTTCGACGTCATCGGCAACGTCGACCCCGTGACCCTGCGCCTCATCCGGCCGAGCCACTACGCCGAGACCATCCTCAACGCCCGCGCCGTGCGCGCCCAGCATAACCGCCGCCTCGACTGGGTCGTGCTGCGCAACCGCCTCGCCGGCGGGGACACCAACAACCGGGAGCGTGTCGGCCAGGCGCTGGCCGCCCTGGCCCAGGACGTCGGCTTCCGGATCGGCCCGTCACTCCGGGAGCGCGTGGCCTACCGCGAGATGTTCCCGTTCGGCCTGACCCTCGCCGACATCTCGGCCGGGCTGCGGCCCGACAGCGTGGCCAGTCCGAAACTGGCCGCGCGACAGGAGGTCAACGCCCTGCTGGAGGCGCTGGGCCTCATCGTTCTGACCCCGTCGGTCGAGCCGAGCGCCCGTCCGGAGGCCGAGGCCGAGGCCGAGGCCGCGATGGCCGGCGGTCTCTGAGCCTTGCGGCTGCGGGAGCGGGACTGATAAGTCCTGATCTCCAGACGGCCGGGAGCGCTCATGGCGAAGACAGACCGCAGCGCGGCGGACATCCCCTTCGACTCCCCCTACCGCCACGGGTTCGTGCGGCTGGCGGCCTGCGTTCCGCAGATCGCGCTCGCCGATCCCGCCGCCAACGCCGCCGAGACCCTGAAGCTGGTCCGACAGGGCCACGCGCGTCACGTGGCGCTGATGGTGTTTCCCGAGCTGGGCCTGTCGGGCTACTCGATCGACGATCTGCTGCAGCAGGACGCGCTTCTTGCGGCGGTCGAGACGGCCATCGCGACCCTGGTCGAGGCCAGCGCCGATCTGACGCCGGTGTTCGCCGTCGGCGCGCCGCTGCGTTTCGACGGCCGGCTGTTCAACACCGCCGTGGTCATCCATCGCGGCGAGATCCTGGGCGTCGTGCCCAAGACCTTCCTGCCGAACTACCGCGAGTATTACGAGCGGCGCTGGTTCGCCAGCGGCCTGGGCGTCACCGGTCGTACGATCGCCGTGGCCGGTCGCACCGCGCCGTTCGGGACCGACCAGCTGTTCCGCGCGACGGGCAGTGCGCCCTTCACCTTCCATGCCGAGATCTGCGAGGACGTCTGGACGCCCGATCCGCCCTCGACCCGCGGCGCCCTGGCCGGGGCCGAGGTCCTCATCAACCTGTCGGCCAGCAACATCGTCATCGGCAAGGCCGACGCCCGCCGCCTGCTTTGCGCCTCCCAGTCGATGCGCTGTCAGGCAGTCTACGCCTACTCTGCGGCCGGGGTGGGGGAGTCGACCACCGACAATGCCTGGGACGGACAGGCGTCGATCTACGAGCTGGGCGAACTCCTCGCCGAGAGCGGGCGCTTTCCGACGGAGTCCACCCTGGCCGTGGTCGACGTCGACGTCGCCCGCGTCCGGCAGGAGCGCATGCGCACCGGCTCGTTCGGCGACAGCATCGCCGCGCGCCAGGCCGAGCCGGCCTTCCGGGTCCAGAGCTTCGCCTTCGACGCTCCGACCGAGCCGCTGGCCATCGCCCGGGTCGTCGACCGCTACCCGTTCGTGCCCGATGACGAGAGCAAGCTGGCCGAGCATTGCCTCGAGGCCTACAGCGTGCAGGTCCAGGGGCTCGCCCAGCGCCTGAAGGCCACCGGCCTCAAGCGGCTGGTCATCGGGGTGTCCGGCGGGCTGGATTCGACCCAGGCCCTGCTGGTCGCCTGTCGGGCCATGGACCTGCTCGGCCTGCCGCGCACCGACATCCTGGCCTTCACCATGCCGGGGTTCGCGACGTCTGACCGCACAAGGGCCAACGCCTGGGCCCTGATGAACAGCCTGGGGGTCACCGGCGCCGAGCTCGACATCCGCCCGACCGCCCGGCAGATGCTCGCCGACCTCGGCCACCCGTTCGCGGAGGGGGCGCCGGTCTATGACGTCACCTTCGAGAACGTGCAGGCCGGTCTGCGCACGGACTATCTGTTCCGCCTGGCCAACCAGCGGGGCGGGCTGGTCGTGGGCACCGGCGATCTGTCGGAGCTGGCGCTCGGCTGGTGCACCTATGGCGTCGGCGACCATATGAGCCACTACAATCCCAACAGCTCGGTGCCCAAGACCCTGATCCAGCACCTGATCCGGTTCGTGGCCGGCTCGGGCGAGGTCGATGCGGCCGGCGCGGCGGTCCTGCGCGACATCCTCGCCACCGAGATCTCGCCCGAGCTGGTCCCCGCCGACGCGGGCGGCAAGGCCCAGGCGACCGAGGACTTCGTGGGTCCGTATGCGCTGCAGGACTTCAACCTGTTCCATCTGACCCGCTACGGCATGGCGCCGTCGAAGATCGCCTGGCTGGCCGCCTGCGCCTGGGGCGATGCCGACCGCGGCGCCTGGCCCTCGGCCGTGCCGGCCGGCGAGCGGCGCGCCTACGGGCCCGGTGAGATCAAGGCCTGGCTGCGCCTGTTCCTGACCCGTTTCTTCGCCAACCAGTTCAAGCGCTCGGCGGCGCCGAACGGCCCCAAGATCTCGTCCGGCGGGGCGCTCTCGCCGCGCGGTGACTGGCGGATGCCGTCCGACGCCCGCGTGGAGGCCTGGCTGGCGGAGCTGGACGCCAACGCGCCCGGCTGACGGCGTGATGCAGGCTCGCCACACAGACCAAGATCGCACGCCCGCGCGCTGGCAAATCCGGCGAAGGTGGCGTATGGTCGCAGTTGCAGGCGACTGCGCGGGTTGTGACGATCCCGGCGAAATGGAACCAAGCCGGTTCCGGGGCGTTTGGGGGTCGGTTGTATAGTGGAGGCGGACAGAGGGGCGGCTGCTGAGCTCGGAGAGCTCGGGTCGACCGGTCTGGCTGCCTTTGTCGTACCCAGCCTGGAAGGTCGGCGCCGGCTGTTCGGCGTGGTCTAACACTTGAGCGAGGGGCTCACCGTGAACAAAAAAGCATTGATGCTGGGGAGCGTGCTCGCTGCGCTCGCCTTTGCGCCGGCCGCCATGGCCGAGCCTGACTCGGGCTGGTACGGCGCTTTCGATCTGGGCTACCACTGGCCCGACGACGCCGACATGACCACGTCCGAGCCGCTCGGCAACCCGTACGAGTTCGACTTCGAGCTGGAATCGGACATCGCCGGCTTCGCGCGCCTCGGCTACCGCCTGACGCCGAACTGGCGCCTTGAACTCGAAGCCGGCGCCCGCGCCGGCGACATCGAGGGCGTGACGGGCGACACGACGCGTCCGCTGCCGAACAACCTCTGCAGCATCGCCAGCGTCCTGCCGGCCTGTGAAGCTCCGGAAGGTTCGCTCCAGGCGACCACCCTGATGGGTAACCTGATCTGGGACGTGATGCCCGACTCGACGCTGAACCCGTTCGTGGGCTTCGGCGTCGGCGTTGCGAAGCTGGACTTCCAGCTGGCGGCCCGCGCCAACACCAACAACATGTCGATCGGTATCGATGACCAGGACACGGTCTTCGCCTACCAGTGGCTCGCCGGCCTGTCCTGGGAAGCCACGGAGCGTCTGAACGTCGACGTCACCTACCGCTACCTGAACACCGCGGACGCCGACTTCGACTCGACCTTCACCTCGGGCCTGTTCACGCCGGACGTGTTCAGCGGCGACTATGTCGACCACTCGCTGACCTTCGGCCTGCGCTACGCGTTCGGTCAGGAAGCGGCTCCGCCGCCCCCGCCGCCGCCGCCGCCCCCGCCGCCGCCTCCCCCGCCGCCGCCGCCGCCGCCCCCGCCGCCTCCGCCGCCGGTGCAGTACGAAGC
>JAIYCQ010000045.1 GCA_027487945.1 Caulobacteraceae bacterium
GGCATTGCCGGCGCGCGGCTGAAGACGCCGGGGTCGGCCGCAGCCGACGAGCGTCTGGCCGTGGTCGTCAAACCCGACGAAGTCCGCGCCGTCCGCGTGTTCGTAACGGCCCCGCCGGCCGCCCTGACCGCCGCCAACCTTCCAGTGCGCGTGACCATGACCTCACCGACCGGCGAGGCCCGGGTCGAGACCAACTTCCTCTCTGGTGAGGCGAACGCCCGATGACCGACATGACCCAGCCCCCCCGCTTCACGATCAAGGGTCACCACGTCCTGATCGCCTTCGTCCTCTTCTTCGGGGTGATCGCCGCCCTCGACGGACTGTTCATCAGCCTCGCCCTCCGGACCTTCTCCGGACAGGTGGCGAAGAACCCCTACGAGGCCGGTCTGCTGTACGACCGGACGCTCGAGACGCGGGCGATCCAGGCGAAGCTGGGCTGGACCGCCACCCTGGCGGCCAGCGAGACGGGGGTCCTGGAGTTGGTCGTCACCGACCGGGCGGGCAAGGGCGTCGACGGCCTCTCGGTCGAGGCGACGCTGAAGCGGCCGGCGACGGACGACGGCGCGCAGACTGCGACGCTGAAGGGGCTGGGGGACGGTCGGTACAGCGCCGATGCGAGCCTGTCGGGGGCCTGGGACATCACGGTGATCGCCAACGGTCCGCAGGGCGAGCGGTTCGAGGCCGGACGTCGGGTGGTCGGCTCATGAGCGCCCTTGCGGTCCGTGATCTTTCGGCCTTCGTCACCCGCGACACCGAGGCGCGGGGGCGGCTTGAACTGCTGGTCAGCGGCGCGCGTTGCGGCGCCTGCCTCGCCCGTATCGAAAAGGCCGCCCGCGAGACGCCCGGCGTCGAGGCCGCACGCTTCAACCTGACCACCAGCAAGCTGTCGGTCACCCTGGCCCCCCGGGCAGGGGACGCGGCGGATATCGTCGACGCGCTCGATGCGGCAGGCTATCCCGCCACCCCTTTCGATCCGTCGCAGGCCATCGAGAAGGAAGACCAGGAGGGCCGAAGCCTCGCCCTCGCCCTCGGCGTCGCCGCCTTCGGCGCCGGCAACGTGATGATGTTCACCGTACCGGTCTGGGCCGGCCTGTTCGGCCAGGAGCTGGACGGCACGACGCGCCAAGTCATGTACTGGTTCGCCGCCGCGGTCGCCACGCCCTGCGCGCTCTTCGCGGGCATGCCCTTCTTCCGGTCGGCCTGGTCGTCCCTGCGCCGGCGGCGGGCCAACATGGACGTGCCGATCTCCATCGGCGTCATCCTGACCCTGATCGTCAGCTTTTCGGAAACCCTGCAGCAGGGAGAGCACGCCTATTTCGATGCTGCCGTCACCCTGCTCTTCCTGCTGCTGATCGGCCGGTATCTGGACCACAAGCTGCGGCTCCGGGCCCGCAGCGCGGCCCGTGACCTGCTGGCCCTGCAGACGCCGTCCGCGACCCGGCTGGATGCCGACGGGGTCGAGCGGACAGTCCCCATCCGCGACGTGGAGGTCGGCGACCGACTGGTGGTCGTTCCCGGCGACCGGATTCCGGTCGACGCGATGGTCGAGGACGGGACGTCCGACCTGGACAACGCCCTGATCAGTGGCGAGACGGCCGCCGTGCTGGCAGGACCGGGCGCGCGCACCCATGCCGGGGCGTTGAACCTGTCGGGTCGCCTGGTCCTGCGGGCCGTGGCCCGGTCGGAAGACTCGGCCGTGGCGGCGATCGCCCGCCTGATGGAGGCCGGCGCCCAGAGCCGTTCTGCCTATGTCCGTCTCGCCGACAAGGCGGCGGCGCTCTACGTGCCGATCGTCCACACCCTGGCCCTGCTCACCTTCGCGGGCGTCTGGGCGATCGGACTCGGCCCTCGCGAGGCGCTGCTGCGCGCCGCCGCCGTGCTGATCGTGACCTGCCCGTGCGCCCTTGGCCTGGCCGTGCCGGCCGTCCAGATCGTCGCCTCCGGACGCCTGTTCCGGCGCGGCATCCTGGTGAAGAGCGGGGCCGCGCTGGAGCGGCTGTCCGAAGTCACCCATGTGGTGTTCGACAAGACCGGCGTGCTGACGGAAGGCCGCCCCCGCCTGATGGACGCCCCCGCCTCGGTGATCGCCATGGCCGCGCCGCTGGCCCGCGCCTCCCGCCACCCGCTGGCCCGCTCCCTGGCCGAGGCCGCCGGCTGCGGCGAGGTGGCGACCGACATCGTGGAGGTCGCCGGGATGGGCGTCGAAGGCGTCATCGACGGACGGACAGCGCGCCTGGGCCGCGCCGCATTCGTCGGCGTCGACTCGGGCGCCGCCGCGGAGACGGAACTCTGGTTCGGCTTCGAGGGCGACACCAAGGTGCGCTTCGCCTTCCAGGACAGCCTGCGCGAAGACACCCGGGCCGCTGTCGAGGCGCTGCACGCGATGGGCATCTGGGTCGAGGTGGTGTCAGGCGACGTCGCCGGCCCGGTCGAGGCCGCCGCGACGCAGGCGGGCATACACCGCTGGACCGCCGGCGTGACCCCGTTCGAGAAGGTTTCCATCGTCGAGCGGCTGCAGGCGTCGGGACGCAAGGTCCTGATGGTCGGGGACGGCCTCAACGACGCCGCCGCCCTCTCGAAGGCCCACGCCTCCATGGCCCCCGGGTCGGCGGTCGACGCGAGCCAGAACGCCGCCGACCTGGTGTTCTCCGGCGGTCTGTGGGCTGTTTCGGACGCTATCGGCGTGGCGCGGCAGGCCCGGCGGCGGGTGCTCGAGAACTTCGCCTTCTCCGCCCTCTACAACATGCTCGCCGCACCCGCAGCCATGCTCGGGCTGATCAATCCGTTCGTCGCCGCGCTGGCGATGTCCGGCTCGTCGCTGGTCGTGATCCTCAACGCCATGCGCATGAACCTGGGGAAGGGCCGCACATGAACATCCTGCTGGTCCTCGCGCCCTTCTCGCTGCTACTCGGACTGACCAGCCTCGTCGCCTTCTGGTGGACGCTGCGGGCCGGACAGTACGAAGACCCGCAGGGCGACGCCGCCAGGATCCTCGACGATCATCTTCGCGAGGGTCCTGACGACGAGGCCGCGCAGCCCTAGAGCAGGTCGCCGCCGACCGCCGAGGCGGTTGTGCCGTGCTGCTGGAAGGCCTTGATCACGTTGCGGCCCGTGGTCCAGCGGTGGACCTCGTCCGGCCCGTCGACCAGGCGCTGGCTGCGGATGTGGGTGTACCAGCGGGCCAGCGGCGTGTCGGTCGAGTAGCCGAGCGCCCCGTGCAGCTGGATCGCGGTGTCGACCACCCGGTGCACCATGTTGGCCAGGTACACCTTGGCGATGCCGTTCTCCTGCCGCAGATCCAGACCCTTCTCCGCCTTGTAGGCGATATGCAGCAGCATCAGGCGGGCGATGTAGATGTCCTGCGCGCAGTCGGCGAGCATGAACTGAACGCCCTGGCGCTCATGCAGCGGCTTGCCGAAGGTCGAGCGGCTGGTGACGTGACCGACGGCCAGATCGAGCGCCCGCTGGGCCATCGCGACGTTGTGCATGCCATGACGCAGACGCCCATAGGCCAGGCGGTGCTGGCCCATGTTGAAGCCGTTACCCTCGCCGCCGAGCAGGTTCTCCGCCGGGACGACCAGGTCCTTGATCTCGACCTCGGAGTGACCGCCGCCCAGGATGTGCGACAGCGGGCCCTCGGCGGCCATCGTCTCGATGTCGCGGACGATCCGGTAGCCGGGGTTGGGCAGCTCCACGATGAAGGTCGAGAACTGCTGGTGACGCGGCGCGTCAGGGTCGGTGCGGGCCATGACCAGCGCGATATCGGCGACGCTGGCGGCGGAGGAGAACCACTTCTCGCCGTTGAGGACGTAGTTCTCGTTGCCGTCCTTGACGGCCGTGGTCCGCATGCCGGTGGCGTCGGCGCCGGCGGCCTTCTCGGTCATCGAGTAGCAGATGCGCTTCTCGCCGTTCAGCAACGGCTTGAGGAACTTTTCCTTCTGATACTCGGTGCCGTGCGCCAGCAGGGTCATCATCGTGGCGTCGTCGGGCCCCTGCGTATTCATCGACAGGGCGCCCAGGTAGCTCTCGCCGAGCTCCATCTGGACCAGGGCATTAGCCAGCGGGCCCAGACCCATGCCGCCGTGCTCCTTCGGGATGAAGGGGCACCACAGGCCCTGGGCGCGGGCCTTGGTCCGCAGCTCGCCCAGCAGGGTCTTGTAGTCTTCGCCGGCCAGCAGGCGCTTCTCGGCCGGGATGCACTCGTCATGCACCCACTGGCGCACGCGCTCGCGGACCGCCTTGGCCTCGGCCGGAATCTCGAAATCGATCGCCATCGGGCGTCTCCCTGTTTGCTTTGTTCTTGTCTTTGATGGATCAGGCGGCCGCCGACGGCCGCGCCTGGACGCGCGCGAACCAGGCCTTTACCCAGGTCGCCTCGTCCGGAATGGGCTGGCCGACCTGGGCGCCGAACGCGAGGAAGGCGAAGAGCAGCACGTCGGCCAGGCTGAAGCGGTCCCCGCAGATGAACTCACGCCCCTGCATCTGACCGTCCAGCCAGATCAGCCGGTCGCGGGCGATGGCTTTCAGCTCGGCGGCGCCCTCGGCCCCGACCAGCTTCATCCGGTTCTCGAAGATCCTGCGCCCCTCAGCCGCGCGGAAACCGCTGGCCATCGGTTCGCAGACATTGAGGTCGATGCGGCGGGTCCACATCCGGGTCTCGGCCCGCTCCTCGGCCGTCGCGCCGATCAGCGCCGGGCCGGGATGTCGCTCTTCGAGATACTCGCAGATCACCGTGATCTCGGCGATGACCGTCCCGTCGTCAAGCACCAGGGCCGGCGTCTGACCGGCGGGATTGACCACGGTATAGGGCGCTCGACGGTTCTCGCCGCCCATCAGGTCAACCTCGATCGTCTCGAGGGTAAGGCCCTTCTCGGCCGCGAACATGCGGACCATGTGCGGGTTGGGGCCCGCCGAGGTGTAGAGCTTCATGGTGCGTTCCCTTGTCTTGTTATTTTTCAGGCTCAGCGGCCGCCCTGGCCGTCGTCGACCTTGATGCTGGTTCCGGTCACCGCGTCGGAAGCCGGCGAGCAGAGATAGAGCAGCGTGCTGTCCAGCTGCGCCGGATCGCCGATCCGCTTGCGCGGCATATGCTGGCTGATGTCCCCCATCCGCTCCAGCATGCCGTCCATCATCTCCGAGGCGAAGGCGCCCGGCGCGATGGCGTTGACGTTGATATGGAACTTCGACCACTCGACGGCCAGCGCCTCGGTCATCCGGACCACGGCGGCCTTGCTGACCGAGTAGAGCGCCGCGCCCTCCCCGCGATAGCTGTAGGCGGCCATCGAGGCGATGTTGATGATCCGCCCGGGCGCCTTGGCCTCCATCCGCCGGCGCGCGAACTCGCAGGCCAGGATCCAGGGGGCGCGAACGTTGGTGTCCATGACGGCGTCGATCAGCTCCACCGACATCTTGGTGGCCCGCTGGGCGTCCGGGATGCCCGCATTGTTCACGAGGATGTCTACAGGCCCCAGCGCCGCCTCGGCCCGGCCGACAACCGCCAGCAGCTGATCAGTGTCGGTGACATCGAGCGCCAGCGGCGCCGCGATGCCGCCGTCGGCCGCAATCTCCGCGGCCAGGGCTTCCAGCCGGTCCAGACGACGACCGGTGATCGCCACCTTCGCCCCCTGCCGCGCCAGAACCTGGGCAAACCGCTTGCCGAGCCCTGACGAGGCCCCGGTCACGAGGGCGACCTTTCCGCTCAGATCGATCGAGGCGTTGGGCAGAGGATAGGACATGGCGCGGGCTCCCTTTTGTTTCCCGCGACTATCCCGCGCCTTACCGAGGGGCATGAAAGCGGGAACTTCGGCGGGTGCAGACGCCTAGAAGTTCACCCGCCGGCTGATCGCGCCGTCGACCAGCAGGTTCACGCCGCTGGTAAAGGACGAGACGGGACTGGCGAGGAAGACCGCGGCGTTGGCGACATCCTGCGGCGTCGCCATCCGGCCCATCGGGTTACGCTCCATGGCGCCCTTGAACATCTCCGGCAGGTTCTGCTCCACCATGTGCCAGACGCCGCCCTCGAAATAGACCGTACCCGGGGAGACGACGTTGGTGCGCAGGTGCTTGCCCGCATACTGCCGCGCCAGCCCCTTGGCGAAATGGATCAGCGCCGCCTTGATCGGGCCGTAGGAGCTGCCGTTGTCGGCCTCGGCCGCCGAGACCGAGGCGATGATCACGAAAGACGCGTCGCCGGTTGCGCCCGCCGCCTTCAGCAGTGACGGCTTCGCCGCGTCGAAGGCGTTGACCATCCCCAACACGTCGAGCTTGAAGTTCTGCTCCCAGGAGGCCGGGTCCGCGCCCTGGGCCATGGCGCCGGCGTTGGAGACGAGGATGTCGATGCCACCGAGTTCGGCAGCCGCCTCCTCGATCCAGGCCTTGAGCGCCGGGCCGTCCATGATGTCGACCGACTTGCCCGTGGCCTTCACACCCTTGCCGGCGAGGGCCGCGACCGCCTCGGCCACCTGGTCGGCGTTGCGGGCGCAGACAGCGACATTGGCGCCTTCGGCCGCGAGGGTGTCGGCGATCGCCCGGCCGATGCCGCGCGTGCCTCCGAGAATGACCGCATTCTTGCCAGCGAGCTGAAGATCCATCTGGGCGTTCCTCTTTATTGTTGGCCGGCACATTAGGGACGGCCCGTTCGATTGCAAACCGTGACGCCCGGTCAGGTCGCCGGGCGGGCGCGCCGGCTCGCCGATACGGCCAGCAGGATGGCCGGGGCGACCACGAGGGCGGCCAGAACGAAGGGTCCGTTGATGTAGGCGGCGAAGACCAGGCTGACGCTCAGCGGACCGGCGACGCGGGCCAGCGCCCCGGCAGCGTTGTTCAGCCCCATGATCTGGCCCTGGCGGTGCGGATCGGCGACCCGGGAGATCATCGCCCCGACATTGGGGAACGCCACCGACTGACCCATGGCCGTCAGGCACATCAAGGCCGTGGTCATCACCCCGCCCGTCGAAAAGATCTGCAGGATCATCGCCGCCACCGTCACCGCCATCCCCACCGCCAGCATCGCCCCCTCGCCGAACCGTTCGGACAGGCGGCCGGTGATCAGGGTCTGGGTGAAGAAGGCCGCGACGCCGACAAAGGCGAAGCTGACGCCGACATCGCGGGGGCCCCAGTCGAACCGGGCCTGGGCCCACAGGCCGAAGACCGACTCGATGCCGGTGAAGGCGAAGCCGATCAGGAAGGTCAGCAGCATCAGGCGGCCGATGACCGGGTGACGGAACGCCTCCTCCATCGCCGCCCATCGGCTGGGCCGGTCCGTGAAACCGGTCTCCCGGATGCGGCTTTCACGGATGAACAGCGCGATGGCGATTACACAGAGCAAGGCCAGTCCCGACGCGATGAACAGCGGGATGCGAAAGCCCGCGGGCCCGGCGTTTGTATGGGCGAACAGGCCGCCTATCGACGGGCCGACGATCAGGCCGACATTCCACGCCGCCCCCTGGTAGGACAGCTGTCGCGCCCGCCGGTCGGGCGGGGTCACGTCGGCGATGTAGCCCTGGATGACGGCCCCGTTGCCGGCCGCCATGCCGCCGACCAGCCGGATCAGGAAGGCCGCCCAGATGCTCGGCGCGAAGGCCAGCGCCAGGTAGCAGAGGCAGTTGGCCGTGATCGTCCAGATCAGGATCGGCTTGCGGCCCAGCCGGTCCGATAGCCGCCCCCAGAACGGCTCGCCGAAAAACGCGCCGACCGAGTAGGCCGAGAAGATCAGGGCCATCTGCCAGGGTGGGGCGTCGAACGACTTGGCGTAGAAGGGCAGCAACGGGACGATGATCCCGAAGCCCAGCATGTTGATGAAGATCACCGCAATCAGAGACGCCGCCGCAAAGCGCGGCGCCGGCGGTCTCTGCGGCTGGACCTGGGTCACGAGGCGGCGGGGGCTATCACCCTGGCGCGCAGGCGACGCATCCCGCCGATCCAGCGATCATAGTCGGCGGTCTTCCGCTGCATGTAGGTGAGCACCTCGGGGTGCGGCAGGATCAGGAACTGCTCGGCAGCGAGGCCGGCGATGACGCTCTCGGCCACCTCCTCGGGCGTCAGGACACCGTCCAGGCTCTGCGGCGAGCCTGAGCCGCCGGCGCGAAGCATGGCGGTGTCGACGCCCTGCGGGCAGAGGATGGAGACCTTGATGCCCTGGTCGCCGTGGGTGATCGACAGCGACTCCGCAAAGCCCACCGCCGCGTGCTTTGTGGTCGAGTAGACGGCGCCCCCGATCTGCGACAGCAGCCCCGCGGCCGACACCGTGTTCAGGATGTAGCCGCCACCGCGCGCCGCCATGCCGGGGATGACCGCCCGCGCCGCGTGGACGTGGGCCATGACGTTGACGTTCCAGGCCCTGTGCCAGACAGCGTCCGGCGACGAGGCGGCGCTGTTGCGGTCCGGATCCCCGTCGCCCACCCCGGCATTGCAGCAGAACAGGTCGATCCGGCCGTGGCGGGCCTCGATATCCGCCACCATCGTCGCGGTGGCCTCGCCGTCGGACACGTCCAGCGTCACCGCCTCGCCGCCGATCTCCGCCGCCACCGCGGCCGCGCCCTCGCCATTGCGGTCAGCGACCACCACCACGGCCGCGCCGGCCGCGGCGAAGCGCCGGCACAGCGCCGCCCCGATTCCGTCCGCACCGCCGGTGACGACGACAACCCTGTCCCTGACGTCCATGTCCTGGCTCCCCTGGCGAGCGCGGCTCAACCCGCCTCGGCGTATCCTGCGTAAGAGTGTTTCAGCGTGGCGTGGTTCAGCAGCATCTCGGCGACCTGCCGCCTGCCGGAGGCGTCGAAGATGCGGGTCCGCACCCAGTAGGACTCGGTACGCTTGCTCTCGGCCAGCGCGACGATCTCGCGGCGCAGGAGATAGTCTTCACCGACGAACAGCGGCCCGTCGATGAGCCGGATCTCCTGGTCGGCGAACAGCCCCACGGCCGGCCCCTTCACCGGGAACCCCGCCTGCCGGCTTGAGTACTCCGCCAGCACGCTGATCATCTCCAGCGGGATGATCGCCCGGCCCCACGGCGAGGCGGCGGCGTCACTGTACCAGGCCGAGGTCTCGGTGATGGCCGCCAGCTTCTGGTTCAGGCTGAAGGGATAGAGGGCGCCCATATGCTGGTCGGGATCCATGCGCACGACCTCGTCCTGCGCGCCGGTCATACCGACCTTGAGGTCCTCGAGGATCAGCAGCCGGCCCGGTGGCCGCAGCGCCGCCATTCGTTGCTCGAGCAGCGTAGGGCCCGTGTCCTGGCCCAGGCTGGCGCTGGCTTCCAGCACCGGCGTGCCGTCGGCCTTTTCTGCCCAGACGCGCGTCATCTTCGCGCCTTCGGACGGGATTTCGGCGAAGGCGCGCACCGCCTCACCCTCGACCACCATGTTCAGGTAGTGGGACGAGATGCAGCCCTGCTCGTACCAGGCGCGGCCCCAGATCTTCTCCAGCAGCGGCGGGAACAGGCTGAAGTGGGTCGGCCCCTCGATCGGCCCGGCGCGGAAGCCGAGCTTCTCGGCCATCGCGTCGTCATGGATGGAGGCGTGGCCGCCATACTCCTGGTCGCCCAGCATCTGGCGCGGATGACGGAACGGACCGGCGATGGCCAGCGGCGTGTCGAAGCTCATGAGCGTTCCCCTTCGGACGGCCCGTCAGGCCGCGTCCTCGAGCCTCAGCTGTTCGCGAAGCTCGCGCTTCAGGAACTTGCCGCTGGCGTTGCGCGGCAGGGGCTCATCGCGCAGCCAGATGTAGCGCGGCGCCTTGTGCCTGGCGGCCAGCCCGACGCAGTGTTCGCGCAGCGTCTCGGCGGACACGGACTCGCCCGGGCGCAGAACGATGGCCGCCGCCACCTCCTCACCCAGCCGCGCGTCGGGTACGCCGAAGACGCAACACTCGGCGATGGCCGGGTGCTGGTGCAGCGTGGCCTCGACCTCCGCACAGTAGACGTTCTCGCCGCCGCGCAGGACCATGTCCTTCTTGCGGTCGACGAGGAAGATGAACCCCTCCTCGTCGATCCGGGCGACATCGCCGGTGTGCAGCCAGCCATCGGTGATCGACTCGGCCGTCGCCTCGGAACGATTGATGTAGCCCTTGATCACCGAGGCGCCGCGCACCCAAAGCTCGCCGGTCTGGCCGGGCGGGAGGGCGTTACCTGCGTCGTCAACGACCTTGGCCTCGAAGCTCGGCATAGCCCGGCCGCAGCTGGCGGGCTTGTCGACGAAGAAGTCGCCGGAGATCGAGGTGATGATCCCGCAGGTCTCCGTCATGCCGTAGCCGGTGTTCGGCCGGGCGGTGGACACCGTTTTCTCGATCTTGTCGACCAGGTCCGGCTGGATCTGCGCGCCGCCGCCGCCGACGCTGACCAGGCTCGAAGTGTCGTACTTGCCGAAGTCGGGATGGGTGACCAGTTCACGCGCCATTACCGGCACGCCGCTGACCGTCATGATCTTCTCGCGCTCGACCAGCTTCAACGCCTCTCCCGCGTCCCAGCGGTACATCAGCACCATTTTGCCCCCCGCCGCCGTGGTGGCGTAGGCGCCGCAGTTGTTGGCCGTTACGTGGAAGAGCGGCGTTGTGACCAGCGTCACCGGAACGGGCGGGGGCGCCTCGGGGTCGAGGAACACGCCGGTGCCGCGCTGGGTCGCCAGCGAGGTGACCTGGCCCGCGAACATCATGTTCATCAGGTTGTTGATGCAGCCCCGGTGGGTGAGCTGCGCGCCCTTGGGAAAGCCGGTGGTGCCGGACGTGTAGAAGATGCAGGCGTCGGCTTCGGGATCGATCTCCACCTCGGGCAGATCGCCACCCTCGGCGAGGACATCGGTAAAGGGAACCGCGCCGGCCGGCGTCGGGTCGGTGCGGACGGAGACGAGAACGGCGTCGCCGAGCATGCCGGGCTGCTCCTCGATCCGCGCGATGCGCTCGGCATCGGCGAAGACCACCTTCGGGGCGGAGTCCTTGAGGCCGTAGGCCATCTCGGCGGCCGTCCACCAGGCGTTCATCCCGACGACGGCCACGCCGATCGAGACGCCGGCCCAGTAGACCAGCATCCATTCGGGATAGTTGCGCATCGCGACCGCGATCCGGTCACCGGGCCGCACGCCCTGGGCCATCAGCCAGTTGGCGATGGCCGCCACATGGACGTGCGCCTCGCCGTAGGTGATCCGCTCGTCCTCGTAGACCAGATAGTCGCGCTCGGCGAAGGCCACGGTCGACATCCAGAGCGCACGGACGCTGGGCGGCGCAGCCAGGAAGGCCCGGACGGGGACGCCCCCGACCTCGACCGTTGTGATCTCGAACGGCGCGCCGGGCCCCGTCAGTTCAGCCCAAGCCTCGTTGAGTTCCGCGTAATGCACGCCGACATTCCTTCTAGACGTTCCACCCACACCCGCTCTTCGGCGGGTTGCTGACTCCATGATGGCCCGCCGTTCTCGCCGTTGCGAGATGCAAACCGGCGCGCGGCGGAGAAATATGTGAACGGCGATCATGGGCTGGCGGTGAAACGCGCCGGATGAAGACTTGCGCCGCCGGTTCGACCCGGCGAAGACGGTCGGAACGAGAACACAGGCAGGGAGCAGAGGCGTTGGCCGATTCAACAATGACGTTCGACGAGGTCGTCCAGGGACGTCGCAGCATCCGGGGCTACAAGCCCGACCCGGTTCCCAGGGCGCTGATCGAGGAGATCATCGCCCTGGCGATGCGCGCGCCGTCGTCAATGAACACCCAGCCGTGGAACTTCTATGTCGTCACCGGCGAACCGTTGAACCGGATTCGCGCCGGCAACACCGAGCGCACCTTGGCCGGCGTCCCGCAATCGCGAGAGTTCCGCACGGGTCAGGCCTTTGCGGGTCAGCATCGCGACCGGCAGGTCGGCGTCGCCAAGCAGTTGTTCTCCGCGATGGGGATCGCGCGCGACGACGCGGAAATGCGCCAGGACTGGGTGCTGCGAGGCTTCCGCCAGTTCGACGCGCCCGTTTGCATCATCGTGACCTATGACCGTGTGCTGGACGGGAGCGACGATACGCCGTTCGATTGCGGCGCCGTGGCGACCAGCCTGGTCAATGCCGCCTGGTCCCGCGGGCTGGGCGCCGTGATCAACAGCCAGGGCATCATGCAATCACCCGTGGTGCGCGAGCATGCGGGGATCGCCGACGATCAGGTCATCATGAAGAGCATCGCGCTGGGCTGGCCGGATGAAACCTTCCCGGCGAATGCGGTCGTTTCCGAGCGCAAGTCCGTGGAGGAGGCGACCGTCTTCGTCGGTTTCGACAGCTAGGCCTGCGCGGCGCCCCTCGGCCTGCGAGGGGCGCCTGCACCGCATCAGTGCCGCGTCAGTTCGGCCCGGCCGACGACCATGTGGTGGACCTCGTCGGGACCGTCGGCGAAGCGCAGGTGGCGAACGTCGGTGTAGAGCTCGGCCAGCGGGGTCCATTCCGACAGCCCGGTCGCGCCATGGATCTGGATCGCCTGGTCGATGATCTCGCAGACCTTCTCGGGCACCATCGCCTTGACCATGCTGACCCAGACGCGGGCCTCGCGGTTGCCGAGCACGTCCATCGCCTTGGCGGCCTTGAGCACCATCAGGCGCATGGCCTCGATCTCGATCCGCGCGCGGGACACCAGCTCGAGGTTCTTGCCGAGCTGGATCAGCGGCTTGCCGAAGGCGACTCGGGTCGTTGCCCGCTTGACCATGAGGTCCAGCGCCCGCTCGGCCTTGCCGATCGAGCGCATGCAGTGGTGGATGCGGCCCGGGCCCAGGCGGACCTGGCTGATCTCGAAGCCGCGTCCTTCGCCCAGCAGGATGTTCTCCTGCGGCACGCGGACGTTGTTCAGCTTCAGGTGCATGTGACCGCGCGGCGCGTGATCATGGCCGAACACATGCATCGGTCCGATGATCTCGACGCCCGGGGTGTCCATCGGAATCAGGATCTGGGACTGCTGGTACTGGGAGGCGGCGTCCGGGCTGGTCTTGACCATGCAGATCATGATCTTGCAGCGGGGGTCGCCGGCGCCTGAGATGTAGTACTTCTCGCCGTTGATGACCCATTCGCCGCCGATCAGTTCGGCGCGGGTCGCGATGTTCTTGGCGTCGGACGAGGCCACGCCCGGCTCGGTCATGGCGTAGCAGGACCGGATCTCGCCGTTGAGCAGCGGCTTCAGCCAGCGCTCCTTCTGCTCGGGCGTGCCGACCCGCTCGAGAACCTCCATGTTGCCGGTGTCCGGGGCCGAGCAGTTGAGGCTCTCCGAGGCCAGGGGGCTCTTGCCGAGCTCGACGGCGATGTAGGCGTAGTCGAGGTTGGTCAGACCACGGCCGATCTCGCTCTCCGGCAGGAAGAAGTTCCACAGGCCGGAGGCCTTGGCCTTGTCCTTGGCGGTTTCCAGCAGCTCCAGCTGCCCCGGCGCCCAGCTCCAGCGGTCGGTGCGGTTCTCGCCGAGGCGGAAGAACTCCTCGGTGATCGGCTCGACGTTCTCGGCGATGTGGCGCTTGACCGCCTCCATCAGCGGCTTGGCCGACTCCGACATGGCCAGGTTGTTCAGCTCTGCCTCGGCGTCGGGACGGATGTCGACGATCTTGTTCATGGCGGTCTCCCCGGATCGGTCGGAGAACACCGCGATTGCAGCGCGCCCGACTCTGCGTCAAACATTTGTTTGACCGACACCCTAGGAACGGGCGCCGTGGGGTCAATGCAATTCTCGCATTGGCCCGCCTACGGATGCTGATCCAGGCTGTCGGCCGACCCAGGGACCCCGCGCCTCCGAACAAGGACGATGACCATGACCGACCAGCTGATCGAGACCTTCGAGGACGGGATCGCAACCCTGACCCTCAACCGGCCCGAGGCGCGCAATGCGCTGACCGGGGAGCTGCTGGCCGCCCTGTCCGCCGCCGCGCCGCGACTGGCGCTGGACCCCCAGGTGCGGGCCGTGGTCATCACCGGCGCGGGCGGCGCCTTCTGCGCCGGCGGCGACGTGAAGGGCTTCGTGGCCGCCAAGGGTCCGGGCGAGGCGCCGACCTTCGACCAGCGGGTCAACGGCCTGCGCAACGGCATGGACTTCAGCCGCTGGCTGCACGAGATGCCCAAGCCGACCCTGGCCGTCATCCCGGGGGCGGCCGCCGGCGCCGGCCTGTCCATCGCGCTCGCCTGCGACTACCGCATCGCCTCCGAGGACGCCAAGATGACCACCGCCTTCTCGAAGATCGGCGCCTCGGGCGACTACGGCGGCAGCTATTTCCTGACCAAGCTGGTCGGGTCGGCGAAAGCGCGCGAACTCTACTTCACCGCCGATGTGATCACCGGCGCCGAGGCCGCCCGGCTGGGCGTGGTCAACCGCGCTGTCCCGGCGGCCGACCTCGCTGCCGAGGCCGCGGCCCTCGCCCGCCGGCTGGCCGACCTGCCGACGGTGGCGATCGGCTACATGAAGAAGAACCTCGCCCTGGCCGAGCACGGCTCGCTGTCCGAAGTGATGGACGCCGAAGCGATCCACATGGTCCGCACCATGGCGACCGAGGATCACAAAGCCGCCTCGCTGGCCTTCGTCGAGAAGCGCCCGCCGGTGTTCCGCGGCCGCTGAGGCGCGTCTGTCAGGCGGCGGAGCAACGGCCCGGACCTCGCAGGCCGACCGTTCAGCGCCCCGGGCGCAGTCCGGGACGCGTCGGTCAGCGATGCCAGGCGACAACCGGACTGGAAGGCTGGCGTTTGCCCCCTGCCCGCGCTAGCAGACCGCCCCATGATCCGCCTCGACAACATCACCAAGCAGAACGGCCACCAGCTGCTGTTCATCGAAGCCTCGATGGGCGTCCAGAAGGGCGAGAAGGTCGGGCTCGTCGGCCCCAACGGCGCCGGCAAGACCACCCTGTTCCGGATGATCACCGGCCAGGAGCAGCCGGACGACGGGCTGGTGGTGATCGATCCCGGCATGACGATCGGCTACTTCAGCCAGGACGTCGGCGAGATGTCGGGCCAGAGCGCCGTGGCCGCCGTCATGGATGGCGTCGGCCCTGTCAGCGCGCTGGCCGCCGAGATGTCCACGCTGGAAGCGGCGATGGTCGATCCGGACCAGGCGGACCAGCTGGAGGCCGTCATGGAGCGCTACGGCGAGGTGATGGAGCGCTTCCAGGAGCTGGACGGCTATGCGCTGGAAGCCCGGGCGCGCGAGGTGCTGGCCGGGCTGAGCTTCAGTCAGGAGCGCATGGACAGCGACGTCGGCCTGTTGTCGGGCGGCTGGAAGATGCGGGTGGCGCTGGCCCGCATCCTGCTGATGCGGCCCGACGGCATGCTGCTGGACGAGCCCAGCAACCACCTGGATCTCGAAAGCCTGATCTGGCTGGAGAGCTTCCTGAAGACCTACGACGGCGCGCTGCTGATGACCTCGCACGACCGTGCCTTCATGAACCGCATCATCGGCAAGGTGGTCGAGATCGACGCCGGCGCGCTGATCACCTACTCGGGCGATCTCGACTTCTACGACCAGCAGCGCGCGCTCGGCGAGGCGCAACGCCAGGCCCAGTACGAGCGCCAGCAGGCGATGCTGGCCAAGGAAATCAAGTTCATCGAGAAGTTCAAGGCGCGCGCCTCGCACGCCGCCCAGGTCCAGAGCCGGGTCAAGAAGCTCGACAAGATCGAGCGCGTCGAGGCCCCCCGTCGTCGCCAGGCGGTGCAGTTCGAGTTCCGCAACCCGCCGCGGTCGGGGGACGACGTGATCAGCCTTCGCAAGGTCCACAAGCGCTATGGCCCCCAGACGATCTATGACGGGCTGGACTTCCTGGTGCGCCGCAAGGAGCGCTGGTGCGTGCTGGGGGCCAACGGGGCCGGCAAGTCGACGCTGCTGAAGCTGGTGGCTGGGGCCATCAAGCCCGACGAGGGCGTGGTCAACATCGGGGCCAGCGTCCGGATGGGCTACTTCGCCCAGCATTCGATGGATCTGCTGGACGGCGAGGAGACGATCTTCCAGTCGCTGGAAGGCGCCTTCCCGCAGGCCGGCCAGGGCCAGCTGCGAACCCTTGCGGGTTGCTTCGGCTTCTCCGGCGACGATGTCGAGAAGCCTTGCCGGGTCCTGTCCGGCGGCGAAAAGGCGCGTCTGGTCATGGCCAGGATGCTGTTCGACCCGCCCAACCTGCTGGTGCTGGACGAGCCGACCAACCACCTGGACATGGTCACCAAGGAGATGCTGGTCGCGGCCCTAGCGGACTTCGAAGGCACCATGCTCTTCGTCTCGCACGACCGTCACTTCCTCGGGGCGCTGTCCAACCGCGTGCTGGAGCTGACCCCGGAAGGCGCGCACCAGTATGGCGGCGGCTACACCGAGTACGTCGCCCGCACGGGCCAGGAAGCGCCGGGGCTGCACCCGGGCGGCTAGGGGCGACGCGGGCTCCGCTTTCTATAACGCGTTATAATTACTTGAGTGACGATGCGGCGCCCGGCTAGCTTCCCCCATCGGCCCTGCGGGGCCTGTGCGGAGGAAGCGCGCGTGCAGACATTCAGGATGATCGACGCCGGGAGCGCGCGGATCCGCGCCGTTGTGAGGGGCTCGGGCCCGCTGGTGCTCATGGTCCATGGCTTCCCGGAGAGCTGGTACAGCTGGCGTCACCAGATCGATCCGATCGCCGAAGCCGGTTTCACCGCCTGCGCCATCGACGTCCGCGGCTACGGCGGCTCGCAAAAGTTCGACCGGGTCGAAGACTACGCCATGGAGAACATGATCGCCGACATCCTCGGCGTGGCCGAGGCGCTGGCGCCCGGCGAGAAGTTCGTCCTCCTGGGCCACGACTGGGGGGCGCCGATGGTCTGGCAGACCAGCCTGCTTCACCCTGACCGGGTCGCGGCCGTGGCCGCCCTGTCGGTGATCCACTCGGGCGTGCCGGAGCAGTCGTTCGATGACGTCATCAAGGCGATGTTCGACGACAACAACGTCTTCTTCTACCAGAGCTACTTCCGGCCGGTCGGCAAGGCCGAGGCGGTGTTCGACGCCGACCCGCGCGATTTCATCCGGCGGTTCTACTATGTGGGCTCGGGTGATATCGACCTGACGACGCTGGCCGGGATGACCAAGACCTCGGACGACACCCTTCTGGACGGCCTGCCCGATCCGGATCCGTTCCCCGCCTGGCTGAGCGACGCGGACCTCGACTACTACGTCGCCGAGTTCGAGGGCTCGGGCTTCTTCGGGCCATTGAGCCGCTATCGCAACCACACCCGGGACTTCCACTTCCTGCAGCCGTTCAAGGGCCGCAAGGTCGAGCAGCCGGCCTTCTTCATCGCCGGCGACAAGGACGGCGCGTTCACCGCCTTCGGCATGGCCCAGGATCCGATCGCAGCCCTGCGGACCCAGGTCCCGAACCTGGAGGGCGCGCACGTCCTGCCGGGCATCGGACACTGGACACAGCAGGAGGCGCCGGAGCAGGTCAACGCCCTGCTGGTTCCCTGGCTGTCGTCGCTGCGGGGCCGCGTCGTCTGACTAGTTGGCGGCCGAAGCCCTGACCGCCAGCAGCTCGGCCTGGAACTCCAGCATGCGCCGGCGGGCCTGCGGCCGGAACCCGTCCGAGGCGGCGGCGCAGAGCGCGGAGGCGTAGCCGAAGCAGGCAGCCGGCGCGAGTTCGCGCACCGAGCTGCCGCCGAGCACCCAGGTGAGGATAACCGAGGCGAAGCGCCCGTTGAGCGTCGCCTGCAGCAGGTCCATGTCGATGTCGTCGGCGATGGCCCCGGCGGCGCGGGCCTCATCCAGCAGACCCCGCCAGAACAGGCTGCTCTGCGGCGTGATCAGCTCGGCCCAGAGCTCCGGGTCGCCGCCGCGCGTGTCGAGCAGCGCCGCCCACAGGGTGCGGTAAAACTCCGGATCCTGGACGTGGTAGGCGAGCGTGATCCGCACCGCCATGAAGATGCGCTCGACAGCGCTGAGGTCCTTCAGCGCCGCGAACCTTTCCTGGAACTCGCGCGCGTCCTCAAGCACCGCCATGACGATGCCGCGCTTGGAGCCGAACAGGTTGTAGGGCGTCGCCAGGCTGACATTGGCGCGGGCGGCGATGGCGCGCATCGACAGGCCGGTGTCGCCGGTCTCGCGGATCAGCGCCCGCGCCGCGTCCACGATGCGCCGCCGCCGCTCTTCCTTGGCTTCCTCGCGTTTGCCGCCGCTCATGCCCCGCCCCGAGTCCGAGCCCTCATTTGGCACAGCCGGCGCGCCGCGTCAGCCGCCGGTGTCCGCCGAGGTCACGCGGCCTGCCGCGCCAGCGCGACGTCGGCCTGGAAGTCGAGGCCCAGACTGGCCATCATCTCCTCACGCTCCGGCCCCGGCTTCGGCGGATAGAGCGCGGCGTTCGCCTTCCGGCCCCGCGCCCAGGTCATCAGCACGCGGGCCATGTTCCGGGGCTTCTTCAGCCAGGCGTCGGGATGCTCGAGCATGTGGAATCCCCGCATCGCCTCACGCATCAGTCCGACATCGCGGCGAATGGCGATGGTGACGGCGTCCTCGACGAAGCTCCTGGCGAGACGCGCCTTGAACGACGGCCGGCGCCCAGGGGTCAGCGCCGCGCGGGCCCGGCGAATAGCCGTGCGGTCCTGGCGCTGCATCAGGTCGTAGAAGGGGCGCAGCTCGCGATGGACCATGTCGTGATAGTCCAGAACGCGCTGATCCGGATCGTCCACCCCGTCCAGCACATCGCGCAGCCCATAGGCGGCGACGGCGGCGAAGGAACAGCCCCGACCGTACAGCGGATTGGTGCGGATCAGGTTGTCGCCGATGGCGAAGTAGCCGCGCACAGCGGCCTTGCCGTCGGCGACCATATCACGCCAGCGCATGTGCAGGTCGCCCATGCCGAAGACCTTGGTCGTCGGCTCGGACACCGCCGGATCGGTCCAGGGACGCAGTCCGGGCAGCATCTGCGTCATGGCCTGGAAGATATCCGGGTTCACGATCGCCTTACGCATCTCGTACTCGATCTCCGGCGTACAGACGGTGATCGAGAAGCAGCCGTTGTCGGCCGGGAACACCCCGAACTTGAGGAAGCCGAGGTCGCCGTTGGGCGGCGGGTTCTCGCTCCGCGAGGGCTCGGCCTGGCCCGGCTTCAGCCGATAGTGTCGGGTGAAGTAGAGGATGCCGGCCGTCTCGCTGCTCTCCTGGATCGGCGCGCCCAGCTCGACCAGCTGGCCCACCAGGTCGCCGCCCTTGCCGGCGCCGTCGACGACGATTTCCGCCCGCAGCTCGACCGGTCCGTCAGGCGAATCGCACGCGACGCCCACCACCGTCAGCGCGCCGTCCGCGGCGGTCTCGGTGATCAGGCTCCGAACAAAAAGGCCCGAACGGATGCTCACGTTGGGCAGGGTCTCGACATAGCGCCGCATCACCAGCTCCAGCGTGGTGCGCCGGCTGGTGATCAACGTCAGATCGGCGTCGGTCGGCTCAGGGGCATAGGTCTCCCGCTGCCGCTCGCTCAGCATCGACTCGAAGGTGACCTCGCGCACGCCGAACGCCCGCAGCTCGTCCAGCAGGCCGGGATGGTCGGCCTTCAACAGCAGCCTCAGGCGGGCGAGGAAGGCATGGCTCTGGCGCAGGTGGCCGACGCCGTTGCGCTTCCAGTCGCGGAAGGCGTCGTCGGCGCCGCCCTCGGGCGGAGAGGCGTCACGCTCGACAAGGGTCACCTGCCGGCCCGTGGGACCGAGCGCCAGGGCGGCGCACAGGCCGGAGATCCCCGCGCCGATGACGAGAACGGACTCGCTCATGAGCGCCTCCCTAGCCACAGATCGCGCCGGAGCGCGCGTCGGTATAGGCGCCGTGGGCCCAGGCCACCTCGCCGTTGACCAGCACCACATCGACCCCGGTCGAGGAGCGGATGTAGCGCATGCCATCCCCCGGCACATCGTGGACGGGCCGTTCCTCCAGCCGGTCGATGGTGTCGGCGTCGAACACCACGATATCGGCCGCATAGCCCGGCTTGAGCCGGCCACGGTCCTTGAGGCCCCAGATGTCGGCGGTGTCGGCGGTGATCTTCTTGACCGCCGCCTCGAGGGTGAAGTCGCCCGACTTGCGGACGAACTCGCTGAACAGATAGCCGGTGTCGCCGTAGGTCGAGAAGGACGACAGGTGCGCCCCGCCGTCGCTGGCCCCGATGTGCACCAGCGGGTTGGCCAGCATAGGCCCGATGCGGTCGGTCAGATGGTGGCCGCCGTTGGCCGCCAGGAAGGCGACGTCCAGCCCGTTCTCACGCGAAATGTCGATGATCGCCTCGGCGCAGCCCTGGCCGCGCTCGCGGGCGATGTCGACGACCCGACGGCCGACATAGGCCGCGGGCGCCCGGTCCCCGCCGCGCACGACCAGACGGCCGAACGTCGCCTCGCCGCCGTCTGGCCCCGCGTCGCGGATCAGGACGGCGCGGGTCTCGGCGTCGTCCAGCGCCGCCATCCGCTCGTCGAGCGGCAGGCGCAGGGTCCGCACCCAGCGCGGCAGACGGGCCAGGAACAGGGAGGGGTTGAGCAGCGAGAAACTGATGTCGATCGGCCGCGTCTGCATCTGGGGCCAGACCCTGGCGCCGCGCGCGAACTGCTCGGCCACCCGGGCCAGGATGCGAGTCGCAGCGGTCGGCGTGGCCGTCGAGTCGAACACCGGCGAGAAGGTGGTCGGAATCCCGTGCCTGACCGACAGCTCCGCGAGCTGGTCGACCCGGGCGATGGTGATGTCGACGTCGTAGAACTCCGGCACCACCTGCAGCATGCGGCCGCCGTCCTCGCCGAGCACGGCGCAAAGCGCGTCCAGTTCGGCGAACTCGGCAAAGCGGCTGGGCACCGGCCGGGCCTTGTCGTCGACGTCAACGAAGCTGGTCGACAGGCCGATCGCCCCTTCGTTCAGGCACTGGCGCAGCAGCACCTGCATCGCCGTGATCTCGTCCGCCGTCGCGGCCCGCTGCTGGGAGTCCTCGCCCATGACCCACAGCCGGATCAGGCTGTGGCCGACCAGCGGTGCGACGTTGATGGCCAGGTCCGGCGCGATCGTCTCGCAGTAGCCGGCGAAGCCCTCCCAGGTCCATTTGGCGTACTTCTCGGTGAAGGCCACCGCCGGCATTTCCTCGATCTGCTGGAACATGCCGACGACCTTCTGCCGGTCGGCGGCGCGCAGCGGAGCCAGCGACAGCGAGCAGTTGCCGGGAATGACCGAGGTGACGCCGTGCTCCAGCGCCGGGCGCGCCTGGCCGTCCCAGAGCAGCTGGGCGTCGAAGTGGGTGTGCGGATCGATGAAGCCCGGCGCGACGACGCGGCCGGAGGCGTCGATCGTCTGGCGCGCCTCGCCCGGCAGGTTGCCGATGGCGGCGATGCGGCCGTTCTGGATGGCGACGTCTGCCCGGATTCCGGCAGCCCCTTCGCCGTCGACCACCAGGCCGTTGCGGATGACGATGTCGTACAAGGTCAGACTCCCTCGAGGATCTTGCGCCAGGAGTGGCCGGTCAGGCCCTCCAGGCTGTCGGCGGCGCAGCTTTGCATCAGGGCGAAGCCGGCCTCGGCGTCGAGCAGGACGACGCCCACCACGCCGTTCGGATAGCGGATGCGGAGCACCAGCTCCGCCTCGCCGTCGTGCCCGGCGGCCAGTTCGGCGCCGACGATCACGGCCTCTTGCGAGGTCAGGGCGCCGGCGTAGTCGCTCATTGCAGCGGCGGCTCCACGAACACCACGTCGCTACCCAGCAGCAGGCCGGCCGGCCGGCGCATGACGAAGATGTGCATGTTGTAGCTCTTGATCCGGTCGATGGCCGCGTCGAGCGGTTCGCCCGGCAGCGCGCGGGCGGCCAGCGCCTCGATCGTCTCGTTGGTCTGCGGCGTCACGAAACGCCGATGGGCCGAAAGCATCGCCTGCTCTCCCGCTCGGGATATTTATAACGTGTTATAAATATCTGCCACAGAGATACGGCGCCGTCAAAGGGGATTGCTCGGGGGCGAAGCCCAGGCGCCGGTTCAGCCAGGGCGAGGCCGCGTTTGCGGCCTCCCGGGCGCGCGCCGTCAGCGCGGGGGAAGGCTCGCCTCGACCATCGAGCGCACCCGGGGGTCCGTGGTGGCGTCGAGGTCGGCGCGACCGCCCTGCCAGGCGATGCGTCCCCCGTCGAGAAGCGCGATATCGTCGGCGATGGTCCGTGCCGAGACAAGGTCATGGGTGATCGTGACGGCGGTGCAGCCGAGCCGGGTGACCTGATCGGCAATCAGGCGGCTGATGCTGGCGGCCGTCACCGGATCGAGGCCCGTGGTCGGCTCGTCGAAGAACAGGATCCTGGGCGCACCGACGATCGCCCGCGCCAGTCCGACGCGCTTCTGCATGCCTCCTGAGAGCTCGGAGGGAAACAGGTCGGCCACCTCGGGCCCAAGCTGGACCTGCGCCAGAGCCTCAACGGCCGCATCGCGAGCACGGGCCCGGGGTCGATTGTCGGCGTGCAGCAGGCGGAAGGCGACGACTTCCCAGATCCTGAGGCTGTCGAAGAGCGCCGAGCCCTGGAACAGGACGCCGGACTGGCGATAGAGCGCCGACTGCCGGCGGTTGAACAGGCCCGGCAGCGGCCGGCCTCCGAACAGGACGGATCCCGCGTCGGGACGCATCAGGCCGAGCGCCAGCTTCAGGGTGACCGACTTGCCCTGCCCTGAGCCGCCGATAATGACCAACGACCGCCCGGTCGCCAGCGACAGGTCGAGGCCATCGAGCACCGCCCGGCCGCCAAGGACCTTGCGAACGCCTCGCCACTCCAGTTCCGGCGCCGCCTCGCTCATGTGCGGGTGAACCAGCTGGTCAGCAGAAAGTCGGTGGCGAAGATCAGCACGCCTGACCAGACCATGGCCTGGGTGGCCGCATGTCCGACCCCGCGGGCTCCGCCGGTCGCCCGGTAGCCGTGAAAGGCGCCCATCGCCGTCACGATGAAGCCGAACACCGCCGCCTTGATCAGGCCAGACTGGACATCCCAGGCCTCGAGGAAGGAGACGGTCGACCGCGCGTAGGTCTCCGGATTGAAGCCCAGTGACAGGGTCGACACCAGCCATCCGCCGCCGATGCCGACGATGTCGGCGACACCGGTCAGCAGGGGAAGGGTCGCAACGCCGGCGAGAACGCGCGGCGCTACCAGGAACCGAAAGGGGTCGGTGGACAGCGTGCGCATGGCATCGATCTGTTCGGTCGCCCGCATGGCGCCGATCTCGGCCGCAATGGTCGTCGCGACACGGCCGGAGAGCATCAGCGCCACGAGCACCGGCGCCAGTTCGCGGGTGATGCCGAGGGCCACGATCTGCGGCACGATCTGTTCGGCGTTGAAACGGCCTCCGCCCGTGTAGATGTTCAGGGCCAGGGCTGCCCCGGTGAACACCGCCGTCAGGCCGACAACCGGCAGGGACAGGAAACCGATCGACACCGCCTGTCGCACGATCTGTCCGCCATGCCAGCGCGGCGTGAAACAGGCGAACACCGTCCGCCCGACGAACAGGCTCAGCGCCCCGACAATCGCACAAACCCCGATGACGAGGCGTCCGATGAGGGTGAACGGGGCGAGGACCACCTGTTGCATGGGTCGTTTCAGGTCGCCGGCTCGCCCGCGGTCGCGGGTTTGTTGATGAACTGACCGATCAGGCCGAACAGATCGACCGCACCCTGGGTATTCTCGATCTCGCCGCCGGCCTTGAGCATCGCCGTGTCGGCGCCCGGTTCGATCGCCACATGCGCGCCGCCCAGCAGGCCGTCGCTGGTCACGCGCGCCGTGGAGTCGAGCGGCAGCCGGGTCTGCGGCGCGACCTCCAGTTCGGCCACCGCGAGGTAGGTGTCCGGCTGCAGGGCGATGCGCTCGACCCGTCCGACCTTGACCCCCGCGACCCGGACGTCGTCGCCCTCGCGAAGTCCGCCCACCTGGCCGAACCGGGCGGTCAGGCGATAGCCGTCCTGCGCCGGTTGCGCGTCACCCGCGACCAGCAGGTAGGTCAGAAAGACGCCGGCTCCGAGCAGAACGACAGCGCCGACAAGCGGCTCGATCCAGTTGTCGCGCATCGCGTCGCCCTCCTAGCCCCTGCCGCCGCTCTCGAGCCTGCGGATCAATACCTCGACGTCGCCGCCTGCGTTGTCGATGGTCGAGACGAAGTCCTGCTGCAGCGTGATCGCCAGCCAGACGCCCCTGGCCTGAACATCGACGACCTTCAGGGCGCCCGGCGCGCCGAGCACGCGCCAGGCCAGCGCCTCGTCAGTCGATCCCACCCGCACGAAGCTGTTGACCACCGTGTCCGTCGGCGATCGGGCGGTACTGCCGGTCACGCGCAACTGGCCGCCCCTATAGGCCGCCAGCTGCTTGAGGAAGACGCGCTGAACATGGGCGCGAAAGGCCTGGTTGAAGCGCTGGCGCTGCGCCGGCGCCAGGGTCCTGGCGTGACGGCCGAGCACGAAGCCGGAAATCCGGTTGAAGTCGGCCAGCGCGTCCAGGCTTGCGGACAGACGGCTCTGGCGCACCGCTTCGGACAGGCTCCGGTCCCCAAGCAAGGCAAGCACCTTCTGCCCTTCGGCAGCCACGAAGGCTTCCGCTCCGGCGCTTCGCGCTGCGTGGGCGAGGCCGGGGGCGCCCGCCGGGACGACGAGCAGGCCCGCGAGGAGACGGCGGCGATTGATGACCTCTGGCGGCATGTCAGTTCAGCTCTTCAGGCGGCGGCTCGTCGAACTCGGGCAGATCCTCGGCCTCGCCGCGCGCCGCGGCGACAACGGCGGCGCGGTTCTGCAGATAGGCGCCGCGGACCGTGGCGTAGGGGTCGGTGGAGTCTGTCATCACCGAGGTAAGCAGAGCGTCGGCCTCGGAGCGAGCCTCAACCCCGCGAATGACGGAGCGGGCCGTGGCGAAATCGGTGTCGAGGCCGCCGGTCGCCAGGCTCACAGGGTCGGAAGCATGATCCACGAGGCCGCCGACGCCGTCGCGCAAGGTGGTGGGGCCGATCACCGGCACATAGATGTAGGGCCCCTCCCCCACCCCCCAACGGCCGAGCGTCTGGCCGAAGTCGGCCGGCTCCCTGGTCATGCCGCTCCTGCCCGCGACATCGAACAGACCGACCATGCCGACCGTCGAGTTGATCAGAAAGCGTCCGGTCGCTTTCGCGGCCACGGCCGGACGGCCCTGCAGAAGGGCGTTGGCCGTCGTGGCCGGCTCGCGAAGGTTGCCCAGGGCGTTGCGCAGGCCTTTGCGAAGGACAGCGGGTGTAACCGCCCGATAGCTCCGGACGAGCGGGCGGACAATGAAGGGATCCAGCACCTTCGCATTGAACCCGAACAGCACCCTGTTGAGGGGCGCCAACGGGTCGCGGGGCGCGCCGGCGTCAGCGGCCCCGGTGGGCAACGCAAAGACCGGCGTCGCCGCGGCGAAGACGAGCGCCGCGGCGACGAACACGGTGCGCCGCCGGCCGGCGTTCCCGCCGCCCGCACGCCGGCGTGGTCGACGAAGCTGTCGATCGTTCATGGCTTCCCCCCGGAACCCGCGCAGTTCACGGCGACCTGCGCAGCGAAACAAACCGATTCGCCTGAAAGCGTTTACCAAGAAGACCCCCGCACAGGCAGTCCCGGATGGGGGGTATGAATCGGGTCGTCTGTGTTCAGAGTCGGGCGGCTTCCAGACGGCGGCGCCGGGGCCTCCCGGGTCCCCGATTACTTGACGCTCGCGGGATCCCCGCTCACCGACGCCTCCCCCCGCGCCGTCAGCCAGTAGAGCACAGGAGTGGCGATGCGGCTGAGCAGGGTCGAGGAGATTAGCCCGCCGATGATGGCGATGGCCAGCGGCGAGTAGAGGCCGGAGCGTTCGAGCGCCAGGGGGATCAGGCCCCCGATCGCCGTTATGCTGGTCAACAGAACCGGCAGGAAGCGCACCTCGCCCGCCCGCTCGATCGCGTCGCGCAGCGGTAGACCCTGACGGCGTAGCTGCTCGGTGAAGTCGACCAGCAGGATCGAGTTTTTGATCTCGATGCCGATCAGGGCGATGATGCCGATGACCGCCGTGAACGACAGGGAGTTGCCGGTCACCGCCAGGGCCGTGACCGCGCCGAACAGGCCCAGCGGGATGATCCCCGCCACGACCAGGGCGCTCTTGAACCGGCCGAACTCGAGCACGAGCACCGCCAGGATGCCGAAGATGGCGATCGTGACCGCGGCGCCCAATCCGCCGAAGCTCTCGGCCTGGGCCTCGGCCTGCCCCCCGAACGACAGGCGGTAGCCGGGCGGCAGGGCCAGACCCTTGAGGCGATCCCGGGCGGCGTCGGTCACCGCCGAGGTCAAGGCTCCGGAGTCGACATAGGCCGTCACCGTGACGGTGCGCTCGCGGTCAAAGCGGTCAATGCGGGCCGGGCTGACAGTCGGCCGGGGGGCGGCCAGGGTCGAGAGCGGCGTGGTCCCGCCGTCGGCTGTCGGCACATAGATCGAGCCCAGAGACGCCAGATCGTTGCGGTCCCCGACCGAAAGGCTGCGCATCGGCAGACGCACCCGCACCGCGTAGTCGTCGCCGTCGTCATCCCGGAAGCGCGCGGCCGCCTCGCCGGACAGGGCAAGGCGCACCGTCCGGCGGGCAGCGCCGGGCGCGACTCCGAGGGCGGCTGCCTTGGCCTCATCGAGGCCGAGGTCGAGGTCAGTACGATCGACCCGGAGGGGATTGTTGACATCCCGGGCCCCGGGCGTCGCCTTCAGCGCCGCCTCGACACGGGCGGCGGCGCTCTTCAGCACACCCAGGTCATCGCCTGTCAGCCGCACGGCGATCGGCGCCTCGACCGGCGGACCGTTCTCGAACAGGACAACGGTGATCCGGGCGCCGGGATAGCGTGCGAAAGCCTCACGGAGCCGCGCGATGACCGCCTCACTGCGACCCGGCCGCCACGCCTTCAACCCGGCATAGACCTCGGCGAAGCTGTTGCTGTGCTCGCGCTGCTGCTGATTGTAGAAGATCTGCGGATTGCCGCGGCCGAGGTTGGCGGCGCGCCAGGCGACCTCCGGTTCACCGGCCAGGGTGCGGTCGACAAAGCGAAGGGCCTGGTCGGTGCGCGTCAGCGCCGCGCCCTCGGGCAGCTCGACCCGGACCAGGAACTGGGGCGTTTCCGCTGGCGGAAACAGGCTGGAGCCGATGGCCCGCACCATGGGCAGCGCGGTCAGGCACAGCGCCAGGATCATCGAGGTGGTGAGGATCGGCCTCGCCAGACCCCAGTGCAGGACAGGCGCATAGAAGCGCTGAATGCCGCCGTTCACAGCCCGCAGCAGGACGTTCCCCTCGGGGTCCTCATGGCGCGAGAGGACGCGACTGGCCAGGAACGGGATAATGGTGAGGGCCACGACCAGCGAAGCGGCGACGGTGGCCAGAACGGTGACCGGCAGGGAGCGGACGTAGGCGCCGGCCCCGCCCGGAAGAGCCATCAGCGGCAGGAAGGCCAGCATCAGGGCGGCCGTACAGCCGAGGACCGGCAGACTGATCTGCCGCGCTCCGTTTACGGCGGCGCTGACCCGGTCCTCCCCTTCCCGCATACGGCGCGCGATGTTCTCGACCACCACGATGCTGTCATCGACCAGCAGCCCGAGCGACAGCACGAACCCGGCGATGGACAGCTGGTTGAGGGTGAAGCCGAGCGCCTGGACCACCGACAGCCCGATAAGCAGGGACAGCGGAATGGACATCATCACCACGAGCCCGGCCCGAAGACCGAGCGGCAACAGGGTGATCAGGACGAGGCCCAGCGCGATGCCGAAATCCCGGAAGAGCTGCCCCAGACGATGGTCGACGTTCTCCGACTGGAAGAAGGCGCGCTCCAGCCTCACCCCGGCCGGCAGGATCCGCTCATGCTCGTCGAGCGCGGCGCGCACCGCCCTGGTGATGCGGCCGATATCCTCTCCGTCCTTCTGCGTGACCGTGACAAACACCGCCCGCTTGCCGTTGAACCGCGCCAGGTGGGTCGGCTCGTCCTGGGCCCAGGCCACCTCGGCCACGTCCCGCACCCGCACCACCTGTCCATCCAGGCTTCGGACCGTGGTGTCGGCCACCGCCTCCAGGCTGTTGAAGGCGCCGCCGGTCTTGACGTTGAAGCGACGGTCGCCGGCCTGCACCGCGCCGACCGGCGCCTCGGCGCCCTGGGCGCGCAAGGCGTCAGTGACCGCGGTGGCGGGAAGTCGCAGGGCCGCCAGACGCGCCAGGTCCAGCGATACCCTGACCTCCGACGGCGGAACGCCCCAGTAGCGGGCCTGCCGAACGCCGGGCACCCGGGCCAGCCGCTCTCGCAGACGGTCTGCCGCTTTCTCGAGGCGGCGCATGGGCAGGGTGTCGCTGACCAGGGCGACCTGGACAATCGCAACCTCGGTGGTGCGGGCCCGCCGAACCTCCAGTCGCGCCAACCCGTCGGGCAGGCTGCCACGCAGGGCGTTCACCTCCCGGACCACCTCGTCGTACTTGCGCTCCGGGTCGGTGTCCCAGCCGAACTCGGTGACGATCACCGCGGCGCCGTCCTGACTGGTCGACTCGATCTTCGTGACCGAGTCCAGACCGTCGATGGCCTCCTCGATCGGATCGGCGACCAGCCGTTCCATCTCCGCCGGCTCGGCGCCGGGCAGCACGGCCTGGACGATGACGAGGGGCAGCGGAAAATGCGGATCTTCGGAACGGGGCGTCGACAGAAACGCGTTCACGCCCAGCGCCGCCAGCAAGGCGAACGCGACCAGGGTGAACTGCCAGCGGCGGACCGCGAAGCCGGCCGGATCGAAGCTCATCTGACCGCGCCCGCCATAGCGGCGCTGTCGGCGGTGCGCACGCGCTCGCCGTCGGACACGAAGCCTGCCCCGGCCGTGACCACCCGGTCGCCGGGCGTCAAGCCCTCGATGCGGGCAAAGTCGCCGTCGAAGCCGTGGAAGCGCACGGCGACCCGCCGGACACGATCACCCTGCAGGCGGAAGACGAACGCCTCGCTCCCCTGCGCCTCAAGGATCGCCTCGGCGGGCACGCTGAGGATCGCCGCCGGACCGACCGGGGCGGCTGGCCCCGGGAGCGCTCCAAACCGCGCCTTGGCTGTCAGCCCGCTGCGCAGGTTCGGGCGGGAGGGCGCCTCGACCTCGACGATCACGGCCCCCGTGCGTGGCGAGGCGGCCTGGCCGATCTTCACCACCTGGCCGATCAGGGCCTCGCCGGGCAGGCCGTCGACCGTGATCTCCACGGACTGGCCGACAGCCACGCGGACCAGATCACGGTCGGCGACCGGCACGCGAAGGACGAGCGGGCTTGCGAGATCAGCGATCCGCAGCACGGCCTGGCCGGGCTGCACCACCTCGCCCCGCTGCGCCAACCGCTCAAGCACAACCCCGCCGACCGGCGCCGAAAGGCTGGCCCATCGGCGATCGAAAACGGCGGAATCGTAAGCTGCCTGGGCGGACTTCAAGGCGCTGCGGCGATCATCCACCCGCTGCTGGCTGACGTAGCCCTGCGCCAACAGGTTTTCGTCCCGACGCAGGTCGCGACGGACACGCTCGAGGTCGGCCTCCGCCTGGGTCCGGCGGGACTCCACGCTGGTCGGATCGAGGCGCGCCAGCGACTGGCCGACAGCCACGGTGTCGCCGGCGTCGACGGCCAGGTCGGTGATCACGCCGGCGATCCGGAACGACAGGGTCATCTCCCGTCGCCGCGCCAGGGTTCCGGAAAGGACCAGCCCGCCCTCGGCGACCGGCGCGACGACGGCCGCCTCGACGACGGCGATCGCCGGCTGTGCCGGCGGCGCCTTCGCAGGGCCACAGCTCGCCACAAGCGCGACCATCGGTCCGGCCACAAGGCCTGGCCAAGTCCTCCGCAACGGATTCTCCTCTGCCCCAGGGTCGTTGATCAGCGATAAGTGATCACCGATCAATTGTGAGCTTTTGTCAAGCGCCGGTCTGGGGTAAGCATCCTCCATGGCGACAACAGTGCGGTCCGTGCGCAAGGCCAAGGGCCACGGCGCCGAACGGCGACAGGAGATCCTGGACGCAGCTCTCATGCTGTTCGCCCAGCGCGGCATCCTGGCGGTGTCGACCCGCGACATCGCGGCGGCGACCGGCATCTCCCAGCCCGCGCTCTACGCCTACTTCCGCACCCGTGAGGAGATCACGGCTGTCCTGTGCGAGCAGGCCTTTCTGGAGCTGCGGAACCGCATGCTGGCCGCTGCGGACCACCAGGCGCCCACCCGGGCCAGCTTCATCCGGATGTGTCGGGTCTATATCGACTTCGGCCTGCAGCAGCCTGACGCCTACCGCGTCGCCTTCATGCTCGAGAAGGGCGGCCCGCAGCCCCAGGAGACCAAGGCCCGCATCATCGCGGCCGGGGTGGAATCCTTCGACTGCTTCCATGGCCAGGTGGCCCGTTTCGTCGCCGCGGGCCTGACCCGGCCTGGCGAGTCCGTGTTGCTCAGCCAGTCCCTCTGGGCAGGTCTGCATGGGCTGGTCTCGCTGCTGATCGCCCGACCCGACTTCCCCTGGGCAGACCGCGAGGTCCTGATCGCCCGCCATATCGCGGCTCTGTCCGACGGGGTGCTGCTGTAATTTGCCCGGCGGGATGCCCCCCAGGGCGCGCGGAGGCCGGCGCCCGCCCGGCGAGCAGTCTGTCGCGCCCCGCCCCCAGACGCGGGCGGCCGACTTGCCAGATGCGGATTTATGCACCGATAGCGCGTCAAGAGGTCACGTTCAGCTATGCGCGCCCCGCATCAGATTCTCGTGCTTCGGTCGGTTCCTTACCATCTGAAAGACTGGTTCAACGAGTGACGCCCGCCTGCGCCTCGCGCGTCCGACCCGAAGACCTGCAAGGCCGCCCATGACCGATGTGCCCTATGTGATCGCTCTGCACGGCGGGCGTGATCCCCGGGCGGAACTACAGCCGCGCCCTCGACCATCTTCGCGATCTCGCCGCCCGCATGTCGTCCCAACTCGCAAGCGGACTCGCCGCCATCGACGCGGTGGAGATCGCGGTAGCGGAAATGGAGGACAGCGGCCTCTTCGTCGCCGGGCGGGGCTCGGCGCCCAACGCCGCCGGCGTGGTGGAGATGGACGCGTCGATCATGGACATGGACGCGTCGATCATGGACGGCGCCCGCCATCGGGCCGGTGCGGTCTGCGCCCTGCAGGGCGTCGCCAGTCCGGTGGGCGCGGCGCGGCAGGTGCTCGAAGCGACGCCGCGCGCTTCTATCGCGCGCCCGTGGGCCTGACCCAGGCCGACATCGACGCCGAGGCCGCCGCCCTCGTGCACGGCACCGTGGGCGCCGTCGCCCTCGATCGGCAGGGCGCCCTGGCTGCGGCGACCTCCACCGGCGGGGTGTTCGGCAAGCGGCCCGGACCCGTCAGCGACACGCCGCTGCCTGGCGCAAGGGTATGGGCTGATGGTGAGGTCGCCCTGACAGTTTTTCGGGGCTTGGCTTCCGGCGGGGGAGCCGACTAGGAGTGCGGAGATCCGGTCGCTGAGGTGGCGGCCGCCTTCTCTCATCCGGACGACCTGACATGCAGACCAAACGCCTCGGGCGCAGCGCCATCTATGTCTCCAAGATCTGCATGGGGACCATGACCTTCGGCGGCCAGGCCGACGAGAAGATGGCCCACCGGGTGCTGGACCAGTCGCTCGAGGCCGGCATCAACTTCTTCGACACCGCCGAGAACTATCCGGTGCCGCCGAAAGAGGAGTGGGCCGGCACCTGCGAGGAGATCGTCGGCCGCTGGATGAAGACCAAGCGCCGTGATGAGATCCTGATGGCGACCAAGGTCTGCGGCCCGAGCCACGGCTGGATCAAGGGCAGCCAGCGGGCCGGCATGACCGCGCTCGACCGGCACAACATCGTCCGCGCCGTCGAGGGCAGCCTGAAACGCCTGCAGACCGACTACATCGACCTCTATCAGACCCACTGGCCCGACCACGACGGCCCCTATGAAGAGGTCATGCGCGCGCTCGACGACCTGGTGGAGTCGGGCAAGGTGCGGGTGCTGGGCTGCAGCAACGAGACGGCCTGGGGCCTGATGAAAAGCCTCGGCGTCTCCGCCCGCGAGGGTCTCGCCCGCTATGAGACGATCCAGAACAATTTCAGCATGAACAACCGCCGGTTCGAGGACGCCCTGGCCCAGGTCTGCCTGCAGGAGGGGATCAGCCTGATCCCCTATTCGCCGTTGGGTGGCGGGGTGCTGTCGGGCAAGTACCTGAATGACGCCCGGCCGGAGGGCGCGCGCTTCTCGGGCTACCTGAATCTCGGGGGCCGCCACACGGTGATGGCGCGCCGGTTCGTCAACGAGAAGACCCTCAGCTCGACCGAGCGGTTCATGGCCATCGCCGCCGAGGCCGGAATGGCGCCGGTGACCCTGGCCACGGCCTGGAGCAAGCAGCACGACTTCGTCGCCTCGACCATCGTCGGCGTGACCCACGAGGACCAGCTGCCCGACATCCTCGCCGCCGCCGACCTGACCCTCAGCGACGAGGTGATGAAGGCCGTGGACGCGGTGACGAAAGAGATCCTCTACCCTATGGGGTGATCCATGACCCATCACGCCCTGCTCGCTGGACCGACCTCGCACAGCTTCATGTCGCAGCGGCTGAAGCTCCACTATGCCGCCTGGGGTGATCCGGAGGCCCCGCCGTTGCTGCTGCTGCACGGCGGGCGGGACCATTGCCGCAGCTGGGACTGGGTCGCGCAGCGGCTGGCCGACCGCTACCGCGTGATTTGCCCGGACCTGCGCGGGCATGGCGACAGCGCCTGGTCGCCCGACGGCGACTATTCGATGGCGTCCTACCTCTACGACCTGGCGCAGCTGATCCACCAGTTGAACCTGGCGCCGCTAACGCTGATCGCCCATTCGCTCGGCGGCAACATCGCGCTGCGCTATACCGGCCTCTATCCGGAAAACGTCAGCAAGCTGGTGGCCATCGAGGGCCTCGGCCCCTCCCCCCGCATGATCGCCGAGCGGGAGAAGACGCCCGTCGCCGACCGCCTGCGCGGCTGGATCGACGAGAAGCGCCAGGCGGCGGGCCGCCAGCCCAGGCGCTATCTGACGCTGGACGAAGCCTACGAGCGGATGAAGTCCGAGAACGCCTACCTCACCAACGACCAGGCCCGTCACCTGACCGCCCATGGCGTCAGCCAGAACGAGGACGGGACCTACAGCTGGAAGTTCGACAACTACCTTCGCGTCTGGTCGGCGCCGGACCTGACGCACCAGCAGATCGCCCAGCTGTGGGAGGCGATCAGCTGCCCGACCCTGCTCTGCTACGGCGAAAAGAGCTGGGCCTCGAACCCGGAGCGGGACGGCCGGGCGAAACACTTCAAGGACGCCCGCATCGTGAGCTTCCCGGATGCGGGCCACTGGCTGCACCACGACCGGTTCGAGATGTTCATGGAGGAGGTGGAGGGGTTTCTGGCCGGCGCCTGAGCGCAGCGCGGCAAGGACCCGGAGCCCACGCCGGAAATCGAACCCGGGCGTAAAGCCCGGGAAGCTTTCAGGCTATGGGAAGCCGCGACCGTCGCGGCCTGTTTGCAGGGAAACCGTCACGTCTTTTCAGGGGCGGCGAAAGCCGACCATCACGGGGCGCCCGATGACGGTTTGGGCGCCGCGAGCGGCCGAAATGTCGGGGGTTTCAGGGACGGATTAACGCAAGGAGCGCGGTCGCCAGGACTCGCTGGCGGCGGGAGCAGGCGGAGGTCCATAGCGCTCTGGCGATCCTGGCTTGTGCCGGTCAGGCCTCGGCATCCCCCCAGCGCATCAGTGCGGGGCCTCCCATTGCCGGGTCGGTGGTCGTGACCCGGCCGGTTTCGACCCGCCCCGCCAACCGTCGACCGAACCGGGGGTCGTTATCGCAGCTCAGGGACAGGTCGTACCAGCCGCCGGTCTTCGCCAGGTCCCAGGTCCGGCTGACGGATTGCCCCGCCTCCAGGGCAATGGTCCACCGGGCAAGCGACTCGCCATAGGCGGCAGGGTTCACGGTGATCTGGCGACGGGTCCGACCGGGATTGCCGACAGACAGGGTCAACCGCCCGGTCTGCCCGTCAGCCACGAAGGCGACCGCTGTCGCGTCGGATTGCGCGACGCCCCGGATATGGCGGTGAAATCCGTTCGGGCCGATGATCCACAGATCGTGCGGAGCGCCCGCCGCCGGCGCAGGCCAAAGGCCCTCAAGACTCTTGCCGGCCTCCACGGTGTAGCGGCGCGGAATGGCGTCGAGCGACAGGCGGTCATAGACGTGGAAGACCGCGCCGGCCTTGCCGGCATTGCTGAAGTTGAGCGCCACGCCGGCCGGCGATACCTGCGCCACGACGTCGAGGGCGTAGGGCAGCGGCCGGGAAGGGCGCGGCCCGGACAGCTGTACCGGAACGCCAGGCAGGGCAGGTGTTCGCGGGGTGGTGCGACCAGGCAGGGCGCCGGCCCGTTTTGCTGTCTCAGATGTGGCCGGCAGCGACTGACGAAGCGGGGCGTCATTGGGGGTACGGAAGTCGAAGGCCGAGGTCAGGTCGCCGCAGACGGCCCGTCGCCAGGCGGAGATATTCGGCTCCATCACGCCGAACCGTTGCTCGAGGAAGCGGATCACTGAGGTGTGGTCGAAGACCTCGGAATTGACGAACCCGCCGCGCGACCAGGGCGAGATGACGTACATCGGCACGCGCGGCCCCAGGCCGTAGGGGCGGCCGATCAGGCCGGATCGCTCGGCCAGCAGTTCTCCGGGCGCGCGGAGCAGGTGATACTCGCCGTCGATCGCGACGGTCGAAGCCCCCAGCAGGCCGCCCCCGCCATCGGCCACGCGCGACGGCGGCGCCGGCGGCGGGACGTGATCGAAGAAGCCATCGTTCTCGTCGAACATCACCAGCAGGACAGTCCGGCTCCACACCGCCGGGTCGGCCGTCAGCGCGTCCAGTACGCGGGCGGTGTAGTCGGCGCCCTGCGCCGGGCTCGACGGGCCCGGGTGCTCGGAATCCGCCGCTGGGGAGACGATGTAGGACACCTGCGGCAGGGCGCCGGCCAGGACGTCAGCGCGTAGCCCGTCTAGGTGCCGGGTCGTCAGCGCCCGCTCAGCCAGCACCCGGTCCGCGCTGGGCGCGCCGGCGAGGGAGTCGCGGTAGGCCTTGAAGCCGACCAGCGGGTTGTCGCTGAAGTTGTCGGACATGTCCTGGTAGACCCGCCAACTGACACCTGCGGCCTGCAGCCGTTCGGTGTAGCTGGTCCACAGGTAGGGGTCCTTCGCGCCGCCGTCTTTGGGCAGGCTGTCGTGCGAGTTACCGATCGCCGGGCCGCCGGCCTTGCCGGCAGGGTCGTTGGTTCCGGTCCAGAGGAACAGGCGATTGGTGTTGGTCCCGGTCTGCGCCGAGCAGTGATAGGCGTCACAGAGGGTGAAGGCATCGGCCAGGGCAAACTGGAACGGGATATCGGCCGCATGATAGTAGCCCATCGCCCGGTCGGTCTTCGCCTCGGGCCAATGCCCCATTCGCCCCTGGTCCCAGGCGATCTGGGCGTCGGGCCAGGTGTGCGGCGTGCCCTCGACCCGCATCAGTTCGAAGGCGTCCTTCGTATCCAGCGGGAAAGGGGACAGGCCGCGCCGGCCTGCGGACTGGGTCCAGACGGTATGGCCGCCCGGCAGCGGAATCGGGAATCGGTCGGCGAATCCGCGCACCCCGTTCAGCGTGCCGAAGTAGTGATCGAATGACCGGTTCTCCTGCATCAGGATCACCACATGTTCGACGTCCCGCAGTGAGCCGGTCCGCACCCTTGCGTCGATGCCGGCGGCGCGGGCGATGGCGGGCGCCAGGGCGAAGGCCGAGCCGAGCGCCAGCAGATTGCGTCGATTCATCATGGTTCGCCTCATTTCGTTGACCAGGCGGCATAGTCCCGCTGCGCGACAGTTTGATCCGGCAGGGCGTCAATTCGCGTCGAAGATCGACGGGATATCCGCCACCGTGTCGACGACCCGGTCGGCCCCTGCCGCGAGCAGTGCTGCGCGGACGGGGGCCAGCCGGCGGTCACGGTCCTCAGGGACCAGCGCCAGGTACTCGCTCTCCGACAGCCCCAGCCCGTTGCCCGAGGCGGCAAGACCGATAGTGAAACACCCCGCGGCCCGTCCCTCGGCGATACCCGCCTCGGCGTCGTCGACCTTGATCACCCGGGACAGCGGCCAGATGCCGAGATCCGCGCAGGCCTTGTAGATCATCAGCGGCGACGGCCGCCCTTCCAGGGTCTCGCCGGCGCAGACCAGATGGTCGGGGCTGTAGCCCTGGGCGGCCGCCCGGGCGAGCACCGGCTGCATCATCTCGCGGGTGTAGCCGGTCGAGGAGGCGATCTTAAGCCCTGCCCGCCTCAGGTCGGCGACCGTCGCCGCCGCCCCGGGAATCAGCCGGGCGGCCTGCCCGGCGGCGTCGCGCATCAAGGGGCCGAGATCGCCCATCAGCCGTGCGACGTCCGCCTCATCGGGCGCCGCGCCCTGGGCGGCCCGCCAGGCCGCCGCGACCTCCGCCCGTGCCAGCAGGGCCCGGACGTGAGCGTCCTTGGCCTTGCCCATGTCGGCGCGGGCGGTCTTCTCTTCGAGCGCGACGCCATGATGCCTGAACGCGGTCAGCAAAGCCTCGACCGGGGCGCGGCAGCCGAAGTCGACCATGGTGCCGGCCCAGTCGAAGATCACCAGGCTGAAGTCGGACAGGCGCAGAGGGGCGTTCATGCCGCGACCTCCTCAAACAGGTCGGCCACGACCTCCTCGCCAAGGGCAAAGCCCGTCGAAGCGCCGGCGCCGGTGGTGACCATTACCAGCCGAACCCCCGGCAAGGGGCGGTCGACCAGGGTGTTGTGGTCGCGCGCCCAGGCGTAGGTCCCGGTCCATCGCTCCAGCACCGGTGGGGGCGGCCCGCCGAAAACCGTTGAGAACTCCTCCAGGATCAGCGCGTCCACCGCCTCTGACGCGAACGGATCAGGCGTCGCGGCATAGTGGTGACTGTCGCCGACCACCAGGCTGCCGTCGGCGCTCTGCACGACGATCAGGTGAACGCCGTTGGCCAGGTGCTCGCCCTGCTCGCGTCGCAGCCGGGCGCGCAGCGGTTCGGCCTCCGGCAGGGCGCCATAGCCGTCGTACCGTTCCAGGCCCAGGTCCGACATGACCCCGCCGGCCAATCGGAACCCCGGATCGGCGAGGCGCAGCATTTGCAGCTTGCAGCGGGTCACGCCCTGGGCGGCGATCCGGTCGGGGAACAGGCTGAACAGGTCATCGCCCGGACAGACGGCGATGGCGTCCGCCCGGACGGGGCCGCCGGTCGTCTCGACCCGCGAGGTCGCGACCGACTGCACGGCCACCCCTCGTCGGAATTCGACGCCGAAGCGGTCTTCAAGCCAGGCCGCCAACCGGGGAATCGCCTCCCGCGATTCGACCCGAAGCTCGTGCGGGCTCCACAGCGCCGCGAGCAGGTCGGGCCCGTCGAGGCCGGGCTGGCGGCGGCGGGCGGTCGCGGCGTCGAGCAACTCACAGCCTTCGCCCATCTCGGTGTCGAGAAAGGCCTCGATCAGGGCGACCGCCTCCGGCCGGCGCGCCGTCATCAGCAGACCCTCATGGAGGACCGGAATGCCGGCTTCGGCGGCGACCTCGGCCCAGACCTCGCGGCTTCGCCGCGCCCGCCGCCACATCGCGCCGCGGGCCTGGCCGGTGACCGTCACGAAGCCGAAGTTGCGCACCGAGGCGCCGTTGGCCTGCGCGTCCCGGTCGATGACCACGACCCGCTTGCCGCGCCGGGCGGCCGCCAGGGCGCAGGCCAGGCCGACGATCCCGGCCCCGACGACGGCGAGATCAAAGCAGGGTTGGGTCGTCATGACGCCTCCAGGGAACTGCGGACACAGTTCTCTACAGCACGGGAGATGACAGGGCGATTTTCACCGTCGGGGCCGCCGATCCACCGCATACGGCGCAATGTCACTCAACCGCCACAGCCCTGGCCTAGTCAGGCGGCTTCTCCATCTCGCGGGTTCGGGGGGGCGTGTGGCCGGAAAGTTTCAACAGTGGCTGACGCGCGCCAACCCGGCGGTGTTCAGCATCGTCGCCGGGCTCGCGGGCTTCTGCGCCTATTTCTCGATGTACGCCTTCCGCAAGCCGTTCTCGGCGGCGACCTTCGAGGCGGTGCCCGGCTGGACCTTCCTGCTCGACTACAAGATCGCCCTCGTGCTGGCCCAGGTCGCCGGCTACGCCCTGTCGAAGATCATCGGCGTCAAGGTCATCTCCGAGATCAGTCCGGCCCGGCGCGGCGTGGCGATTCTAGCCCTGATCGGCCTCTCGTGGCTGGCGCTGATCGTCTTCGCTGTCACGCCCGCGCCCTGGAACGTGGCGGCGCTGTTCTTCAACGGCCTGCCGCTCGGCATGATCTGGGGCCTGGTGTTCGGCTACATGGAGGGCCGGCGGGTGTCGGAGGTGCTCGGTGCGATGCTGTGCGCCAGCTTCATCCTCTCCTCCGGCGTGGTGAAGTCGGTCGGCGCCTGGCTGATCCATGTCGAACACGTCGACCGGTTCTGGATGCCGACGGCGACCGGCCTGCTGTTCATGCCGCTGCTGGGCCTGTCGGTCTGGCTGCTGGGCCAGCTGCCGCCGCCGAGTGCGGAAGACGAGGCCGAGCGGATCAAACGCGGGCCGATGAATGCGGGCGAACGGCGAGCCTTCATGGCGCTCTACGCTCCGGGCATTGTGCTGCTGGTGGCGTCCTACGTTCTGCTCACGGCCTTCAGGGATTTCCGCGACAACTTCGCCGCCGAGATCTGGACCGCGCTCGGCTACGGCGGCCAGGCCTCAATGTTCACTGCCAGCGAGCTGCCGGTCGCCGCCGTGGCGCTGGCGGCGCTGGCGGCGATCATCCTGGTGCGGAACAATCTGCGGGCGCTGATGGTGATCCATGGCATCGTCATCGGCGGCTTCGCCCTGCTCGGCCTGTCGACACTGGCCTTCCAGGCCGGCCTTCTGCCGCCCCTGCCCTGGATGATCCTGTCCGGCGCCGGGCTCTACATGGCCTACACGCCGTTCAACGCCATGCTGTTCGACCGGCTCGTGGCGGTCAGTGGCCGCGTTGCGACCGCCGGCTTCCTGATCTACGTCGCTGACGCCTCCGGCTACATAGGCAGCGCGGCCCTGCTGCTCTGGCGCAATTTCGGCGAGGCGAAACTGGAGTGGCTGAGCTTCTTTATCCTCGCGGCCTACGCCACGAGCATCGTCGGCGTGGTGATGGTGTCAGCCGCCGCAGTCTACTTCCTCCGCCAGGGACGTGCGGACC
>JAIYCQ010000005.1 GCA_027487945.1 Caulobacteraceae bacterium
ACCGCGCTGGCCCCCGGCTCGCGCAGGCTGGCGTCGACCGGCAGGCCGAGGATGGCGCGGGCGTGCAGTGCGAACTCGCTCTGGACCTGGGTGGCCAGGGTGACGAGGCCCGTGTCGTGCGGGCGGGGGCTGACCTCGGAGAACCAGACGTCGTCGCCCTTCACGAACAGCTCGACCCCGAACAGGCCGCGGCCGCCCAGGGCGGCGGTGACCTTGCCGGCGATGTCCCGGGCGCGGGCCAGGGCGGCGGCGGTCATCGGCTGCGGCTGCCAGCTCTCGACATAGTCGCCCTTCACCTGCCGGTGGCCGACCGGGGCGCAGAAGGAGGTCTCGATCTCCCCGGACGCCCCGACGGCGCGGACGGTCAGCAGGGTGATCTCGAAGTCGAAGTCGATGCGGCCCTCGACGATGACCAGCGCCGTTTCAACCCGGCCGGCGGACAGCGCGTAGTCCCAGGCCGCGCCGATGTCGGCCGCGGTCTCGACATAGGACTGGCCCTTGCCCGACGAGCTCATCACCGGCTTCACGAAGCAGGGATAGCCGACCGCCGCCGCGCCCGCCTCCAGCGCCGCGCGGCTGTCGGCGAAGGCGTAGGGGCTGGTCGGCAGGCCGAGCTGTTCTGCGGCCAGCCGGCGAATGCCCTCGCGGTTCATGGTCAGCTGGGCGGCGCGGGCGGTGGGGATGCAGACGGCGTCGCCGGCGGCTTCCACCTCGGCCAGCACCTCGGTGGCGATGGCCTCGATCTCCGGCACGATCAGGTGCGGCTTCTCCAGCGCGATGACCGCCTTCAGCGCCGCCGCGTCGGTCATGGTCACGACGTGGCTGCGATGCGCCACCTGCATGGCCGGGGCGTCGGCGTAGCGGTCGACGCCGATCACCTCGACCCCGAGCCGCTGCAGCTCGATGGCCACTTCCTTGCCGAGCTCGCCGCAGCCCAGCAGCATGACCCGCGTGGCGGAGGGGGAGAGCGGGGTGCCGAGTTTCATGATCGCTCCTCAACCGGGGACATGCACTTCAGTGCGTGTCCCCAACAGCTGCGAGGGACACGCACTGAAGGGCATGTCCCCGACCTCGCCCTAGCCCAGCTTCGCCTTCGCCGCCTCGACCACCGCTTCGGCGGTGATGCCGAATTCCTTGTACAGCCGCTCGAACGGCGCCGAGGCGCCAAAGCCGGACATGCCGACGAAGACGCCGTCCTCGCCGATGAAGCGTTCCCAGCCGAACTTCACCGCCGCCTCGACCGCGACGCGGACGGGCGCCTTGCCGATGACCTCGGCGCGGTACTTCGCGGGCTGGGCCTCGAACAGCTCCCAGCAGGGGGTGGAGACCACGCGGGTCGGCACGCCGCCGGCCTGCAGCTGCTGGCGGGCGGCCATGGCGATGCCGACTTCCGTACCGGAGGCGAAGATCGTGACCTGGGCCGCGCCGCCCTCGGCCGCCGCCAGCTCATAGGCGCCCCTGGCCGACAGGTTCTCAGCCGAGGCGACGGTGCGGGCCACCGGCGTCTTTTGGCGCGACAGGGCCATGATCGACGGCGTCGTCTTCGTCTTCAGCGCCAGCTGCCAGCACTCGGCCGCCTCGACCGCGTCGGCCGGGCGGTAGACGTTCAGGTTGGGCATGGCGCGCAGGGACGCCAGATGCTCGACCGGCTGGTGAGTCGGGCCGTCTTCGCCCAGGCCGATGGAGTCGTGGGTCATCACATGGATCACCCGCACGCCCATCAGGGCGCCCAGCCGGATAGCCGCGCGGCTGTAGTCGGCGAAGCACATGAAGGTGCCGCTGTAGGGGATGACGCCGCCGTGCAGCGCCATGCCGTTCATCGCCGCCGCCATGCCGTGCTCGCGCACGCCGTAGTGGACATAGCGGCCGGCGTAGTCGGGCGCGTCGAAGGCGGCCATGCCCTTGACGAAGGTGTTGTTGGAGCCGGTCAGGTCGGCCGAGCCGCCGATCATCTCGGGGATGGAGGGCGTCAGGGCCGTCAGGGCCGCGCCGCTGTGGATACGGGTAGCGTTGGCGACAGGCTCGGCGATGTTGGCGGCGATATGGGCCTCCAGCGCCTCGAAGGCGCCCGCCGGCAGGTCGCCCTTCATGGCGCGGGTGAAGTCGGCGCCCTTGTCGCTGGCCTTGAGGCGGGCGTCCCACTTGCGGCGCTGCGAGCCGCCCTTGCGACCGGCCTTGCGCCAGGCCGCCTCGATGTCGGCCGGGATCTCGAACGGCGGCGAGGTCCAGTCCATGGCCTTGCGCGCCTCGACCGCCTCGGCATCGAACAGCGAATAGCCGTGTCCGTGCACGTCGCCTTCCTTGGGGCCGGCGCCCTTCGAGATCTTCGTCTTGCACGCAATCATGGTCGGGACCGACTGCTTCGTCGCCCAGCGCATCGCCGCGGCGATCTTGCCGTGGTCGTGGCCGTCGACGGCCTTCACCGCCCAGCCGGCCGCCTTGAAGCGCAGCATCTGGTCGCCGGTCTCGGAGATGGTCGCCGCGCCGTCGATGGTGGTGTTGTTGTCGTCGAACAGCACGGTCAGCTTGCTGAGCTTCAGGCGGCCGGCGAGGCTGATCGCCTCCTGGCTGACGCCCTCCATCAGGCAGCCGTCGCCGGCGATGACCCAGGTGCGGTGGTCGACCAGATCATCGCCGTAGCCGGCGTTCATCGAGCGCTCGGCCATGGCCAGGCCCACGGCGGTGGCGATGCCCTGACCCAGCGGGCCGGTGGTCACCTCGACGCCGGGCGTGTGGCCGTACTCGGGGTGGCCGGCTGTGTTGCTGCCCCACTGACGGAAGTTGCGGATCTGGTCCATGGTCACGGCCTTGAAGCCGGACAGGTGCAGCAGGCTGTAGATCAGCATCGAGGCGTGGCCGGCCGACAGCACGAAGCGGTCGCGGTCGGCCCAGTCCGGCTTGCTCGCGTCGTAGCGCAGGAACTTCGTCCAGAGCACGGTGGCGACGTCCGCCAGGCCCATCGGCGCGCCCTGGTGGCCGGACTTTGCGGCGTGGACGGCGTCCATCGAGAGGACGCGGATGGCGTCGGCCATCTTCACGGGGCTGACGGTCATGGCGGGGCCTTCGGACTGAGTCTGTGTTGCGCGGATGGCGCCCGTTCGCACGGGAGGGCGTTTCTTTCAACCCGCCTTCCTGTCGCGTCCCGGCGCAGGCTATAGAGATTCAGCAGATCAAGGAGCCGCCGGAATGACGGGTGAGGCTGAAGGAAGCGCCCTCGACCTGGCCGCGCGCCGGCTGGAGCGCGCGATCGCCATGCTAGAAAGCCGCATGGCCGAGAAGATGGCCGTTGCGGGCGCCGAGGCCGGCGGTCTGTTCGACCAGGACCGCGCCCGGCTGGCGGCCGAGCTGGACGCCGCCCGCGCCCGCGAGCGCGCGCTGGAAGAGGCCGGGGCCCAGGCGTCCGAAGCGCTCGGCCGCGCCATCGAGGAAATCCGCGCCGCCCTCGGCGAACCCGTCGAAGCGGAGGCCTGACCGATGGCCCAGGTCACCGTCAACATCAACGGCAAGCCCTACAGCGTCGGGTGCGAAGACGGCCAGGAACGCCACCTGACCGAGATCGCCCGGCTGTTCGACCAGCAGGTCCGCCAGGTCAGCCAGGACGTCGGCCAGCTGGGCGAGACCCGACTGTTCCTGATGGGCGCCCTGCTGCTGGCCGACGAGATGGCCGACCTCAAACTGCGCCTGTCGCACATGCAGGGCGAGGTCGCCCGCCTGCAGACCGACCAGGCCAGGGTCGAGGTCAAGGCGGTCACGGCGCTGGAGAATGCGGCGAAGCGGATCGAGAAGATCGCGGGGGGGTAGGCGCCCGTTCTCCCTCCCCCTTGTGGGGAGGGTGGCTTGGCGAGCGCAGCGAGACGAGACGGGGGGGCAAGCAGCGATCCTCACCTGACTCAGAAGGCGGCCAACGCTTGCCCCACCCTGGTCGCTTCGCGACCTGTCCCTCCCCACAAGGGGGAGGGAGAGCTTGTGACCGCCCCCCCGACCCCCTATCTTGGCTCCCGGCGGGTCTGCTGCGGCTCTCGTCGAAGGCAAACTAATCCCGGGGACCTTAATTCACCTCCAGGGAGCTGTCCCTGCCGGGGTCCGTGGACCTCGGCACACGGCGCCCACCTGTCCACGACAGGTCCGAGGGGATTGAAACGCCTTCACGGCTCTACGCGGCGCCGCCACCTTCTTGCCGGCTCAGTTCGTGGTTCGACACGCCTGTTGCGCAGGCTGCTCACCATGACAATTCTGGGCTAGTCATCCTGAGCAGGCGCGAAGCGCCGTGTCGAAGGACGCACAGTGTGACCGACCCCCGCCTCGCCGCCGCAAAGATCACGCTGCGGCTGGACGCCCGGGCGCGGCGCAAGGCGCTGATGGTCGAACATCCCGAGGCCGACTGGATGGCCGCCGACCATGCCGAGGCCATGCTGGCCGCGACCGGCCGCACCCGACCCGGCGTCATCGCCCTCTACAAGGCCCTGGGCGCCGAACTCGACCCCCGTCCGCTGGGCGAGACCCTGCGCAAGGCCGGCTGGGCGCTGACCCTGCCGGCGGTCGTCGCCGAGGACGCGCCGCTGGCGTTCCGCGCCTGGAGCCCGGGCGAGCCGCTGGCCCACGACCTGTCGGGCCTGCCCGCGCCGCTGGCGACGGCGGCGCAGGTCCGGCCCGACCTGGTGATCGTGCCGCTGCTGGCCTTCGACCGCCGGGGCGAGCGCCTGGGTCAGGGCGGCGGCCACTACGACCGGACGCTGGCGGCGCTGCGCGGCGAGCCCTCGCCCCCCGCATTCATCGGCCTCGCCTACAGCGGTCAGGAGCGGGCCGACCTGCCCCGCGAGGCGCATGACGAGCCGCTCGATGGGATTCTGACCGAGGCGGGGTATATAGCCGTCCGAAAGGACCTCTGAATGCGCTTTGCTTTCTTCGGCGACGTGGTCGGCAAGTCGGGCCGCGACGGCCTCGCCGACCACCTGCCCGGACTTCGCCGCCGCCTCGGGCTCGAGTTCGTCATCATCAACGCCGAGAACGCCGCCGCCGGCTTCGGGATCACCGAGAACACGGCGCGTGAGCTGTTCGACGCCGGCGCCGACTGCCTGACGCTCGGCAACCACAGCTGGGACCAGAAGGAGGCGCTGACCTACATCGTGCGCGAGCCGCGCCTGATCCGGCCGGCCAATTACCCGATCCTGTCCGACGCCCCGGGCCGCGGCGCCAACCTGTTCCAGACCCAGAGCGGCAAGACCATCTATGTCGTCAACCTGCTGGGCCGGGTGCACATGGACGCCATGGACGACCCCTTCGCCGCCGCCGATCGCGAGCTGGACAAGGCCCCGCTGGCCCAGGTGGCCGACGCCGTGGTCGTCGACATGCACTGCGAGGCGACCAGCGAGAAGATGGCCATGGGCCACTACTGCGACGGTCGCGCCAGCCTGGTCGTCGGCACCCACACCCACGTCCCGACCGCTGACTGCCAGATCCTTCCGGGCGGCACCGCCTACCAGACCGACGCCGGGGCCTGCGCCGACTACGACAGCGTCATCGGCAACCAGAAGGAAGAACCGCTCCGCCGGTTCACCACCAAGATCAGCCAGGGCCGCTACCAGCCGGCCTTCGGCCCGGCCACCGTCTGCGGCGTCTTCGTCGAGACCGACGACCGCACGGGCCTGGCCAAACGCATCGAGCCGATCCGCATCGGCGGCCGGCTGAGCGAGCATGTGCCGGTGGTGGAACTGGCGACCGCTTAGTCGACCTCAGCCCTGGACGAGCCTGGCCTCACCGTTCGGGACGACCCAGGTCGCCCGGGTGGTCAGGGTCCCGTCACGGCTGGAGACCTTGTCGAGGACCTTGAACTCGGTCCGCCACCGCTCGGGCGTCACGTCGCAGACAACGTAGCCGCGCTGGGCGTTGTTGAACTTCAGGAACGGGTTCCGGGCCTGGATGCGGACGCCGTCGGGGCGCTGGTCCACGCCGTCGCCAGACGAGCTGATCGAGGTGGTGACGAACTCCGTCGCCACCGCCGGGCCCTCCGGCTGGCGACCGTCGATGTGGAGTTCACCCGCATAGTTCTGATGCTCGTCGCCGGTCAGCACGACCACATTGTCGATCCGGCGGTCGCGGATGTGGCGTAGCAGCCGCTCGCGCGGGATCTGGTAGCCGGCCCAGGTGTCGAGGTTGTAGCCGAGCCCGTCCTGCTGATCCCGGTTCAGGTCCATGATCATCACCTGCTGGGCCAGCGCCTTCCAGCGGGCGTCGGAGCCGGCGAGGGCGCCGAACAGCCAGCGCTCCTGGGCCTCGCCCAGCATCTGGGCGGCCGGATCGCGCACCGCCGGACAGGTCGTCGCCCAGCGGCCCTCGCACGGCTGGTCGCTGCGAAACTGCCGGGTGTCCAGCAGGTTCAGGTCCAGCAGGTCGCCGTAGCGGGCGCGGCGATAGATCTGCATCGCCGCCCCGCCCGGGAAGGCCGAGCGTCGCAGGGGCGTGTTCTCGTAGTAGGCCTGCATCGCAGACTGCTGGCGCAGCCTGAAGACCGCCGGGTCAGTGCCGTCCTGGTCGATCGCCTGCGCCCAGTTGTTGTCGATCTCGTGGTCGTCCCACACCGAGAACCAGGCCGCCGAGGCGTGCGAGGCCTGGAGGTCGGCGTCCATCTTGTAGAGGGCGTACCGGCGTCGGTAGTCGTCGAGGCTGTAGATCTCGCCGCCGATATGCTGGCGGGGATTTTCCCGGGGGCCATCGGGGCTGTTCCAGAGGCGCGAGCCGCGGCCCTCGTAGATGTAGTCGCCGTAGCAGTAGATGAAGTCGAGCTCCTCGCCGGCCGCCTTGCGGTGGGCTGTGTAGTAGCCCTGTTCATATGACTGGCAGCCGACGACCCCGAAGCGGACCTGGGCGACCTTGTCTCCAGGAGCCGGCGTGGTCCTGGCCCGGCCGACGCCGCTGCGTTCGGCTCCGGCGGTGAAACGATAGAAGTAGGGGCGGGCGGGGCTGAGGCCGGCGACCTCGACATGCACGCTGTGGCCCAGTTCCGGGCGGGCGATCGCCTCGCCCTTGCGGACGACCTGGGCGAAGGCCGCATCGGCGGCCACCTCCCACTGGACGGCCATCGGGGCGGACGGCATGCCGTGTCCGGGCTCCAGAGGGCGCGGGGCCAGGCGGGTCCAGATCACGAAGCCGTCAGGCGCGGGGTCGCCCGCCGCCACCCCGAGCTGGAACGGGTAGTCGGGGAACACGGGCTGGGCCAGGGCGCGGTTCCAGGCGAGGCTTGCGCCGCCGGCGACGAGGGACAGCAGCAGGCCCCGGCGGGACAGGGCGTCAGGTGCGGTCGGCATGGCGTTTCTCCGCTGTGAGCCTTCGCCCTAGCGCCGATATGTGACAGTCCGGCGTTGGGGAATCCGGAGGCGTATCCATCGAATCTCCACTGGTCTTTGGCGCCGCCCACCGATAGGCGCGGAGGCATGACCGTCTACCTCGTCCGCCACGGCCAGACCGAGTTCAACGCCGCCGGCCGCTACCAGGGTCGGCTCGACTCGCCGCTGACCGCGCTGGGCCGCTCCCAGGCGGCGCGGGTCGGGAGCCTTCTGGCGACACTGACAGGCCCCGGCGCCCGGCTCGTTTCAAGCCCGCTCGGCCGGGCCATGGCCACCGCGGCGATCATCGCCGAAAGGGCGGGCCTGCCTGCGGCCTTCACCGACGGCCGCCTGGCGGAGATCAGCCTTGGCAGCTGGGACGGGATGACCGACGAGGATATCGAGTTCGCCTCGCCCGGCGCCCGCAAGGGGACAGATCGCTGGAACTGGCACTTCAGCTCTCCGGACGGCGAGCGGTATGAGCAGGTGGCCGCCCGGGCCGGGGCCTGGCTGTCGGAGGCGGTCGCCGCGAACGCGCCGCTGATCGCCGTCAGCCATGGTGTCACCGGACGTGTGATCCGGGGCCTTCACGCTGGATTGCCGCGCGAGGAAGCGCTCAAACTGGACGTCCCGCAGGATGCAGTCTTCCGCCTCGACGCGCGGGGCGTGGAGCGGATCGACTGCGTACCGCTGGAAACCGCCGCCGCCGGACGCTAGAAGCGCGCAACACCATTTTCCGACGAGACCAAACCGACCCATGGCCGGCCACTCAAAATTCAAGAACATCATGCACCGCAAGGGCCGCGCCGACGCGCAGCGGTCCAAGCTGTTTTCCAAGCTTTCGCGGGAAATCACCGTGGCCGCCAAGACCGGCCTGCCCGATCCGGCCATGAACCCGCGCCTGCGCCTCGCCGTGAACAACGCCAAGGCCGAGTCGGTGCCGAAGGACGTCATCGAGCGCGCCATCAAGAAGTCGCAGATGGGCGACGCCGCCGACTACTCCGAAATCCGCTATGAGGGCGTCGGCCCCGGCAGTGTCGGGATCATCGTCGAGGTGCTGACCGACAACAAGAACCGCGCCGCCGCCAACGTGCGCTCGCTGTTCTCCAAGCTCGGCGGAAACATGGGCGCGACCGGCTCGGTGGCCTTCAACTTCGACCGCATGGGCGAGATCACCTATCCCGGCAAGGTCGCGGGCGAGGACGCCATGATGGAAGCCGCCATCGAGGCCGGCGCCGCCGATGTCGAATCGGACCTGGGCGAAGAGGGCTCCGGCCACACCGTCTACACCGCCTTCGAGGACCTCAACGAGGTCGCGTCGGCGCTGGAGAAGATGTTCGGCGAGGCGTCCTCGACCAAGATCATCTGGCGTCCCAAAAGCACCGTGACCGTCGAGGGCGAGAATGTCGCCACCCTGATGCGCCTGCTCGACGCCCTCGAGGACGACGACGACGTGCAGAACGTCTACTCCAACGAGGACATCAGCGACGCGGATATGGCGAAGCTGGGGTAGTCGTCGGCAGGACCGGTGGGGCGTCGCCCTTCATCGCGGCCACGATCTGCGCGGCAATCCAGTGGGCGCCCCTTGAACTGGGATGGTCATCGTCCCGGTACAGGGGAAGACCGTCCCACTCATTGAGGCATCGCCCCGCCAACTGACGGTCACAGAAGAGCTCCGACGGCTCTACCCGGATCAGGCGCGGCGTCGGGCTCAAGGCGTCGAACGCCTGCTGCGTGCGCCTGTTGCGGGCCCGGAAAGCCGCCGAGGACGTCGACAGCGGCTGCGGCCCGCCGCCGAACATGGCGATCTTGGTCATGGTCTGGGGCACGTTCCAGCCGGCCTCCGGAATGCTTCCGACCAGGATCACCCGCTTGCCCGACCGCAGGAGCGTCTCGACCGAGTCCCGCATCGCCGCCGCCCGCTCGGCCTCGCCCGGCTGGCGCCGGGTGCTGCCCGTTGCGAAGTAGATCGGCCTCTTCCCGAACTCGACGCCACGTTCCTGGTTGTCGAAGGGCGTCTGCTCGAGAATCAGCGTCCACCGCGCCACGAGAATGACCGTCTCCGGACCGGCGTCGGAGTTCAGGAAGGCGGAAGCGGCGGCCTTGTAGTCTATGCACCAGTCGCCGCCCTCCCGCGTGATCTTCGGGACCGGATCACACCGGGGACGGGCGAAGTTGACGAGACTGTAGCCCTCGGCCGCGAGGGTCTTGGCGAGCTTCGGCGCGATACTGGCCGCGTGGCTGTCTCCCCAGAGGGCGACCCGCTTTCCAAGCTGCGGATTGTAGACACAGTAGGACGCCGCCTGGCCCTCAACCTTGATGCAGCCCTTTGTGCCCGGGTTGAAGGACCGGTCGAACTTGGCGATGGTCAGGATCTCCGGGTCGATCCGCTTCGGGGCCCCCTGAAGGAGATCGAGCGCCTTGCCGGCGCCGCCCAGGCCGACCACGCCGATCAGGGCGCCGACGAAAATCTGCTTGCGCGACACGGTCCGGGGCTTGCGGAACGGGGTCTCGACGAACCGCCAGGTCGCCCAGGCGAGCGGCAGCACGAGCACGGACAGACCGGCCATCAGAAGCGGCGAGGGCTCCAGCACCGACCGGATGCGGGCGAAGGCGAACAGGGGCTGATGCCACAGATAGGCCGAGTAGCTGATGAGCCCGATCGCGACCAGGGGACGCCAGCCCAGAAGGCGGCCGGTCCAGTTGGAACGATCCGCGCACAGGATCACCAGCCCCGATCCGACCACGGGGACCAGAGCCCACAGACCGGGGAAGGGCGTCGTTTCGTCGAGACGCAGGATCGCGCCGACGATCATCGCCAGGCCGAGGCCGGCGCCGACTTCCGACACCAGACCCGTCGGACGTTCCCGTCGCCGGAGCCAGAGCGCCAGCAGGGACCCCGCCAGCAGCTCCCAGGCGCGGGTCGGCAGGAGGTAGAAGGTCGCCGTCGGCTCGCGCCGTAACGCCCACTCCGACAGGACGAGGCTCAACACCGCCAGGCCGCCGACAACGATCGGAAGGCTTCGCGGTCGCCACCGCCCAAGGGCGAGCAGCAGCAGCGGAAAGATCAGGTAGAACTGCTCCTCGACCGCCAGACTCCAGGTATGGAGCAGGGGCTTCAGTTCCGCCGACCGGGCGAAGTAGCCGTTCTCCGATGCGAAGAAGATATTGGACGAGAACAGGGAGATGGCCCCCAGGCTCTCCCCGAAATCCTGCAGCTGCCCGGGCAGCATCCAGGCCCAGGCGAAGGGCAGACAGGCGAGCAGAACCACAAACAGGGCCGGCAGGATCCGCCGCGCGCGCCGCTCGTAGAAGGCGAGGATCGAGAATCGGCCTTCGTCCTGTTCGCGCAGGATGATGGACGTGATCAGGTAGCCCGAGATCACGAAGAACACGTCGACGCCGACGAACCCGCCGGAAAACACCTCGAAACCCGCGTGAAACAGGATGACGGGCAGGACGGCGACCGCGCGAAGGCCGTCGATCTCCCGCCGGTACGGCAAGGCGCCTGGGTTCATCCCGCGCACGGACCCGACCAGCGTCGGGTCCCGCTAACGCGCATCCGCGTAGTCCTTGACCAGCAGGTAGAGAAAGTCCCGCGCGTCATAGAGGGACTTCACGCGGATACGCTCGTTCAGACCGTGGGTTCCGCCGCCGTTGGCTTCGGCGAAGATGCCGGTCAGGCCGTAGGTCGGGATGCCGGCGGCGTTGGTGTACTTGCCGTCGGTGGCGCCGGTGGTCTGGAAGGGCACGATCGGCACGCCCGGCCAGAACTGCGCGCCGCGCTTGCGCAGTGGTCCCATCACCGCCTCCGACAGCGGCGGCGGCGGCGGGGTGCGCAGGGAGGTGGCGTCGGCCACGATAGAGACCTTGTCGTCGCCGACGACCTCGATCAGCCGCTGGCGGGTCTGCTCGGCCGTCTGGCCCGGGAACATCCGGCAGTTCACGTTCGCCCAGGCCCGCTGCGGCAGGGCGTTCGGCGCATGGCCGGCCTTGACCAGGGTCGGGACGCAGGTGGTGCGCAACATGCTGTTCCACATCGGATTGCGGGAGATGACCGCTGCCGCCGCCGCGTCGGTCGGATCGGCGACCAGCGCCCGCATCGCTGCAGCGCTCTCGGCGTCGACGAGCGGCGCCATGGCGGTGAAGTAGGCGCGGGTGGTCTCGTTCAGCTGGACGGGGAAGTCGTCGACCATCACCCTGTTGAGGGCGACGGACAGACGCGCGATGGCGTTGTCCTTGTAAGGCCGGCTGGAGTGACCGCCGGGGTTGGTCACCTCGAAGTGGAAGTCCTGGTAGACCTTCTCGCCTGACTGGATCGACAGCGAGATCGGCTTGCCGGCCGCGTCCATCAGCCCGCCCGCGCCCTCGTTGAGCGCCAGGCCGGCGTCGATCAGGTCGCGGTGCTTCGTGACCAGCAGGTCGGCGCCGTTGAGGGCGTCATCGCTCTCCTCGCCGCAGGTCAGGGCCATCTTGATGGTCCGGCGCGGCCTGAAGCCTTCGGTCTTGTAGCGGACCAGCGTGTCGACCCAGATGGCCGCCTGGGCTTTGTCGTCAGACGCGCCGCGGGCGTAGAACCAGCCGTCCTCCTCGATCAGGGTGAAGGGGTCGCGGGTCCAGTCGGCGCGGTTGGCCTCGACCACGTCGATATGGGCCAGGAGCAGGATCGCCCTGGCCTTCGGATCCCGGCCCGGCAGGATGGCGACGAGGTTTCCCTCCCTGGGATGGCCGGGCTCGACGATCAGGTGCAGATCGCTGTCGGGATAGCCCGCCGCGCTGAGCCGCGCCGCCATGGCCCTGGCCGCCGCCGTGCAGTCACCGGCCGACAGGGTGGTGTTGATCTCGACCAGCTCCTTGTAGAGCCCGCGGAACTGCACCTGATCAGGCCTCAACCCCGTGGCCTCGGCGCCGGCCAGACCCGGCAGGGCCGCCGCCATCACCGTCGCCGCCAGCACCCGCCGCATGAGTCGCATCGCCCGCCCTCCAGAACCGGTCGGAGTGTCGGACGGACGGCGCCTGCCGCGCAAGCCGCCAAACGCAGCGGCCGGGACGCCTTTCCGCTTCGTTCAGGATTCCCGGCATTCTATAGAACACATGATGAACACGCCGATTCGCATCCTCGGCCTCGATCCCGGCCTGCGCAGAACGGGTTGGGGGCTGATCTCGGTCGAGGGCTCGCGCCTCGCCTGGATCGCGCACGGCGTCATCGCGCCCGACGAAAAGGCCTCGCTGGCCGAGCGGCTGCTCTGCCTGTTCGAGGGCGTGGCCGCCGTGGTCGCCCGGCATGGCCCGCACGAGGCGGCGATCGAGGAGACCTTCGTCAACACCAACGGCCAGTCGACGCTGAAGCTCGGCCACGCCCGCGCCGCCGCCATGCTGGCCCCGGCCCAGGCGGGGCTGCAGGTCGCCGAATATGCCGCGCGCGAGGTCAAGAAGGCCGTGGTCGGGACCGGCGGCGCCGACAAGGACCAGGTGGCCTTCATGATCGCGCGGCTGCTGCCCACGGCGGGCTCTCCCACCCAGGACGCCGCCGACGCCCTCGCCGTGGCCATCGCCCATGCCCATGCCCGCAAGGCCCCGCGCCAGGCCGGAACCTCGGCCGCCGCCGTGATGGCCGGCCTGCTGGCCCGCGAAAGGAAAACCGCATGATCGGCCGGCTGCGCGGGATCGTCGCCGAGGTCGGCGAGGAGGAGATGCTGATCGACGTCGGCGGCGTCGGCTATGTCGTGCGCTGCGGCTCGCGGACCCTGGGCCGCCTGCCCGCCGTCGGCGACGAGACCCTGCTGCACATCGAGCACACCTGGAGCGAGGCCCAGGGCCCGCGCCTGTACGGCTTCGCGTCGCGGGACGAGCGCCGCGCCTTCGTGCTGCTGACCGCCATCCAGGGCGTCGGCCCCAAGGCCGCCATGGCGGTGCTGGACATCGCCTCCCCCGCCGAGCTGGCCGGGGCGGTGGCGCGCGACGACAAGGCCCTGGTCGGCCGCGCCAACGGCGTCGGTCCCAAGCTGGCCCAGCGCATCATCACCGAGCTCAAGGACAAGCCGATCACCGATGGCCCGGTCGCGGCCTTCCATGCCTCGATCCCGTCGCAGGAGCCCGCCAAGCCGTCGGCCGCCGGCGAGGCCGTGGCCGGCCTGATGGGCCTGGGCATCGCCGAGCCCGCCGCCCGCCGCGCCGTCGAGCAGTCGGCGCTTCGGCTGGGCGAGGACGCCGATGTCTCGGCCCTGATCAAGGCGGCGCTGCAGGAGATCGGGCGGTGAGTGGGTTGCGTCCTTCGACACGGGCCTTCGGCCCTGCTCAGGATGACCTGTTCCAGTACGTCATGGTGAGCAGCGCGCAGCGCGTGTCGAACCGCGCAGTGAGCTCAAGCCATGACTGACCGCATCATCTCCGGCGACGCCCAGCCCTTCGAGCCGACCGACAAGGCGCTGCGGCCGCAGACCCTGGCCGAGTTCGTGGGTCAGGCGCAGACCAAGGCCAACCTCAAGGTCTTCATCGACGCCGCCCGCGAGCGGAACGAGGCGCTGGACCATGTCCTGCTGTTCGGCCCGCCGGGACTGGGCAAGACCACCCTGGCCCAGATCGTCGCCCGCGAGCTGGGCGTGAACTTCCGCGCCACCAGCGGGCCGGTGCTGGCCAAGGCCGGCGATCTGGCCGCCATCCTGACCAACCTCGAACCGCGCGACGTGCTGTTCATCGACGAGATCCACCGCCTCGCCGCCAATGTCGAGGAGATCCTCTATCCGGCGATGGAGGACCATGTGCTGGACCTGATCATCGGCGACGGGCCTTCGGCGCGGTCGATCCGCATCGACCTTGCCCCCTTCACCCTGGTGGCGGCCACGACCCGCGCGGGCCTGCTGGCCACGCCGCTGCGCGACCGCTTCGGCATCCCGCTCAGGCTCGAGTTCTACACGCCGGCCGAGCTTCAGCAGGTGCTGCTGGGCGCGGCCCGCAAGATGGGCGCCCCGCTCAGCGACGACGGCGCCGCGGAGATCGCCGCCCGCGCCCGGGGCACGCCGCGCGTCGCCGGCCGCCTGCTGCGCCGGGTCCGCGACTTCGCCGCCGCCGACGGCGCGCCGCTGATCGACAAGGGCCACGCGGCCCGCGCCCTGGCCCGGCTGGAAGTGGACGAGGCGGGGCTGGACAGCCTCGATCGACGCTACATGCGCGCCCTGATCGAGAACTACGGCGGCGGCCCGGCCGGGGTCGAGACCCTGGCCTACGCCATCGCCGAGGCGCGCGACGCGGTCGAGGACGTCATCGAGCCCTTCCTCATGCAGCAGGGCTTCATCCAGCGCACGCCGCGCGGCCGCGTCGCCTGCGGCAAGGCCTACCTGCACCTGGGCCTGACCCCGCCGCCCAACGCGACCGGCGGCCAGGCGGGGCTGTTCGAATAGGGCCCCGGTTCAGGCCGCCGCGAAGGGCGAACTGAACACCTGCAGCCCCCGGGGGCCGGGCCGTGACTCGTCGCCGGCCAGATGCCGGAAGATGTAGTCGACCGCCAGGACCATATCGGCGGTGCTGTACGGCTTGGGCATGGAGGCGATGGCCGCTTCCCGACAGGACTCGATGCGCGAGGTCTGGCCGCTGATGAAGACCACCGGAATGCCCATCGCGGTCAATTCCGCGGCCAGCACCGCGCCGTCGTCGTCATCCGCCAGCTCGATGTTGACCAGCGCCAGATCCGGACGGGTCTGGGCGACGGTGTCGAGGGCCTCCTGACGCCGGATCGCCAGCTCCAGCACCCGGTAGCCCTGGTCCTCCAGCGCATCGCGCACCGTCATGGCCAGCAGCAGCTGGTCCTCGACGATCAGGATGGTTCTCGGTTCGGGAGCGGTCATGGGGTGAACTCCGATCGGAGCGGTAACCGGTTTGGAGGGAGCGCGGTTCCGCCGTGCGTCCTTCGACACGGCCCCTGCGCGACCTGCTCAGGATGACGTAGGAAAGTTGCTTCAGAAGGCAGTCACGCCCGAGCGGTGACGTCTGGTCCGCAATCCAGTACCAAGGTCATCCTGAGCAGGTCGCGCAGCGACCGTGTCGAAGGACGCAGGGCCCAAGGTGACAGCCACCCCCGACTCCCCCTCCGCCGGCCGATTCGACGGCCGCGAGCACATCCTGCCGGTGCGGGTCTACTACGAGGACACCGACTTCACCGGCGTGGTCTATCACGCCAACTACGTCCGCTATTTCGAGCGCGGGCGCAGCGACTTCCTGCGGCTGGCGGGGGTGTCGCACAATGCGCTGGCGGGCCGCGAGGATCCGGCCGCCTTCGTGGTCACCCGCATGGAGATAGACTTCCGCAAGCCGGCCCGCATCGACGACGCGCTGCGGGTTGTGACCACCTACGACTCCGTGAAGGGGCCACGGCTGTTCATCAGCCAGAAGGTCCTGCGCGGCGACGACCTGATCGCCACGGCGGAGGTCACCGCCGCCTGCATCACGATGGACGGCCGGCCCCGAAAGCCGCCGCCTGGGCTGACGGAGGCGGTAAAACCTTTCTTGCGTGAGGCGAATGGCTAACGCCCGTTAACGTCCGCGCCTTAGTTTCACCAAAGCCGCCGAGAAGATCGGCGGCAGACCAGACCAACCCGGGGGTTGCCGCTCGCATGGACGCTTCGACCATTTCCGCCGACACGTTCTCGCTCGTCTCGCTGTGGACAAACGCCGACTGGGTGATCAAGGGAGTCATGGTGGGCCTCGCCCTGGCCTCCCTGTGGTCCTGGGCGGTGATCATCGACAAGGCGGTGCGCTTCACCACCCTGAACACCCAGGCCAACAGGTTCGAGGACAAGGTCGGCTCGGGCCGGCCGCTCGAGGAGATCGCCGCCGAGTCCGGCGCCGACAGCAAGCAGCCCCTGCCCCGCCTGCTCAACGCCGCCCTGCGCGAATGGCGCGACGCCCGCGGAAAGGGCCCGCTGGGCGACACCCAGACCGCCCTGCTGATCCAGCGCATCGACCGTGTGCTCGACAGCAACATCGCCCGCGAAAGCCAGAAGGCCGAGGATGGCCTGGGCAGCCTCGCCATCGTCGCCACCGCCTCGCCCTTCATCGGCCTGTTCGGCACGGTCTGGGGCATCATGCACGCCTTCCAGAACATCGCCCTGGAGAAGAACACCTCGCTGGCCGTGGTCGCCCCGGCCATCGCCGAGGCGCTGTTCGCCACCGCCATCGGCCTGGCCGCCGCCATTCCGGCCTACATCGCCTACAACAAGTTCTCGACCGACGCGGGCAAGTTCGGCGCGCGGCTGGAAGGCTTCGCCGACGACCTGTCGACGGCGATCCAGCGCCGGCTGGCCGAGAAGGTCTGAGCCATGGCGCTTTCCGCCAACGACGCCTTCTCCGCCGGTGGACGCCGGGGCCGACGTCGGGGCCGACGCGGCCGCGGCGCGCTCTCGGAGATCAACGTCACGCCACTGGTCGACGTGATGCTGGTGCTGCTGATCATCTTCATGATCTCCGCCCCGCTGCTGACCAGCGGCGTGCAGGTCGAACTGCCCAAGACCGAGGCCGGCGCCATGCAGGACCAGGCCGAGCCGGTCACCCTGACGGTCAAGGCCGACGGCAAGCTGTTCATCGCCGAGACCGAGGTCCCCTTCGCCTCGCTCAAGCCGCGCCTCGAGCGTCTGGCGCAGGCCGGCTATGACAAGCCGATCTACGTCCGCGCCGACGGCAAGGCGTCCTACGAGGTGGTCGCCCAGGTGATGGCGGCGCTCTCCACTGGCGGCTTCACCAGGATCAACCTGATCACCGACACCGGCGGCCCGTCGTCCGGTGAGAGCCAGAAGGCTGCGACCACGGAGGGACAGTCGGGGTGAACCGCCGGGAGAGGACAGGCATTACGCCGGCCCTCGCGGTCTCGGTCGCGCTGCACGCGGCCGCGCTGGCGGCTGTCATCTTCCTCGGCGGTCTGTTCCAGGAACCCTTCAAGGTCGGCGGCGGCGTGCCGGTGACCCTGGTCACCAGCGGCCCGCCGGAGTTCGTCCAGGCGGAACTGTCCGACCAGGTCCAGGAAGCCCAGACCGAGGAGCCCGACCCGGTCGCCGAGCCTGAACCGGCGCCCCTGCCGACACCGGCCGCCGCCCCTGTCCCAAAGCCGGACGTGAAGAAGCCCGCCCCTACCCCGGCCAAGCCGGGCCGCACCGGCCCCCGCGCCGAACTCGACCTCGACCGCCTCCTCAGCGACGTCGAAACGACCAGCAAGGCCGCGACGCCCCCGAAGAAGAGCGGCGGCAAGAAGGGCCCGAAGAAGGACGCCCTCACCGTCCAGATCGGCTCCGGCAAGCGCGTCTCGGCCGCGACCAAGGGCTACCTGCTCAATCTCGGCAACGACCTCAGCCGCCGCTGGAACCCCAACTGCCTGGTCGAGGGCGGCGCCGACGTCCGCGCGGAAGTCACCTTCCGCATCTCCTTCGGCGGCAAGCTGCTGGGCCGGCCGAAATCCTCGGAGGCCGGCACGAAGGACCCGATGGTCCGCGTCGCGTCCGAGCGCGCCATCCGCGCCGTCTACGCCGCTGAGCCCTTCGACGACTTCCCGCCGGAACTCTACGGCGAGGAACTGATCTATCCTTTCGACGCGCCCGCCGCCTGCGCCAACCGCTAGTCCCGGAGAGCCCCGATGATCTTCCGATCCGCCCTCGCCGCCGTTCTCGCCTGTGTCGCCCTGCTGGGGATCGCGGCGCCCACGGTCGCCACGGCCCAGCCCCAGGTCGGCTCCACGGTCAGCTCAGGCGTGATCGAGCCGCTGCCCATCGCGGTCCCGGCCTTCACCGGCGCCGGTCGCGGCGCGGAGATCGCCCAGGTCATCACCGGCAACCTGGAACGGTCGGGCCTGTTCAAGACCATCGACTCCGGAGCCTTCCCCGAGCGCAATCTCGACATCGGCGTCCAGCCGACCTTCGACGCCTGGAAGACCATCAACGCCCAGGCCCTGGTCAACGGCCATGTCACCGTCGAGGGCGACGGCCGGCTGCGGGTGGACTTCCGCCTCTGGGACGTGTTCTCCGGCGAGCAGCTGCTGGGCCTGCAGTTCACCTCGACGCCCGAGAACTGGCGCCGCGTGGCGCACAAGATCAGCGACGCCGTCTATGAGCGGATGACCGGCGAGAAGGGCTATTTCGACAGCCGCATCGTCTTCGTCGCCGAGAGCGGCCCGCGGGACAACCGCATCAAGCGGCTGATGATCATGGACCAGGACGGCGCCAACCCGTCCAGCCTGACCGACGGCAGCTATATCGTCATGACCCCTCGCTTCTCCTCGACCAGCCAGGAGATCACCTACATGGCGCTGCGGCCGACCGGTTCGGCCATCTACCTGTTCAACATCGAGACCGCCCGCCAGGAGACGCTCGGCCGCTTCCCCGGCATGGTGTTCGCGCCGCGCTTCTCGCCCGACGGCAACCGCGTCGCCTTCTCGGTCGAGCGGGGCGGCAACAGCGACATCTGGATCATGAACCTGACCAGCCGCGCGCAATCCAAGCTGACCAGCGATCCGGGCATCGACACCTCGCCCAGCTTCTCGCCGGACGGTTCGCGGATCGTGTTCAACTCCGACCGGGGCGGCAGTCCGCAACTCTACATCATGGGCGCCGACGGCTCGGGCGCCCGGCGCATCTCGCGCGGCGGCGGCCTCTACACCACGCCCGTGTGGAGCCCGACCGGCGACTTCATCGCCTTCACCAAGCAGCAGGGCGGCATGTTCCACATCGGCGTCATGCGCCCGGACGGCAGCGACGAGCGTATCCTGACGACCAGCTACCTCGACGAAGGCCCCACCTGGGCGCCCAACGGCCGGATGCTGATGTTCTTCCGGGAATCACGGGGCGGCGCGCCGCGTTTGTGGACCGTGGACATCACCGGACGCATCCTGCGCCCGGCCCCCTACCAGGGCTCCGGATCGGATCCGGCCTGGTCGCCCCTGCTCAACTGAGTGGTGAATTGTGGTTCTAGGGCTTCACCCCGACGTCATTGTGAGGCTTAGTCAGAGTTCCCCGTCGCGTAATTCCGTCATCTCACGTCACTATTGACCTGAGGGACCCCGATCCAAGGAGGAAGCCTGCATGAGCTTCGACGCAAAACGCGCCGCCAGACTGGCGCTTATCCTGGCCGCGACCGCCTCGATGGCGGCCTGCGCCTCGACGAAGCCCCTGCCCGAGCCGGGCCCGGGCCCCGGCACGCCTCCCGGCCCCGGCACGGGCTACAAGCCCGCGCCCGGCGGCGGCGCGGTCGACACCCGCGCGATCCCCGGATCGGCGCAGGACTTCGTGATCAACGTCGGCGACTTCGTCTACTTCGACCTCGACAGCTACGACATCCGCTCCGACGCCATGTCGGTGCTGGACGCCCAGGCCGCCTGGCTGATGCGCTACCCGGCGGTGCAGATCCGTGTCGAGGGCAACTGCGACGAACGCGGCACCCGCGAGTACAACCTCGCCCTGGGCGCCCGCCGCGCCAACGCCGTTCGTGACTACCTGGTCAGCCGCGGCGTCTCGTCGGCCCGCATCGCCACCCTGTCCTGGGGCAAGGAACGGCCGGTCGATCCGGGCGCGGGTGAGGAAGCCTGGTCGCGTAACCGCAACGGCCACACCGTGATCATCGCCGGCGCCCGCTAGGGCCCGGACGATCGCAAGCCAGCGGGAGGGGATCGCGTCGCGCGGTCCCCTCTTTGCTTTCGGCCCATTGTCTGTTCGCGGCCGCTGGCCGTATTTTCGTCGCTCACCTCACCGCATCATCGAGCCCATGACGCGCAAGATCCTGATCGCCTCCTCCCTGGCCCTGTCCGTCGCCCTCGCCGGCGGCGCGGCCTGGTCGCAGACCCCCATGCCCGACCCGCTGGACGACCGCTCGGTCAAGCGGCTCGAGAAGATGGAAAAGGTCGTTCGTGAGCTGCGCTCGATCGTCTTCCAGGGTCGCGACAGCGGCAAACCCGTCGTTGTCCAGCCGGCCGAGACCGAGGGGCAGCTTCAGGGCCTGGCCCAGCGGATCGTCGATCTGGAAGAGACCCTGACCGCGCTCAACCGTCAGAACGAGGCCTCGACCTTCGAGCTGGACCAGACCCGGCGGGCGCTGGCGGAGGCCCAGGCCGCCAACCGCGCCCTGGCCGATCGGCTCGCCGCGCTGGAAGCCCGCACCGGCAAGATCGAGGCGGACGCCCAGGCGCTGGCCGAGGAGGAGGCCGTGGCCGAGACGGCGGGCGACCCCGACACCGAGTTCGCCGCCGCTCGCAAGCTGATGCTCGACGGCGACTATGACGCCGCCTACGTCGCCTTCGACCGGTTCGTGAAACTGCACGGCGACAGCCCCAAGGGGCCCGAGGGTCGCTACTGGCTGGGCAAGACCCTGTCGGTGCGCGGCGACCACGGCGGCGCGGCCGGCGCCTACATCGGCGCCATTCGCGGCTGGCCCAAGACGACCTGGGCGCCCGACGCGGTGCTGGAGCTGTCGCGCTCGCTGCTCGCCCTCAAGAAGCCGACTGACGCCTGCCAGACCCTGGACGAGCTTGTCCGCCGCTATCCGAAGGCGCCGGCGGGCGTCCTCAGCAGGGCCGCCACGGCCCGCGTGCAGGCGAAGTGCGCGGCCTAGACGCCGCTCTCGGACGCAGACTGCGGAGCCACATCACCGCGCCTCTGGCGGTCGCCTTTTCGGGGGGCGGCGACAGTCTGGCGCTGCTTCTGGCCACCAAGGCCTGGGCCGACGGCAACGGCCGGCGGCTGCTGGCGCTCACCGTCGACCATGGCCTGAACCCCGACAGCGAAGTCTGGACCCGCCGGTGCGGCGCAGTCGCCGAACGGCTCGGCGTCGCCTTCCGCGCCGTCAGATGGGAGGGCGCAAAGCCCGCGACCGGCCTGCCCGCCGCCGCCCGCGCCGCCCGCCACGCCCTGCTGGCCGACGCCGCCCGCGCGGGCGGCGCCCGGGTCATCCTGATGGGCCACACCGCCGACGACCGGATCGAGGCCGCCGCCATGCGGGCCGAGGGCTCCAGCGTCTCCGACCCGGCAGAGTGGGCGCCCTCGCCCGCCTGGCCGCAGGGGCGGGGCGTCTTCCTGCTGCGCCCGATGCTGTCGTTGCGCCGCGCCGACATCCGCGACTGGCTTCGGGCGCGCGGCGAGCCCTGGATCGACGACCCGGCCAACGAGGATCAAAGGTTCGCGAGGGCCAGGGCCCGCTCAACTCTGTCCTCTCCCGACGGGAGAGGGGGACCATCCGGAGGATGGTGGAGAGGGTTGCCGCCCGGCGTGTCGGAAGCTTCGGACTCCGAGGCCATGTCACCCCTTCCGCCGCCCTGCACCGACTCCTCTCTACCACGGTGCGCGTGGTCGTCCTCCCCGGCAAGCTGGGGGGGATTGTCGCTGCCCATCAAAGCCCCTGCCGCCCATGTCGCCGCCGCCTGCCTCTGCGTCGCCGGGACGTCGCGGCCCCCGCGCGGGGAGCGGCTGGAGCGCCTCGTGTCCCGCATCCGGTCGGGCGAAACCTTCACCGCCACCCTGGCCGGGGCCCGCATCGTCTCCGACGGCGAGACCGCCGCCTTCACCCGGGACCCCGGTCGCGCCGGCCTGCCCGAGACGACGATGGAGCCGCACCGACCCGTGGTCTGGGACGGCCGGTTCGAGATCGAAGCCGACATCCCCGGAACCGTCCGAGCCCTCGGCGGCCTGTCCCGGCAGCTGCCGAAGACACAGCAGACGGCCCTCCGCGCGGCGCCCGTCGCCCTCCGTCCCACGCTGCCGGTGATGGTGTCCCGGGACGGCGCCGTCTCTTGCCCGATCCTTGCAGATCATCCTTCGGTTCGCGCCGCGGCGCTGGTTCTGCCCCGTTTCGAGGCGTCCACCGGCCTTGTTGACGTCGAACCCGCCGTGTGACGAATGGCGCGCATGGCGAAACCGGCCCTGCCGCCCTATGTTCTCAAGGGTGATTGGCACAGGAAGAGTTTGAGCGAATGAACCTGCGTAACTTGGCCATCTGGGCGGCGATCGTCGTCGTCGCCTTCGGCGTCTGGAGCATGCTGAACCCGGGCGCCCAGGGCGGACGCGCCACGAGCAGCGAGATCAGCTACTCCGAGCTGCTCGGCAAGGTGCAGTCGGGCGAGGTCACCAAGGCCGTCTTCCAGGGCTCGAGCGTGCAGGTGATCGGCTCAGACCCGAAGGTGGTGTCGACCGCCGTCGTGCCGTCCGACTCCAGCGACCTGATCAAGGAAATGCAGGCGCGGAACGTCAATGTGATGATCAAGCCGGCCGAGCGGCTGTCGCTGGTCGCCATCCTGCTGAACGCCTTCCCGGTCCTGCTTCTGATCGGCGTCTGGATCTTCTTCATGCGCCAGATGCAGGGCGGCGCCCGCGGCGCCATGGGCTTTGGCAAGTCCAAGGCCAAGCTGCTGACCGAGACCAAGGGCCGCAAGACCTTCGAGGACGTCGCCGGCGTCGACGAGGCCAAGGAAGAGCTGTCGGAAATCGTCGACTTCCTGAAGGACCCGGCCAAGTTCCAGCGCCTGGGCGGCAAGATCCCCAAGGGCGCGCTGCTGATCGGCCCTCCGGGCACCGGCAAGACCCTGATCGCCCGCGCCGTCGCGGGTGAGGCGGGCGTGCCCTTCTTCACCATCTCGGGCTCGGACTTCGTGGAAATGTTCGTCGGCGTCGGCGCCAGCCGCGTGCGCGACATGTTCGAACAGGCCAAGAAGAACGCCCCCTGCATCATCTTCATCGACGAAATCGACGCCGTCGGCCGTCACCGCGGCGCGGGCCTGGGCGGCGGCAACGACGAGCGCGAACAGACCCTCAACCAGCTGCTGGTCGAGATGGACGGCTTTGAGTCGAACGAGGGCATCATCCTGATCGCCGCCACCAACCGGCCCGACGTGCTGGACCCGGCGCTGCTGCGTCCGGGCCGCTTCGACCGTCAGGTGGTTGTGCCCAACCCCGACGTCTCGGGCCGCGAGAAGATCCTGCGCGTCCACATGCGCAATGTGCCGCTGGCCGCCGACGTCGACGTCCGCACCCTGGCGCGCGGCACCCCGGGCTTCTCCGGCGCCGATCTGGCCAACCTGGTCAACGAGGCGGCGCTGATGGCGGCCCGCAAGAACCGCCGGATGGTCACCCATCCCGACTTCGAGGACGCCAAGGACAAGGTCATGATGGGCGCCGAGCGCCGGTCGATGGCCATGAGCGAGGACGAGAAGCGCAACACCGCCTATCACGAGGGCGGCCACGCCCTGGTGGCGATCACCGTCCCCTCGTCCGACCCGGTGCACAAGGCGACCATCGTCCCGCGCGGCCGCGCGCTCGGCATGGTCATGCAGCTGCCCGAGGGCGACCGCTACTCGATGAACTTCACCCAGATGACCTCACGCCTCGCGGTCATGATGGCAGGTCGCGTCGCCGAGGAGATCATCTTCGGCAAGGAGAACATCACCTCCGGCGCCAGCAGCGACATCAGCGCCGCAACCGGCCTGGCCCGCAACATGGTCACCCGCTGGGGCTTCTCCGACGAGCTGGGCACCGTGGCCTATGGCGACAACCAGGAAGAGGTCTTCCTGGGCCACTCCGTAGCCCGCACCCAGAACGTCTCGCCCGAGACCATGATGAAGATCGACGCCGAGGTCCGCCGCCTGGTGAAGGGCGGCGAGGACGAGGCCCGCCGGATCCTGACCGAGCGGCTCGACGACCTGCACGCCATCGCCAAGGCCCTGCTCGAGTTCGAGACCCTGTCGGGCGAGGAGATCAACGGCGTGATCAAGGGCGTAAAGCCCAACCGCGACGACGCCGAGACCAGGCGCCCGACCGGCCCCGCCGCCTCGGTGCCCCTCTCGCCCCGTCCGGGCGGCGTGACGGCGAAGAACGCGGAGTAGGCTTCAGAGCGACTTCAGGTACGACAGCAGGGGCTGGGCGTGAGCCCAGCCCCAATGCGTATCGAAGCCGAAGCGCCATTCCCACTGGGCCAGCACCGGCTTGCCGGCGTCGGCAATGACCAGGCTCTGTTCAAGCTCCAGCGCCAGTTCAGCGAGGTCGATCGCCCCCAGCCCGTAGAGATCGTCCGGCATCGGATACAGCTGCGCCAATGCCGGAAACCGGCGCACGGCGTGCCCGCCCCAGTATTCCTCGTCGTGGACATCGGGTTCGTGTTCTTCGTCCGTATCCAGCGACGGCAGCGGCGTGGCCTCGGCGACGGCGATCAGGCCTGCTAGACGTTCGGCAAGGTCATGGATCGACCCTTCGCCGTCGGCCTCCAGAAAGCTGAGGAAGTCCCGGCTGGCTTCGATCCAGGATGACGGCATGGTGGAGGCGGGAATCGGCGACATGAGCGGCAGTTGTCCCCTCGTCATGGGGATCGTCAACGTCACACCCGACAGCTTCTCCGACGGCGGACGCTACCTCGGCCATGACGCGGCCCTGGCCCATGCCCGCCGCCTGATCGCCGAGGGCGCCGACATCCTCGACATCGGCGGCGAGTCGACCCGGCCGGGCGCGCAGCCCGTCGACGAAGCCGAGGAGATCGCCCGCACCGTCCCGCTGATCGCCGCGATCCGGGCGGAGAGCGCCATCCCGATCTCCATCGACACCATGAAGCCCGCCGTGGCCCGCGCCGCCGTGGCGGCGGGCGCCACGCTCTGGAACGACGTCGCCGCCCTGCGGTTCTCGCCGGACGCCCCGGCTGTCGCCGCAGAGCTCGGCTGCGAGATCGTGCTGATGCACATGCTGGGCGAGCCGCGCACCATGCAGGACGCCCCGCGCTACGACGACGTGGTCGCCGAGGTGGAGGCCTTCCTGCTGGCCCGCGCCGATGTGGCGCAGGCCGCCGGCGTGGCGCGGGAGAAGATCTGGCTCGATCCCGGCATCGGCTTCGGCAAGACGCTGGACCACAACCTGGCCCTTCTCGCCGCCCTGCCCCGCCTGTGTGGCCATGGCTACAGCGTCCTGCTCGGCGCCAGCCGCAAGCGCTTCATCGCCGCGCTGGACCCTTTGGCGACAGACGCCGACGACCGCCTCGGCGGCTCCGTCGCCGCCGCCCTGCACGGCGCCCGGTCCGGCGTTGCGGCGGTGCGGGTCCACGACGTGCGGGAAACGGTGCAGGCGCTGGCGGTTGAGGCGGCGATCAGGGGCTAGCAACCGCTCCCCTGTGTCCCGGGACACTTCGCGAACCTGCGCCCTGCGGCTACAACGCCCTCATGCCCTCCCCCGATTCCTCCGCCCCCGTCTTCCGCGGCCGTGTCCTGATCATCGCCGGGTCCGACAGCGGCGGCGGGGCGGGCATCCAGGCCGACATCAAGACGGTCACCGCCCTGGGCGGCTACGCGGCGACGGCGATCACCGCCATCACAGTGCAGAACACCCTGGGCGTCACCGGCGTCCACGCCGTCCCGCTGGACATCATCGAGGCCCAGGCTCGCGCCGTGCTGGACGACATCGGCGCCGACGCCATCAAGACCGGCATGCTGGGCGACATCGCGACCGTGGAGCGGGTGGCGGCCATCCTCGACTCCGCGCCGGGCGTCGCCGCGGTGATCGACCCCGTCATGGTGGCCAAGGGCGGGGCCTCGCTGCTGGCGGCCCGGGCCGTCGAGGCGGTTCGTGAGCTGATGATCCCCCGGGCCGCCCTGCTGACGCCCAATGCCCCGGAGGCCGAGGCCCTGACGGGCCTGACCGTGCAGACCACGGACGACCTGCGCCGGGCGGCCGAGATCCTGCTGGGTTTCGGCGCCAGGGCGGTGCTGATGAAGGGCGGCCATATCGCGGGCGAGCGGCTGACCGATCTGTTGATCACCCCGGACGGCGAGACGGCCTTCGAGGGCGAGCGGATCGAGACCCGCCACACCCACGGCACCGGCTGCACCCTGGCCAGCGCCTGCGCCGCGGGTCTGGCCCAGGGCCTGCCGCTCACCCAGGCCGTGGCGCGGGCCTGGTCCTATGTGCATGAGGCCATGTTGCGCGCGCCGGGCCTGGGCGCGGGCCACGGGCCGCTCGACCACGGATGGACGCTGAGGGGACGAGGATGAGCGAGACGCTGGAACAGAGGCTGGAGGCGATCGTCCGGGGCTCGGACTCGCTGATGACCGTGCTGCGGCTGACCCGCGATCTGGACCTGCCCGACTGGCTGATCGTCTCGGGCGCGGTCTACCAGCGGGTCTGGAACCACCTGACCGGCCGCGATCCCGACTACGGGATCAAGGACTACGACATCGCCTATTTCGACGCCTCCGACATCAGCTACGAGGCCGAGGACGTCCACATCAAGCGCGTCATGGCCGGGTTTCCACCGCCCTTCGACCAGCAGGCCGAGGTGCGCAACCAGGCCCGCGTCCACATCTGGTTCCACGATCATTTCGGCGAGCCCTATGAGCCGCTGACCTGCAGCGCCGAAGCGCTGGGCCGGTTCGTCGCCCCCTGCTTCGGCGTCGGCGTCCGGCTGGAGGCCGATGACCGCCTGACCATCGAAGCGCCCTTCGGGCTGGACGACCTGTTCGCCATGACCATCCGGCCCAATCCGCATCGTCAGCGGGCGAACGGGTGGGACAAGGTCATCGCCTCGGCCCGCGGACGCTGGCCGGAGGTTAGGGTGGTGGAGGGGTAGGGATCATGCACTTCAGTGCATGTCCCCGGCAGCTTCGCGCGCTCGCCCTGCGTGCTTCGACAGGCGCCTGCGGCGCTGCTCAGCATGACGTGGTGAGGAGCGTTCCGACCACGTCATCCTGAGCAGCCGCGACGCGGCGTGTCGAAGGACGCACGGGCTCACCGTCCCGCGTGCAGCCGGCGGTAATCGTCGATCTCGCGCTTGAGGCGTCGGGCGCCGCCGTCGCCGAACACGCACAGCACACGCCGGCCGATGACGCCGCCGACGGCCGACTCGATGCGGCCGCCGCCGCTGTAGGCGAAGCGCAGCGTCGAGGGTGAAACCAGATCCAGGCCCGGCGCGCCGTCGACCGCGATCTCGCCCATACGATCCCACTCGAACCGCTCAGTCCTGCCAAGCGTGTGATGGACCAGCGCGGTCGGCGTCAGCTCCAGACGCCACCGCCGTCGGCCAAAGCTCCACAGCAGGCCTGTGGCCGCGAACGGCAGCCCGCCGACCCAGGCGAGGGTCAGCGGACTGTCCTGCCAGTCGTTCCAGTTCACCGCCAGTGACAGGGCGAGCAGCACCCAGATCGGCGTGAACAGCCCGAGCAGCTTGCCGGCGTTGAGTTCGAGCGTCATGACCACCACTTTTGGCGATCCTGTTATCCGAGGAGTTTCCCCGTTGCGCCAGTGGACCGTAGACGCTTTCGCCACCGCACCTTTCCGCGGCAACCCGGCCTGTGTGACCGAGCCGCAGGCGGCCTGGCGCGATGACGCCTGGATGCAGGCCCTGGCGGCCGAGAACAACCAGGCCGAGACGGCCTATCTGCTGACGACCGACGACCCCGCCCGCTTCGGCCTCCGCTGGTTCACCCCGACGCTGGAGGTGCCGCTGTGCGGCCACGCCACCCTCGCGGCGGCCCATGTGCTGTTCGTCGAGCTCGGGCTCGAGGCCGAGGCGGTGACCTTTGACACGAAGTCAGGGCCGCTGGTCGTCCGGCGAAACGGCGCCGGCTACGAAATGGACTTCCCGGCCAATACGCCGAGGCAGACGCCCGCGCCCGAGGGGCTGGCGGCGGCGCTCGGGGCGACGCCGTCCGAGGTCTGGGCCGGGGCCTACCTGGTCGCGGTGTTCGAGGACGAGGCGGCCATCCGCGCCCTGAAGCCCGATCTGGCGGCGCTGGAAAAGATCGCCGGCGAGGCGACCGGCGGCCGCGGCAACCTGTCGGCGGCGGCCCTGGCGGACTCCGGCGCGCCCTACGACGTCGTCAGCCGCTTCTTCGCACCCGGCTCGGGCATCCCGGAGGACCCGGCGACCGGTTCGGCCCACTGCATCCTGTCGCCGCTGTGGTCGGCGAAGCTGAAGCGCACCGTCCTGACCTTCCATCAGGCCTACCCGGGCCGGGGCGGGGACCTGGAGTGCGAGCTGCGCGGCGACCGGGTGCTGCTGCGCGGCGAAGCCGTCACCGTGGTCGAGAGCCGGCTGCGGCTGTGACGAACGAAAGCGCCCCCGCCGGGGAGGGCGGGGGCGCTCGTCGCGTCAGTGGCCAGGGGGACTACCAGCGACGCGGGTCGTGCGGGAAGCGGTCGACGCGGTCAGGACGGCCGTCGCGATCGCTGTCGTAGGCGGCGCCGGGGCCGTAGCCGCCGCCGTACCCGGGGTGGCGGTCATCGCGGTCATGGCGCTCGAAGCGGATCTTGCGGCTCAGGGCGTCGAAGCGACGGTCGAGATCGGCGCGCTCCCAGCCCTGCAGGCCGCCCGTATGACGGTAGCGGACTTCCAGCTGGCTGATCTGGCGGAACTCGGTCCGCAGGCGGGCGGCCTCGAAGCGGGTCAGCTGGCCGTTGCGGACGCCCTGGTCGATCCGACGGTCCAGCTGGGCCTGGCGCTGGTTGATGTCCTGCCACGGGGCGGCCATCGCGGGGGCCGCGGCCGCCGTCAGCGCCGAGACCGCCAGGACGGAGATCAGGATCTTTTTCATGGTTCGGTTCCTCTTCGCCAACGCCAGTTCCTGCGGCGTTGAAGAGAGAAGAACACTCTGAACCTGAAACGGTTCTGAGCGGCCCGTTATGTTCTGTTCAGGTAGATGACCGCCCGGCGTGGCGGGCTCAAGCGGCCTCGGAGCGGGCCCGGGCGCCGCTGGCCACGGCGGTCTCGATCGCGTCGTAAAGCCGCTTCAGCTCGATGGGTTTGGAGACATGCCCGTCCATCCCGACCGCCAGATAGGCCTCGACCTGGTGCACCAGGGCGTTGGCGGTCAGGGCAAGGATCGGGGTGCGGGGCAGGTTCTCGGAGACCTCCGCCGCCCGGATCGTGCGCGCCGCCTCGACGCCGTCCATGATCGGCATCTGGATGTCCATCAGGATCAGGTCGAAGCCGCCGCCCCGCCAGGCGTCCACCGCCTCGCGGCCGTCGGGAACGATGCGGAGCTGGACGTCGAGCGGCTCGAGCACCGCCTGCAGGACCTTCTGGTTGGTGGCGTTGTCCTCGGCGGCCAGAATGCGCAGCCGGCGCGACTCGTCCGGCGCGGCGACCGGCTCCGCGGGCTCGGCGACGCGCGGCGCGGCGCCCCGGGCCAGTGGCAGGTCGACGACGAAGGTCGAGCCCTCGCCCTCGATGCTGCGAGCCACGATCTCGCCGCCCATCAGCTGGGTGAGTTCGCGGCAGATGGCGAGGCCAAGGCCCGTGCCGCCGAACCGCCGGGTCGTGGAGTTGTCGGCCTGGATGAACTTCTCGAACAGGGTCGGCAGCTTGTCCTGGGCGATGCCGATGCCGGTGTCCGACACGGTCAGCCTCAGCCCGCCCGTCGGGCCGAGCGAAAAGCGGACGGCGACCGCGCCCTCGGCGGTGAACTTGATGGCGTTGGACACCAGGTTGCTGAGCACCTGCCGGATCCGGTCCGGGTCGCCCTTCCACCAGCCGCCGGCGCCGGGGTCGACGGCGATGCCCAGGCGCAGGCCCTTCTCGGCGGCGACGATCTGGAAGGCGCTGGCCGCGCCCTCGGCCATCTCGTCGAGCGAGAAGTCGAACATCGCCAGTTCGAGGCGGCCGGCCTCGATCTTTGACAGATCCAGCACATCGTTGATGACGCTGAGCAGCAGTTCGCCGGACTCCCGGATGACGCCCAGCCGCTCGCGCTGGCGCTGGCCCAGCTCTTCGCGCGCCATGACGTCGGCCATGGCCAGGACGCCGTTCAGCGGCGTGCGGATCTCGTGGCTCATGTTGGCCAGGAACTGGCTCTTGAGCACATTGGCGGCGTTGGCCTGGTCGCGGGCCACGACCAGCTCGCCCAGGGTGGCGCGCAGGTCGCGGTCATTGGCCTCCAGCTTGCTGATCAGCTGGTTGAAGCTGCGCGCCAGGCTGCGGAACAGGTCGTCGTCGGCGTCCTCCGCCACCAGGGTGAAGCGGCCGCTCTCGGCCACCTCGGTCATGGCCTCGGACAGGCGGTTGACCGGCCGGGTGATGCGGCGGGCGAGGGTCGTCGCCACGAACATGGCGATGCCGGCGGCGCCGAAGAACAGGGCGAAGGTCAGGGCTGCGTAGCGCGGCGCGAGGTCGGCCAGGGTCGGCGCCTCGACCGTCGTCACCAGGGCGCCGACCGTCCTGCCGTCAATAATGACCGGCGTGTGGACCACGTGCTCATGATCGCCCGCCGGCCCGGGATCGCGGCGCAGGGCGACGATGCGGCCGTCGGCGGCGATCAGGCTGGCCTCGCGCACGCCCGGCGCGCCGATGATGGAGTCCATCGCCCGGCCCGCCGACAGGTCGTCTCCGGCCGCCATGGCGGGGGCGGCGATGCGGGCCACAACGGCGTTCATCGCACCGGTCGTGGCGCGGGATTCCTGAACCGAGACCGCCCACTGCTGGATCATGAAGGTCGCACAGGCGGCCAGAAGCACCGCCACCGTCGTGATCAGCGCGACGCTGGCGATCCGCGCCTGGAAGGGCGCGTGGCTCGAGGCCTGACTGACGTTTGCGCTGGGGTCCATCTGTCCGAAAAGCAGCCCGTGACGGCCCGTTATCGCGCAATTCTCCTAACGCTTCGCTTCCGCGACGATTTAACCCTCTGTTTACCTAGTCGCGGCTTAAGGTTTCGTTTACCATGCACTCGCCTGAGGGCTGATGGAGAGTGCAACGTGGAAAAGGTTTTTGTAGTCCAGAAGGTCGCGCGCAAGCTGTTCGCGACTGAAGCCGCCCTCGACGCGGCGATGACCGAAGCGGCCGAGCTGATGGCCGAAATGCTCAAGGCCCGTAAGGATCTGCACCTTTCGGCCGTCGTCGGAGACAACGCCTCCGCAAAGCTGGTCGAGGCCCTCGCGGCGCTCGGTGAAGCCCGCACGGCCATCGTCGGCGCCCACAACGAGCTCAACGACGTCAAGCTGCGCATCGGTGTCCGCACCAAGATGACCGGCTGGGAAGACAAGCCCCCGCAGTTCGCCCAGGAAAGCGAAGACCTGCGCCAGGTCAGCTGATCCGCTGACGTTGCAATAGTTTAATGCTCATGCGCCTCTAATTCCGTTAGAGGCGCATGAGATGTACCAGTCCCCACTCCCCGTTATCGGCTGGGCCGCCACCCTGGCGGTCCTCGTTTTTGCCTGGTGGAGGGGTGGCAGCGCCGAGCGATACGGCGCGACCTTGAAGATCGCGACCTCCCTGGTCGCGCTCTCGGTCCACCATCTGCTCAATCAGGAAACGATCTCGGTCGCCCTGCTGGTCGCCGACGGCGTCCTGGCGATCGGTTTCCTGATCCTGGCGATCCGCTACTCGAGCCTGTGGATCGGCGCGGCGATGCTGCTTCAGGCCGGGCAGTTCAGCCTGCACGCCTACTACCTGGTCAGTGCGCTGGAGCGGGACCGGCTCTATGCGGTGGCCAACAACCTGATCACCCTCGCGATCCTGCTCTGCATCCTGGCGGGCACCGTCATCGCCTGGCGGGCGCGGATCCGCGCCGCGGGCTGAGGCTCAGGCTCAGGCGGCCGCCCGCCTGGGCGCGTTGGTCAGGGCCACCCCGGCCAGGATCAGCGCCAGGGCCGCGAAGGCGCTCCAGCCCGGACGCTCGCCCATCAGCCCGACGCCGATGATCGTCGCCCAGACCGGCAGCAGATAGACGGTCATGCTGCTGAACACCGCGCCGCGCCGTTGCAGCAGCCAGACCCAGCCGACCGTGCCCAGCCCGCTGGACGCCACGCCCAGCGCGATGGTGACCAGCAGCGGAACCAGCGGCGGCGGCGCGGGCGGCCCCTCCAGCACCAGGGCCCCGACGGTGGCGAACACCGCCCCGGCCAGGCACATCATCAAGGCCCCCACCGTGGAGGGAAACGGCGGCGCCTTGCGCATCAGGATGTTGGACGCCGCGTAGAGGGCCGCCGCGCCGATCGCCAGCACCAGGAAGCCGATCTCCAGGCTGAGCCCGCCGGACAGGGTCGGCCAGACGAGGGTCAGCAGCCCGACGAACCCCAGGCCAACCCCGACCGCCTTCTGCACCGTCATCCGCTCATCGGCCAGGAAGAGGTGGGCCAGGGCGACGGTGAAGACCGGCGAGGCCCCGTTGCAGATGGCGTTGACGGCGCTGGGCAGGCTCTGGGCGGCGGTCGAGAACATGAAGAAGGGCGCGGCGAACCCGACCAGCCCGACCAGCGCGTAGGCCGGCCAGGGCGATCCCCGCCGCAGGCTGAAGCGCGGCATCTGCTCGCCCCGCGCCGAGCCCAGCAGCCAAAGCGTCAGCGCCGCCACCCACAGCCGGATCGCCGACACCCAGAAGGGGTGAATGCCCTCGACCGCGATCTTCAGCCCGGCGAACGCCGAGCCCCAGGTCACGACCAGGATGCCCAGCACCAGCCAGTCGAGTCGTTGATTTGTCCCGCTCATGGGCCTTCCTACGGGATCGGAGCGGTCGCCGCCAAATCACGGCCTGTAAGGGAAGATTTTTGCGCCGGGCGCCGTCGCCGGGCGCCGCGCGGGAAAAACTTCACTTGTGCGGCGCAGCGAAATCGGGTTCTTCGGCGGCGGGCCACGCCCCCCCAACGGGGCGCAGTCCATCTGCAAGGATGGGAGACATCGCAGTGACCACGACTCCGCAGAAGCCGGCTTTGCGCCCGGCGCGCCCCGAATTCTCTTCCGGCCCCTGCGCCAAGAGACCGGGCTGGACCCCCCAAAGCCTGAACGACGCCGTCCTCGGACGCTCGCACCGCGGCAAGCCCGGCAAGGCGAAGCTGAAGCTCGCGATCGACCGCACCCGCGAGGTGCTGGGCGTTCCGGCCGACTTCCTCGTGGGCATCGTCCCCGGCTCCGACACCGGCGCCGTCGAGATGGCCATGTGGTCGATGCTCGGCCCGCGTCCGGTCCAGCTGCTGGCCTTCGAGTCCTTCGGCAAGGACTGGGTCACCGACGTCACCAAGCAACTCAAGCTGCCGGACGTCGAGGTGCTGGACGCCCCCTACGGCCAGCTGCCGGACACCAGCAAGGTCCGCCCGGACGCCGACCTGGTCTTCACCTGGAACGGCACCACCAGCGGCGTGCGCGTGCCCAACGCCGACTTCATCAGCGCTGACCGCGAAGGCATCGTCATCTGCGACGCCACCAGCGCCGCCTTCGCCCAGGACCTCGACTGGGCAAAGCTCGATGCCGTGACCTTCTCCTGGCAGAAGGCGCTGGGCGGGGAAGCCGCCCACGGCGTGCTGATCCTGTCGCCCCGCGCGGTGGCGCGGCTGGAGAGCTACAGCCCGGCCTGGCCGATGCCCAAGCTGTTCCGCATGGTCGACAACGGCAAGTTCAACGCCGCGATCTTCGAGGGGGCCACGATCAACACCCCCTCGCTGCTCTGCGTCGAGGATGCCCTGGACGCCCTCGCCTGGGCCGACACGGTCGGCGGCGCGGCCGGCATGAAGGCCCGCTCGGAAGCCAATCTCGCGGCGCTCGAAGCCTGGGTGGAAAGGACCGACTGGGTCGCCTTCCTGGCCGAGGACAAGGCCATCCGGTCCAACACCTCCGTCTGCCTGAAGGTCGTCGATCCGAAGGTGACCGCCCTCCCCGCCGACGCCCAGGCCGACTTCGCCAAAAAGCTCGCCTCGGTGCTGGAGAAGGAACAGGCCGCCTACGACATCGGCGGCTACGCCAAGGCCCCTCCGGGCCTGCGGATCTGGTGCGGCGCGACGGTCGACACGGCCGACGTGGAAGCCCTGACGCCCTGGCTCGACTGGGCCTTCGCGTCAGTCTCCGCCGAGCTGGCCACGGCCTGACCCTTACGGGCGGAGCTTCGCCTCCGCCCGCCCTGCCTCATTCCCATTGCACCCGACCCTCGCCGCGCAGCCGGGAGGGGAGAAGGAACACCCAGATGCCCCGCGTTCTCATCGCTGACAAACTCAGCCCCGCCGCCGTCGACATCTTCAAGAACCGCGGCGTCGACTTCGACATCAAGACCGGCCTGACCAAGGACGAGCTGATCGCCGTCATCGGCGACTACGACGGCATCGCCATCCGCTCGGGCGCCAAGCTCGACAAGGACGTGATCGCCGCCGCCGGCAAGCTGCAGGTCATCGCCCGGGCCGGCATCGGGGTCGACAACGTCGACATCCCGGCCGCCACCGCCAAGGGCATCGTTGTGATGAACACCCCGTTCGGCAACTCGATCACCACGGCCGAGCACGCCATCGCCATGATGTTCGCCCTGGCCCGCCAGCTGCCCGCCGCCGACGCCTCCACCCAGGCCGGCAAGTGGGAGAAGAACCGCTTCATGGGCGTGGAGCTCTACGCCAAGACGCTGGGCCTGATCGGGGCCGGCAACATCGGCGGCATCGTCGCCGACCGGGCGCTGGGCCTGAAGATGAAGGTCGTGGCCTACGATCCCTTCCTCAGCCCCGAGCGCGCCATCGAGATGGGCGTGGAGAAGGTGGAGCTGGACGACCTGCTGGCCCGCGCCGACGTCATCACCCTGCACACGCCGCTGACCGACAAGACCCGCAACATCCTGTCGGCCGAGAACCTGGCGAAGACGAAGAAGGGCGTGCTGATCGTCAACTGCGCCCGCGGCGGCCTCGTCGACGAGGTCGCCCTGCGCGAACTGCTCGACAGCGGCCATGTCGGCGGCGCGGGCTTTGACGTCTTCGTCACCGAGCCGGCCAAGGAAAACCCGCTGTTCGGCAGCGACAAGGTCGTGGCCACGCCGCACCTGGGCGCCAGCACCAACGAGGCGCAGGAGAACGTCGCCCTGCAGGTCGCCGAGCAGATGAGCGACTACCTGCTGACCGGCGCGGTGACCAACGCCCTGAACAGCCCGTCGATCACGGCCGAGGAAGCCCCGCGCCTGAAGCCCTTCGTGGCCCTGGCCGAGAAGATCGGCGCCTTCGCCGGCCAGATGGTCGACTTCGGCATCACCGCCATCGACATCGCCTATGAAGGCGACGTGGCGGCCCTCAACGTCAAGCCGATGACCAGCGCGGCCCTGGCCGGCGTGCTCAAGCCGATGCTGGCGGAGATCAACATGGTCTCGGCCCCGGCCGTGGCCAAGGAGCGCGGCATCACCGTCTCCGAGAGCCGTCAGGAGGTCAGCCCGACCTATGACAGCCTGATGCGCATCACCATCACCACCGAGAAGGGCAAGCGCTCCTTCGCCGGCACGGTGATCGCCGGGACGCCGCGCATCGTCGAGGTCAAGGGCATGGAACTGGACGCCGCCTTCGGCCCGGCCATGCTCTACGTCAACAACCTCGACAAGCCGGGCTTCATCGGCGCCCTGGGCACCATCCTGGCCGAAGCGGGCGTCAACATCGCCACCTTCAACCTCGGCCGCGTCAGCGCCGACGCCGACGCCATCGCCCTGGTCGGCGTCGACCAGGCGCCGGACGACGCCCTGCTGGCGAGGATCCAGGCCCTGCCGCACGTGAAGGAAGCCCGCGCGCTGCGGTTCTAGCAGAGGGGGGACATGCACTTCGGTGCGTGTCCCCGTTCCGCTGCGCGATGCGAAGCGGGGTTGATGGTCGGCAATGTCCGGGATCGCCCTGAAGCGGACGTGCCCAGGCCCTCACGCCTCGCTCTGGGAGACCTTCAATCCCGAGCCCCATCTGATCCGCCGACCGACCCAAAGCCAACTCCGGGCTACCGCTCGTCGGACCTCGGCGGCTGAGACCGCAGCTGTTTGATCGGCGGCGTGGGGGATGGCCTTCTTCGGTCCGCGGTCGTTACCCTGACAGAACCCTCCTTGAAGAGGGGGGCCAATTCGGACATCCGCCCATAGTGCTTTTGGCGCATTTGCCACGCGGGCAATGGATCATCTGACCTCAATCCGCCGGTCGCCTACGCTCGTTCGAACAGCGCTGCACAGCCAGTGCCCGCAAGGATGGCGTCAACGCGGCCTTTGTCAGCGGGCGTCAGCGCCGAATAGGCCTCGCGTAGCCACCGCAGGCACTTGGCCTGGTAGACGAAGGGGGCCTGTCTCCAGGGCTGGCCATCGATTTCACAAACAACCTGCTCCGCACCGCGCGCCACGGCGTCTGCATTGGCCAGCATGAACGGCGCATAGACCCGACCAATCTCGGTCAGGAGGGCGCGAAACGTTTCGGACGGTTCTTCAAGGTCGATCCAGTCGTCGTCGCTGACATCGAGGCCGCTCAGGTCTTCACACTGCTCCGTCCAGGCATAGGCGCGCGGCGAGACGTCAAACGCGACCGCAGTCGGCGTCGGATCGGTTATCACCAGCATGGTCATCTGTCCGTAACAGGCGAAATCGCCTGCGCCGGGGCGGTGGCCGAGCAGGAAAGGCTGGTTCTGTATGTGGGCGTCAAAGACCTCCAGGAAGCGGCGCCAGCTCGCTTCGATCACCGGCCCGGTCGTCTCGTTCGAGCCGACAACACCGATGCGAGAAATCTGGCGCGCGGCGAACGCCGCGGCCGCCTGCACGCCCTGACCAGGCGCCATCTGCATGGCTGTGGTGTAGGGAAGATAGGCGCTGGCACGCTCCGTGTCGGGACCACAAGACCAGCGGTAGTGGAACATGCACTTGCTGAGCCACTCGTCGCCGTAGTCCTCTATCAACAGGTCCAGGAGTCGAAGCGCGTGGTCAGCCGGCCGCAGCCGCCGCTGCGGACAGGCCTCGTCGAGGAAAGTCAGGATTGGCGTCGAGTCCGATTGCACCTGCGTGAGCGCGCCAGAGGCGTCTGGCGCCACGAAGTAGGGGAAGAGAGGCAAGGACCGCGCCGGGAGGGCGTTGGCCTCCTTGCTGCCCGCCACAACAAACCGAAACGGCAGACGTCGAAACCGCGCCGCTGCACGGAGTTTCCGCGTGTAGGGAGACGCGCCGACACCGACAATCCTGAAATCACGATCTTCCGGCATTGAAGTTTATCCTCGTAGGTCGTCAGAACAGTCGAGACATTCGGGGCGTCTCTCTGGCGGAGCCTGGGCCTCATCCGGGGTTGATAACCAGGCGGCGATCTTGCGGTGTTGCAAACGACGATGTCCGATGGTTGGGGGACGCCGTCGAAAGGCAACTGGTCTCCGGCCGCTGGCAAACGGCCCATCCATCACGCCTCCCTGGCCCATGACTTTGCGCCATTCAGCCAAGGGCGCCGAGCGCCGGTCCCGGTGGAGGTTTCGGCTCACGAGGAAGGAAGGCCGGCCGCTTGGGTCAATGAGGCCATAAGGGCGACATTCGGCGCGATCGTATTGCCGACGAGGCCACGCCATGCGGCCATCACCGCATCCGATCCGCGTTCATGGCGGACTTCCAGCGTTCCCTTGAGTTCCGCCGACATGCGCGTTGCCTCAGCCTGGGCGCGGCGCATGATCTCGCCCGGCCCCCAGTCGACGTCCCGCTTGGCGAACTGGGCCGGCGCGAAGAAGAAGGTATGCGGTGTGGCCGCCTGCTCAGGCCGATAGCGCCCGGCGCCCCAATGGGTCGCGCCGACGGCGCAGCTGAGCTTGAGATTGGCGCCGAACCGGGCGTGAATCGCCGTCACGACGGCGCCATCGCCGGACATGTCCACGAAGGCGGTCGGGATGCTCGGGTCCATGGCGCCTATGTCGCCATAGGTGATCACGTCATCACAGGTCCCCAGACCATTCACGAAGCCGACATTGCCGGGGGAGGTCAGACCCGCCACACGGGGGCGGTCGCCGTCATGCCGTGAGAGCAGGTTCGTGAGCCCAAGGCCGGTCTTGGAGGAGGCGCTGCCGACCAGCACCTGTTGGGCGCCGAAGAAGGCGTTGTCCACAAGGTAGTCGTAAAGGACGTAGGACGTCGAAAAGAGCGGGAAGAGGACGCACCGCGCGTCCGCCATGGCGGTCAGAGCGGCCGGGTCGCCGTTGGTGCGCTGATAGCTGTTGTAGAGTGCGGGCAGATCCGCGCGATGGGCGGCTCCGTCGGTGAGGGAGCGGTCGGTCACCGCTGCCGGGCGCATGACAAGGTGGCTGGCCATGGGCAGAAAGCCCCAGATGCGCTCGCCAACGGCAATGCCGGGGGCTCTGGATTCAACGACGTCGGCAAATCCCCAGACGGGGACAATCCCCCAGGGCTCCGCGACCGGGAAGAACTTCCAGTAGCCGATCATGTCCCCCGAGAGGGCGTAGCTGACGTTGTTCGCCGTCATCGCGAACTTGTCGATGGCCACGAGAATTTCGCCGTCCGCGAGCTCGGGCCTGTCGATGGAAACGACTTGAGTTTCGGCGAAAGCCGAGCGGCGGACCTGAACCTGGGTGATCATGTTGTACGTTCCTGGCGGGCGCGGCGAGGGCGCAGTGAGAGAGCGAAGAAGACAAGGCCGAGCACGACAAACAGGGCCGCGCCGTAGTGTTCCGGAGGGTGGTGACCGCCATGGGAGCCCTTCCAGAACCACGCAGAAAAGGCGCTGAGCGACTGCATGAGGATCAGGAGAAGCAGCACGAGGGGCACGAGTGTGCGGTATCGCAGAGCGATGATCAGAATGAGCAGCCCGAACGGGATCTGCAGCGCGCCATACCAGGCGAAGATGGCGACGATGGTATCGGCGCGGGTCGTCAGGTCGATATGCGCGATGACGCCCGCACCGCCGTCAGGCAGGAAATAGTGGATTATCCCCGGTACGACGGTCATCACGGCTGACAGGGCGAGGAACCAGACGGCGGCGATCGAACCGCGATAGTCGTCATTCGTGCTTGAGGGGAGCAGCGCCATGGCGAGGTCGTCTCAGTTCACATCCAGGAACGGGATGATGTGGGCCAGCAACTCCTCCGGCGCGTCTTCCTGGATGAAATGGTTCGCAGTCGGAATGTTGTGGTGCCTTTGTCCGGCCGCGCCGGGAATGTGCGCTTGCGCCCGCCTGTCCCATCCGCGCGCCACCGGATCGAGGTCGCCGAACAGGGTCAGGAACGGTTTGTCGAACGTCGCCAGCTTGGCCCATGCCGCCCGGTTGAGCGGTGCACCCGGGTTGTCGGTCTGGACGGCGATGAGGACCGGGAACTGGATGATGCCGGCCTCGTAGTCCGATGAAGGGAATGGCGCGTGGTAGGCGGCCAGTTCCTCCCCGGTCAGCTTGCGCTGCATGCCGGCCTCGAGCATCGGCCAGGGAAAGGCTGTCGCCTCGCGCATCATGCCCACCCACATCTTCATGAACTCGCTTTCGCCCTCGCCCAGCGGAAGGCCGGTATTGGCGGCGATCACACGGGCGAAGCGTTCAGGGTGTTGCGCGACCAGATAGAGTCCGATGTTGCCGCCCCAGTCCTGGCAGAAGAGGGTGATGTCGCTCAGGTCCATCTGCGTGAGCCACTTGCCCATCCAGTCGTAGTGCCGCGCCAGGGTATAGTCGCTTTTCGCCGCCGGTTTGTCCGACCGCCCACAGCCCACAAGATCGACCGCGATCACCCGTCGCCCTGTTGCGAGCAGGCCGGGGATCATGTGGCGATAAAGAAAAGCCCAGGTCGGATTGCCGTGCATCAGCAGGATCGGGGCGGCGTCGCGCGGACCCTCGTCGACGAAATGGATGCGAATGTCGGTACCGTCATCGTCCGTGACGGTCATGTAGTGGGGCGCCCACGGGAACTCTGGCAGGGTTTCGAACCGCTCATCGGGCGTGCGCAGGATTTTCATGGATCGACTCCGGTCTGAAGGGCGGATTGAGGCCGAAACTGGGTGTCAGTTCGGCGCGGCGAACAGCAGCAGGCCGATCTGCGCCACGGCGGCGGCGAGGGCCAGCGACAGGCCAACCCAGATCCTCGGGCTCGCCAGGGTCATGATCATCGGGTGGGTCGGGAAGTTGAAGGTCTGCGGCATGGCGGCGAACTTGAACGCGTGGGCGCCGCCGAAACGCGGATCGCAGACCAGATGGGCGATGTCGCGGCGGCTGCGATAGCGCATGTAGCCCATCATCGACCACTCCGGGACCTCCTTGAGCCCCCAGGTGTCGACCATGCCGCCGACGCGGCGTGCGGCCAGGGCGGGATGTCCGCCGCGGGCGAACAGCGCCGGCATGAACATGCGGGTGTAGCCGGCCATGACCTCGCGCGCCGGTCTCATCTTGCCGGTGACGGGGTCGGCGACATCGCCGCCTGACATGCGAATGACGTTGAGCATGTAGAACTCGCGGCCGTCATCCTCCTCCAGAAAGCGCTGCATGACCGGCATTTCGTCCTGGTCGCCGTGCCCGACATTGTTGGCGCGCATGCGCCCCATGAGGGTTTCGACTTCGGCCTTTGACAGAGGGCCGCGCCAATTGACGTACCAGCTCAGAAAAGCGCCATAGACGACCAGGGCGACGCCCCAGACCCAGAAACTCGCCATCGCCCGGCCCCCGTTCCATCAGTCCCGATCCATGTCTTGCAGGGTTCACCCGTAGACATGTAGTGACAGTCCCTATGTCATTATATGGTGATCCTGGGCTTGGCAACGTCAGCTGGCGAGGCTCGCGGTCGGGCTCCCCGACCCTGCGGCGAGACCAGACTATTCCAGCGGTATTCTGGCCGTGGCGCTCAGTCGCCCAGCAAGCGCAGAACTGCGGCGACGACGGCCAGCCGGCTCTGGTTCGCGCTCAGGCCCTGTGTTCGACGCAGCCTCAGCCATCCATCCATTGAGGTCAGCAACTCCACGGCGGCGGCGACCTCCGGCCGCGCGCCCACTTCGGGCAGGGAGGCCAGGAGCTGGCGGCGCTGTTGAGCCGCGAACTGCGCCCGTGCGCGCTGGAGCGTTGGCGAGGCGTGCAGCCGGGTTTCGCCGGAGAGGTAGTAGGCGCTGATCTGCTCGAACGGGGCCGCCCGGGCCGCGACCAGCTGCTCGATCCGTTCCGCCAGCGACCCTTCGCAGGGCGCTTCCGTCAGCACCGGCTGCGCCAGGGCGCGAACCTTGGCGTTCATCTCCTCGAACAGCGATTCCATGTCCTGGAAGTGACGGAAGACAGTGCGGTGTCCCACCCCCGCGTACTGCGCCACATCCTCGGACGTCGGGCTCAGATTGCCCGCCCGAATGAGGTCGAGCAGGGCGGCGATTATCTTCTCCCGCGTGACGCGGCCGCGTTCCATCCGCCCGTCCAGTTCCGGGGGCGGCGTGCGGCGGGCGCGGCGCGATGATGGTTGGGCCGTATCCGAGGTCATGCTGTGCCGATAGGGGGTGAGCCCAGGCCAGGCAAGCCGAACACTCCGCGCGGCCCCTCCAACGCCAGGCATCCGTCTACTGAAGGAAGGGAAGGCATCCCGCGTCCGCATGCCGGCGCCGCAGGTGGGATCGACGGAGCACACATAGAGTTGCCCTGCCCGGCCATGAGCTCCATGACGTCCTCTCCCGTCGATCAACGCAGGACCCGCTCGATATGGTGACATAGCCAGTGTCGCCAGTCGAAGACGACGGGCGTCTGGAGAATGCTGACCGCCAGTGAAGCGTCGGCAGGTGTCTGTCCGACTTTGCGACCATCTCGGGCGGACAGAGAGGGGGGGGATAGAATGATTTTGTCCCCCTCCGTTCCGCCGCCCGTATCCTTCACAGGTCCCGTCGCACGGGGAGGGCGCATGGCCAGCGACCTTGCGGCGTCGGGATGGAGTTCGAGCGGGGACAGCCGGCAGGGGGTTACTGCCGGGGTCCGGGACGAGGCCGCTGCCTTGCCC
>JAIYCQ010000029.1 GCA_027487945.1 Caulobacteraceae bacterium
AGTCGCTGACGGCCGTCCCGTCCGGCAGCGCCACGCGGCCGTAGGGAAAGTCGAAGTGCATGCCGATGGCGATCGTGCCGACCGCATAGGCGACATAGCCGCCGTCCTCGCCGGCGTACTGGGCCGGGGCCTTGGCGGCGAGCGCCGGCGTGGCGATCAGCGCCAGTAGGGCGACGAGGGCTCTTACGAGTTTCATGCGCGCTCAAGCTCCGTTCCCAGACGCCATTTTTGTCGCTGCCCTTCGGCGGCGCAAGCGTAGCGTCTTCCCTCCCCGTCATGGGGAGGGACAGGCCGCGAAGCGGCGCGGGTGGGGAAGCAGGACGCCAATCACCCGGCGTGAGGATTGGCGCCACCATTCCCCACCCGGTCCGGCTTCGCCGGACCACCCTCCCCATGAACGGGAGGGAAAGCAAAAAAAGGGTGCGGCCCTTAACGACCGCGCCCTTTCGCATTTCAGTCCGAAGGTAAGCCTCAGCCCGCCTTCTTCTCCGCGTAGATGACCAGCGGCTGGGCGCGGCCTTCGACGACCTCGGCGTTGACCACGACCTCCTCGACGCCCTCGTAGCTGGGCAGCTCGAACATGGTCTCCAGCAGGATGCCTTCGAGGATCGAGCGGAGGCCGCGGGCGCCGGTGCGGCGCAGGATGGCCTTGCGGGCCACCGCGTTCAGGGCGTCGTCGGTGAACTTCAGGCCGACGTTCTCCATCTCGAAGAGACGGGCGTACTGCTTGATCAGCGCGTTCTTCGGCTCGGTCAGGATCTTCACCAGGGCGACCTCGTCGAGGTCTTCCAGGGTCGCGATGACCGGCAGACGGCCGATGAACTCGGGGATCAGGCCGAACCGCAGCAGATCGTCCGGCTCCACCTGGCGCAGGATCTCGCCGGTGCGGCGCTCTTCGGGATCGGCGACCTTGGCGCCGAAGCCGATCGAGGTGCCCTGGCCGCGGCTGGAGATGATCTTCTCCAGGCCCGCGAAGGCGCCGCCGACGATGAACAGGATGTTGGTGGTGTCGACCTGCAGGAACTCCTGCTGGGGATGCTTGCGCCCGCCCTGCGGCGGCACGGAGGCGACGGTGCCTTCCATGATCTTCAGCAGAGCCTGCTGGACGCCCTCGCCCGAGACGTCGCGGGTGATCGAGGGATTGTCCGACTTGCGGCTGATCTTGTCGATTTCGTCGATGTAGACGATGCCGCGCTGCGCGCGTTCGACATTGTAGTCGGCGGCCTGCAGCAGCTTGAGGACGATATTCTCGACGTCTTCACCCACATAGCCGGCTTCGGTCAGGGTGGTGGCGTCGGCCATTGTGAACGGCACGTCGATGATTCGGGCCAGGGTCTGGGCCAGCAGCGTCTTGCCCGAGCCCGTCGGGCCGACCAGCATGATGTTGGATTTGGCCAGTTCGACGTCGTTGTTCTTCGTCGCGTGGTTCAGGCGCTTGTAGTGATTGTGCACCGCGACCGAGAGCACCTTCTTGGCGTGATCCTGCCCGATTACGTAATCGTCGAGGACTTCACGGATTTCCTTCGGGGTCGGGACGCCGTCCTTGGACTTCACGAAGGCGATCTTGTGCTCTTCGCGGATAATATCCATGCAGAGCTCGACGCATTCATCACAGATGAACACGGTCGGACCGGCAATAAGCTTGCGCACCTCATGCTGGCTCTTTCCGCAGAAAGAACAGTAGAGGGTGCTCTTTGAATCGCCGCTGGCGGCCTTGGTCATCTGTCTTCTCACGCTCGGGCGTTCGACCCCAAGGGCCGAAATCGCCATCCCCTCCGGTCGTTCCCTGCTACCGGTCCTGCAGGATACGCGCCGGGGGTTTTCCAATCCTTGACAATCCCCGATCCCGGCAGCGCGGACAAGGGGGACGCCGCCGTAGTCGCGACCGTTCCGTGCCGAAGTGCTCCGCGATCCGGACCGTCCGCGCCGCATCCCAAATGGGAACTGACCCGTTCCGGCACAAGCAAACCGCTTGGCGCCGGTTTTGCGAGGCCGGCGTTGTTTGGTCCCGGCAGTGTCACATCTGTCGGAATCGTGATCGACAACAGGCCGCTCAGGGGGCGCGATCAAAAGTGATACTGACACGCAGACCGTCGATGTTGGCGCGGGGACTGACCGTGGCGCGGCCGATGATGGCCGACCCGCTGTCGGAGATCCCGATCGTGGCGTTTGATTTCGATGGCACGCTCACCGTGCGCGACAGCTTCACGGCGTTCCTGAAATGGCGCGCCGGGCCGGGACGCTGGGCAGCCGGCTGCGCGCGGCTGTTCCCGGACGGGGCCTCCTACCTGTTCCACCGCAATCGCGGTCGCATCAAGTCGGCGGCGGTGCGCGAGTTCCTTGCCGGCGTGCCGCGCGAACAGCTCGAGCAGGACGCCAGGACCTTCGCCAACTACGCCTCGGCCACCCTGTTCCGTCCCGACGCCCTCGCCACCTGGCGTCGCTGGCAGCAGCGCGGGGCGCGGATGGTCATCGTCACCGCCTCGCCGGACATTATCGTCGCGCCGTTCGCGCGGGGCCTCGGCTGCGACAAGCTGATCGGCAGCGGCATCGCCTTTGACCAGGGCGACCGGGTCATCGGTGCCCTGGCCGGCCCCAACTGCCGCGGTCCCGAGAAGGTCCGCCGCCTGCGCGAGGCGTTCGGCGAGGACGTCCACCTGACGGCCGCCTACGGCGATACGTCCGGCGACCGGGAGATGCTGAAGATCGCCGACGAGAAGGGCTACCGGGTGTTCAAGGGGCGGTCTTAAGGGCGAAAAGAGAAAGGCCCGGTGTGTCCACCGGGCCTTTCCGTGGTTCGATCGTCTGACCCCCTAGGCCGCGCCGGCTTCGGACGCTTCGCGGGTTTCGTAGACGTGGTCGACGATGCCCCAGGCCTTGGCTTCTTCCGAGCTCATGAAGTGGTCGCGGTCGAGGGTCTGTTCGACTTCCTCGTAGGTGCGGCCGCAGTGCTTCACATAGATCTCGTTGAGGCGCTGCTTGGTCTTCAGGATGTCCTCGGCGTGACGCATGATGTCGGACGCCTGACCGCGGAAGCCGCCGGAGGGCTGGTGGACCATGATGCGGGCGTTGGGCAGGGCCACGCGCTGGCCGGCGGCGCCGGCGCAGAGCAGCAGCGAACCCATCGAGGCCGCCATGCCCATGCAGACCGTGGTCACCGGGCTCTTGATGTACTGCATGGTGTCGTAGATCGCGAGACCGCTGGTCACCACGCCGCCCGGCGAGTTGATGTACATGCTGATCTCCTTCTTGGGGTTCTCCGACTCCAGGAAGAGCAGCTGGCTGCAGATCAGGGCGCTCATGCCGTCCTCGACCGGTCCGGTCAGGAAGATGATCCGCTCCTTCAGCAGGCGCGAGAAGATGTCGAACGCGCGCTCGCCGCGGCTGGTCTGTTCGACCACCATCGGGACGAGATTCATCGCGGTGTGCATGTAGTCAGTCATGATTGGCCCTTCGCTTGGAGGCGTGTCGCGAATCATGCCGCGCCATCGCTGTCCCTTCGATATCGGGCGGAGGTTAAGGGGATGCAAGCGGCAGCCCGCCGAGGCGCGGCAGCCTTGAGATTACAGGCTTGTAATCTTCGCTCGAATTGACCGCGTCCGGCAATTGGTCTGATCTCACCGACTTCGAGTACGGGACGGGGCCATGACACCCAGACTTCGCGCGGCCCTGGCCGCATCTGCTACGGCGGTCCTGATGGCCGCCTGCGCGACCACCGGCATGGCCGGATCACCAGGCGACAAGCCGGCCAAGACCGAGAGCAGCCCGGCAAAGCCGGTGCGCGCCGGGCTGGATCCCGCCGCCAGACCCGACCCCTTCCCCAGCACCTACGCCGCCCTGCCCTCGCGGCCGACCGCCATTCGCGGGGCGACGATCCTGACCGCGACCGGCCAGCAGATCGAGAACGGGGTGATCTTGATGTCGGGCGGCAGGATCGTCGCGGTCGGCGGGCCTGACACGCCGATCCCCGCCGATATCGCCGTGATCGACGGTCGCGGCAAATGGGTTACGCCGGGCATCATCGACGCGCACAGCCACCTCGGGGTCTATCCCTCTCCGGCCGTGGGCTCGCGCTCCGACGGCAACGAGGCGACCGACCCCAACACCGCCTATGTCTGGGCCGAGCACTCGATCTGGCCACAGGACCCCGGTTTCAACCGCGCCCGGGCCGGCGGGGTGACGACGCTGCAGATTCTCCCCGGCTCGGCCAACCTGTTCGGCGGCCGCTCTGTCACTGTGCGCAACGTTCCGTCGGTGACCATGCAGGGCATGAAGTTCCCGGGTGCGCCCTACGGCCTGAAGATGGCCTGCGGCGAGAATCCCAAGCGGGTCTACGGCGGCAAGGGCCGCACGCCGGCGACCGCAATGGGCAATGTCTCAGGCTACCGTCGCGCCTGGATCGACGCCGCCGACTACACCCGCCGCTGGGATGAGTACCGCGCCAAGGTCGAGAAGGGCGAGAAGGCAGATGCGCCAAAGCGCGACCTGACCATGGACACCCTGTCGGGTGTGCTTCGCGGCGAGATCCTGGTGCAGAACCACTGCTACCGGGCCGACGAGATGGCCGTGATGATCGATATCGCCCGGGAGTTCGGCTACCGGATCACCATGTTCCACCACGCCAGCGAGGCCTACAAGCTGGGCGCGGTGCTGGCGAAGGAAGACATCTGCTTCGCCACCTGGGCCGACTGGCAGGGCTTCAAGATGGAGTCCCTGGACGGCATCGAGGCCAACGCCGCCATCGCCTGGAGGGCCGGGGCCTGCACCGTCATCCACTCCGATGACGAGACCATGACCCAGCGTCTGAATCAGGAAGCCGCCCTGGCCATGGCCGCCGGCAACCGCATCGGCTTCGGGATCACCCGCGCCGACGCCATCGCCTGGATCACCGCGAACCCGGCCAAAGCCATGGGGATCGCCGACCAGACCGGCTCGCTTGTCGCCGGCAAGCGCGCCGACGTGGTGCTCTGGAGCGCCGACCCGTTCAGCGTCTACGCCCTGGCCGAGCAGGTCTACCTCGACGGGGCCCTGGTCTATGACCGCAAGGACCCGCGCTACCAACCCAAATCCGACTTCGAACTGGGCCGTCCGGGCGAAGGAGCCTTCCACTGATGAAACGCCTCCTCCTCGCCTCCATCGCCGCCCTGGCGTTTGGCGGAACCGCCTCGGCCGAAACCGTCGCCATCATCAACGCCCGGCTGGAGACCGCCACGGCGTCCGGGGCCGTGCCCTCGGGCGCCATCGTCCTCAAGGACGGCAAGATCGTCGCGGTCGGCGCGAGCGTCACTGCGCCGGCCGGCGCCCGCGTCATCGACGCCAGGGGCGGCGTCGTTACGCCGGGCATGATCGCCCCCTCCTCCAACCTGTCGGTCGCGGAGGTGGAGCTGGAATCGTCCACCCGTGACGACAACTCCGGCAGGCTCTCCGCCGGCTTCGACATCAGCTACGGCGTCAATCCTGACTCGGCGATGATCCCGCTGGCCCGCCAGACCGGCATCACCCGCGCGGTCGTTACACCGGTGCTGGGACGCGGCGGCGACGGCCATGCCCATGACGGCGGGGCCGGCGACGGACATGACGACTTCGCGGGCGGCGGCGGCGGGGGGGGAGCCGATCCGAAGATGTTCGCCGGCCAGGCCGCCGTGGTCGGCCTTGGCGCCGGCGACAGCGACCCGGTGATCAGGACCCGCGTGGCGGTGGTGCTCGATCTCGGTCAGGCGGGCGCCCGCAACGCCGGCGGCTCGCGCGGCGCGGCGATGGTTCTGGTCAAGGGTGCGCTCGAGGACGCCCGCGCCTTCGCCCGCAGCCGCAGCGCCTACGAGCGCGGCGGCACGCGCGAGTTCGGCCTGTCCCGCATCGACCTGGAAGCGCTGATCCCGGTGGTCGAGGGCAGAACACCGCTGCTGATCCGCGTCCACCGCGCCGCCGACATCCGTCAGGCTCTGAAGCTGGCGCGCGACGAGAAGATCAAGGTCATCCTCGAAGGCGTCGAGGAAGGCTGGATGGTCGCCGACGAGATCGCGGCGGCCGGCGTGCCGGTGCTGATCGACTCCCAGGCCAGCCTGCCGAGCCAGTTCGAGAAGCTCGGCTCGCGCCTCGACAACGCCGCCCGCCTGCAGCGGGCCGGGGTCCAGGTCGCCATCCTGGGCAGCCGCGACTTCAACAACCTGCGCCAGGCCCGGGTCAACGCCGGTCTCGCCGTCGCCTACGGCCTGCCGCGCGAGGCGGCCATCGCCTCGATCACCTCCACGCCGGCCAGGATCTGGGGCCAGACCTCGGCCGGAACCCTCGAGGTTGGCAAGGACGCTGACGTGGTCTTGTGGAATGGCGATCCGCTGGAGACCACCAGCTGGCCGCTGGCGGTGTTTATCGAGGGCGTCGAGCAACCGAACACCAGCCGCGCCTTCGAACTCCGCGACCGTTACGCCAAGCCGTCGACGAGCGGCTACCCGCCCGCCTACCAGTAGGGATGCAATGGGAGGGTGCGTTTGTCGCCCTCCCGCGTTATCCCATGGGCAATGGCCAAGTCCCGCGCACCGCGCACGCCCCGCATGCCCCGCCTCCCCCACGGGCTCCCTGACCGTGAGACCCTGATCCGCTTCCTGCGCGACGCAGGTCAGGCGGAGAAGGCTGATATCGCCAAGGCCTTCGGGCTGAAGGGCGCCGACCGCCGCGCGCTGCGCGAAATGCTCAAGGGCCTGGAGGCCGAGGGCGCGCTCGGCAAGCGCGGCCGCCGAGGCTTCTCCGAGGCCGGGGCCTTCCCGCCGGTCGGCGTCGCCGACGTGGCCGAGCGCGACAACGACGGCGATCTCTATGTGAAGCTGGTCAAGGGCGGCGAGGATCTGCCGCTGATCCGACTGGCGCCCGACCGCAACGAGGCCGTCACCGGTGCGCCGGGCGTCGGTGATCGCTGCCTGGTCCGCTTCGAGCGGCTCGAGAGCGGCGAGACCGAGGCCCGTCTGATCAAGAAGCTCGGCCAGAGCGCCCACCGCATCCTCGGGGTCATCCGCAAGGGGCACCGCGAGGTCCGCGTCGAGCCGGTCGACCGCAAGAGCAAGGACAGCCTGGTCCTCGATCCGCACGAGGCCCGCGACCTCAAGGACGGCGACCTCGTCCTGGCCCAGGTGCAGGTCCAGGCCGGCAGCCAGCGCTATGGCCCAAAGCGCGGCAAGCTGCTGGAGCGTATCGGCCGCGAAGACGAGCCCCGCGCCGCCTCCCTGATCGCCATCCACACCCATGGCATCCCGATGGGCTTCACCGCCCAGGCGGAGGCCGAGGCGGAAGCTGCGGACGCCCCGACGCTTCAGGGTCGCGAGGACCTTCGCGACCTGCCCTTCATCACCATCGATCCGTCCGACGCGCGCGACCACGACGACGCGGTCTTCGCCCACCCCGATCCGGACGCGAAGAACCCCGGCGGCTGGATCGTCTGGGTCGCGATCGCCGACGTCGCCGCCTACGTCCGCCACGGCATGGCGCTGGACGAGGAGGCCCGGGAGAAGGGCAACAGCGTCTACTTCCCTGACCGGGTCGAGCCGATGCTGCCCGAGCGGCTGAGCAACGGCCTCTGCAGTCTGCGCGAGGGCGAGAACCGTGCGACAATGGCCGTCCGCATGGTCTTCAACAGCAACGGCAGGAAGACCGGCCACCGCTTCGTGCGCGGCCTGATGCGCTCGGCGGCGAAGCTCAGCTATGAGCAGGCCCAGGCGGCCATCGACGGAGAGCCCGACGACAAGACCGGCCCGCTGGTCGAGGGCGTGCTCAAGCCGCTTTGGACCGCCTACCGCCTGATGCTGAAGGGCCGCAACGCCCGCTCGCCGCTGGCCATTGAGAGCGACGAGCGGCGCATCATCATCAGCGCCGAGGGCGAGGTCGCCTCGATCACCAAACGCGCCTCGCTGGAGGCGCACCGGCTGATCGAGGAAATGATGATCCAGGCCAACGTCTCGGCCGCCGAGACGCTGGAGCAGAAGCGCACGCCGCTGATCTACCGCATCCACGACACCCCCAGCCCGGAGAAGATGCAGGCGCTGACCGAATTCCTGCAGACGCTGGATATCCCCTGGAGCAAGGGCGAGGCGCCCGACACCCACCGCTTCAACAAGCTGCTCGACGACACCCGCGAGGGCCCGCACGCCGACATCGTCAACGAGGTGGTCCTGCGCAGCCAGATGCAGGCGCAGTACAACGCCGAGAACATCGGCCACTTCGGGCTGAACCTGGCGAAATACGCCCACTTCACCAGCCCGATCCGCCGCTACGCCGACCTGATCGTCCATCGCGGCCTGATCCGGGCGCTGGGCCTGGGGTCCGATGGCCTCACCGACGAGGACATCAAGCAGATCAAGGACACCGCCGAGCGGATCACCCACGCCGAGCGCCGGGCCATGGCCGCAGAGCGCGACGCCACCGACCGCTACGTCGCCGCCTTCCTGGCCGACAAGGTCGGGGCCGAGTTCGAGGGCCGGATCACCGGCGTCACCCGTTTCGGCCTGTTCGTGCGGCTGACCGACACCGGCGCCGACGGCCTGATCCCGGTCTCTTCGCTGGGCGACGAGTTCTACGTCCACGACGACCGCAGCCACGCCCTCGTCGGCGAGCGCAGCGGCGCCCGCTGGCCGCTGGGCATGGCGGTGCAGGTCAGGCTGCGGGAGGCCACCCCGGTGACCGGCGGCCTGCTGTTCCAGATGCTCAGCGAACCGGCCAGGGCCGACCCCAACGCGCCGAGGCCCCGTCTCGGCGTGCGCCGTCGCGGCGACTTCGGCAAGGACCCCGGCCGCGGCGGCCCCAAGCGCGGCGGCACGCCGAAGGGCGTGAAGAAGGGCAAGCGGCGGTGATCCTCGACCTGGACCACATCAACATAGCCACAGACCGGCTGGCCGAGACCCGCGCCTTCTATGTCGAGGTGCTGGGCCTGACCGAGCGGTGGCGGCCGGACTTCAGCTTCGACGGACACTGGCTGTACGCGGGCGACCGGCCGCTCGTACATCTGATGACGCGTCCGACGGCTGGGGTCGGTTGCGACGCGGCGGCGCTGAGCCATGTCGCCTTCGCCATCGCCGACATCGAGGTGGTGAAGGCGCGTCTTGACGGTCTGGGCGTGGTTTTCCGCGAAATCGGCGTCCCGAATGCGCCGATCCGCCAGCTGTTCCTGAACGATCCGAACGGCGTGACGATCGAGCTGAACTATCTGGGCGCCGCTACGGGGCGTGAGCGGTCAGCGAGTCTTTGACGAGGCCTGGCCACCGGGTTCTAGTGGCCGCCATCGGACCGGGAGAAGGCGGATGAGGCGCTGGCTGGGCGGGATCGCGCTGGTTCTGGCAGTCGCCGCTGTCGTGGGGCTCCGCGCGACCTATGTCGGCGCCTTTCCGCTGGTGAAGGACGAGATCGGCGGCCCGGCCGCGACGCCCGTCGTGCTGGGCCCCTTCGGCGACGATCCGCCGGTGACCACGGTCGCCGACTGGGAAGGCCGCCGGGCGCCCCTGCTCCGCGACGCCTTCGCGCGTGAGGTCTACGGGCCGATGCCGCCGGGCCTGCCCGCCGTGGTGCTGGCGCGCCAGTCGCTCGACGGCGAACGGGTGTCCAGCGGGGCCCGGGTGGAACAGCTGACCATCGGCTTTGGCAAGGCCGGCGATCGGGGCAAGGTCAACGTCGTGCTCGTCGCGCCGGACGGTCCGGTCCGGGCCCTGCTGGTGGTGCAGAACTTCTGCGGCAACGCCCTGGCGCTGCACAAACGCTATGACGCTGTGCGCTCCCTGACGCCGCCGCCGGACATGTGCGACGGGATGCTGAAGGCGCCGGCCAGCCTCATCCTTGGACGCTGGATCGACGGCCCGCCGCTGGAGCGGGTGCTTGAGCGCGGCTACGCCGTGGCCATCGTCTATGCCGCCGACCTTGTCCCGGACGAGGCAGCGGCGTCGAAGCCGGCGCTGTCCCGGCTGTACGGCCCGGGCGCCGAGACCGGCGGGGCGCTGGCGGCCTGGGCCTGGCTGTACGACGCGCTCGGCGCTGTCCTGACCCGCGAGCCCGGCCTCGAGGGCGCGCCCGTCGTGGCCTGGGGTCATTCGCGCAACGGCAAGGCCGCCCTGCTGGCCGGCGCGGTCTTTCCGCGTATCGCCGGCGTTATCTCCCACCAGAGCGGGCGCGGCGGCGCGGCCCTGAACCGCAGTCCGGTCGGCGAGAGCATCGCCCAGATCACCGACGCCTACGGCTTCTGGTTCACGCCCCGCTACGCCGCCTTCGCCGGCCGCGAGGACGGGATGACGGTCGACCAGCACCAGCTTCTCGCCCTGATCGCGCCCAGGCCGGTCCTGCTGGGCGCGGGAGACCGCGACCGCTGGTCGGATCCGGCCGGCGCCTTCCGCGCCGCCCAGGGCGCCGCACCGGTCTGGCGGCTGTACGGCAGGCCGGGGCTGGACCAGACCCGGCTGTCGGAGCCCGACCTGACCCGCCCCCTCGCCAGCTTCATGCGCAAGGGCGCCCACGGCGTGACGACGCAGGACTGGGACCATTTTCTCGACTGGCTGGACGCCAACTTCCCGCCGCGCTGAGGATGACATCCCAACTGCCGGCGACTTCAGGATCGTCATCGACAAGGGCGACCCGGCCAACCTGGTCAGCTTCTGCGCCAGCGGCGTGAAGAAGATCGGGCCGACCACCTTCGAGGTGCGCAAGCGCAACTGGACCCCGGACCGTGACCTGCCGATCCTGATCCTCAAGCCGCTGGCGCCGGTCGAATGACGTTGGGTCACGGTTTTCAGCGCGTCATGACGGGGCCTATGCTTCGCGCATGACCGGACCCGTGCTCGACCCCAACTATGATCCCCGCAGCGACGGGGCCATGCGCGACAAGGGCGGCAAGGCCGTGAAGCCGCGCCATGCCGCCACCCTGATCATCGTGCGGCGCGACGCGAAGAAGCCCCGCCTGCTGATGGGCCGTCGGAACGGCGGCCACAGCTTCATGCCGGACAAGTGGGTGTTCCCGGGCGGGCGGGTCGACCGGGGCGACTTCAACGCGCCGTCGGCCAACGAGCTGAATCCGGAGGTGAAGGCCAAGCTGGTCCTCACGGCACGCCACGACAGCCCGCTGCTGCCCCGCGCCCTGGGGCTGGCCGCCATCCGCGAGACTTTCGAGGAGGCCGGACTGCTGCTGGCGAAGGAAGCGCCCGTGCGGCCCGGCGCGGGACCCTGGCGGCCGTTCCTGGAGGCGGGCGCCCTGCCCGACCTGTCGGCGCTGAGTTACGTCGCCCGGGCCATCACCCCGCCCTACCGGCCCAAGCGGTTCGACGCCCGCTTCTTCATGGCCGAGGCCGAGTCGCTGCTCAGCCTCGACCGCCGCCCGGACTGCGGCGAACTGGACGAGATCGAATGGGTCGACCTCGACGAGGCCCTGGCGCTGGACCTCCCCAACATCACCCGCTTCGTGGTGGCCGAGATCGCCGAACGGCTCGCCTCCGGGCCCCGGCCGATCCCCTTCATGCGATTCCTGAACGGCGCCCGCCGGCTGGAGCACCTGTGAGCGCCCTTGCCCCCGCCAGGGTCGTCCGTCCCCGCCACGCCGCCAGCCTTATCCTTTTGCGGAACGAGCGCGCCGGAACCACGGTGCTGATGGGCCGCCGACCGGCAAAGTCCCGCTTTGCCCCGGACGTCTTCGTGTTTCCGGGCGGCAAGCTGGACCGGGCCGACTTCGACCAGCCCGTGCTGAGCCCCCTTGCCGAGGACAGCGTCCGCCGCGCCGCCGCGCCCGGCCGCCTGGCCAGCGCCCTGGCGACTGCCGCAATCCGCGAGACCGCCGAGGAAACCGGCCTGATCCTGCCGGCCGAGCACGGCGCCCTGTCGGTGGCCGCGCGGGCCATTACGCCGACCAACAGCCCGGTCCGCTTTCACGCCCGCTTCTTCGTCGCCGACGCCGATCTTGCCGTCGGTGAGGCGGCGGAGTCGCCAGAGCTTGCGGACCTGTCCTGGCGTCCCCTGGACGAGGCGCTGAAGCTCCCGCTGTTCGACATCACCGAGGCGATCCTGCGATCGCTGGCGGCAGGCGAGTCGCCCTTCCTGATGACCTACCGACGCGGCAAGCCGCTGGTGAAGCCGCTGGCCTGAGGTCAGAGGGGCTTCGAAAGGTCGAACTCGACCCGGAAGAAGCGGTTCGGGCGGCGCAGTTCATAGGCGTAGGTCTCGCCCGGATGGACCTCCACGGCCCAGACGTTGTTCACCGAGGCCGGGTTGCCCTTGCCCAGGAACAGGGTGCGGCTGAAGGCATCTGCCGGGAACTCTTGCCGCGCGGCGGAGCCCGGGGATTCCGTATCGCCGCCGTATTGCGACAGCTCGTCCTCGGTCCCGTCTGCGTGGCGATGATCGTGCTTCAGCCTCATGCCATCGTCGGTCCGCGTGATGACCCAGGTGCGGGAGCGGTCCTCGCCGACGGAGAACGGGATTCGGATCTCGGTGGCGGTGCAGCCCGTCACCCGCATCACCAACGGCTTGCCGGCGAAGTCGGCGTCCTGGGAATCGGTGGTCACCACACGGCCTGCGAAGCTCTTGCCGCAGAGGGCCTGCAGACGCGTGAAAAAGGCGTCCGCGGGCGTGGGAGCCGGAGTTGTAGCGCAGGCCGAGAGCAGAAGGGCCGCGCCGGCGGCGAACATGCGAAGGGTCATGGCGCGACCCTAGTGGCGACAGACATTGACTTCCAGCCGCCGGCGAGTATTTTCCGCGCCTCTCAGTTTCGGCCCATGCGGCTACCGAAGGATTCCATCGATGGCCAAACCGGCTTCCATCAAGATCCGTCTGAACTCGACGGCGGACACCGGCTTCTTCTACGTGACCAAGAAGAACGCCCGCACCAAGACCGAGAAGATGGTGCTCAAGAAGTACGACCCGGTCGTGCGCAAGCACGTCGAGTTCAAGGAAGGCAAGATCAAATAGGCGGCTTTTGGCCCCTGCGGGATCTCACGAAGGCCGGCGCCCTAGCGCCGGCCTTTCCTTTTTCCGGTGTCGGGGCGCGTGCCCACGAACCCCGGGCGCTTGCTTGGAAGGCTGAGCACCAGCCCGATCAGGGAGGCCGCCAGCCCGGCCAGCGTCAGGATCCGGCTCGTGGCCGGAAAGGCGCTCCACTCGCCCGGCCCAGGGTGCAGCCCCGCCAGCGGCTCGAACGCCGACCCCCACATGACGCCCAACGCCAGCGCGAAGGCCGCGCTGAGCAGCCGGCCCCTGATACTGCCCTGGTCGCTGATCGCGAAAATGCCGGCGGCCAGCAGCGCGACACCGGCGGCATAGTCATCCAGCCAGAACGGCGGCGCTTCCCAGCCGTGCCAGTTGCGCAGGATGGCGACGATGATCACCGTTGGTCCGAGGGCGATGGCGAGCGGCGCAGCCGCTCTACGCCAGCCATAAATCATCGACACGCCGTCCACAGAGAATTGCCCAAAGGTCATCAATAGCAGCCGTGGCGCGGCAAACCAGACACAAGTCGTTATTCCCCATATCGGGGAGGGCATGCCTTTGGATATCAGGCCGCGCGGGCGATCACGCGGTTTCGACCGGCCGCCTTGGCCTCGTAGACCGCTTCGTCGGCCCGCTTGAGCAGCAGCTCGGGCGTATCGACTTCGCCAAGGGTGCTTGAGACGCCGATCGATATGGTCACCGTCAGCAGTTCGGCGCCGCCGGCAACCCGGAACGGCGAGCCGGCGACATGCAGCCGGATGCGTTCGGCGACCCGCTCGGCGTCCTGCAACCGCGCTCCGGGCATGATGACCGTGAATTCCTCGCCGCCGTAGCGACAGGGCAGATCAATGGCGCGGACGTTGGACGCCAGACGCACCGCGAACTCGCGCAGCACCTCGTCCCCGATATCGTGGCCAAAGTTGTCGTTGATCTTCTTGAAGTGATCGATGTCGATCATCAGGGCGGAGACCGGATCGCCGCCGTGCGCCGCCCGCTTCACCAGGGCGCCGAGCTGCCCTTCCATATAGCGCCGGTTGTGCAGCCCGGTCAGCTGGTCGGTGACCGCCAGCTCAAGCGAATGGTCGAGGTTGTCGCGCAGGAAGTCGGTGTAGCGCTTGCGCCGTATCTGGGTGCGGGCGCGGGCGGCCATCTCCTGAGGATCGATCGGCTTGGTCAGGATGTCGTTGACGCCGATCTCCAGCGCCTTGATCAGACGGTGGCGCTCATCGGGATCAACGATGGCCAGGATCGGCAGGTGCCGGGTGGCCTCGTCCGAGCGAATGTTGGCGGCGAAGCGCAGGCCATCGAACCCGCGAGCCGTCGCATTGACCACGATCAGATCGACAGGCCCACGAGCCGTCATATGGGCCTTCTCGGGGTCGGTCTCGGCCACGGGCCGGTGCTCCACCGAGAGCTCGGCCATCAGCCGTTGCGCCTGACGTTCGTTATCATCCAGCACCAGAACCCGGCCGCCCGCGCCGCCCAGGCGGGCAGCCGCCCCGGCGATGACGCCTATGCGCCGGCCGGACGCCTCACGGGCCCGCAACTCGTCCATCACCTGCTTCAGACGGGTCAGGCTGCGCACGCGGGCGAACAGCATCACGTCGTCGATCGGCTTGGTCAGAAACTCGTCCGCCCCGGCCTCCAGGCCGGTGATCCGGTCGCCGCGACCGTCGAGGGCCGTCACCAGCACCACCGGGATATGCCGGGTGATCGGGTCATCCTTCAGACGGCGGCAGACCTCGAACCCGTCCATGCCGGGCATCATCACGTCGAGCAGGACAATGTCGGGCTTCTCCGACGCAGCCAGCGCCAGCGCCGTAGGCCCGTCGCTGGCGGTCAGCACCTCGTAGTACTCGGCCGTCAGACGGGCTTCGAGCAGCTTCACATTGGCTTCGATGTCGTCGACGACCAGGATCCGCGCGCTCATCGCCTGCCCTCCCTAGTCCAACAGTCGTTTGATGGTTTCGAGGAAGTGCACCACCGAGATCGGCTTTGAGATGTAAGCCTCGCATCCGCCTTCGCGAATCCGTTCCTCGTCGCCCTTCATCGCGAAAGCCGTAACCGCCACGACCGGAATATGGTTCAGGTCGTCGTCTTCCTTGAGCCACTTGGTGACCTCCAGGCCGGAGATCTCGGGCAGCTGGATATCCATGAGAATCAGGTCGGGACGGTGCTCCCGGGCGATGGCGAGCGCCTGCAACCCTTCGCGCGTCTGAAGGGTTTCGTACCCTTGCGCGTCGAGCAGGTCGTGGAAGAGCTTCATATTAAGCTCATTATCCTCGACGATGAGGACCTTCTTGGCCATCTACGGACCTGAACCCCAGCCATCTGATGCGACGCGAAAACAAGCGACTCGCCGCGACTTCTCCGGCGCAGTAGTCCCCGAATATCCTTAAACCCGAGCTAACCTGATCTTGCCCCAGCCCCTGACCCTCTCCGACCTGTCCATCCGCGCCGATGCGCCGCTCCTGATCGTCGATGTCGACGAGGTGCTGGCGCATTTCATGGCGGGCTTCGAGCGCTACGTCGGCCGTCATGGCTACGAGATGCGGATCGACCGCTTCGCCCTGTTCCAGAACCTGTATCGCCCCGGCGAAACCCAGAGCCTGGACTTCGAGACCGGCAAGGCCCTGTTCGACGACTTCTTCCGCGACGGGGCGGATGATCTGGACCCTGTGGAGGGCGCGGCGGACGCGCTGGCCACACTGTCCAGCCAGGCCGGCGTGGTGATTCTCACCAACGCCCCGGCCCATGCCCTCGAGTCGCGCACCGGCTGGCTCAGCACACACGGGTTCGACTACCCGATGATCCTGCATTCCGGGCTGAAGGGGCCGGCCATCCGGGAGATGAGCGGCCGCACCTCGGGCCGGGCCTGCTTCATCGACGACATGCTGCCCAACCTGGACTCGTCGGCGGAGGCGGCGCCGGACGTGAAGCGCTTCCAGATCATCGCCGACATGCGCCTGCGGCCCCTCGCGCCGGTCGCTCCAGACCGTCACGGTCTTCACGAGGACTGGGCGACGCTCGGCCCTGCCCTGGCGGCGGCCGTCCGTTGATCCGCATCGGCGTCGATTTCGGAGGGACAAAGATCGAGGCGGCCGCCCTCGGCGAAGACGGCGCCTTCCTGGCCCGGGTGCGGGCTCCCAATCCCGGCGGCTACGACGCGGCCGTCGTGGCGGTGCGGGACCTGGTGCTCGAGGCCGAGCGCGAAGCCGGCGCGTCCGGCGCGACCGTCGGCATGGGCATCCCCGGCTCGGTCTCGCCCGTGACCGGCCGGATCCGCAACGCCAACTCCACCTGGATGAACGACCGCCCGTTCAAGGAAGATGTCGAAGCGGCGCTGGGTCGGCCGATCCGGCTGCAGAACGACGCCAACTGCTTTGCGCTGTCGGAGGCCGTGGACGGCGCCGCGGCGGGGGCGAATGTCGTGTTCGGCGCCATCCTCGGCACTGGCTGTGGCGGCGGCGTGGTGGTGCGGGGGGAGGCGCTCCAGGGCCGCAACGGAATCGGCGGCGAATGGGGGCACGCCCCCCTGCCCTGGCCGACGCGCGAAGAGCACCAGGCCCACCGATGCTGGTGCGGGCGGACCGACTGCCTGGAGACCTGGGTGTCCGGCTCGGCCTTCCGGGAGGATTACGAGCGCAGCACGGGCCTGAAGGCCGACGGTCGTGCGATCATCGAACGGGTCAAGGCCGGCGAAGCGGCGGCCGAAGCCTGCCTCGACCGTTACATCGACCGTCTGGGCCGGGCGCTGGCGGCGATGTGCAACCTTCTCGATCCGGACGTGATCGTCCTCGGCGGCGGCATGTCCAACGTCGATGACCTCTATGAGCGGACGCCGCCGGTCGTGGCCCACTACGCCTTCACAGACCGGTTCACGACGCCGATCGTCCCGGCGAAGTACGGCGACTCCTCGGGCGTCCGCGGCGCGGCCTGGCTCTGGCCGGCCGACTGACCGCCCCTTCCCCCCTCCCTCCGGACGGGGGATACAGGGACCCATGAAGTCCCTCTGCCGCGACTGCTTCCGGACCGGAGACGACCAGCCCCGCCGCTGTCCGTCCTGCGGTTCGATGCGGGTCGTGCGGCATGAGGAACTGGGCGCCCTCGGGATCGCGCATCTGGACTGCGACGCCTTCTACGCCTCGGTGGAGAAGCGCGACCGGCCGGAGCTGCGCGACGTCCCCCTGATCGTCGGCGGCGGTGTGCGCGGCGTGGTCACGACCTGCTGCTACATCGCCCGGATGAGCGGCGTTCGCTCGGCCATGCCGATGTTCAAGGCCACTCGCCTTTGCCCGCAGGCGGTCATCCTCAAGCCGGACTTCCAGAAGTACAGGACGGAAAGCAGGCGCATCTTCGGCAAGGTGCGCGACCTGACTCCGCTGGTGCAGGGCCTGTCGCTGGACGAGGCCTGGATGGACCTTTCGGGCACCGAGCGCCTGCACGGCGCATCCCCGGCTGTGACCCTGGCCAGGCTGCAGGCCGAGATCGAGGACGAGATCGGGCTGACGGTCTCCATAGGCCTGGCGCCCAACAAGTTCCTGGCCAAGATCGCGTCCGACCTGGACAAGCCCCGCGGCTTTTCGGTGATCGGCGCGGCGGAAGCCGTTTCATTCCTGGCCGGCAAGCCGGTCGGCATCATGCCCGGGGTCGGTCCGGTGATGGTCGCCAGCCTGGAGAAGGCCGGCTACCGGACGGTCGGCGATATCGCCGCCGCCGACCTGCGGGACCTGGCAGACCGCTTCGGCCAGCACGGTCTGCACCTGCAGAAGCTGGCGCTCGGACAGGACAGCCGCACCGTCAATCCCAACGAGGCCCGCAAGACCATAAGCGCGGAGACCACGTTCAATGAGGACCTCGCCGGAATCGAAGCCCTGGAGGACCGGCTCTGGCCGCTGTGCGAGAAGGTCGCCAGGCAGCTGCGGGTGGAGGGTATCGCAGGACGGGTGGCGCACCTGAAACTCCGCACGCCCGACTTCCGGATCCTTACCCGCCGCCGCACCCTTGCCGTGCCGACCCAGACGGCCCGGACCCTGTTCGGCGTCGCGCGCGAACTGCTGGCGGCCGAGCCGCGTGGAACCGCCTACCGCCTGATCGGCGCCGGCCTGTCGGACTTCGCGCCCGCTGAAGAGGCCGGCTCGGACCTGTTCGCCGATGACGAACGCCGCGCGCTCCGCGGCGAGAGCGCCGTCGACGCCTTGCGGGCGAAGTTCGGCAAGGCGGCGGTTGTGACCGGCAGGGCGCTGCGCAGCGAGCCGCCGGAGTGAGTCGACGGAGCCCCTGCCAAAGCCTTCCGGCGTCGCGCTCCGGTCGCATTCCGGCCATTGTCGGCGCGAGCAGAGCCCTCCCGGCGTGAATTTCATGGTCACGAGCGCGCCAAAGCAGCGCATAGCGCTGCGTCGCCCCTTCCAAAGCGGTGGCGTTTCCATATCTAATTGACTGGAAGGCGGCCCTGTCCCGGGTCGCCGGGAATGGATGTACATGACGGAGAAGAAGTCAGGTGCCGGGCAGAACGGCGTGGGTTCGGCGGTGGTCACACAGACCCGTCCGAAAACCGCGAAGCCTTCCCTGTATCGGGTGCTTCTCCTGAACGACGACTACACGCCGATGGAATTCGTCGTGTACGTGCTTGAGCGCTTTTTCAACAAATCGCGCGAAGATGCGACCCGCATCATGCTTCACGTCCACCAGAACGGCGTCGGCGTCTGCGGCGTCTTCACCTACGAGGTGGCCGAGACCAAGGTAGCGCAGGTGATCGACTCCGCCCGCCGGCACCAGCATCCGCTTCAGTGCACTATGGAAAAGGATTGAGGAGCCCAGCTTGCCCTCGTTTTCGCGCAATCTCGAAGAGACCCTCCACCGCGCCGTGGCCTACGCCAACCAGCGTAAGCACGAGTATGCGACCCTGGAGCACCTGCTCCTGTCCCTAACGGACGACGAGGACGCGGCGGGGGTGATGAGCGCCTGCGATGTCGACCTTGCGGCCATCAAGAAGACCCTCACCGGGTATCTCGACACCGAGCTGCGCAGCCTGATCGTCGAGGACGGCGAGGAGGCCAAGCCGACGGCCGGCTTCCAGCGCGTGATCCAGCGCGCCGTGATCCATGTCCAGTCTTCCGGTCGTGACGAGGTCACCGGGGCCAACGTGCTCGTGGCCGTGTTCTCCGAGCGCGAGAGTCATGCCGCCTACTTCCTGCAGGAGCAGGACATGACACGGTACGACGCGGTCAACTACATCGCCCATGGCATCGCCAAGAAGCCGGGCGCGACCGAGCCCAAGCAGGCCAAGGGCTCCAATTCCGGAGAGGCCGACGAAGAGAAGGCGGCCGTGAAGACCGGCGGCGAGGCTCTTGAGGCCTACTGCGTCGATCTCAACGAGAAGTCCCGCCAGGGCAAGGTCGACCCGCTGATCGGTCGCCTGGCCGAGGTCGAGCGCTGTATCCAGATCCTTTGCCGCCGCACCAAGAACAACCCGCTTCTGGTCGGTGACCCGGGCGTGGGCAAGACCGCGATCGCCGAAGGTCTGGCGCTCAAGATCGTCCGCCACCAGGTGCCCGAAGTACTGGAAGGCGCGACCATCTTCTCGCTCGACATGGGCGCCCTTCTCGCCGGCACGCGCTATCGCGGCGACTTCGAGGAGCGGATCAAGCAGGTGGTCAAGGAACTCGAGAACCACCCCAACGCCATCCTGTTCATCGACGAGATCCACACGGTGATCGGAGCCGGCGCGACCAGCGGCGGCGCCATGGACGCCTCCAACCTGCTCAAGCCCGCCCTGGCCAGCGGGTCACTGCGCTGCATGGGATCGACGACCTACAAGGAGTTCCGTCAGCACTTCGAGAAGGACCGCGCCCTGGTGCGCCGCTTCCAGAAGATCGACGTCAACGAACCGACGACTGAGGACACCCTGAAAATCCTCAAGGGTCTCAAGGTCTACTACGAAGATTTTCACAAGCTGAAGTACACGAATGACGCCCTGAAAACGGCGGTCGACCTGTCGGCGAAGTACATCACGGACCGCAAGCTGCCCGACAAGGCGATCGACGTTATCGACGAAGCCGGCGCCGGCCAGATGCTGCTGCCGGAATCCAAGCGCAAGAAGACCATCGGCGTGAAGGAGATCGAGGCCGTCGTCGCCAAGATCGCCCGCATTCCTCCGAAGTCCGTCTCCAAGACGGACACAGAGGCGCTGAAGGAGCTTCAGAACGACCTTCAGCGCGCCGTCTTCGGCCAGGACGAAGCCATCGCCCAGCTGTCCAGCGCCATGAAGATGGCCCGCGCCGGCCTGCGCGATCCCAACAAGCCGATCGGCTGCTACCTGTTCAGCGGTCCGACCGGGGTGGGCAAGACCGAAGCGGCCCGCCAGCTGGCCTCCACGCTCGGCATCGAGCTCCTGCGCTTCGACATGAGCGAGTACATGGAGCGCCACACGGTCAGCCGCCTGATCGGGGCGCCTCCGGGCTACGTCGGATATGATCAGGGCGGTCAGCTGACCGACGCGGTTGACCAGCACCCGCACGCCATCGTGCTGCTCGACGAGATCGAGAAGGCGCACCAGGACGTCTACAACATCCTGCTGCAGGTCATGGACAACGGCCAGCTGACCGATAGCAACGGCAAGAAGGTCGATTTCCGCAACGTGGTCCTGATCATGACCACCAACGCGGGCGCCGCCGATGCCCAGCGCCAGACCATCGGCTTTGGCCGCGGTCGCGCTGACGGCGAGAGCGACGAGGCCATCAAGCGGATCTTCACGCCGGAGTTCCGCAACCGGCTCGACGCCGTCGTCGCCTTCAAGCCGCTGACCCAGGAGATCATCCGTCAGGTCGTACAGAAGTTCGTCATCCAGCTCGAAGCCCAGCTGGCTGATCGCAATGTCACGATCGAGACCAGTGACGAGGCGGCCGACTGGCTGGCCAAGAACGGCTTTGACGAGCTCTACGGCGCGCGGCCCCTCGCCCGCGTCATCCAGGAGCACATCAAGAAGCCGCTCGCAGACGATATCCTGTTCGGCAAACTGGCCAAGGGCGGCCATGTGAAGGTGGTGCTGCGGGACGGCAAGATCGCCTTCGACTTCGAGATCAACGGCGTCGCGGCTCGCGAGCCGGGCGCTCCGGAGATCGAGGAACCGGCGCTCGCGGAATAGTCGACAAAATGGGAACAACCGGTTAGGTTGTTCCCATGACGCCCTTCCCTTTCGATAGGCTCGGCGCTTCCAAGCAGCTTCGCGAAGCGGGCATGCCGGAAGGCATGGCCGAGGCCGTGGTGTCCGTGTTCCAGCACGCCGCCCTGACGCCGGACTTCGGCCATCTGGCGACGAAGACGGACATCGCCGATATGGCGACAAGGGCAGACCTCCTCCCGATGGCGACGAAAGCGGACATTGCCGACATGGCCACCAAGTCGGATCTCTCGGAGCTTCGCCTCGCGACGAGGGCCGACCTGCTTGAACTGGAGGTCCGGGTCATGGAGCGAATGCGCCAGCAGGGCTGGGCGATGCTGGGCGGAATGACCGTGCTGCTCGCCGTATCGACGGGTATCGGACGGCTGATCGCCTGAGTCTCGGCCTGAACCGGCTTGCGCCGGGAGCCGTCCTGGCCCGATGCTGCAGGCCAGCCTCCGGAGAGCCCCATGAAATACCGCAAACTCGGCGCGAGTGATCTCGACGTCTCTGAAATCTCGCTCGGCTCCTGGCTGACCTATGGCGTCGGCGTCGAGGCGGACAACGCCCGCGCCTGTGTCGACCGCGCCTTCGACCTGGGGATCAACTTCATCGACACGGCCAACGTCTATGGCCGCGGCTCGGCCGAGACGGTGCTGGGCGAAACGCTCGCCGGCCGGCCGCGTGACAGCTACATCCTGGCGACCAAGCTCTGGGGCGACATGGGCGGTGGCGACAAGGGCCTGTCCCGCGCCCAGGTCCACAAGCAGATCGACGCCTCGCTGACCCGGCTGAGGACCGACTACGTCGACCTCTACCAGTGCCACCGCTACGACCCTGACACGCCGCTGGAAGAGACGATGGAGGCGCTGAGCGAGATCGTCCGCGCCGGCAAGGTCCGCTGGATCGGCTTCAGCGAATGGGGGCCGGAGCAGATCGAGGCCGCCTTCGCCATCCCCGGCGTCGAGCGGTTCGTCTCCAGCCAGCCGCAGTACTCGATCCTGTGGCGGCGGCCGGAGAAGGCCGTGATCCCGATCTGCGCCGCCAATGGCGTGTCGCAGATCGTCTGGTCGCCGCTGGCCCAGGGCGTCCTCTCCGGCAAGTACGATCCCGACAGCGCTCCGCCCGCCGACTCTCGCGCCGCCAGCGACAGCATGTCCGGCGCCATCGGCGGCTGGATGCGGCGCGAGGTGCTGGAGGCGGTTCAGCAGATGAAGCCGCTGGCCGCGGAGGCCGGCTGCACCCTGGCCCAATTCGCGCTCGCCTGGGTGCTGCGCGAACCGAACGTCGCCTCGGCCATCGTCGGCGCCAGCCGCCCCGCGCAGCTGGACGACAATGCCGCCGCCGTCGACCTGAAGATCGACCCGGCGCTGTTCGCGCGGGCCGAGGCGATCGCGGACGCCGTGCCCCGGCGTTAGGGCTCCAGAGCCGCCACGATCTGCGCGGCCAGGGCCTTCAGCTCCTCGACGTCGGCCATGCCTTGGGCGTGGCGGCCCAGCGGCACGCCCTCCCAGCGCGGGATGATGTGGACATGCAGGTGGAAGACGGTCTGGCCGGCAGGCGCTCCGTTGAACTGGGTGACGACGATACCATCAGGCTTGAGCGCGGCCTTCACCGCCCGGGCCACCTTCTGCACGCCGCCGATGACCCGGCCCAGGGTCTTGGCCTCGGCGTCGAGCAGGTTGCGGGCCTTCGAGGTTTTCGAGATGACGAGGACGTGCCCCTTCGCCTGGGGGAAGACGTCCATGAAGGCCAGGATCTCCGCGTCCTCGTAGACCTTCACCGCGGGCATCTCGCCGCGCACGATCTTCGCGAAGATGTTGCCGTCGTCGTAGGCGCCGTCGAGGCTCATTGCGGGTCTCCGTTGGGTGCTGGTTGCTCGTAACCCACCCCGTGGGGAGTGCAAGCCTGCGGGTGCCGTGGCGGCCTCAACCCGCCTTGAAGGGGGAGTACTCTTCCGCCAGCCAGTCCATCTCCTGCCGCACGGCCGTTCGCTCCTGGTCGAGGTAGCGCCGCACCGGCTCGCGCAGGGCGGGGTCGGCAATCCAGTGGGCGCTGTAGACCTCGGCGGGCAGGTAGCCGCGGGCGATCTTGTGCTGGCCCTGGGCGCCCGCCTCGACGCGCGGCAGGCCCAGAGCAATCGCCCGCTCGATAGCCTGGTAGTAGCAGAGCTCGAAATGCAGGAAGGGGATGTTCTCGACACAGCCCCAGTTGCGGCCGAACAGGCAGTCGCCGCCGATCAGGTTCAGGGCTCCGGCGACCCAGCGGCCATTCCTGCGGGCCATGACCAGAAGCACCTGGTCGGCCATCCGCGCGCCCAGCATCGAGAAGAAGGCGCGGTTCAGGTAGGGGCTGCCCCACTTCCGCCCGCCGGTGTCCTGGTAGAAGTCGTAGAAGGCGTCCCAGTGCTCTTCCGTCAGCGCCGCGCCGGTCAGGCCGACGATCTCGTCGACGCTCGCCTGGGCGTCGCGGCGTTCCCGGCGGATGGCCTTGCGCCGGCCCGACGACAGGGCGGCGAGGAAGTCCTCGAACGTCCCGTAGCGGTTGTTGAACCAGTGGTATTGCTGGTCCTGGCGCGGCAGCAGGCCGGCGCCGGTCAGGAACCGCCAGTCCTCGCGCTCGGGGAAGGTCACGTGCAGGCCGGAGGCGCCCAGCCGCTCGCACAGGGTCAGGGCCCCGCCCAGCAGCGTCTGGCGGCCCTCGTCCGGGTCGACGTCCGGCCGCACCAGCAGGCGCGGCCCGGTGACCGGCGAGAACGGCGCGGCGCACTGGAGCTTGGGATAGTAACGCCCCCCTGCCCGCTCATAGGCGTCGGCCCAGGACCAGTCGAAGACATACTCCCCCTGGCTGTGACTCTTCAGGTAGAGCGGCATCACCGCCGCCACCCGTCCGGCCTCGTCCTCGACGCTGAGGTGATGCGGCGCCCAGCCGGTGCGGTCGCCGACGCTGCCCGACTGCTCAAGGGCGTCGAGGAAATCGAAGGACACGAACGGGTTGTAGCCAGCGCCCGACGGCGCGCAGCCGTCCCAGTCCGCCCGCTCAAGCTCGGCGAT
>JAIYCQ010000042.1 GCA_027487945.1 Caulobacteraceae bacterium
CTGAGCTGACCGTAATACTCGCCGACCAGCGCGTCCAGGTCGCCGTCGCCGTCCAGGTCGGCGAAGGCCGCCGTGCTTCGGTAGCCGATATCAACCGTATTGATAGAGTTGGCCGCGCCCGAGAACCCGGGAGACGAAGCGGAGCCGGTGTTCTGGAAATAGTGGAGCCGACCGTAGTGTTCCCCGCTTACCGCGTCCAGGTCGCCGTCGCCGTCCAGATCGGCAAAGGCCGGCGCACTGTAGGCACTCAAGCTGAAACCATTGAACGGATTGGCCGGGCCTGTCCTGCCTGTGTAGCTCGGGGCGCTGTTGAGGCTGTCCCCCGTCGCATCGGTGACATTGATGGTCAGGGTGCGCGACGCCGTCGGGGTGTCGCTGACGTTGGCGTAGGTCAGATTCTGGATCAGCGCATCGATGGCCGCCGAGGTCGCCGAGCCGTTGAACGTGACCGTGAAGGTCGCGCCCGAGCCGCCGCTGGCCGTACCGATGGCGATCGCGGCCGCGCCGCCCGCCCCGTCGGCGTCGTAGTAGACCGTCCCGGCAGACAGGCTGATGGTATCGCCGCTGGCGATGGAGATCCTGTCCTCGGCCAGCAGGCCGCTGACCTCCAGGGTCCCGCCGCCGTAATCGTTGTCGGCGTGCACGAAGGCGACGTCGATGTCGAGCAGCTGCGGCGCGGCGTTGACCGTGTTCTCACCGAACGTCGCCGAGGTAGCGACCCCGGTCAGGCTCATCGGGTCGTCGACATTGGTGATGTCGACGTTGACCGTGCCCAGCGTGACCGCGCCAAAGCCGTCGTTTGCCGTGATGGTGACCGTCGCGGTGTTGTTCCCGCTGACGTTGGCTGGGCCGGTGTACAGGATAGCCGACGCCGTGTTCAGGAAGTCATCGATCGCCGAGGCCGCGCCCGTCAGGGTGATGGCGCCGGTTCCGGAGTCGGTCACCGTCACGCCGCCGCCCGATGTGGCCGTCATCGTGCCCGCTGAGGCGGTGAGCACGACAGTGATCGAACCGGTCGTGTCCGGATCGCTGATCGTCACGGCCGAGAGGTCGAGATTCGCGGCCGCGTCCTCGGTCACCGTCACATCAGTCGGCAAGCCGGTGGCCGAGGGCGCGTCGTTCGTAATGTCGACATTGACCACGCCCAAGGTGACCGCGCCCGAACCGTCATCGGCCGTGACCGTCACCGTGGCGACATTGTCGCCGGTTGCGTTCGACACGCCGGTGTACTGGATGGCCGACGCCGTGTTCACGAAGCTGTCGATCGCCGAGGCTGTGCCGGTCAGGGTGATCGCGCCGGTTCCGGAGTTGGTCACCGTCACGCCGCCGCCGCTTGCGGCGGTCATCGTGCCCGCCGAAGCGGTGAGAACGACGGTCAGATTGTCGCCGTCGCCGTCGCCGAGGGTGACCGCCGACAGGTCCAGCTCGCCGAACATGTCTCCGGCCACCGTCACGTCGGTCGGCAGACCAGACGCGGAGGGGGCGTCGTTCTGCGCTGTGACACTGACCGTTACAGTCGCGCCACGGACTGTGGTGTTCTCGAAATAATGCAGTGTGCCGTAGCGATCTCCGACCACAGCATCCAGATCGCCGTCGCCGTCGAGATCTGCGAAGGTCGGAACGCTTTCATAGCCGACATAGACGCCGTTGAGAGGATTGGCGCCACCGGTTCTTTGGGTGAAGGCCGGGGCCGCAACTGTGCCGGTATTTTCGAAGTATCTGAGCTGACCGAAAAACTCGCCGACCACAGCGTCCAGGTCGCCGTCGCCATCCAGGTCGGCGAAGGCAGGCACGCTGCCATCGCCTATATCGATGCCATCGAAGGGATTGGCCGAGCCGACGAGCTGGATGAAGACAGGAGCCCCGACCGTGCCCGTATTCTCAAAGTAATGCAGGACGCCGTAGGACTCCCCGATCACGGCATCCAGATCGCCGTCGCCGTCCAGGTCGGCAAAAGTCGGCATGCTGGCGTAGCCCACATTGACGCCGTTGAACGGATTGGCCGCGCCGCTTCTCTGGGTGAAGACGGGAGCTCCGACCGTGCCGGTGTTCTCGAAATAGAGCAGGGGGCCGTCTGAACTCCCGACCACCGCGTCCAGGTCGCCGTCGCCGTCGAGATCGACGAGGGCGGGAGTGCTGCGGTAGCCCACATCGACGCCATTGAACGGGTTTGCGGCGCCCGTTCGGGCTGTGAAAACGGCAGCCGAGGCCGTGCCGGTATTCTCGAAATACGCCAGCCGGCCGCCTTCTTCGCCGACCAGCGCATCGAGGTCACCGTCGCTGTCCAGATCTGCGAAAGTCGCCGCGCCATTGAAGCCGGCGCTGATGCCATCGAACGGGCTGGCCGCACCAGTGCGCTCGGAGAAGGCCACGCCTCCCTCCGCGCCCAGGCTCCCCCCCGCTCCATCCGTGATGTTCAACACCAGGCCTCGGGTCGCCGTCGGCGTGTCGCTGACGTTGGCGTAGGTCAGGCTTTCGATCAGGGCGTCGATGGCCGTGGCGGTTGCGGCGGCGTTGAAGGTCACGGCGAAGGTTGCGCCAACGCCGCCACTGGCCGTCCCGATGGCCACCGCCGTCGCGCCGCCGGCGCCGTCGGCGTCATAGTAGACCACGCCGCCGCTCAGGGAGATCGTCGCGCCGTTGGCGATGGAGACGCGGTCCTCGGCCAGCAGCCCGCTGACCGTCAGAGTCCCGCCATTGAAGCTGGCGGAGGTCGCGGTGAAGGCGACGTTCGCGTCGATCAGCTGCGGCGTGGCGTTGACGGTATTCTCTTCGAAGGTCGCATCGCCGAGACCAGTAAGCGCAAGTGTCACGAAAAATCCCCAATACGCAGCGACTGCACCGCCGACGCCGGGGAAAATGCAGGACCCCCGCTTGACCCGGCAGTGGACATTTTTGACAAGACGAACGCTCGAAGGGGCCCTGGCGTGGCAGGGGTCCGGCGAGCGGCCGGCTGGGTCAGCGGTCGATTGGACGTCTGGGAGCGGAGTTTATGGAAGTCGCGCCGGCACGCGCGGGGGGAGACGAAGTTCTATCTCCACAGGCCTTCGAGCGCCTGCGTTCACATCCTGAGTTCCGGGCCGCCGTCGAAGACCATTGCCGCGACAGCCTCGACCACTACAGCCGGATGGCGCCCGTCGACCGGTGGCTGATCAGCGACCTGGGCCGCCAGTCGCTGAGCCGCGGTCTCGTCATTCTGGATGCCGTCTTCGGGGAAGTCCGCGCGCGCGACATCGTCGAGTCGGCCCGGGTCAATCGCACCTGCAGCCGCGGCCGGGTCATCGCCTATCTGCGGCGTTGCGAGCTCAACGGCATGCTCTCGGGTCCGCCCGCGCCGTCGGCAATGGACCGCGTCTACCGGCTGGAGCCGCGCTTCATCGATGCCATGGCGCCCTTCACGGAGGTCACCGTCCGGACCATCGCCAGGCTGGCGCCAGAAGCCGCGCCGGCCGCGCGGGCGATCGGCGATCCCGACTTCCGGCGGCGGTTCATGATCACGCTGGGCAGACTCTCGGTCAGCCGACGCGATCTTTTCGCGGGTCCCGACATGCCGGTCGTGCTGTTCCTCAATCGTGACGGCGGCGAGCGGATCATGGAGCAGTTGATCGTCAGCCAGTCCCGGGACCGCCGGCAAATGCTGGATCGCGCCCCGGTCTCGCGATCGTCACTGGCGCGCAAGGCCTTTACGTCCCGCCAGCATGTCCGGCGGCTGCTGGAAGCGGGAGAAGCCCAGGGCCTTCTTGCGGTCACCCCGCGCAGCGTGACCGCCTCCGCGCACCTGTCCGAGGACCTGGAGCGACACTTCGCCCTGATCCTTGAAATCGCCCGGGCAGCCGCCTTGAGAACGCAGGGCGCCTGACTTTCACTCTTTGCCGACCCGGTCTCATCCGGAAGCAGACCTCCCGCGCGTCAGCAAGGAGCAGGAAGCGACGTTTGCAGGCTTCGCTTTCAACGTCCGCTATGGGTCGAAGGCGGAATTCGGCCACCGGGCGCAAGCCGTCATCCTAGGCCAAGGCCCGGGATGACGGTCGTGATGGAAGCTGACGCCTACTTCAAATTCCCGCAGAACCGCTGGATCCGGCCGCAGGCATCCTCCAGCACATCCTCGCTGGTCGCGTAGCTGATGCGGAAGAAGGGCGAGAGGCCGAAGGCCGCGCCGTGGACGACGGCGACGCCCTCGGTCTCCAGCAGCTCGACGGCGAAGTCCTCGTCGGTCTTGATGACCTTGCCGCTGGGCGCGGTCTTGCCGATCAGGCCCTCGACCGACGGGTAGACGTAGAAGGCGCCTTCCGGGGTCGGGCAGTGGATGCCGCTGGCCTGGTTCAGCATCGAGACCACCAGGTCGCGGCGCTTCTGGAACAGCTTCGCGTTCGGCTTGATGAAGTCCTGCGTGCCGTTCAGCGCCTCGACCGCCGCCCATTGCGAGATGGACGAGGGGTTGGAGGTGGTCTGGCTGATCATCTTGGCCATGGCCTTGATCAGGGCTTCGGGGCCGGCCGCGTAGCCGATCCGCCAGCCGGTCATGGCGTAGGCCTTTGAGACCCCGTTCATGGTCAGGGTGCGGTCATAGAGCTTGGGCTCGACCTGGGCGATGGTCACGAACTCGAAGTCGTCGAACACCAGGTGCTCGTACATGTCGTCCGTCAGCACCCAGACCTGCGGGTGCTTCAGCAGCACGTCGGCGATCGCCTGCAGCTCGGCCCGCGTGTAGGCGGCGCCCGACGGGTTGGACGGGCTGTTGAGGATCAGCCACTTGGTCTTCGGCGTGATCGCCTTCTCGAGGTCGGCGGCCTTGAGCTTGAAGCCGTTCTCCGCCGTGGTCTCGACCGACACGGGCGTGCCGCCGGCCAGCAGGACCATGTCGGGGTAGGACACCCAGTAGGGGGCGGGGATCACCACCTCGTCGCCCGGGTTCACCGTCGCGACCAGGGCGTTGTAGATCACCGGCTTGCCGCCCGGCGCGATGTGGATCTGGCTCGGCTTGTAGTCGAGGCCGTTCTCGCGCTTGAACTTGCCGCAGATGGCGACCTTCAGCTCCGGCATTCCATCCGGGTCCGTATATTTAGTCTTGCCGGCGCGGATGGCGGCGATGGCCGCGTCCTTGATGTTGTCGGGGGTGTCGAAGTCCGGCTCGCCCGCGCTGAGGGCGATCACGTTCTTGCCTTCCGCTTTCAGCGCCCGCGCCTTGGCGCTGATGGCGATGGTGGCGGACGGTGCGATGCGACGCAGGGCGTCGGACTCTAGCGACATGGGGCTCCCCGGACTGTCTGTCTTGTTCGGATTGCGGGGGTCTTACGCGCGACTCCGCTGCGGTGCAACGAAGCCGGCGAAGGCGCCCGCATCGCTTGACCCGCCCGCCGCTATGGGCGAGGCCTTGGCGACCATGAAGCGCGTCATCGAATTCATCACCAACATGGATGCCCGGGCCTGGCGCACGGTGGCGGTCTCGTTCCTGCTGTTCGGCGGGGTGGGGATCGTCTTCCTGTTCGCCGCCCCGCTGCTGGGGGTGAACGGCGAGGCGGCGGTCGAGGGCTGGCTGGGCGCGGCCCACGGGATCTGGGCGCTGCCGGTGGCGGTCAGCGCCTTCGCCATCCTGGCCTTCATCGGCGTGCCGCAGTTCGTGCTGATCGCCGCCGCCGTTGTGGCCTTCGGGCCGTGGACTGGGCTGGTCTACAGCTGGATCGGCACCATGGTGTCGTCCTCCATCGGCTTCTGGCTGGGACGTCTGTTCGGCGGGCGGCTCATCCGGGATGTCGCCAGTGAGGGCGTCGCGCGGTTCATGAAGCTGATCGGCCGCAACGGCTTCATGGCCAGCCTCATCGTCCGGCTGGTGCCGGCCGCGCCCTTCATCGTGGTCAACATGGCCGCCGGCGTCGCGCCGATGAAGTTCCGCCACTTCCTCGCCGGCACCGGCATCGGCATCATTCCGAAGATCGCCCTCACGGCGTTCGCCGGGAACTCGGCGTTCCAGCTGTTCCAGACCATCGGGGAGGGCGGCGGGGACAGCACGCCGCATGTGGTGCTGCTCATCCTGGCCGCCGTTATCTGGGTCGGCGGCGCCTGGGTGGCCCGCAAGTGGCTGCGCAATCGCGAGGACGCGGCCGAGCGTGAGGACACCGAGACCCGCCCTGATTGAATTGTACCCGGGGTGACAGTTTCCCGCCGGGGCCGCGCTACACCGGACGCCAAGACACAAGAAACCTTGGGGGAAACCATGCGCCGATCCTTCGCCGTGATGCTGGCCGCGCTGTCGCTGGCCGCACCCGCAACCGCCGCCGAAGCGCCGTCCGAGGCCACGCTCAAGGCCCAGAAGGCGCTGACACAGTCGCTGCCCTTCGCCGACCGTCAGGACTACGACTTCGCCACCCGCGGCTTCCTCGGCACCCGGGCCGATACGGTGATCCGTCGCGCCGACGGCGGGGTCGCCTGGGACCTGACGGCCTGGGACTTCATCACCGGCGAGGCGCCCGGAACGGTCAATCCCAGTCTTTGGCGGCAGGCGGAGTTGCTCCGCAAGAACGGCCTGTTCCAGGTCTCGGACACGATCTGGCAGGTGCGCGGCTTTGATGTCGCCAACGCCACCTTCATCAGGGGCGAGACCGGCTGGATCGTCATCGATCCGCTGACCTCCGCCGAGACCGCCGCCGCGGCCCTGGCGCTGGTCAACGAGAAGCTCGGCGCGCGGCCTGTCGTCGCGGTCATCTATACCCACAGCCACACCGACCACTTCGGCGGGGTGAAGGGCATGGTCAGCCAGGCCGACGTCGACGCCGGCAAGGTCCAGATCATCGCGCCGCACGGCTTCCTCGAGGAGGCGGTGAGCGAGAACGTCATCGCCGGCGTGGCCATGAGCCGGCGGGCCACCTACCAGTTCGGATACAATCTGGTCCCCGGGCCGCAGGGGCAGATCACCTCGGGTATCGGCCAGGCGATCTCCAAGGGCACCATGACCCTGATCGCGCCGACACGGACCATCGAGCGTACGGGCGAGACCCTCGTCATCGACGGGGTGCGGATCGAGTTCCAGATGACGCCGGGCACGGAAGCCCCGGCGGAGATGAACCTCTACTTCCCGGACTGGCGGGTCCTGTGCATGGCCGAGAACGCCAATCCGACCATGCACAACGTCCTGACGCCGCGCGGCGCCCTCGTGCGCGACGCCCGCGCCTGGTCCGGCTATCTCGGCGAGGCGCTGCGGCTGTATGGCGAGCGGACCGACGTCATGTTCACCAGCCACGGCTGGCCGCGCTTCGGCGGCGACGTCGTGCGGACCTACCTCGCCGACCACGCCGACGCCTACAAATACCTGCATGACCAGACCGTGCGGCTGATGAACCACGGCTACACCGGCCCCGAGATCGCCAACCGCATCGCCCTGCCGCCGGCCCTGGCGCGCCAATGGTTCAACCGCGGCTACTACGGCTCGATGAGCTTCAACAGCCGCGCGGTCTATCAGCGCTACATGGGCTGGTACGACGCCAACCCGGTCAACCTGGCCGTGCTCGACCCCGCCGACCAGGCCGGCCGCTATGTCGTGGCCATGGGCGGCGCCGCCAAGGTCAAGGTCCTGGCCAGGGCTGCCTATGACGCCGGCGAGTACAGCTGGGCCGCGACGCTGCTCAACAGTGTGGTGCTCGACAATCCGAAGGACGCCGAAGCCAGCCAGGCTCTGGCGGGCGTCTACGAACAGATGGCCTGGCAGGCCGAGAGCTCGCTGTGGCGGAACATGTACCTGTCCGGCGCGGCGGAGCTTCGCGCCGGCGGCCCCACCCCTTCGCCGGTCGCCGGCTCGCCCGACATCATCGCCAACCTGCCCAGCCCGATGATCTTCGACCTGCTGGCGGTGCGGCTGGATCCGGAAAAGGCGGGCGACGCCAGGCTGCGGGTCATCTTCGCCTTCCCCGAGCGCAAGGAGCGGTTCCTGGTGCAGGTCCGCAACGGCGTGCTCACCGCCGCGCCGGCTGTCGAGGGCGCAAAGGCTGATGCGACCCTGACGCTGCCGCGCCCCCTGCTGATGCAGTCGCTGCTGACCGGCGCACCGCTCGCGGCCAAGGTAATGAGCGGCGAGGCGAAGGTGGAGGGCAATCCGCTGGCCCTGCAGCGTCTGACCGGCTGGTTTGACCGTCCGTCACCCGACTTCCCGATCGTCACCCGTCCGAAGTAGGCCGTTTGCGGACATAAACTTGCGCGGAGTGGCGGCTGGGCCGTTCCGCGCGCAAGACCCTTGCGCGATTCCGCCGGATTCTGTATCCACGTCTCATGCAACGCGTGCAAACCAGCCTGCGTCTTCTTCTTACCCCGGGGCTTAGCAGCCCCTGGGCGACCGCTTAGTCGCGCGCTGTCGCGACCGGGTGCTCAGGGGCCTTGTACTAACCGCCTGATCCCCTGGACCCCGACGAAAGCACCCTTCCAATGACCTCCGTATCCGACGCCGGCCGCGTCATCGTATTCGACACCACCATGCGTGACGGCGAGCAGTCGCCCGGCGCCTCGATGAGCCACGACGAGAAGCTGGAGCTGGCCAAGATCCTCGAGGAGATGGGGGTCGACGTCATCGAGGCCGGCTTCCCGATCGCCTCCAACGGCGACTTCGAGGCGGTCCGCGCCATCGCCCGGCTGGTGACCGAGAGCACGGTCTGTGGCCTGGCCCGCGCCGCCGCCGCCGACATCGACCGCTGCGCAGAGGCCATCAAGCCGGCGAAGCGCGGGCGCATCCACACCTTCATCTCCACAAGCCCGGTCCACATGAAGTGGAAGCTGCAGATGGAGCCGGACGCGGTGCTGGAGGCGGTCACCGCCTCGGTCAGCCGCGCCCGCAACCACACCGACGACGTCGAATGGTCGGCCGAGGACGCCACCCGCACCGAGCGCGAGTTCCTGTACCGCTGCGTCGAGGCGGCGATCCGCGCCGGGGCGACGACGATCAACCTGCCTGACACGGTCGGCTACAGCTATCCGGAAGAGTACGCCAACCTGTTCCGCGACGTGATCGCGAAGGTGCCGGGCGCCGACAACGTCATCTTCTCGGCCCACTGCCACAACGACCTGGGTCTCGCCGTCGCCAACTCCCTGGCCGCCGTGCAGGGCGGGGCGCGCCAGGTCGAGTGCGCGGTCAACGGCATCGGCGAGCGGGCCGGCAACGCGGCGCTGGAAGAGATCGTCATGGCGCTGAAGGTGCGCGGCGAGGACCTGGGCTTCGGCACCGGCGTCGAGCCGATCCACATCACCCGCGCCAGCCGCTACGTCTCGGCCATCACCGGTTTCCCGGTGCAGTTCAACAAGGCGATCGTCGGCAAGAACGCCTTCGCCCACGAGAGCGGCATCCACCAGGACGGCATGCTGAAGAACGCCGAGACCTACGAGATCATGCGTCCCGAGGACGTGGGGCAGGGCGCCACCAACCTGGTGATGGGCAAGCACTCCGGTCGCCACGCCTTCCGCGAGAAGCTGAAGGCCCTGGGCTACGAGCTGGGCCAGAACGCGCTGAACGAGGCCTTCATCCGGTTCAAGGAACTGGCCGACAAGAAGAAGCACGTCTTCGACGACGACATCATCGCCCTGGTCGACGACGCCCTGGCGCGCGGTTCCGAGCGGATCCGTGTGGTCCACCTGCGCGTCATCGCCGGCACCGAGGGGCAGTCGGCGGAACTGACGCTGGACGTTGACGGCGTGGAGAAGAAGGCCGAGGCCAGCGGCGACGGCCCGGTCGACGCGGTGTTCAACGCCATCCACGAGATCGTGCCGCACCAGGCGGCGCTGCGCCTGTTCCAGGTGCATGCGGTCACCGAGGGCACCGACGCCCAGGCCCAGGTCTCCGTGCGTCTCGAGGAGGACGGCCGCATCGCCACCGGCGCCGCCGCCGACACCGACACCCTGACCGCCAGCGCCAAGGCCTACGTCAATGCGCTGAACAACCTCTTCTCCCGCAAGGAGAAGGGCCGGCCGGAAACGGCGATCGCGAGCGGGTTCTAGGCCGAGACTCCTTCTCCCCTCGAGGGAGAAGGAGAGGTCCTGATGCTCTGGATCCCCGCCACCGTTCTCGCCACCGTCTTCCAGGTCGCGCGCAACGCCGCCCAGCGCAGCCTGATGGCCGGGGCCGGACCGTGGGGCGCCACGCTGGTGCGGTTCCTGTTCGGACTGCCGTTCAGCCTCGTCTTCGTCGCTGTCGCGTTACTGTTCCTGCCGGTGGAGCCGGTCGTCTCGCCGACCTACCTGGCCTGGTGCGCGCTGGGTGGACTGATGCAGCTGGGCGCGACGGCGGCGCTGCTGACTGCCATGCAGCGCTCCAGCTTCGCGCTGGGAACGGCCTTCCAGCAAAGCGGGCTGCCGTTCGCGGCCATCCTGGGCCTGGTCATCTTCGGCGATCCCCTGACACCGCTTGCCTGGATGGGCATCGGGCTGGCGACGGCGGGGCTCGTCGCGCTGTCCTGGCCCAAACGGGGACAGGAGGCCGGCGACTGGACCGCCGCGGCGCTCGGAACGCTGTCCGGTTTCTGCTTCGCGATCTCGGCCAACGCCTTCCGGCAGGCCTCCATTGGTCTGGATGCGGACCATCCGATTCCCGCAGCCCTGATCACCGTGGCCGTGGTGCAGGCCATGCAGTCGGCGGCGCTGACTTCCTGGCTGGCGATTCGCGATCGGGCCGCCCTGACGGCGGCGGTCCGGTCGTGGCGGATCTCCATCGGCGCGGGGTTCTTCGGCGCGGCCGCCTCAGCCGGCTGGTTTATCGCGCTGGCCCTTGCGCCGGCAGGGCTTGTGCGGGCCGTGGGCGTGGTCGAGATGCCGATGGCGGCGCTCGCCGGACGTCGACTTTTCGCCGAACGGGTGAGCCTCGCGCAGTGGATACTCGGCGGCCTCACGGCCCTCGGAGTCGCCCTCGCGGCGCTCGGATGAAAGCGGGTCTTAATAGACCTTGAATTCAACACGTTCGCGGTGCAAACGGCGTGACATCAGCATGTTCAGCCGCTTCAGCGACGCTGCGCCCCGGGGGGGTGCGCTCGCGGTGTGGCGCCGGGCTTGCGGTACATCGCCTCGCCAGTCCCAAAACGCTCCTTTGACCCCAAGGCCCTGAATGTTCGGTTCTCTCTTCGGCGCCATCTCGAACGACATCGCCATCGACCTCGGCACGGCCAACACCCTCATCTACATGAAGGGCAAGGGCATCGTGCTGAACGAACCGAGCGTCGTGGCGCTGCGCAATGTCGGCGGCCGAAAGGTCGTTCATGCCGTGGGCATAGAGGCCAAGCAGATGCTGGGCCGCACCCCGGGCCACATGGAAGCCATCCGCCCGATGCGCGACGGGGTCATCGCCGACTTCGAAGTCGCCGAGGAGATGATCAAGTACTTCATCCGCAAGGTTCACAACCGCAAGGGCTTCGTGAATCCCAAGGTGATCGTGTGCGTGCCGTCCGGCGCCACCGCCGTCGAGCGGCGCGCGATCAACGACAGCTGCCTCAACGCCTCGGCCCGCCGCGTCGGCCTGATCGACGAGCCGATGGCCGCGGCGATCGGCGCCGGCCTGCCTATCCATGAACCGACCGGCTCGATGGTCGTCGACATCGGCGGCGGCACCACCGAGGTGGCCGTGCTGTCCCTTTCCGGGATCGTCTACAGCCGCTCGGTGCGGGTCGGCGGCGACAAGATGGACGAAGCCATCATCAGCTACATGCGCCGGCACCATAACCTGCTGATCGGCGAGACCACCGCCGAGCGCATCAAGAAGGAAATCGGCACCGCCCGCGCGCCGGCCGACGGCGAGGGCCTGTCGATCGACGTCAAGGGCCGCGACCTGATGCAGGGCGTGCCGCGGGAAGTGCGGATCAGCGAGAAGCAGGCCGCCGACGCCCTGCACGAGCCGGTGAGCCAGATCGTCGAGGCCGTGAAGGTCGCGCTGGAGGCCACTCCGCCAGAACTGGCGTCCGACATCGCCGACAAGGGCATCATGCTCACGGGCGGTGGCGCGCTGCTGCGCGGCCTGGACGCCGAGATCCGCGACCATACCGGCCTGCCGGTCACGGTCGCCGACGACCCGCTGTCCTGCGTCGCGCTGGGCTGTGGCAAGGTTCTTGAACACCCGAAATGGATGAAGGGCGTCCTCGAAAGCACCCTCGCGTAACATCTTCAGGCTAGGTCGGGCGCTCGGGGGCGTGGCGACGGAGGTACGGGGTGCCGCTTCGGCAGGATCCGTTCGGTGAACTCAAGGTCCCGCTGACCTGGACGGCGGCGGTGGCCCTGATCGTCGCTGTCATCATTGGCGGCGCGATGCTGCTCAGTGACCGTCGCGAAACCTTCCAGACCGAGGCCTACGGGGCCGCGCGACAGGCGGTCGACACCGTCGCCGCGCCGGTCGGCGGCGTCGTCGCCAAGCCGGGCGAATGGACCGGCGACATCATGGGCTGGCTGGGCAGCTACTTCTTCACGGCAGGCGAGAACCGGCGGCTGAAGCGGGAGCTGGTGCTGCTGCAGCAGCAGGCCGACGAGGCTGTCCGGCTGAAGGACGAGAACGAGCGCCTGCGCGCTGTGCTGGGCATCCGCACCGATCCGCCGATTGAAATGGTCACAGCGCGGATCGTCTCGGACTCGCGCGGACCGCTGGCCAACTATCGGCTGGCCAACGCCGGCGTCGAGGACGGCGTCGTCGTCGGCTTCCCCGTGCTGAGCGAGCGGGGCCTGGTCGGTCGCGTGGTCGGGGTGGCGCGCGGAGCCAGCAAGGTCCTGCTCCTGACGGACGCCGCCTCGAAGACGCCGGTCATGATCGACCGGACCAACGCCCGCGCCATTCTGACCGGCGACGGCGGCCCCAATCCGAGGCTGGAGTACCTGCGCGGTCGCGAGGCGATCCGGGCCGGCGATCGCGTGCTGACCAGCGGCGACGGCGGCGTGCTGCCGCGCGGCCTGCCGGTCGGGCGGGTGGTCAAGGGCCTGGACGGCCGCTGGCGGGTGGCGCTGGACGCCGACTCCGGCGCCATCGACTGGGTCCGCATCATGAAATTCCGCGACTACGCCCAGCTGGTCGACCGCAAGGCGCTCGAGCAGACGCAGCTGCCGCCTGTGATCACGGAAAACCCCGACGACCGGATCATCCGCGCGCCGGCGCCGGCGCCGGCGCCGACGCCGAAGCCGAAGCCCGCCTCGCCGACAACGTCCGCGCCGCCTGCCTCGCCGCCCGCCGCCCGTCCGGCCGCCACCTCGCCGGCAGCCACTCCGCAGCGTCCGACGCCGGCGCCCGCCGCCCGCCCGGCCGCGCCCGCCGCCGCGCCCCCCGGGGGCGGGCGATGAGTTTCTCCGCCGCGCGGCCCCTCGACCCGTGGCGCTGGATCGGCGTGCCGGCGCTGCTCTGCACGGGCTTCACCATCCTGTTCGCCTCGCCGCTGCGGGCCTGGGGCCTGCAGTTGCCGGAGCCGGTGTTCCCGCTGATCTGCGCGTTCGGCTGGGCCGTGATCCGGCCGTCGATCATTGCGCCGCTCACCCTGCTGGCCCTGGGCTGCTTCCTCGATCTGTTCTGGGGTGGGGCGATGGGCCTCTGGGGCGTGTCGCTGCTGGTCGCCTATGCCGGCACCCTGTTCATGCGAAACATGATGACCGGCCAGAGCCGGCCGATGATGTGGGCCTGGTACGCCGGGGTCTGCGCGGCCGCTCTGGCGACCGGTTACCTGATCACCATGCTGGACGTTAAGGCTGCGCCGAACCTGATCGCGGTCTTCTGGCAGTTCCTGGCGACCAGCCTGCTGTACCCGTTCGCCCATCGCCTGATCGACCGCTTCGACGACGCCGACGTGAGGTTCCGTTGAGCGAGCCGACGATCTTCTTCACCGAGGTCAATGAACGCCAGGGCGCGTTCACGCGTCGTGCGTTCCTGCTCGGCGGGATCACCGGCGTCGGGCTGGCGGCGCTGGGCGGACGGCTGGTCCACCTGCAGGTCGTCGAGGCCCAGCGCTACCAGAAGCTCGCTCAGTCCAACCAGTTCAACTTCCGCCTCGTCCCGCCGCCGCGCGGCCTGATCCTCGACCGCAACGGCGTGACCCTGGCGTCGAACCGTCCCAACTTCCGGCTGCTGGTCTCGCGCGAGACCGACACCGACGTCGAAGGCATCGTCGACAAGCTGGCCCAGCTCGTCCCGGTCGTCGGAGAGCGCCGTGAGCGCCTGATCCGCGACATCAAGCGGGCGCCGAAGAAGTCGCCGGTCCAGGTCATGGAGGACATGAGCTGGGAGGAGTTTTCGCGCATCAACGTCCGCGCCCCGGAACTGCCCGGCGTCACGGCTGACATGGGCGAGGTGCGGGTCTATCCGTTCGGGGGCGCCTTCGCCCATGTCATCGGCTATGTGGCCCGCGTCAACGACCGCGACATCAAGGCGGTCACCGACAAGGGGCTGACGATCGACCCGCTGCTCTACAATCCCGGCTTCCGCATCGGGCGGCAGGGCGTGGAGAAGGCCTTCGACATCGAGCTGCGCGGTCAGGCCGGCGCGCAGAAGCAGGAGGTCGACGCCCAGGGCCGGGTCGTGCGCAACGACCCGGAGGGCGACATCCCGCCGACGCCCGGCAAGGAAATCCGCCTCACCCTCGACGCCGACATCCAGCAGCGGGCGTTGGAAGTCATGGGCGAGGAGAGCGGGGCCATCGTGCTGATGGACTGCCGCACCGGGGACCTGCTCTGCATGGCCTCGGCGCCCAGCTTCGACGCCAACCGGTTCGTCAAGGGCCTGTCCGGTCCGGAGTACAAGGCGCTGGCCGAGTACGAGCGCAAACCGCTCCTCGACAAGGTGATGAGCGGCACCTATCCGCCGGGCTCGACCTTCAAGCCCATGGTGGCCATGGCGGCGCTGGAGGCGGGCGTAGATCCGGAGGTGCGGATCAACTGCTCGGGCGGCTGGTACTTCGGCAACCGCACCTGGCGGTGTTGGGGCCGGCACGGCTCCCAGAACATGCACGAGGCGATCAAGAACTCCTGCGACATCTATTTCTACCAGACGGCGCTGAAGGTCGGCCCCGACGGCATCGCCAAGGCCGCCAAGGCGTTCGGCTTCGGCCAGACCTTCGACATCGGCATACCGGGTCAGAAGAAGGGCATCGTCGGCTCGCGGGAGTGGAAGCGGAAGGCCAACCGCAATCCGGCCAACCGGACCTGGTTCCCGGGCGACACGGTCAACTACGGCATCGGGCAGGGTCTGATCGCGGTCAATCCGCTGCAGCTGGCGGTCATGACCGCGAGGCTGGCCAACGGGCGGAAGGCGCTGAGCCCGCGCCTGATCAAGTCGGTCGGCGGCGTCGAGCGGCCGCGGGGCGACGCCGCGCCGGACCTGCCCTACGCGCAGGAGTTCATGGAATATGTCCGCGCCGGGATGATTGCGGTTGCCAACGACACCTCCGGCACCGCCTACCGCCAGAGCCAGCTGGGCCTGGGCGATATCCGCATGGCCGGCAAGACCGGCACGGCGCAGGTTCGGGTGTTCCGCGACGGGGAGTCGCGCAAGAGCGCCGGCTTCCGCTGGGGGCTGCGCGACCATAACTGGTACATCGCCTTCGCGCCCATCGAGGCGCCGCGCTACGCCATTTCAGTGCTGATCGAGCACGGCGGTCTGGGCGGGGGCACCGCAGCGGCCCCGCGGGCGCGCGAAGTCATGCGCATGGCGCTGCTCAAGGATCCCGAGATCAGAGCCCGCGTCGAGCAGCCCCTGCCGCTGCCGGAACTGGATCCCGCCGCCCCGATCGAGGGCGCCGCGCCTGAGCCGGCCATCGAGGGTGGGCCGCCCCCGCCGTCTCCCGCTCCCGCCCCCAAGGCTGCCCAATGACCGCCAGCGCCCTGACCCGCCCCGGCGAACGCGACCGGCTGATCATCAAGTTCGCCGAGATCGACTGGACCTTCTGTTTCGTCCTCTGCCTGATCGCCGGGGCGGGCGCGCTGATCATGTTCTCCGCCGCCGACCTGTCCTGGACGCCCTGGGCGGCGGCGCACCTGATCCGCTTCGCGCTGTTCTTCGTGCTGATGATCGTCCTGGCCATGTGTCCGCTGACCCTCTGGTTCCAGGTCGCCTACCCCGTCTACATCGTCGCCCTGGTGCTGCTGCTCGGGGTCGAGTTCTTCGGTGATGTCTCGAAGGGGGCGCAGCGCTGGTTGCAGATCGGGCCGCTGCGGTTCCAGCCGTCCGAGATCATGAAGGTCGGCGTCGTGCTGGCGTTGGCCCGCTTCTATCACGGGATGTCGGCCGACAGCGCCCGCGCCAGCTGGTGGCTGCTGGTGCCCGCCGCCCTGATCGCCATGCCGACCCTGCTGGTCGCCCACCAGCCTGACCTCGGCACCTCGCTGCTGATCCTGTTCACCGGCGTGGCGATCATGATCCTGGCGGGCCTGTCCTGGAAGTTCATCGCCGCCGGCATAGCCGCCGTCGCGGTGGCCGCCCCGGTGATGTATTTCTTTGTCCTGCACGAGTACCAGCGCGCGCGTGTCGACGTGCTGTTCAATCCGGCGGCCGATCCGTCAGGGGCCGGCTACCACATCCTTCAGTCCAAGATCGCGCTGGGCGCCGGGGGGCTGATGGGCAAGGGCTTCGGGCTGGGCAGCCAAAGCCAGCTGAATTTCCTGCCGGAAAAGCACACCGACTTCATCTTCGCCGCCCTCGCCGAGGAGTTCGGCTTCGCCGGCTGCTTCTCGATCCTGTTCCTCTACGGGGCGGTAATCTTCATGGCCCTGCGTATCGCCTCGATCAGCCACAGCCACTTCGGGCGGCTGGCCACGGCGGGGGTGACGGCGACCTTCGCGCTCTATGTGCTGATCAACGGCGCGATGGTGATGGGTCTGGCCCCGGTGGTCGGGGTGCCGATGCCGCTGCTCAGCTATGGCGGCACGGTCATGCTGACGGTGATGATCGGCTTTGGCCTGGTGCAGTCGGTCCGTGTCCACCGCTATTCCGAGGTGACCGCCGGCCGTGGCGCGCTGCTCTAGCGCGACGGAACCCGGCCGCCTCGCCGTTGAACGGGACGAGGGGCGCACAGGAGTAGTTCCAACCATGAAGACGATCATTTTCGCGGCCGCCGCACTGGCCCTTTCCGCCGGCGCCGCATCGGCCCAGGGCATGGCGCGTCCGGACGCCAACGGCGACGGCAAGGTCACCCTGGCCGAGTTCAAGACCAGCCGCGTGGCGATGATGATGCGCGCCGACGCCAGCAAGGACGGCAAGCTGTCCAAGGCCGAGATGGAAGCCGTGGGCGGCAAGCGCGCCGGCAAGGGCGGCGAGGACGGCAAGGGCGGAGCCGGCCGCATGTTCGGCATGATGGACGCCAACAGGGACGGCTTCCTGACCGCGTCCGAAATCGAGAAGATGGTCGAGCGCCGCTTCTCGCGGATGGACGTCAACGGCGACGGGGCGTTGAGCGCCGCCGAGATGCAGGCCGGTCGCAAGGGGCCGATGGGCGGTCCGGGTGGCGGCGGTCGCTGACACTCCGGCGCGAGCCGTCCCTCCGGGGGCGGCGGCGGGCTGGGGGGCGCGCCGTCGGAGTGGAGCTGCGATTGACGGGCAACGATCCCGATCAGGACCTGGTGGCGCGCGTGGGGCGCGGCGATCCGGCGGCCATCCAGGCCCTGGTGGCCCGCAAGCTGCCGCGCCTGTTGCAACTCGCCCACCGCATGCTCAACGACGCCGCAGAGGCGGAGGATGTTGCGCAGGAGGTCTTCCTGCGCGCCTGGAAACAGGCGCCGACCTGGGTCCCGGGTGCGGCCCGTTTCGACACCTGGCTGCACAGGGTGGCGATGAACCTCTGCTACGACCGCCTGCGACGCCGGCGGGAGCAGCCGATGGCCGAGCCGCCCGAACAGGTCGATCCTGGTCCGGCGCCGGACCGGAGGCTGCTGGCGGGCGACACCGGGAGCCGGGTGAACGCCGCGCTCGGCGCTCTGCCGGACCGGCAGCGGGAGGCGGTGGTGCTGTGTCACTACCAGGAGCTGGGCAACATCGAGGCGGCCGGCCTCATGGGGGTTTCGGTCGAGGCGCTCGAAAGCCTGCTGGCGCGTGGTCGGCGGGCCTTGCGCGCGGCGCTGGCGGACCTCAGGGAGTAGGATGATGACGTTCGAGAGGTTCCAGAGTCTGGCGGAGGCCTGGGGCGGCGCGATCGCTCGCTGGCCGGCCGAGGTGCAGGACGCCGCCTACGCCTTCATGGCCGCGTCGCCGGAGCAGGCGGACGCCGTCCTCGCCGAGGCGCGCGCCACCGACGCCCTGATGGATGCGGCGCCGGCCCTGTCCGCCTCCATCGCCCTGCGCGATCGCGTGATCGCCGCCGCCCCCGCCGCGCGCGCCCGGCGGTCACGCCTCTGGCGCTGGATGACCGGAGCCGGCGTCGGCGCCGGTCTGGCCGCGGCCACCGCCGCAGGGGTGATGGCCGGGGTCAGCCTGTCCCTGGCCCAGGCGCCGCTCGGGGAGGACGAGGCCCTGCTCACCACCCTCTACGACACCGGCCTGGGTGAAGAGCTTGGAGGCACGACATGAAGGGGCGCTGGCTTCTGACCGGCCTGGTCGTCTCGCTGGCCCTCAACCTGTTCCTCGTCGGCCTCGGGGTCGGCGCCCTGGTGTTTGGCGGCGGCAAGCGGGGATCCGAGGCCGAGGCGGTCGCGCCGCGCCGGGCCCCGATGTGGATGGCGGGGCGGGGTCTGTCGGAGGCCTACCGGCCCGCCTACCGTCAGGTGCTGGCGCGGGCGACGCGGGAGACCCGGGCTGATCTGGTCGAGTCGCGCCGGCTGAAACGCCAGGCCTTCGACGCCATGGCCGCCACGCCCTATGACGCGCAGGCGGTCGCGGCCGACCTCGAGCGGGCGCGGGCCCTGGAGTTCAAGGCGCGCAGCCGTCTCGAGCGCGACATCAGCGCCTTCGCCGCGACCCTGCCGCCTGATGAACGCTCGGCCCTGTCCGAGTCCCTGCGCGCGGTCATGACCCGTATGGCGGCCGGTCGCCTGCAACAGATGCGCCGGCCGGAAGACGAGGGCGGGGGGCCGCCGCCGGGGCCGCCGGAGTGACCGCGGTGCGGCGATAGGCCTTTCCTTGCGTGGGGATCAGCGCATCTACTGACGGCGCGCTCCGACAACGAAGAGGTTCTCCATGTGCGATGACGACATTCACTCGGGGCTGATCGTGGACCCGACCCTGTCCCGCCGGGGCTTCGGGCTGCTGGGCCTGGCAGCCGTCGGGGCGGCCGGCGTCGCCCGGGCGGGCGTCCCGGTGGTTGGGACCGACGTCGAGATAACCACGCCGGACGGCGTCTGTGACGCGGCGCTCTACTTTCCGGAGGGCAAAGGGCCCTGGCCCGCTGTTCTGATCTGGCCCGACGTGGTCAGCCTGCGTCCGGCCTTCCGCGAGATGGGACGTCGCCTCGCCGGGGAAGGGTATGTGGTGCTGGTTCCCAACCTCTACTACCGCGTCCGCAAGGCGCCGGTGGTTGACGGCGCCTTCGACTGGAACAGGCCCGAGGACCGGGCCAAGCTGGGCGAACTCCGCAAGACGGTGACGCCCGAAGGGACCGACCGCGACGCCGTCGCCTATCTCGCCTTCCTCGACGGCCTGAAGCAGACCGACACCGGCCGGCGCGCCGGCGTGCAGGGCTACTGCATGGGCGGCCCGCTCTCGTTCCGCACCGCCGCCGCGGTCAGCGACCGGATCGGGGCCGTGGGCAGCTTCCACGGCGGCGGCCTCTACACCGACCAGCCGACCAGCCCGCACCTGCTGCTGACGAAGACCACGGCGGAGTTCCTGGTCGCCGTCGCCGATAACGACGACAGGCAGGACCCGACCATCAAGGACAGGCTGAAGGTCGCCATGGACGCCGCCGGCCGCCGGTCGGTGATCGAGGTCTACCCCGCCGGTCACGGCTGGTGCGTTCGCGGCAGCGCCGTCTACGATGAGGTTCAGGCTGAACGCGCCTGGGCGGCCCTGCTGGCGATGTACAGGCGCGCGCTGGTCTAGGCCGTCAGGCCGCCACGGTCGAAAAGCCGCGCCGGATCGGCAGGCTGAAGCTCACCGTGGTGCCCTCGCCGGGCGCGCTGTCCATTTCCAGCACGCCCTCGTGGAGTTCGATCAGCGCCTTGGTCAGGGCCAGGCCAAGGCCCGTGCCCTGGGTGGTCTTGCTGTGCTGGCTCTCGACCTGTTCGAAGGGCTGGGCCAGCCGCGCCAGGTCTTCGCGACTGATGCCGATGCCGGTGTCCTGCACCGAGATGCGCGCCCGCTCGCCGAAGCCGTCGTTGCGGACCTCGGCCCGGACGGTGACCCGGCCGCCCCTCGGCGTGAACTTGATGGCGTTGCTGAGCAGATTCAGCAGCACCTGCTTGACCGCCCGGTAGTCCGCCTCGATCTCGGGCAGGAAGGGGAAGTCGACGGCCAGTTCGAGCCCGGCCGCCTCGGCGCGGTTGCGCACCAGCCGAACGGCGTCCTCCGTGACGTCCTCCAGGCTCATCGGCTCGAACTTCAGGTTCATCTTGCCTGCCTCGATCTTCGACATGTCGAGGATGTCGTTGATCAGCGCGAGCAGGTGCTGGCCGCTGTTGTGGATGTCCTGGGCGTACTCCTTGTAGCGCGGGTCGCCCATCGGCCCGTACATTTCGGCGATCATGATCTCGGAGAAGCCGTTGACCGCGTTGAGCGGCGTGCGCAGCTCGTGGGACATGTTGGCCAGGAACTCGGACTTGGACTTGTTGGCCGCTTCGGCGCGGACCTTCTCGGTCTCGTACTTGCGGGCCAGCTCGGCCAGCTGTTCCTGGCTGCGTTCCAGACCTGCCACGGCGTGCTGCAGCTGCTCCTCATTCAGGCGGCGGGCTTCCTCCTGAGCCTTGATGGCGCTGATGTCGGCGGCGGTCATGACGAGGCCGCCCTCGGCGGTGCGCCGTTCGGAAATCTGGATCCAGCGCCCGTCGTTCAACTCCGCCTCGCGGATGCCGCGGTGGCCGTCGGGCCCGACGATCTCCTGCTTGATGGCCAGCTGGACGAAGCGGCTGACATAGTCGCGGGCCGCGCCAGACTTGAGCAGCTTGGGCTCGAGGTTGAAGACGCTGCGGTAGTTGCGGTTGCACAGCAGCAGCCGGCCGTTGCGATCCCAGAGTACGAAGGCCTCGGACACGCTCTCAATGGCGTCGCGCAGGCGGTTTTCGGCGGCCTGGGCGCGCGCCTGTGCGAGGCGCTCCTCGGTAACGTCGAGCGCGACGCCGATGATCCGGCCGTAGCCTTCGCTGCCTGGCGCGCCGAGGCCCTGGCCGCGGGCGTCGATCCACAGCGAGCGTCCGCCGGCCGCAGCGGGCACCCGGAACGACACGTCGAACGCGCCGTAGGTCGCCGCATGGGCCAGAGCCTGCCGGACGCGTTCGCGGTGATCGGGGGCGACACGGTCCAGCACCTCCTGGCCGCCCACTACGCCGCCGCCGCCCCAGCCGAAGATGACGCCGGTGACGTCGGACATGAACACCTGGTCCAGGTTCAGGTCCCACTCCCAGATGCCGCAGCGCGCCGCCTCTACCGCCATGCGGAACCGCTGCTCGCTCTGCACGAAGGCGCGCTGGGCGGCCTCGGCCTTGCGGCTCTGGCTGAACAGCAGCAGCGCCAGGGCGATGCCGATGCCGAGCGGGACCAGCAGGGCGACGATGCTGTCGATCCGGTCGCGATTGGCCGCGACGATGCCGGCGGGCGGGCTGGCGGCTATGGCCCAAAGCGCGCCGCCGACCGCGGGCCTGGCCGCCACATCGATCAGCGCCCCGTCGGGCCGCCGGGCGCGGGTCAGCTGGTCGGGCTTCAGGTCGTCGGCGGACAGGGCGAAGGCCTCGCGAACGGTCGAGGCCTGGGTCACGCCCCCGGCGCCCCCCGCGGCGAGCAGGCGGCCGTCCGGAAGGGCGACCGCCGCCGACGACCGCCCCGCCGCGCGGAGCGGCAGTCGGGACAGGTCCTGGGTTGTCAGCAGCACGGTGCGGTCGCGCACCACCCGCGCGACATAGAGCCGTCCGGGGTCGCCGGCCGGTACGCCGATCCAGCTGCTTCGTCCCGAGGCGATGGCCTGACGCGCCGCGCCCTTCCAGTCGGCGGCCTCGGCCCGACCGGCCACGGCGCCGATGCCGTCGCCGGCGACCACGGCCGCCGCCAGCACGCCGTCCCCGGCGCCGCGAAGGACGGTCTCGGCCGCATCAATCGGAGAGTCCGGCGACCGGTCGATCAGGGCGACGCCGGCGGTCAGTCCGCCATTGCGGCGCGCGGCCTCGACGTCGAGGCGGGCGGCCAGCACCTGGGCCGCCGCATCGGGGCCGGCATCGCCCGGGCGGATCCAGTTCCGCTCGAGTCTCTGGACCCCGAAGAAGGTGTAGATGGCGAGCAACAGAAGTGCGGCCAGGATGACGACCCGCACCAGGCCGCCATCGGACAGGCGCGGCTCTCCCAAAGCGAAAGCGGGTTCGCCGGCCTTGCCTGCCTTGCGACTCTTCCCCGCCAAGTCCTTCGAATCCCCGCGCCCGAGTCACTTCCCCGACAGGGAATCTTACGGAAGCGTTCCTGTCGCGTCACGGGCCAAACCCGCCTTTGCACAGGTTGTGAGTCAGTTGGCCGCAGGGGAAGTGGACGCCTGCTAGGCCAGCGCCTTGCTGGCCAGCTCGAACACGTTCTTGGACAGGCCATCGACGGCGACAATCCGCTCCAGCTGCGCCTTCATCAGAGCCCCGAGTTCGGGACGATAGCGCCGCCAGGCCCCCAGGGGCTCGACCAGCCGCGCGGCCGTCATCGGGTTCACCGTGTCGGTGGCGATGATCTGGTCGGCCAGGAAGCGGTAGCCGTCGCCCGACGGATCGTGGAACCGCGCCGGATTGAAGTTGGCGAAGCTCGAGACCAGCGCCCGCAGGCGGTTGGGGTTTCTGCCGTCGAAGTCCGGATGGGCGGTCAGGCCGAGCACGCTCCCCAGCGCCTGGTCGGACGGATCGCGCGCCTGGGCGGCGAACCACTTGTCGAGGACCAGGGGCTCGGCCTTCCACTTGGCATGGAAGTCGGCCAGCGCCTTGTCGCGGGCCTCGCCGCCCAGCTCGATCAGCGCGTTCAGACCGCCGATGGCGTCGGTCATGTTGGTCGCGGTCTCGAAGTGGCGGGCGGCCAAATCGCGGTTGCCGCTGTGTGGATCGACCGCCAGCAGCTCCAGCGTCGCATTGCGCAGCGCCCGGCGGCCCGCCGAGGCGGCGTCCGGCGAGAAGGCGGCGCCGTCCGACAGGCCGGTGTGCTGGCGGCGAAGATCGTCGCCCAGATGCACCGCAAGCCGCGCCCGCAGCGCGTTGCGAGCGTCATGGATCGCCGCCGGATCGGCGGGCGCCATGGCCATCGACAGGTCCGGCTCGCTCGGCAGGGTCAGGATCAGGGCCTTGAAGGCCGGCTCGGCGGCCTGGTCGGCCAGCGCCCGGCCGACGGCCTCCGCGTAGCGCTCCTCGGCCACCTCGTCCGGCGTCCCGGCGGCGCGAGCCAGGATCAGGTCGCGGGCCAGGCCCTGGCCGGCTTCCCAGCGGTTGAAGAGGTCCGTGTCTGCGGCCAGCAGGACGTAGCGGTCCTTGTCCGGCGTGTCGGTGGTCAGGTTCACCGGCGCCGAGAACCCACGCAGCGGCGACAGCACCGGACGTTCCGGCGCAGGCAGGCGGACGGTCGTCTCCGCCGCGTCGAGGATGACCAGCGTCTCCTCGCCCATCGGGCGGCCGTCGTCATGCAGCAGACCGATCAGGACGGGGAGGGGCAGGGGCTTCTTGTCCGGCTGGCCGGGCGTCGGCGCGGTGTGCTGGCGCAGGGTGATGGCTACCTCGCCCTTGCCGGCGTCCCAGTCCGTGGTCAGGTCGACGGTCGGGGTGCCGGCCTGTTCGTACCAGCCAAAGAAGGCGGTCATGTCGCGGCCGGACACGTCGGCGAAGCACTGGATAAAGGCCTCGACCGTGGTCGCCTCGCCGTCGTGGCGGTCGAAATAGAGGTCCATGCCGGTCCGGAACATCTCCGCGCCGAGCAGGATCTTGAGCATGCGGATGACCTCGCTGCCCTTCTCATAGATCGTCGCCGTGTAGAAGTTGTCGATCTTGATGTAGGCGGACGGCCGCACCGGGTGGGCGAGCGGGCCGGCGTCCTCGGAGAACTGCCGGGCGCGCAGGGCCTTCACGTCCTTGATCCGCTGCACCGCCTCGCCGCGCATGTCGGCGCTGAACGACTGGTCGCGGAAGACGGTCAGCCCCTCCTTCACACAGAGCTGGAACCAGTCACGACAGGTGATGCGGTCGCCCGTCCAGTTGTGGAAGTACTCGTGGGCCACGACGCTTTCGATGCGTTCGTAGTCCATGTCGGTCGCGGTCTGCGGGTCTGCCAGCAGCAGGGCGGCGTTGAAGATGTTGAGGCCCTTGTTCTCCATGGCCCCGAAGTTGAAGTCGCGGACGGCGACGATCATGAACAGGTCGAGATCATATTCCCGGCCAAAGGCTTCCTCGTCCCACTTCATGGAGCGCTTGAGGCTGTCCATGGCGTACTCGGCGCGGGCGGCCATACCGGTGTCGACATAGACGCGCAGGTCGATGGTCCTGCCGGACATGGTCACGAAGCTGTCGACCAGCTCGTCCAGCTCTCCCGCCACCAGCGCGAACAGGTAGCAGGGCTTGGGGAAGGGGTCATTCCAGACGGCGTAGTGGCGACCGCCGGGCAGGTCTCCGGTCTCGACGCGGTTGCCGTTGGCCAGCAGGCGGTCGAACGCCTTGTCGGCCTCCATCCGAACCGTGTAGCGGGCCAGGACGTCGGGCCGGTCGAGGAACCAGGTGATGCGCCGGAAGCCCTCGGCCTCGCACTGGGTGCAGAACCGGCCGCCGGAGATGTAGAGCCCCATCAGCGCGGTATTGGCCGACGGGTTGATATCGACCTCGGTCTCCAGGGTGAAGCTCGGGGGCAGGTCGGCGAGCGTCAGGGTCTCGGCGGTCTCCTCGAAGGCGTGGTCGACGCCGTCCACCGCGACCGAGAACGTCTTCAGCCCGTCGCCGTCGAGCACCAGCGGATCGGCATGGTCGCCATTGCGCCGGACCGTCAGCTTCGCCTTCACCCGCGTCGCGGCGGGGTCGAGCGTGAAATCGAGGAAGACCTCGTCGATCAGGTAGGCGGGCGGCCGGTAGTCGGTCAGGCGAACGGGCTGGGGCGTTTCTGTGCGCATGTCCCATATCTAGGGCAAGGCGCGGCCCGCCGCGACGGGGGATCGTCCGGAAAAGTGACCGGGGAGGCGGACTAGGCCGCCGCGACATCCCCGGTCGTGCGCCGCATCCGCCAGAAGCGGATCGTGCGCAGGGCCGCCTCGCGGGGCAGGCCATTGTAAAGGTCGCCGTAGGACTTGGCCCTGGTCATCGCGTCGTCGGCGCGATCCAGGATCAGTACCGTGAAGGTCAGGAACAGGCTGCGGTCGAAGTCGGCCGCCTTGCAGACGATGGCGAGGGCGTCGAGTTCCTTGCGCTCCAGGATGCGACGGGCGGTGTGGAAGTCGATGTCGGCCATTTCGGCCAGCGCAATCAGGAACCGGGTGGTCTCGCGGTTACGCAGCATGGCGGCCAGGACCCGCGGCCCCATATCGCCCCGGGCGATCTGGGCGCGGACGGCGGCTTCCGCCTCGGCGAAGTCCGCGGGCAGGGCCCCGTCGCCCAGCGCGACGCGCTTGCGGCCGGCGGCAAGGGCCGCTTCGAGCCGGGCCGGGTCGATGGCGGCGTTGGCGCTGGTGATCCGGTCGCGCAGGCGCGCTTCGACGACGAAGTACATCTCGTTGAGCAGGTCGATCGGCAGCTGCTCTCGGCCGACAACGGCCTCATGCAGCTCGGGATTGGCCACCGCCCGGTCGACGGCCCGCTCATGGGCCCTGCGCGACAGCTCGGCGCCGCTGTTGCGCAGCAGCAGGCCCAGCGTGTCGTCGTCGCCGCGCTCGACGATGGCGTCGGACACGACCGTCGAGACGGTGGGCCGTCGGGAGATGGCCCGCAGGTGGTCCTGACCCTTTGTGCGGGCCACCTCGACCAGATCGTCGTCGCTGAGCGCCCGCGAGCGCTCCAGCACGGGGCGGGAGACCTCGATCTCGTCGGCGGCCAGCCGGCGCATCAGGCTCCGGGGCGCGGTCTCGGCGTCGGCCATGCGGTCGGCCAGCTCGGCGCGGACAGCGACCTCCATCTCGCTGGCCAGCTTGCCCAGCACGGCGTCAAACAGGCCGATTTCAGTAGCGCCATGGGCTTCGCCCGAGAAGAACATGTCCGTCACGCCGCGCAGCAGTTCGCGGCGCCGCTCGCTGGACGGCTCGTGGGCGAGCGAGATCAGGTCATGAAGTCGGCTGCCGGTCACGCTCATCGTCTCGCCTCTGCCGCCCGGGCGCGATCCCTGTCCCGTTCGCGACGGCGGGCGGCCTCGGAGGCCTCTTCCTCGCCCGCCGCCCCTGCCACTTCATCGGAGCCGACGCCGCCGGCGGGCGCCAGGCTGGCTTCGACGGCGTCGACGGGCGCGCTGTCGGCCCGGGTCGCCCAGTAGGAGGTCGGGGGCGGGATATCGATCGGGTCCGGCACGCCGCCGAACTCGCGCAGCACGGAATAGGCCTTCGACCGGCCGGCGTCGCCGGGGGCGCGCACCGGCGTCGGCGCGGACGGCGCGGGCGGCATGGCGGCCTGCGGGCGCGCGGGCGCTGCGGGGCGAGGCGCGGGAGCGGGGGCGGGGGAGGGTGCAGCCGGGGCGGCGGCCATCGGCGCGGCGGCCGGACGGTCGTAAAGGCTGGTCGGCAGCGGCCTTTGCACCGCTGTGGCCGGCGCCTGCGGCGCGGGGGTGTAGGCGGCGGTGATCGGGGCCGGAGCGTAGATCGACGGATAGGGGGCGGCGCGTTGTCCGGGCGCGACGGCGGCCGGACCGGCCCAGGCGGCCATCGGCTGGGGCATGGCCGGGACCGGGGCAGGCGCGGGCGCGGGCGTCGCCGACATCGGCCCGGGTGTCTTGCCGGTCCAGGTCAGCAGCGGCCCGGTGTAGGGCGCGGCGACCGTCTGCCCGGACGCAGTCCCGGACCGGTCGCGGGGCGGACCGTAGCGATCCTCGGCGGCCTCTGCGCCGGCGGCGCTGACCGTCAGGATCGTAATGGCAAGAACAAGACGCATGCAGGAGTCCGCCGCAAGGGTAGGGCTCAGTGCTTAACGCGCGCCGCTTAATCCGCGCCTAACGGCCTCGCCACCAGACCAGGGCCCGGCGCTCGGCCAGCTGGAGCAGCGCATGCAGCAGCGCCGCCATCACGGCCAGAACGAACAGCGCCGCGAACATCCGGGCCGTCTGCAGCCGGTTGCCGGCCTCGAGAATCCGCCAGGCCAGGCCCTGGGCGCCGCCGGACCCGGCGACGAACTCGCCGATCACGGCTCCGATGACCGCCAGTCCGGCCGCGACCTTGTGCCCCTCCAGCAGGAACGGCACCGCCGACGGCAGCCGCAGGCGCAGCAGCTTCTGCAGGCGGCCGGCTCCATAGAGGTCGAAGAGCCGCGTAAGATCCGGGTCGGCCGCCTTCAGGCCGGTGACCGCCCCGGAGAAGATCGGAAAGAAGGCGACGATGGTGGCCAGCACCACCACGGCCCGCTCCGGATGGTCCAGCCCGGCCCAGATGATGACCAGCGGGGCCACCGCTATGACCGGCGTGACCTGCAAGGTGACGGCGACGGGCTGGATCGCCCGCTCGAGGACAGGGCTCAGCGCCGTCAGCAGGGCGAGACCCGACGCCAGAAGGCTGGCGACGATCAGCGCCGTCAGGGCCGTGAACAGGGTGTTCCAGGCCGAGGACAGCAGAAGCGGCCAACCCTCGACCAGGCTGGCGCCGATCGCCGAGGGCGGCGGCAACAGGTAGGCCGGCACGCCGCTGAGCCGGCAGACGGCTTCCCAGACGGCCAGCAGAATGGCGATGAAGACCAGCGGGATGGCCAGAGCGGTCAGCGACTTCATGCCGCCCGCTCCATGCCTTTGGCCAGCAGGGCCGACACGGTCTCGGCGTCGGCGCGGAACGTTTCCGTCACGCGGAAGCCGGCGGGCCGGGGCAGGGGGGCTTCGATGGCCACCTCGCCGGCGATGGCGCCTGGTCCGGCCGTCATGACCACCACCCTTGAAGCCATGTAGACGGCCTCTTCGACATTGTGGGTCACGAAGAGGATGGCGGGCTTCAGCTCGGCCCAAAGGGTCAGCACATCGTCGGCCAGGGTGCGGCGGGTAATCTCGTCCAGAGCCGCGAAAGGTTCGTCCAGCAGCAGCAGGCGCGGTTTCGTCACCAGCGCCCGGGCAAGCGACACCCGCATGGCCATGCCGCCGGAGAGCTGGGCAGGCCGCGAGGCGTCGACGCCGGAAAGGCCGACGCGGGCCAGGGCCTCCGACGCCCGGTCGCGGGCGGTGCGGCGGTCGAGGCCGGACAGCTCGAGCGGCAGGGCGACATTGGCCGCGGCGCTCAGCCAGGGCGCCAGCGTGGCGGCCTGGAAGACCAGCGAGGTCTCGCCTCGCCCGGCCTGCCGCTGGACGACGCCTCGGGTGGGCTGTTCGAGGCCCGCCAGCAGCCGCATGGCCGTAGACTTGCCGCAGCCCGACGGTCCGACCAGAGCAATGATCTCGCCCTCGCCGATGGCAAGGTCGACAGGCCCCAACACCCGTCCCCGGCCCCGATAGTCGACCTCGACGTTGGTGAGCGAGGCGGTCATGCGGTCTCCGGTCCTGGCACTAGGCCTTCGTCACGAACTGCAGCGTGTAGCCGGCGCGGTAGTCCATGTCCTTCGGATAGACGCCCTGTTCCGAGGCTACCCTGAAGAACTCGGCCCAGCGGGCGTCGGTCATTACGCCGACCCCGCCGGTCTTCGAATCCCCGGAGTCGACGATGCCGTAGTCGCGCATCTGCTTGCGGGCGTTGGCCAGCAAGGCCGGCGTCATTTCCGGATTGTCCTTCAGGATCATGGCGTCTGCCTTGGCGGGATCACCGCTCAGGTAGGTCTGCCAGCCGACGGCGCTGGCCTCGATGAAGGCTTTCACCGCCTCGGGCCTGTCCTTGATCAGGGCGTCGGGCGCCAGCACCATGGTGGCGTAGCCGGGGTAGCCCTCGTCGGCCAGCAGGAAGGTCGCCGGCTTGAAGCCCGCCTCCTGCTCGATGGTGTAGGGCTCGCTCGACAGATAGCCCTGCACGATCGCCCGCTTGTCGGCCAGGAACGGCGCCAGGCTGTAGTTGTACTTGCGCACCTGGGCGTCGGTGAAGCCGTACTTGCTCTTCAGCCAGACCCAGAAGGCGGTGACCGAGGCGTCGGCCAGCAGGATCGGCCGGCCCTTCATGTCGGCGATCGAGTTCACGCCGGTGTCCGGGTGGGCGATCAGGACCTGCGGGTCCTTCTGGAAGAAGGCGGCCACGGCCTTCACCGGCGCCTTCTCCTTGGCCATGTTCAGCGGAATGAAGCTGTTGGAACCCATGCCCATCTCGACCCCGCCGGCGGCCAGCAGCTGGGGCACGTTCACGCCCGGGCCGCCCTGCAGGATCTCGACCTTCAGGCCGCGCTTCTCATACTCGCCGGTGGCCAGGGCTTGATAGAAGCCGCCATGCTCGCCCTGGGCGCGCCAGTCCGTCGCGAAGCGGATTGTCGTGAGGGCGCCGGCGGCCTTGACCGTCGCGTCATCGCTCCCGGGCGCACAGGCGGCCGCCAGGCTCGAAGCGGCGCCAGCCAGCATCAGACGACGTGAAAGCATGGAAGTCTCCCCGGATTTGACAGGGAAGGTAGGCGCCGGACCGCTGTTCGTCGAGCCTTCTCGATCCGTCCCGGAGCGTAGCGAGGGGAGAGACGGCCTCGCCCCCCGGGTCGCGCGAGGCGCGCGTCCGGGTACAGACTCCGCCGAGGTCGCGGGGGCGGCGCGGGAGTTTCAGGCATGGGCGCGAAAAGCAGGGCGACGCCCGTCGCCGGCGCTGCCCCATCACCGCGCTCCGCGCGATTCCTCTTCCCATGATGGCCTGGGGCCTGTCTGGGGAACTGGAGCCCCCATAGAGCAAAGGGACGGTGCTTCCGGTCGCCCGGCCGCATCGCCCCTTTACCCAAGCCTCTTGCGAGACTTGCGGTCTGGAGGTCGTGGATCCGCCGGTCTCCCGGGCTTGCGCCCTGGTCCTTGCTGATCCGCTCCCGGTCCGGTCTCCGGAGGTCTCCCTCCGATCCTTGGGTCCTGGAGCGTCCCGCCCGCCCGGCCTTCCGGTTTCCCGTCTCGCCCGCGCCGCGTTTCCTCTCGACGACTTGACTGTGCTCCCGGACCCGGTATGAAGCAACCGCCCAGAACATCCCCCATGTGAATGCTTGTCCGGCCCACGGTTGACGGCCTGTGGACAGGCTGTGGATGCGTGCGAAGTCTTCCTGAACTGACAATGACTTGAGTTTTCCACAGCAAAGTGGCGACCCGCGCCTTCTCCTCGCTCGCGGGGCGGGGAGCCGCTCGGAGAGCGGTGGAGGGGTAGAGCCGACGGGACAGAAGCGGGCGCAGTGCAAGGCAGAGCCTCCTCAAGCCGCGGCGCTGCCCCGCCACGATGCTCCGCATGGCCCCCTCCCCGTAAACGGAGAGGACAGCGCCACCGCGCCCCGGTAAGACGTCCGGAATCCAAACCAACACCTCCAGGAAATCGCCCATGTCCCTGATCCTCACCGAGAAGCGCGGCCATATCGCCATCCTGACCCTGAACCGGCCGGACGCGATGAACGCCCTCGGCGCGCCGGGGGACGGCGACCAGGTGGCGGCCGCCTGCGCGGCGATCAACGCCGACCGCGACATCCGCGCCGTGGTGCTGACCGGCGCGGGTCGCGCCTTCTCCGCCGGCGGCGACGTCAAGGCGATGAAGGCCCGCGAAGGCGCCTTCGCCGGCAACGGCGTGGAGCTTCGCGACGGTTATCGCAACAACATCCACCGCGTGGTGCGCTCGATCTACGGTCTGGAGGTTCCCTCCATCGCCGCCGTCAACGGTCCGGCCATCGGCCTGGGCTGCGACGTGGCCTGCATGACCGACATCCGCATCGCCGCCGAGGGCGCGCGGTTCGGGGTCACCTTCCTCAAGCTCGGCCTGATCCCGGGCGACGGCGGCGCCTGGCTGCTGCCGCGCACCATCGGCATGAGCCGGGCCAGCGAGCTGCTGTTCACCGGCGATGTGGTCGACGCGGCCACGGCCGAGAAGTGGGGCCTGGTCAGCAAGGTCGTCCCGGCAGAGACCCTGATGGACGAAGCCATCGCCCTGGCCGAACGCATCGCCCAGCAGCCGCCGCACGCCCTGCGCCTCGCCAAGAGCCTGCTCAAGCACGGCCAGACCACCAGCTACGACACGCTGATGGAGATGAGCGCGGCGGCCCAGGCGATCAGCCACCTGACCGACGACCATATGGAAGGCGTCGAGGCGCTGCTCGAGAAGCGGCCCGCCGTGTTCAAAGGCTCCTGACCATGCGCCGACTTCTGGCGCTGGTCCTGACCGCGGCGGTCGTCGGCTGCTCGCCGCCCGCGCCGTCGGCCAGGCCGGGCGACGCGCCCGCGCCGAAGCCGGCGGCCAGCGACTGGGCGTTCGGCTCCGGCCAGAACAGCGTCGAGATCGTCCACATGGTCGACGGGGATCCCGCGAAGCCGGACCTCAGAATGGTCTGCGCTTCAGGCCAGGGCTTTCTGATCCTTCTGCCCGGCCTGAAGCCGGTCGACAGCGAGGAGCGGTTGACGCTCGGCGCCGGGCCCATCGCCCATGGCTTCGTGGCCACCGCCGCGACCGGGGGCGTGCAGGCGCGGGGGCCGATCGACGAGGCCCTGCTGTCAGTCTTCGAGAGCGACGCGCCGATCGGGATCAACCACGGCTATCAGAACGCCGGCCCCTTCACCCCGCCGGCCGCCCTGCGGCGCGCCTTCGCGGACATCTGCCGCAAGCTCCAGGCCCGCGGTTCGGTCTGATGGGCAAGGATGTCTCCGACATCCGCGCAAGGCTTCCGGACGGCGAGGAGGTCGGCCGCCTGCAGTGGGAGGCGCCGAAGCTCGTCTTCCGCGGCGCCACGCGCCGGGTGTTCGAGGGCGAAGCGCTGAGGGGCATCGCTGCCGAGGCCGGTGACCTGGTGCTGGCGAGCGGCGAGCGGTTCGCGCTGGGCGAGGCGAAGGCGGCGAAGTGGGCGCAGGCCATCGCCAACCCGCCGGGCCGGCTCGACAAGCTGGGCGTCAAGGCCGGCATGCGGGCGGCGATCCTGGATCTGGACGACGCCGACTTCGCGGCGGAACTGGCGACGCGGGCGGTCGTGGTTGATGACCTTCGCGAACTGGATATCCTGCTCTACGGCGCTGACAGCGCCCAGGCCCTGGCCGGCATCGGCGAGCTGGTCCCGGCGCTGGCCGACAGGGGCGCGCTCTGGGTCGTCTCGCTCAAGGGCAAGCTGTTGAGGGTGAAAGACGTCGAGGTCATGGCCGCAGCCAAGGCCGTCGGCCTGGTGGACAACAAGGTCTGCTCCTTCTCCGCCGACCGCACGGCCCTGCGTTTCACGCGGCGCAAGGCCTCGCTTTCCGTCACGAAACGCGGCTAGACCCCGGCCATGGCCCTTCGTGACTTCGGCATCCTCCTGTTCGTCTGCGTCGTCTGGGCGTCCAACAACATCGTCAGCAAGATCGTGGTGGCGGAGTGGGGCGTGCCGCCGCTGTTCTACGCCACGGTGCGGTTCGCGCTGGTGGCGCTCTGCACCCTGCCGTGGCTGCTGCCCGCCCCGCGCCCGACCTGGCGGATCATCACGGTCGCCATGCTGATGGGCGCGGGCAATTTCGCGTTGCTGTTCATCGGCTTCAAGACCGCCAGCCCGTCGGCCGCCTCCATCGTCATCCAGCTCGGCGTGCCGATCACCACGGTGCTGTCGATGTTCATGCTGGGCGAGAAGGTGCGCTGGCGGCGGGGCCTGGGCATGGCGCTGACCCTCTCCGGCGCGGTCGTGGTCATGTGGCATCCGACGGGCATGAGCATGTCCTTCGGCCTGTGGCTGGTCGCCGCCGCCGCCTTCGCCGGCTCGCTGGGCGCGGTGATGATGAAGCAGATGGAGGGCATCAAGCCGCTCCAGTTCCAGGCCTGGGTCGGGTTCTCGTCCTTCTGGCCGCTGGCGGTGTTGAGCGCGTTCACCGAACAAAATCAGTGGTCCCTGGCGCTCGAGGCCGGCTGGGGATTCCTGGCGGCCGTCGTCTTCTCGGCCGTCATCGTGTCGGTGCTCGGCCACACCTTCTACTACAGCCTGATCCAGAAGTATGAGGCGACGCTGATCTCGCCGCTGACGCTGATGACGCCGCTGTTCACCATCATCATGGGCGTGCTCATCACCAACGACCACTTCGACGGCCGGATGGCCATCGGGGCCGGCCTTGCGCTACTGGGGGTGCTGATTATCGCCCTGAGGCCCAATCGCGTGATGCCCCTGCTCATGGCCATCCGGAACCGTTCGCAATGACGCTGGCGTTCATCGCGGCCCCATCGCCCAATTTCGACGCCCGGAGCAAGGTCCCGGACATGCTGGTGCTGCACTACACCGGCATGCAGTCCGGCGAGGCGGCCCTGGCTCGACTGCGCGATCCCGAGGCGAAGGTCTCGTCCCACTACCTGGTCGAGGAGGATGGCCGCATCTTCCAGCTCGTCCCCGAGGCGCGCCGCGCCTGGCACGCCGGCGTGTCGTTCTGGAAGGGCGAGGAGGGGGTCAACCACGCCTCGATCGGCATCGAGATCGTCAATCCTGGCCACGAGTTCGGCTACCGGGCCTTCCCCGAGCCCCAGGTCGCGGCGGTGATCGCGCTCGTGGCCGACATCCGCACCCGCTGGTCGATCGACGACAGCCGCATCCTGGGCCACTCCGACGTCGCCCCGGCCCGCAAGGAGGATCCCGGCGAGCTGTTCCCGTGGAAGCGTCTGGCCGAAGCCGGTCATGGGATCTGGGCCGAGGCCGATCCCGCGCCCGGCGATCCGCTGGTCGAGGGCGCCGAGGGCGTCGGCGTCTTCGCGCTGCAGGCCGGGCTCACGCGGCTCGGCTACGACTGCGCCCCCTCGGGCCGGTTCGACCAGTCCACCCGCGAGACCGTCAGCGCCTTCCAGCGCCACTGGGTCCAGACCCGCTGGGACGGCGTGGCCGACGGGCTCACGCGGGCGACGCTGATGGCGGTGCTTCGGGCGGCGGCGTAGGGCCTTGCGTCCCTAGACACGCCGCTTCGCGGCTGCTCAGGATGACGTGGTCGGGAGCGCTTCAAACAACGTCATGCTCAGCAGCGCCGACGGCGCGTGTCGAAGCACGCATTGACCTTCCGCCACCCAGCCCTCACAAACCGCCCCGGATCAGACGGCCGGGCGATCGCGGTCCCTTCGGGGGTCGAGGAAAGTCCGGGCTCCACGGTGACAAGGCGGCGGGTAACGCCCGCCCGGGGTGACCCGAGGGATAGCGCCACAGAAAGCAAACCTCCTCCGCTGCGGCGGCGGGAAGGGTGAAAGGGTGGGGTAAGAGCCCACCGCGGACCTGGTGACAGGGACGGCATGGCAAGCCCCGCCTGGAGCAAGACCGAATAGGGATTCCGCGCCCTCGAAAGGGGGCAGGGCCGTCTCCGGCCCGAGGCATCCGGGTTGGTCGCGAGAACCGGTCAGCAATGGCCGGTCCAGAGGAATGATCGTCGCGCGTCTTCGGGCGCGTCACAGAACCCGGCTTACAGGCCGTCTGATCCCTCTCCCCCCAAAGTGAGCCAGGTTATCCCCGCTATACTTAACGCGTTCCATGTATGTTCTGTGGAGCGTTTACAGACGTTAACCTTCAGCCCCTTTGACATTGTTGTTTTCGCGAAGGAACGACACCTCAGTGTCGTTGCATCCCATTTCATCCCATGTTAACCCAGTTCCTGTCGCCGAAGGGGTCGGCGATCTAGGGGCAGGGGACTGGGGCGGTGTTCCTCTCGACCTTCGAGAAGCAGCTCGACAGCAAGCGGCGCATTGTTGTGCCGCATGAGTTTCGCGCCGCCGTCGGTCAGCCCTTTGAGGGCGTCTTTTGCTTTCCGTCCATTGAAGCCGACTGCCTCGAGGGTGGCGGCAAGGCCCTGTTTGACCGTTACGCCGGCCTGATCGAGGAGTTGCCATTCGGCGACCCGCTTCGCTCGGCGCTCGAAACCACCGTCTACGGCGGCATGGCGAAGCTCTCCTTCGACGAGGCCGGCCGCATCACCCTGCCGCCGGCGCTGTGCGAGATGTTCGGCATCCGCGCCGGCGACTGGATCGCCGTGGTCGGCATGGGCGACCGTTTCCAGGTCTGGCCGCGCGAGGCCTTCCAGGCGCACCGCGCCGCCGCGCGCGAGGCGGCGAAGTCCGGCCTTGCCGAGCTGCGGATGGCCCAGCGCGCGCGCCTGTCCGGAGCCGCCGGATGACCGAGGCGCCGCACGTTTCCGTCCTGCTCGGCGAGGTCGTTGAGGCGCTCGGCCCCAAGCCCGGCGAGACCGTCGTCGACGGCACCTTCGGCGCGGGCGGCTACAGTCGCGCCTTCCTGGACGCCGGGGCCACCGTCGTGGCTTTTGATCGCGATCCGACCGCCCGCCGCTTCGCCGCGCCGCTGGAGGCTACGGGCCGCTTTCGCCTGATCGAGGCCCGCTTCTCTGAAATGGGCGACCATTTCGCGCCGGGCAGCGTCGACGGCGTCGCGCTCGATATCGGCGTCTCATCCATGCAGATCGACGAGGCCGAGCGCGGATTTTCCTTCATGCGCGACGGTCCCCTGGACATGCGCATGGGCGGCGACGTCCCCAGCGCCGCCGACATCGTCAACACCGCCGAACAGGCCGAGCTGGCCCGCATCTTCTATGTCTACGGCGAGGAGCGGGAGAGCCGCCGGGTGGCGTCCTTCCTGGTCCGTCGCCGGGCAGAGCGGCCGTTCGAGCGCACGCTGGACCTGGCCGAGGTGGTCGAGCGAGCCCTCGGCGGGCGCCGCGGGGCCAAGGTGCATCCGGCCACCAAGGTCTTCCAGGCCCTGCGCATCGCCGTGAACGAGGAGCTCTCCGAGCTGGAGCAGGGGCTGGTCGCCGCCGAGCGCATCCTGAAGTCCGGCGGGCGGCTGGCGGTCGTCACCTTCCATTCCCTCGAAGACCGTATCGTGAAGGCCTTCTTCGCCGAGCGGGCCGGTCGCCTGCCGGGCGGGTCGCGCCACGCGCCGCCGGTCGCCGGCGGGCCGCCCCCGACGTTCGATATGGTGTTCAAGGGTCATCGCGACCCCTCCGAGGCCGAGGTCGCCGCCAACCCGCGGGCCCGGTCGGCCAAGCTGAGGGCCGGCGTCCGCACCGAGGCTCCCGCCTGGAGGGCCGCGGCATGATCTCGGTCATCTTCACCCACCGCACGCGGGGCTTCCGCACACTCAATGTCCTGCTGACCTCCATGCTGGTGGTGCTGGCCGTCGGGGTGAACCTGGCCAAGACCTTCGCGGGCAAGGAGCGTACGGAGATCGTCCGCACCGAGCGCGAGATCCGCGAGGAGGCCCGTCAGATTCGCGTGCTGCAGGCCGAGGTCGCCCACCTCGAACAGCCCGAGCGGCTGGAAAGGCTGTCGCGCGCCTACCTCGCCATGGCGCCGGTGGGCGTGCAGCAGGAGACGACGGTCGAGGGCCTCTATGCGGCCTCCCTGCGGCGCCCTGGCGCCGCAGCGCCCGCGCCGGTCCAGGTCTCCACCGAGCCTGTTGCGCCCGCTATCGAGGCCGAAGCGCCGACCGTGGCGCCGACCCGGGAGACGCCATGAGCCTCCCTGACCTGACGCCGCATCGTTATCCGCTGGTCTGGCGCTGGGTCATCGAGCGGGTCTGGCGCGTCGAGCACGCCTTCGAGCGCGCCCATGCCGACGGCCGGGCCGAAAACGACACCCGCATCCGGATCCTCGTGGTCGCCGCCATCTTCTCGGTCGGCTTCCTGGTCATGGCCGGCGGCGCGGTCTGGTCCGCGACCCTGTCGGACGCCGGCAAGGACGGCCGCGCCTATGCCGGTGCGCCGGAGCGTGCCGATCTGGTGGATCGCGAAGGCCGTCTCCTGGCCGCCAACCTGCCCCACTACACCCTGTCGGTCGACACCCGCGAAGTCTGGTCCCGGCGGGAGGTTCGCGCCGCCCTGCTCAAGGCGTTGCCGCGACTCAAGCCGTCCCAGATCGACCGGGCGCTCGCGGCCGAGCGGCGCGGCGTGGTCATGCGCGGCCTGTCTCCGGGCGAGAAGGCGCGAATCCATGACCTGGGGCTGGCGGGGGTTGTGTTCGATCCCGAGCAGCGCCGGGTCTATCCGCTGGGGGCCCTTGCCGCCCACCTCCTCGGCTATGACGAGAAGGGTGGGGCTCCGGTCGCCGGCGCCGAGAAGGCCCTCCGCGACGAGATCCTCAAGGCGGGCGCCGAGGGGCGGCCCGTGGCCCTGTCGATCGACGTGCGGGTCCAGGCGGCGCTGGAAGAAGAGCTGGCGCTCGCCGCCGCCCAGTACCAGCCCAAGGGCGCGGTCGGCGTCATCACCAATGTCCAGACCGGCGAAATCCTCGGCATGGCCAGCTGGCCGGATTTCGATCCCAACTACCCGGGCCGCGCCAACCCCGAGCAGCTTCGCAATCGCGCCGCGGCCTCGGTCTTCGAGATGGGCTCGACCTTCAAGGCCTTCACCGTGGCCATCGGTCTCGACGCCCAGGTGGCGACGCCGGACTCGACCTTCGACGCCCGCACCCCGCTGAAGATGGGCTACCGCACCATCCACGACTTCCACGGCACCAACCGCATCCTCACCCTGCGCGAGGTGTTCAACCATTCCTCCAATATCGGCACGGCCAAGCTGGCGCTGGCGGTGGGCGCCGACCGCATGGCCCGCTACTTCGCGGCGCTGGGTCTGACAAGGCGGGCCCAGGTCGAGTTGCTGGAGTCCACCCGTCCCCTGACCCCGAAGAAGTGGGACGAGGACGACATGGCCAGTGTCTCCTTCGGGCACGGTATCAACGTCTCGCCGCTGGCGCTGGCCCAGGCGATGGGGGCCATCCTCAACGGCGGCAAGCTGGTCCCGCTGACCATCCGCAAGATGGAGCCCGGCAAGCGTCCCGACGGCCCCCGGGTGGTGTCGGAGACGACGACGCTCTCGATGCTGCAGTTGATGCGCGGCAACGTCGTGGACGGTACCGGCCGGAAGGCTGACGCCCCGGGCCTGATGGTCGGCGGCAAGACCGGCACCGGCGAAAAGTATGATCCCGAAATCCGCGGCTACAGCACCTACAAGCAGGTGGGCTCCTTCGCCGCCGTGTTTCCGACCGATGGCCCCGCCGACGCCGAACGCTACTTCGTTCTGATTCTGATGGACGAGCCGCAGGGCGGCATCCGCACCGGCGGCTGGGTCGCGGCTCCGGCCGTCGGCAAGATCGTCGACCGGATCGCGCCGTTCCTCGGCGTCCGCCGCCGCCCGGCGACGACGGGCCTGCCGACCGCCCCGACCTATGTTGCCGCCGCCCGCGTGGCTCAGCCGACGGGAGGGCAGTGATGCGTCTGTCGGGACTGGTCGCAGGCGCGTCGACGGCGGATCCGGAGATCACCGGCGTCACCGCCGACAGCCGCAAGGTGCGGCCCGGCTTCCTCTTCGCCGCCCTGCCAGGCTCGACGGCTGACGGCCGGGCCTTCATCGCGGGCGCCGTGGACGCGGGCGCCGCCGCCGTACTGGCCCCCGACGATGTGCAGGATCTCGCCGTTCCGGTGGTTCACGCCGCCGATCTGCGCCGCGCCTACGCCCTGGCCGCCGCCGCCTTCTGGGCCGCCCAGCCGGCGACCTGCGTGGCGGTGACCGGCACGAACGGCAAGACCTCGGTGGCCACCTTCTGTCGTCAGATCTTCGCACGGCTCGGCCACAAGGCGGCCAGCATGGGCACGCTCGGCGTCACCGTCTCGGCGACCGGTCTGCCGGATGTCCAGATCACACCCCCGGGGCTGACCACCCCCGACGCCGCCGACCTTGCCGAACTGATGTCACGTCTCGCCGCCGACGGCGTAACGCACCTCGCCCTCGAAGCCTCGTCGCATGGTGTCGACCAGCGTCGGCTCGACGGCGTCAGGCTGACGGCCGCGGGCTTCCTGAACCTGACCCAGGACCATCTGGACTACCATGGCACCATGGGCGTCTACCGCGCCGCGAAGCTGCGGCTGTTCGATACCCTGCTGCCGCGCGGGGCGACCGCCGTGCTTAACGCCGACAGTGATCAGTTCGCCGCCTTTGCGACGACCGCCGCGGCCGCCGGGCAGACGGTGCTGTCGACCGGCTCGGCCGGCGAGGGCATCCGCGTGGTCGAGCGTGTCCTGGCCGCCGACGGGCAGCATCTGACCCTGGCGCACGCCGGCGCGACGACGACCGTCCACCTGCCGCTGGCCGGCGTCTTCCAGGCGGACAACGCCCTCGTGGCCGCCGGGCTGTGCATCGCGACCGGCGAGGCGCCCGCCGCGGTGTTCGCGGCCCTGGAGCATCTGAAGGGCGCGCCGGGCCGTCTGCAGCGGGTCGGCGCCCGGCGCGGCGGCGGCGAGGCCTACGTCGACTACGCCCATACGCCCGACGGGCTGGAGACCGTGCTCAAGGCACTTCGTCCGCATACGGAGGGTCAATTGATGGTGGTTTTCGGCGCCGGCGGCGACCGTGACCGTTCCAAGCGCCCCCTTATGGGCGAGGCGGCCGCGCGCCTTGCCGACGTCGCCATCATCACGGACGACAACCCGCGCTCCGAGGAGCCATCCGCCATCCGGGCCGAGGTCCAGGCGGGCGCGCCGGGCGCCCTGAACATCGGCGGGCGGCGCGAGGCGATCCGCGCCGGTGTCGCGATGCTGACGGCCGGCGACGTTCTGGTGGTGGCCGGCAAGGGGCACGAGCAGGGCCAGACCGTCGCCGGCGTCACCCACCCCTTCGACGACGTGGTCGAGACCGCCGCCGCCCTGGGTCTGGAGCCCGCCGATGTCTGAACCGCTCTGGACCTCCGATGAACTGGCCGCCGCCACCGGCGGAACCGTCTTCGGCGGCCCCTTTACGGTGAGCGGCGTGTCCATCGACAGCCGCTCGGTCGAGCCGGGCGACCTGTTCGTCGCCCTGGCCGGGGTGCGGGACGGTCACGAGTTCGCCGCCGGCGCCATGAGCTCGGGTGCGGCGGCCATCCTGGCCAGCAGGCCGGTCGACGGTCCGCACCTGCGGGTGGATGACACCTTTGCCGCGCTGGAGACGCTCGGCGTAGCGTCCCGTGCGCGTAACGCGGGCCGGCGGGCCGCCATCACCGGCTCGGTCGGCAAGACCAGCGTCACACAGGCCGTCGCCGCCTGCCTGGCCCTGGCCGGACGCTGGCACTCGTCGGTGAAGTCCTACAACAACCATATCGGCGTTCCGCTGACCCTGGCGCGGATGCCGCGCGACACCGAACGCGCCGTCTTCGAGATCGGCATGAACCACGCCGACGAGATTACGCCGCTGTCGCGGTTCGTGGCTCCCCATGTGGTGGCCATCACTACGGTCGGTCCGGTTCACATCGAGAACTTCCCGGATGGCGAGGCCGGCGTGGCCAGGGCCAAGGCGGAGATCTTCGCCGGCCTCCTGCCGGGTGGCGTCGCGGTCCTGAACGCCGACAATCCCTGGTTCGACCTGCTCAAGGCCGAGGCGCTCAAGGTTGGCGCCGTCGTGCGGTCGTTCGGGTCGGGCGAGGGCGTCGACGCCCGCCTCGTCGACTTCGTCGCCGGCGACGAGCGCGCTACGGTGCACGCCCTGATCGATGGCGAGGCGCTGAGCTTCCCGCTGCTGCAGACCGGATTGCACTGGGGGCTGAACAGCCTCTGCGTGCTGCTGACCGTCGAGGCCATGGACGTCCCGCGCGCCGTCGCTCTGGCGGGTCTGGCTGATTTCGCGCCGCTTGCCGGCCGTGGGGCGGAGAAGACCGTCGCCATACCCGGCGGCGCCTTCACCCTGATCGACGAGAGCTACAACGCCAACCCGATCTCCATGAACGCCGCCTTCCGCACCCTCGGCGGCCGCACGGCGACAGGGCGGCGGATCGTCGCGCTCACCGACATGCTGGAACTGGGCGGCCAGGCGGCCGACTTCCATGCCGGACTGGCCGCGCCGATCGACGCGGCCGGGATCGACCTGGTCTACTGCGCCGGGCAGATGATGAAATCGCTCTGGGACGCCCTTCCGCCGACTCGTCGGGGCGGCTACGCGGACTCGGCGGCCGAGCTTGCGCCGCAGCTCGCCCAGGCCGTCCGGCCGGGCGATCTGGTGATGGTCAAGGGATCGAACGGAAGCCGGGCCAGCGTCATCGCGGCCGCCCTGGCGTCAGTCGGCCATGGGGGGGACAAGGCCTGATGCTGTATCTGCTGTCGGAGATGCGCGACGCGCTCCCCGTACTCAACCTGCTGAAGTATCTGACTTTCCGGACGTTCATGGCGACCGCGACGGGCTTCATTATCGCCGTCGCCATGGGCTCGCGGTTCATCGCCTGGATGCGGGCGCGGCAGGGCAAGGGCCAGCCGATCCGCAAGGAAGGCATCGAACGTCATGTGATCGAGAAGGCGGGCACGCCCACCATGGGCGGGCTGATGATCCTGGCGGGCATGGTCGGCGGCACCCTGCTCTGGGCCGACCTGCGCAACCTCTATGTCTGGGTCGTGCTGATGGTCACCCTGGCCTTCGGGGTGCTGGGCTTCCTGGACGACTACGACAAGGTCACCAAACAGACGACAGCCGGGGTCTCGGGCAAGGTCAAGCTGGGCATCCAGGCCCTTGTGGCGGTCGCCGCGGTCACGGCGCTGGTGCTGTTCGGACAGGCGTCCCCCGACACGCCCCAGCTGAGCACCTCGGTCGCCTTCCCGATCTTCAAGCGCCTGCTGCTGGATCTCGGCTGGTTCTACATCGCCTTCGGGGCCTTCGTGATCATCGGCGCCTCCAACGCCGTGAACCTCACCGACGGCCTCGACGGGCTGGCCATCGTGCCGGTGATGATCGCGGCGGCGACGTTCGGGCTGATCGCCTACCTGGTCGGCAACTACAACTTCGCCCAGTACCTGCAGGTCCACTTCGTGCCGGGCACCGGCGAGATCGCGGTCTTCTGCGGCGCCATCATCGGGGCCGGCCTCGGCTTCCTCTGGTACAACGCGCCCCCGGCGAAGATCTTCATGGGCGACACCGGCTCGCTGGCCCTCGGCGGCGCGCTCGGCGCCGTGGCGGTGGCCACCAAGCACGAAATCGTCCTGGCCATCGTCGGCGGCCTGTTCGTCGCCGAGGCGATGTCGGTGATGATCCAGGTCGCCTACTTCAAGCGCACCGGCAAACGGATCTTCCTGATGGCGCCGATCCACCACCATTTCGAGAAGCTGGGCTGGGCGGAATCCACCGTGGTGATCCGCTTCTGGATCGTCTCGCTGATCTTGGCCGCCATCGGCCTCGCAACCCTCAAGCTCAGGTAGGGGGCTGGCCCGGTCATGATCCCCGTTCGCGGCTTCGAGGGACGCAAGGTCGCCGTTCTCGGTCTGGGCAGGACCGGGCTGACGGCGGCCCGCGCCCTCGTGGCCGGCGGGGCGCAGGTCGCCCTGTGGGACGAGAGCCCGGCCAGCCGCGAGGCCGCCGCCGCCGAGGGCTTCGCCGTCGAGGATCTCAAGGCCGCGGACTGGTCCGGTATCGCCGCGCTGATGCTGTCGCCCGGCATCCCGCTGACCCACCCGAGGCCGCACTGGTCGGTCGAAAAGGCCGCCGCCGCAGGGGTTGAGGTGCTCGGCGACATCGAACTCTTCGCCCGCACCGTCAACGCCGCTCCGCCGCACAAGCGGCCGAAGATCGCCGCCATCACCGGCACCAACGGCAAGTCGACGACCACCGCCCTGCTGGGCCACCTCTGCGCCGCCGCCGGTCGCGATACCCGCATCGGCGGCAATATCGGCTATGGGGTGCTTGGCCTGGAGGACATGCACGGGGGCGCGGTCTATGTGCTTGAGACCTCGTCCTACCAGCTGGACCTGACCAGCAGCCTGAAGGCCGACGCGGCCATTCTGCTGAACATCTCGCCCGATCACCTTGATCGTCACGGCGGTATGGAGGGCTATGTCGCCGCCAAGCGTCGCGTGCTGCTGAACCAGGGCAAGGGCGACACCGCCATCATCGGCGTCGACGACGCCTGGTGTCAGCGAATCTGCACCGAGATCACCGCCGCAAACCGCCGGACCATCTGGCCGATCAGCGCCAGCCGGTCGATGGGGCGAGGCGTCTACGCCATCCAGGGCGTCCTCTATGACGCCACCGGCGACCGGGTGATCGAGGTTGCCGACCTCGTCCGCGCCCGCTCGCTGCCGGGCCGCCACAACTGGCAGAACGCCGCCGCCGCCTACGCCGCCGCCCGCGCCATGGGCATCCCGGCCGAGGTCGCCGCCGAGGGCCTGATGACTTTCCCTGGCCTCGCCCACCGCATGGAGACGGTCAGCGTCCGGGGCCTGGTGCGCTTCGTCAACGACTCCAAGGCCACCAACGCCGACGCGGCGCGTCAGGCGCTGAGCAGCTATCCGCGCGTCTACTGGATCGCCGGCGGGCGGGCCAAGTCGGACGGCATCGCGCCGCTCGAGGACCTGTTTCCGCGCTTGGCGAAGGCCTATCTCGTCGGCGAGGCCCAGGATGACTTCGCCAGGGCGCTCGAGGGCAAGGCCGACTACCTCAAGGCCGGCACGATCGAGGCCGCGGTGGCCGCCGCCTGGGCCGACGCGGACGCCAGTGGCGAGGACGCGGTCGTGCTCCTGTCGCCCGCCTGCGCGTCCTTCGACCAGTTCAGTGATTTCGAGGCCCGGGGCGAGGCGTTCCGCGCCGCCGTGGAAGGCCTCGGCAGGCCTGCCCTCAAGGGAGCGCGCGCATGACCGGCAGCGTCCACCCCTTCGCCCGTTCCGACCGCACGGCGCTCGGCCGCTGGTGGTGGACGACCGACCACTGGCTGCTCGGCTCGGTGGCCATCCTCGTCACCCTCGGGGTCCTTCTTTCGTTCGGCACCAGCCCGGCGGCGGCGGCGCGCCTGCACTATGACGCCTCCTTCCACTTCGCCATTCGCCAGAGCGTGTTCGGCGTCGCGGCCCTGGCCATCCTGATCGTCAGCTCGATGCTGACCGCCCGGGGTATCCGGCGCACGGCCTTCATCGTCTACGCCCTGACCATCCTGATGATGGCGGCGCTGCCCTTCCTCGGTCACGAGGCCAAGGGCGCGACGCGGTGGGTCAATATCGCCGGCTTCACCCTGCAGCCGTCCGAGTTCATGAAGCCCGCGCTGATCGTGCTGGTCGCCTGGATGTTCGCCGAGGGACAGAAGGGAGAGGGCGTCCCCGGGGTCTTCATCGCCTTCTGCCTGTATGGCCTGGCTGTGGCGCTCCTGCTGGTTCAGCCGGACGTCGGCCAGACCGTCCTCATCACGGTCGCCTTCGGCGCCGCCTTCTGGATGGCGGGGGTGCCGATCAGCTGGATCATGGGGCTGGGCGCAACGGCGGTCGTCGGGCTGGGCAGCACCTACTTCCTGATCCCGCACGTCCATGCCCGCGTCGACACCTTCCTCAGCCCTGACAAGGCCGACAAGCACCAGATCAGCCAGGCGTCCGAGGCCATCGCCGCCGGCGGTCTGTTCGGCCGCGGCCCCGGCGAGGGTGTGATGAAGCGCGGCGTGCCCGACATGCACACCGACTTCGCCTATTCGGTGCTCGCCGAGGAGTATGGCCTGATCTTCTCGCTGGCGCTGATCAGCCTGTTCGCCTTCCTGGTCATCCGCGGCCTTTACCGCGCGCTGCGGCTGTCCGATCCGTTCGAACAGGTCGCCGCCGCCGGACTGTTCGTGCTCGTCGGCCAGCAGGCCCTGATCAACGTGGCGGTGAACCTCAACATGATCCCGACCAAAGGCATGACCTTGCCCTTCATCAGCTATGGCGGCTCATCGATGCTCGCCATGGGCCTGACGCTCGGCATGGCCCTGGGCCTCACCCGCAAGCGGCCGGGCGCCTACGCGGCCAATGAAGGTCTCGCCCGCGCCGGCGCCTTCGCCTAGAGAGTAGCCATGCCCGCCAGACTCGCAGTGGTCGCCGCCGGGGGAACCGGCGGCCATATGTTTCCCGCCCAGGCGCTCGCCGAGGCCCTGACGGCGCGCGGCTGGCGTATCCTGCTGGCCACGGACGAGCGCGGCGCCCTCTACGCCGACAAGTTCCCGGCCGATCTGCGGATTACGCTCTCAGCCGCCACGGCCAGGTCCGGCGATCCGGCGGGGATGCTCAAGGCCGGCGTCGCCGTGCTGCAGGGCACGATGCAGGCGCGGGGCTTCTTCAAGCGTATGGACCCGGCGGTCGTGGTCGGGTTCGGCGGCTATCCGTCGCTGCCGTCGCTGCTGGCGGCGCTCAGCCAGGGCCGGCCCACGGTCATCCACGAACAGAACGCCGTGTTCGGCCGGGTGAACCGCTTCCTGTCCGGCAGCGTCCGTGAGGTCGCCTGCGCCTTCCCGACGCTCGAGAAGGCCAAACCCCGCGTGAAGGCCAGGGCGCACGTGGTCGGCAATCCCGTGCGTCCGGACATCCGGGCGCTGGCGGATGTCGCCTATGAGCCGCCGACGGCGGACGGCCCGATCCGGCTGCTGATCACGGGCGGCAGCCAGGGGGCCCGCCTGCTCTCCGAGATGGTGCCCGAGGCCATCCTCCGCCTGCCGGAAGACCTGCGCGCCCGGATCACGGTGCAGCAGCAGACCCGCAAGGAGTCGATGGACATCGCCCGGCGCATCTACGCCGACGCCCTGGTCAAGGCCGAGGTCGCGCCCTTCTTCCGAGACATGGCCGGCCGGCTTCGCGACGCCCATCTGGTCATCGGCCGGGCCGGCGCCTCGACGGTTTGCGAACTGGCGGTGGCCGGCAAGCCGTCGCTGCTCGTGCCGCTGAAGATCGCCGCCGACGACCATCAGACCTTCAACGCCCAGCTTCTGGCCGACGCCGACGCGGCGGCCGTGGCGGCCGAGGACGAGCTGACGGTCGACGACCTGTCCGGCGCGCTCAGGGCGCTGCTCAAGGATCCCGCCTGGCTTGAGAACATGGCCAGGGGCGCGCGGTCGGTGGCCCGGCCAGACGCCGCCGAGAAGCTGGCTGACCTGGTCGAGCGGACGGCGCTGGCGGGTTAGGGCCGGCAGGCTAGGGCGTCGGCGCGAGCCAGACCCGGCCCTGGATCACCGCATCTTCCACGCTCGCTGCGTCCGGCCCGGGCGATGGGCGTTTGCCGTCACAGACCGCTGCGGCGAGCGCCGCGTCGCGGCCCTCGGCGGCAATGGGCCGGCCCGGCTGGCTGTCTTCCGTGCGGGGGCCTTCCACGCCGCCGACCCTGATGCTCTGGAACGCTGTGAGGTCCGCCGTCCGCGCCGCGCAGTCGATCGTCATATGGACCCAGCCCGCCAGGAACGGCTCGCCGGCGGCCTCGAAGGTCTCCGGCGTGACCAGCAGGTAGCGGAAGTGCGCCGCATCGCCCTCGCGCCGCACGCTGTCCATGTCGAGGAAGTGGGCGAAGCGGCTGACCTCGACCGGGCGCAGGACTGCGGCCGAGGCGGAGGTCGCGGAAAGGGCCAGGACGGCGCAGGCTGCGAGGAAGCGTGTCATCGGAGCACTCTCTGACGTATTTCGGCGGCCTCGCAAATCGTCTAAGCCGCTGTGCATGAACCAGCGCCGCCGCCCCGTACCCTTCGAACTTGGTCCCGTGCACTTCATCGGCATCGGCGGCATCGGCATGAGCGGCATCGCCGAGATCATGATCCGTATCGGCTACACGGTGCAGGGCAGCGACCTGAAGGCCAGCGCCAACACCGAGCGGCTCGAGAAGCTGGGCGCGAAGATCTTCATCGGCCAGCAGGCGGCCAACGTCGAGAACGCCTCGGCCGTGGTCTATTCGACCGCCGTGAAGACCGACAATCCCGAGATGGTCGCCGCCCGCGAGCGCCGCCTGCCGCTGGTCCGCCGCGCCGAGATGCTGGCCGAGCTGATGCGGCTGCAGTTCTCCGTGGCCGTCGGCGGCACCCACGGCAAGACCACCACCACCTCGATGATCGCCGCCCTGCTCGACGCCGGGGGCCTCGACCCCACGGTCGTCAACGGCGGGATCATCAACGCGTACGGCACCAACGCCAAGGTGGGGGAGGGCGACTGGATCGTCGTCGAGGCCGACGAGAGCGACGGCACCTTCCTGAAACTGAAGTCGACCGTCGCGGTGGTCACCAACATCGACGCCGAGCATCTCGACCACTGGGGCGACTTCGAGGCGGTGAAGAAGGGCTTCCGCGACTTCGTCGAGAACATTCCCTTCTATGGTTTCGCGGCGGTCTGCGTGGACCACCCCGAGGTCCAGGCCATGGCCGCCCGGATCGAGAACCGGCGGCTGGTCACCTACGGGACCAACCCGCAGGCGGAGGTCCGCGCCCAGCACATCACCATGGGCCCCGACGGCGCCCGGTTCGACGTGCTGATCACCCCGCTGGCGGGCGAGCCGATCCGCTACGAGGGCCTGACCCTGCCCATGGCCGGGCTGCACAACGTCATGAACGCCTGCGCCGCCATCGCCGTCGCCCGCGAGCTGGGCGTCGACGAGGCCGGCATCCGCGCCGGCCTGAAGGGCTTTGGCGGGGTGAAGCGCCGCTTCACCACCACTGGCGTCGTGAACGGCGTGCGGATCATCGACGACTACGCCCACCACCCGGTGGAGATCGCCGCCGTGCTGACCGCCGCCCGGGCCATGACGCCGGACGCCAAGGTCATCGCCGTGGTCCAGCCGCACCGCTTCACCCGGCTGCGCGACCTGATGGCCGAGTTCAGTTCCTGCTTCAACGACGCCGACGTGGTGATCGTGGCCGACGTCTACACGGCCGGCGAGGCGCCGATCCCGGGCATCGACCGCGACGGCCTCATCGAGGGCCTGCGCCGCTTCGGCCACCGCCGCGCCCTGCCGCTGGAAAGCCCGGCGGCGCTGGCCGGGATGATCGCGGAGGAGGCGAAGGCCGGCGACATGGTCGTGCTGCTCGGCGCGGGCGATGTGACCAGCTGGTCGTACGCCCTGCCCGGGCAGCTTGAGGCGCTGGCGTGAGGTCCTGTGTCCTTCGACACGGCCCTGCGGGCCTGCTCAGGACGACGTATTCTGAGTACGTCATGGTGAGCAGCGCGCAGCGCGCGTCGAACCACGCAGGGCATTCGGAATGACCTGGAAAGCCAACCTCCCCGCCGTGCGCGGCAAGCTGCTGTTCGACGAGCCGCTGGCGCCGTTCACCTGGTTCCGGGTCGGCGGGCCGGCCGAGGTGCTGTTCCTGCCGGCTGACCCGGAGGACCTGGCCGACTTCCTGCGGCAGCTGCCGCAGGGCGTGCCGGTCACGGCGTTGGGCGTCGGCTCCAACGTCATCATCCGCGACGGCGGCGTCCCCGGCGTGGTCATCCGCTGCGCCGGCAAGGCCTGGGGCGAGGTGCTGGTCGACGGCGACCTGGTCATCGCCGGCCCTGCCGCGCTCGACGCCCAGGTGGCCCGTGCGGCCGCGAAAGCGGGGCTGGCGGGCCTCGAGTTCCTCATCGGCGTGCCCGGCACGGTCGGCGGCGCCCTGACCATGAACGCCGGCTGCTACGGCCGCGAGACGAAGGACGTCCTGGTCAGCGCCGTGGGCTACGACCGATCCGGCGAGATGCGGGTCTGGGAAAACGAGGACTTCGGCTTCACCTATCGCCACACCGTCGTGCCCGAGAACTCGACGTTCTGGGTCCAGGCCGTGTTCCGCGGCACGCCCGATGATCCCGCCGCCGTGAAGGCGCGCATGGACGAGATCACCGCCCGGCGCGAGACGACCCAGCCGATCCGCGAGAAGACCGGCGGCTCGACCTTCAAGAACCCCGAGGGCCATTCCTCCTGGAAGCTGGTCGACGAGGCCGGCTGGCGCGGCAAGCTGTTCCGGGCGACCGGCGGCGGGGCGATGTTCAGCGACCTGCACAGCAACTTCATGATCAACCCGGGCGAGGCCACCGCCGCCGACCTCGAGGGTCTGGGCGACGCGGTCCGGGCCGACGTCAAGGCGAAGACGGGCGTCGAGCTGAACTGGGAGATCAAGCGGATCGGCAAGCCGGCCTGAGCCGGTTCATCGAACACGGGAACGTCGTGGCCGCGCCCGCGAGAGTGTCGTATGTCTGGACGGCGTTTAACTCAGGCGTCCTCGATCCATGTCCGGCCACGATCACGACCACCCGTCCGACCCTGATCTGGTGCGTCCGGCGCACGACGGGGCGCAGGCCATGGCGGCCACCGACCCTGACGCCGACGAGAGCGCACGACTGTTCACCAGCGCCGACTTCCTGTCGCTCGACGCCTCGGTCGAGGCGGCCATCTCGAGGCGGATCGACCTCTACTACAACACGCCGCTCGAGATCTTTCCGTTCGGCGAGCAAAACCGCAAGCCGGACCGCTTCCACGTGCTGTTCAAGCGACAGGTCGAGGAGCGCTTCCCCGACGACGCCCAGATGCGCCGCGAGATTTCCGCCTATGGCCGGCTGATCTTCCGCTGGCTGCTGACCTACATGTTCGGGAAGCGCCTGCTGCAGCTGCTGGCGCTGACCGGCCTCTGGGCGCTGACCGCCTTCGGCGCGGCGGCGTTGCACGGCGTGATCGTCGGCGCTGGCCCGCAGGCCGCCGCCGTCGGTGTCGGCATGCTGCTGGTCGTGGGCCTCTTCTTCGGGGTCAACGCGCTGGTCTTCACCCAGTACCGGCTGGGACTGGAGAACCGCTCCTATTCGCTGTCGCGCGAGATCGTGCAGTACACGCGGACGCTCCAGAACGACTACACCACCATCCGGGCGCTGCCCGACCAGTCCGAGACCCATTTTCAGAGCGATGGTCCGGCCTGGGGCAAGCGGTCGGCCTTCCTGATCCGGCTGCTGATGTGGATCGCCGCGCGGATGGAGTACCTGGAAAAGTACGTCCAGGTGTCGATGTGGCGGGTGCGCCGCGAGCGCTACTGGATGGACTGGGCCGGCGGGTTCCTGACCCTGCTGGTGCTGGGGACCTGGCTGTGGTCGCTGGTCGGCCTGGCTGCGCCGGAAGAAGGGGCTGCGATGTTCCGGGGGCTCCAGGGCCTCGCCTTCCTGCTCGGCGTGGCGGTCTCGTTCGCGTCCTACTTCCGTTGGCGCACGCCGGTGACGCTGGTCCAGGACAAGCTCGATCCCGGGTCGTGGATCCGTTACTCGACGCTCGATCTGGACAACACGATCGGGGAGCAGGTGCGCCGCGACAAGGAGCGCCTCGTCGAGTACCGCCACCTGACCCGCGGACGCTGATCGGCGCCGTCGCGCTTGACTTGGCGGCCCCGCTATCGCACCCGCCAAGGATGCGTTTCCTCCTGCCTGCCCTCGTGGCCAGCCTCGCCCTCTCGACGGTCGCTTTCGCCGCCGAACCTGCCGACACCGCCGCCGCCCTGCGTGACAAGGCGCGGGGCGACGGTACGGCCTGGACGATCCTCGAGGACCTGACGACCGAAATCGGGCCGCGTCCGGTCGGCTCGCCGGCGATGACCCGCGCGAAGGACTGGGCGGTCGAGACCCTGACGGCCTACGGCTTCACCAACATCAAGGTCGAAGCGTTCGCCAAGCCGACCTGGCATCGCGGCGCCGAGTCGGCCTCGATCATCGCGCCCTATCCGCTGAAGCTTTCGATCATCGGGCTGGGCGGCAGCGTCCCGACTCCGGCCAAGGGCGTCGAAGGCGAGGTGGTGATCTTCCGGACCCTGGCCGAACTGGAAGCCGTCCCGGACGGGTCGCTCTCCGGCAAGATCGCGGTTGTGACCACGCCGATGGTCCGCACCCAGTCGGGCGAGGGATACGGTGCGGTCGGCGCGGTGCGCCGCACCGGACCGTCCATCGCCGGCCGCAAGGGCGCGATCGCCTACCTGACCCGTTCGGTTTCAACCTCTGACTCCCGCCTCGCCCACACCGGGATCATGCGCTACGCCGACGGCGCGCCGCAGATCCCGGCCGCCGCCCTTGGCATCCCGGACGCCGAGCAGCTCGAACGCCTCGCCGCGCGCGGGCCGGTCCGCGTGAAGCTCAACATGGCCTCGACGGTCGATTCCGGTTCGGTCGCCTGGAATATCTCGGGCGACATCGTCGGCAGCGAGCGTCCCGAGCAGATCATTGTCGTCGGCGGGCACCTCGACAGCTGGGACGTCGGCACCGGCGCCATCGACGACGCCTCGGGCATCGCCATCACCACGGCGGCGGGCAAGCTGATCGGCGACCTGCCGCGCCATCCGAAGCGGACGATCCGCGTGGTGATGTGGGGCTCGGAAGAGACCGGCGGGTCGAGCGAGGCCTACGCCGCCGCCCGCAAGGATGAGATGCCGAACCTGGTGGTCGCCGGAGAGAGCGATTTCGGCGCCGGGCGGATCTACGCCCTGCAGCTTCCCGAGCGCGCCATGACCTCTCCAGCCCTCGCCCCACTGCCGGGTCTGATGGCGCCGCTCAAGGTGATCGTATCGCGCGATCCGGCCCGTGGCGGCGGCGCGGACACCGAGGGCCTCGAGAAGGCCGGCGTGCCCGCGTTCAGCCTGCGCCAGGACGGGACACGCTACTTCGACCTTCACCACTCCGAGGACGACACCCTGGACAAGGTCGATCCCGATGACCTGCAGCAGAACGTCGCGGCCTGGGTCGCGCTCCTCTACATGATCGCCGACAGCGACATCGATTCCCGTGCTTTGAAGGACGCCAAATGAGCCTGCCGCTACAGGGCCACCACGTCGCCGTGCTGCTCGGCGGCCTGTCTTCCGAGCGGGAGGTCAGCCTCGTGTCGGGCGCCGCCTGCGCCACCGCCCTTGAGAGCCTGGGCGCGAAGGTCACGCGCGTCGACGCCGGCCGCGACCTTGCCCAGGTGCTCACGGCCCTCAAGCCCGACGTCTGCTTCAACGCCCTGCACGGCGAATGGGGCGAGGACGGCTGCGTCCAGGGCGTGCTGGAGACGCTGGGGCTCCCCTACACTCACTGCGGCGTGCTGGCCTCGGCGCTCGCCATGGACAAGGCCAAGTCCAAGGCGGTGCTGGCGGCGGCGGGCGTCACCGTGCCCGGCGGCGGCCTCTACAACCGCCACGACGTCGCCCGCGACCATGTCATGCCGCCGCCCTATGTGGTGAAGCCCAACGCCGAGGGCTCCTCGGTCGGGGTCTTCCTGGTGTTCGAGGGGGCCAACAGCCCGCCTCAGGAGGTCATCGCCCCGTCCTGGACCTTCGGCGAGGAGGTCATGGTCGAGCCCTACATCGCCGGCATGGAACTGGCGGTCGCCGTCATGGACGGCAAGGCCCAGACGGTCACCGAGATCGTCCCGCGCACCGGCTTCTACGACTATGACGCCAAGTACGCGGAAGGCGGGTCCGAGCACGTTGTGCCGGCCCGCATGCCCCCCGAGGACTTCGACCGCGCCCTCCGCCTTTCGGAGCTCGCCCACGCCGCGCTTGGTTGCCGCGGCGTGACCAGAAGCGACCTTCGTTATGACCCTGTTAAGCGTCTTCTGGTCCTCTTGGAGGTCAATACGCAGCCCGGCATGACTCCCACCTCTCTGGTTCCAGAACAGGCGGCGCATCTGGGTACGTCGTTTGACCAACTGGTGCTCTGGATCGTGGAGGATGCGTATGCCCGCGGCAATGCGGGGGGCGGGGCGCGGTAGCGTCAAGCCCCGGGCCAAAGCGCCCGCAAGCAGGGGTGGACCCCGGCAAGCCTCCCCGGCGCCACGGCCCGCGGCGAAGCTGCGCGCCGCGCAGGGCGTGCTGCCGCCGAAGGTCGCGCTCGGCGTTGCCGGCGCGGTGCTGACGGTCGGTCTCATCATCACTCTGGCCACCGGCCATCGCGGCGAGCGTGTCGCCCACGGCGTCGGCTCGGCCGTGGCCGACCAGACCGCCGGCTTCGGCTTCCGTCTCGACAAGGTTCACGTGCAGGGCGCCTCGCCGATGGCGCAGCAGGCCGTTCTAGACGCCACGGGCCTGTCGCTGGGCCAGGCGATTCTCGACGTCGATCTGGAGCAGGTCCGTCAGGCGGTCTCCGGGGTGGGCTGGGTCAAGGAAGCGCAGGTCGTCCGCCTGTTGCCCGATACGGTCGTGATCGCCATCAAGGAACGCGAGACCCTGGCGGTCTGGCAGTCCCGCGGCCGGACGTTCGTCATCGATGGCGGCGGCCGTGCGATTCCCGAGGCCGATCCGGGCCTCTTCCCGCAGCTGCCCCTGATCGTGGGGGAGGGCGCCAACGAGGCCGCCGCCACCATTCTGCCCGCCGTGCAGTCGCGCCCGCGCCTTCGCGACCGTCTCGAGGCGCTGGTGCGCGTCGACGGTCGTCGCTGGGACCTGCGGCTCAAGGACGGCGGCATCGTCCAGCTGCCGGCGGTGGACGAGGAGTCGGCGCTGATCCGCCTCGACCAGCTCGACCAGCGCCAGCGGATTCTGGAACTGGGCTTTGAGCGAATTGATCTGCGGGAGCCGGGCCTGATCGCCCTGCGCCCGCGCGAAACCACGGCGGCGGGCGCTACGCCCGTGGCGGCCGGCGTATAGAAGGCGGCGGGCGGGGTGCTCAAGTCGATGTCACGGACGGATGATCGCAAGCAGGCGCGAGACGGCCTGAAGGCGGCGCTCGCGCGTCAGCCGGTGATCGCGGCCGTCGATCTCGGCGCGTCCAAGGTCGCCTGCTTCGTGATGAAGCCCGACGGCGTGCGCCGCGGCGACCGCACCCTGACCACCGCCGGCGTGGGCTATGTCCAGTCGCGCGGCGTCAAGGGCGCTTCCATCGCCAGCATGGACGAGGCGGCCGAGGCCATCGCCCTGGCGGTCGAGCGCGCCGAGGCCGTCGCCGGCGTCAGCGTCCAGGGCGTCACCATCGCCACAGCGGGCGGCCAGATGGCCAGCCAGCGCGTCAGCGCCCGCGTCTCCATCGGCGCGCGCCCGATCAGCGACAACGACTGCTCGCGCGCCCTGGCGGCCGCTCTGGCCCAGATCCGCCTTCCCGGCCGCCGGCCGCTTCACATCCTGCCCATTGCCTGGTCGGTCGACGGCCAACGGGGCGTGCGCGATCCGCGCTCGATGTTCGGCAAGAGCCTGGCGGTCGACCTCGTTGTGGTGTCGATCGCCGAGACCATCTTCCAGACGCTCGGCCACTGTGTCGAACGGGCCCACCTGCAGTTCGAGGGCGTGGTCGCCGCGCCCTTCGTCTCGGCGCTTGCCGCGCTCGAGGAAGACGAGATGGACCTCGGCGCCATCTGCATCGACATGGGCGGCGGCACCACCTCGGCGGCGGTGTTCAGCGGCGGAAGCCTTGTGCATGTCGAATGTCTGGCGGTCGGCGGCGAGCACGTCACCCAGGACATCGCCCGCGGTCTGTCCACCTCCCGCGCCGGCGCCGAGCGCATCAAGACGCTGCACGGCTCGGCCATCGCCTCGGCCAACGAGGACCGCGAGATGATCGAGGCGCCGCCGCGTGGCGACGACCCCGGCGCCGGCCCCGTGATCGCCCCGCGGTCGCTGCTCAAGGGCATCATCGCGCCGCGAGTCGAGGAAACCCTCGAGTTGCTCCGTGAGCGGCTCAAGGAGGCGGGCGCTCTGATCGAGCCCGGGGCCGGCATCGTGCTGACCGGCGGCGCCAGCCAGCTGGCCGGCGTGCGCGAGGTCGCGGTCCGCGTCTTCGACCGTCCCGTCCGGCTGGGCCGTCCTCGCCGGGTGCCGCACCTGGCCGACGCCGTCACCGGCCCGGCCTTCTGCGCCGCCGCCGGGGTTCTGCACCGCGCCGCCTTCGGTCCGCGCGAAGCGGTGTCCGCCAAGGTGTTGGCGGGCGCCGGCAAGCGACGCGAACCGGTCGATCCCGGGGCGGGGGCGGTGACGAAAGTGGCGGCTTGGCTGCGCGACAATCTGTAGCCGCGGTTTCCCGATCTGATTCGCGCAAGCCCTTACTGGGTAACAAAAATGCTCCGGAGGCGGCTCGACGCCGCGACGACTCACGCTATGCGGTTAACTGCCGATTAAGGATGTGGGTCCGACATTAACCCCGCCGTAAGGCATACCCGGCGCGCGGGTCGCCGGACTGTTCGCAAGAACGCCAGGACACGGGGTCCCATTATGAAGTTGTACGCGCCTCAAACCACTGAACTTAAGCCCAGGATCGTTGTCTTCGGCATTGGCGGCGCAGGCGGCAATGCGGTCAACAACATGATCGAGGCCGGCCTGGAGGGTGTCGAGTTCGTCGTCGCCAACACCGACGCCCAGCAGCTGCAGTTCGCCAAGACCGAACGGCGCATCCAGCTCGGCGTGCAGGTCACCCAGGGCCTCGGCGCCGGCGCCCATCCGGAAGTCGGCATGAGCGCCGCCGAAGAGAGCACGCCGGAGATCGGCGAGCACCTCGACGGCGCCCACATGGTCTTCATCACCGCCGGCATGGGCGGCGGCACCGGCACCGGCGCTGCGCCGATCATCGCCAAGTGCGCGCGCGAGCGCGGCATCCTGACGGTGGGCGTGGTCACCAAGCCGTTCCACTTCGAAGGCCGCCACCGCATGCGGCTGGCCGACGCGGGCATCGCCGAGCTGCAACGCTATGTCGACACCCTGATCGTCATTCCGAACCAGAACCTGTTCCGCGTCGCCAACGAGCGCACCACCTTCGCCGAAGCCTTCGGCATGGCCGACCAGGTCCTGCACTCGGGCGTCCGCTCGATCACCGACCTGATGGTGCTGCCGGGCCTGATCAACCTCGACTTCGCCGACGTCCGCACGGTGATGACCGAGATGGGCAAGGCGATGATGGGCACCGGCGAGGCGTCCGGCGACGACCGCGCCCTGATGGCCGCCCAGAACGCCATCCAGAATCCGCTGCTCGACGAAGTCTCGCTGAAGGGCGCCAAGGCCGTGCTGGTGAACGTCACCGGCGGTCTCGACATGACCCTGCTGGAAGTCGACGAGGCGGCCAACGCCATCACCGACCAGGTCGATCCGGAAGCCAACGTCATCTTCGGCGCGGCCTTCGATCCGGCGCTGGAGGGCTCGATCCGGGTGTCGGTTGTCGCCACCGGCATGGATGGGGCCTCCATCGCGGCCATCGAACCGCAGCGTACGACCCGCGTGAACGCCACGGCCAAGCCGTTGATCGTCGATCAGGCCCCGGCTGCGCCTGCGCCGGCGCCGGTGGCGCAGACCTACGCCCAGCAACCGGCCTACGAAGCGCCCCGGGCGCCCGAGCCCGCCCCGGTCCAGGCCTGGGCCGCGCCCGAGCCCCAGCTGATCCAGCCGGCGGCGCCGCTGGAGGTTCAGCAGGCTGATCTGGTCTTCGAGGAGCCCGAGCCCGTCGCGGTGGCCCGCCCGGCTCCGGAACCGACCATCCAGGCTCCTGCGCCGCGCACGGTGATCGTCGATCCCCTCGTCGCCGAGGAAGACGATTTCGACGCGCCGCTCTACGCCGAGACCCCGTTCAGCGACAGCCGTCAGCAGCGCAAGGGCTTCCTGAGCCTGTTCGGCGGTCGTCCGCAGCAGCAACAGCCGCGGATCGAGGGGGGTATGCCCCGGGCCATGGGGCGTCCGGCGACGGCGGCTCAGCCGGTCGAGGAGCCTCACGTCGACGAGGCCGAGGATCTCGAAATCCCGTCCTTCCTGCGCCGCCTCGCCAACTAGCCTGCCGGGAGAGTTCCGCAGCGGGGCTTTCCCGCACTGCGGGAACTATGAATAACCATCGCCGGTGGGGCTGTTTAAGCCCCGCCGGCGATGTCCATTTTGGCCATAATTTTCAAGCGCTTACATTGGTAACAATCCGAAACAGCGATTGTTTTGCCGCGCCGCAGCATAGCTCGTAAACGGCAGGTGGGGCGTTGCGTGGCCGTAGAGGCTGCCGGCCCCTGACTTGAAAGGTCGCTCGTGTCCCTGTCGGCGCATCATCAGCACACCGTGGCCGGCCCCGTGATCTTCGCGGGCGTCGGCGTGCATACCGGCGTCCATGTGCGGGTCGCCGTGCGTCCGGCGGCGGTCGACGCCGGCGTGACCTTCGTGCGCACCGACCTGAAGGATATCGACAACGCCATTCGGGTGTCCGCTGAAGCCGTGGGTCAGACGCGTCTGGGCACCGTGATCTCCAACGCCGCCGGCGCCAGTGTCTCGACCATCGAGCACCTGATGGCCGCCCTCTGCGCCCTCGACATCGACAATGTGGTCGTCGAGCTCGACGGGCCAGAAGTGCCGATCCTCGACGGTTCGGCCGAGGTGTTCATCCAGTTCCTGGATCGCGCCGGTCGTCGCCGCCAGGAAGCGTCGCGCCGCTTCATCGAAGTGCTGGAGCCGGTCGAGGTGGTCGAGGGCGACAAGCGCGCCGTCCTGCTGCCCTGCGATCGCTTCGAGGTCGCGTTCGAAATCGCGTTCGACTCGGCCCCGATCGGCCGCCAGCGTGTCGATCTTGCGATCACCGAGCAGTCCTTCCGTGAGGAGCTGGCCGACTGCCGCACGTTCGGCTTCCTGAAGGACGTCGAGGCCCTGCGCGCCGCGGGCCTTGCCCGGGGCGCCTCGATGGAGAATGCCGTGGTGCTCGACGGCGACCGCGTGCTGAACCCGGAAGGCCTGCGCCGCCCGGATGAATTCGTGCGACACAAGGCGCTGGACGCGGTCGGCGACCTCTATGTCGCAGGTCTGCCACTGCTCGCCCGCTTCGAAGGCCTCTACGCCGGACACGGGCTGAACAACCTGCTGGTCCGGGCGCTGATGGCCCGTCCGCAGGCCTGGCGTGTCCGCACGCTCGCTCCGGAACTCGCTCAAGCGGTTTGATCGGCTTTCGCCGCATTTGCGCCCGCCTTCCTGTGGTGTAGAAGCCAACAGGCGCCGGGGGCGCGAACTGGTTCGAGGTGAGGGTAAGTGCTTCATAGATCGCATGGCCGCACGGTGGCCGTCGTTGCGGCCGTGACGGCGTCTCTGGCTCTCGCCGCCTGTGCGGGAGACCGGAAGCCGGCGCCGCGCCTCGCCTATCAGGAACGCCCGGTCGAGCTGCTCTATTCGACGGGGGCCTACCGCCTCGACCAGCGTCGCTGGACCGAGGCCGTATCCTACTTCCAGGAAGTTGAACGCCAGCACCCCTATTCGGAGTGGTCGCGCCGGTCGATCCTGATGGCCGCCTATGCGCGCTACCAGGCCAACCAGTACAGCTCGGCCATCGAGGACGCGGAGCGCTTCATCCAGCTCTACCCGGGCAACCCGTCGGTCGTTTACGCCTACTACCTGAAGGCGGTCTGCTACTTCGAACAGATCGTCGACGTGAACCGCGACCAGGCCTCGACCGAGCAGGCGCTCGGCGCGCTGCGCGACATCGTCACGCGTTTCCCGACGACCGAGTATGCCGCCGACGCGCGGCTGAAGATCGACATGGTCAACGACCAGCTGGCCGGCAAGGAAATGGCCATCGGCCGTTACTACATGCGCCAGGGCCAGACGCTGGCGGCCATCAACCGCTACCGGACGGTCATCGACCGCTACCAGACCACGACCCATACGCCCGAGGCCCTCTACCGGCTGGTTGAGAGCTACACGACTCTCGGCCTGATGGGCGAGGCCACGGCCAACGGCGCAGTGCTGGGCTACAACTTCCCGGGTGATCCCTGGTACGCCGACGCCTACAAGCTTCTGACCGACAAGGGCCTGCAGCCGGCGGTGGCCCCGCTCGATCCGGGCGCGAAGGTCAGCTACCTCGACAAGATGCTGGGCAAGAAGCCGGCGCCGCCGCCCCCGGGCGAGGCGGTGGTTACGACCGAGCCGACCCGCGTCGCGCCGCCGGAGGCCGACATCACCGCCATCCCGGCGCCGAAGCCCAAGCGCAAGAGCATGCTCGACCGCATGCTTGGCCGTTGACATAGAACGATAGTAGAACAAACTGCCCGCCATGCTGATCGGGCTGACCATTCGTGACGTCGTGCTCATCGAGAGCCTGGACCTCGCCATAGGTTCGGGCCTCACGGCGCTGACCGGCGAGACCGGGGCGGGGAAGTCGATCATCCTCGACGCCCTGGGCCTGGCCACCGGCATGCGCGCCGAGGCGGGCCTGGTGCGCCGGGGCGCGACCCAGGCCAGCGCCACCGCCATCTTCTCCCTGCCGCCGGATCACCCCGTCTGGGCCGTTCTCGACGAGAAGGGGCTGGCCTATGAGCGGGACGAGGATCTGGTCCTGCGTCGCCAGCTGTCGGCGGACGGCCGCAGCCGCGCCTTCGTCAACGATCAGGCCACCGGCGTCGCCGCGCTGAAGGAACTGGGCGCCCTGCTGCTTGAGGTTCATGGCCAGCACGAGACGGTCGGCCTGCTCGATCCCCGCACCCACCGCGGCCTGCTGGACGCCTTCGGCGGTGTTGCGGTCGGTCAGGTGACCGCCGCCTGGAGCGGCTGGCGCGCCGCGCGCGAGCGGACGGCCGGCCTGCGCGATCTCGCCGCCCGCACCGCCGCCGACATGGAGGAGATCGCCCTGCGTCTCGGCGAGCTGGACCGGCTCGACGCCCGCAGCGGCGAGGAAACGGCCCTGGCCGAGGAGCGGGCCATCCTGGGCGCGTCCGAGAAGGCGCTGGCCGAAGTCGCCTCCGCCCGTGAGGCCCTGGGCGGCAGCCGGCTGGGGCAGAACATCGCCTCGGCCTTTCGGGCCCTGGAGCGGGCGCGGGAGCGGGCGATCACCGCCGGCGCTGCGCTGGACGGCCCGGCCGTGAAGCGACTGGAGGCCGCCGCCGAGGCTGTGGACGCCGCCCTCAGTCAGGTGCGTGAGGCCGAGGCCGCCATCGACGCCGCCGCCGAGGCCTTCGATGTCGACCCCAAGCGGCTGGAGGAGGCCGAGGAGCGGCTGTTTGCGCTGCGGGGCATGGCCCGCAAGCTCAACGTTCCGGTCGAATCCCTGCCGCAGGTGAGGGCCGAGCTCGGCGCCCGTCTGCGCAACATCGAGACCTCGGAAGCCCAGCTGAAGGCCGCGCAGGCTGCCGAGGCGCTGGCCCGCAAGGCCTATCTCGAGGCCGCCGCCGTGCTGTCGGCCGAGCGCCGCGCCGCGGGCGACCGGCTGTCCGCCGCCGTCGAGGGCGAGCTGGCGCCGCTGAAGCTCGAGAAGGCGAAGTTCCGCGTCGTCGTCGAGCCGCTGGCCGAGGACCGCGCAGGCCCCTCGGGCCTCGATCGAGTCGCCTTCGAGATCGCCACCAACCCCGGCGCGCCGTTCGGTCCCCTGGAGGCCATCGCCTCTGGCGGCGAACTGGCCCGCTTCGCCCTGGCGCTGAAGGCGTCCCTGGCCGCGCGAACCAGGGGCGCCCAGCCGCTGATGATCTTCGACGAGGTGGATCAGGGCGTCGGCGGCGCGGTGGCCGATGCCGTCGGCCTGCGTCTGCGCCGGCTGGCCGCCGACGCCCAGGTGCTGGCCGTCACCCACAGCCCGCAGGTCGCGGCGCGCGGCGACGCCCACTGGCGCATCAGCAAGAGCGGCGACGCGGCCATGACCCGCACCGCCGTCGAGGTGCTGTCTCCCGACGCCCGCGAGGAGGAGATCGCCCGCATGCTGGCGGGCGCCGAGGTCACCGACGCGGCGCGCGCGGCGGCGCGGGCGCTGATCGGGGCCTAGGCGCGTTGCGTTGTTCGACACGCGCCTTCAGCGCTGCTCACCATGACGTATGGCGGGTCATAATCTCACGTCATCCTGAGCAGGCCCGAAGGGCCGTGTCGAAGGACGCAGGGAATCGACGCAGTGATGCCCCATGAGCGCTGAAATCCCCCCCGCCGACCTCACCGAAGCTCAGGCCGCTCTGGAACTGGAGCGCCTCGCCGATGCGCTGGCGGCGCACGACATCGCCTATCACCGCGAAGACGCGCCGACGATCAGCGACGCCGAGTACGACGCCCTGAAGCGCCGTAACGAGGCCATAGAGGCGCTGTTCCCGCATCTGGTCCGGGAGAACAGTCCGTCGCTGAAGGTCGGGGCCGCCGCCTCCAGCCAGTTCGGGCCGGTCGAGCATGGCGTCCCGATGCTCAGCCTCGACAACGCCTTCGCCGACGAGGACGTGACCGACTTCGACGCCCGGGTGCGGCGCTTCCTGCGGCTGGAGGCTGACGACCACGTCGCCTTCACCGCCGAGCCCAAGATCGACGGGCTGTCGGCCTCGATCCGTTATGAAAGGGGCGTGCTGATCCGTGGCGCGACGCGGGGCGATGGCCGCACGGGCGAGGACATCACCGCCAACCTCCGTACACTGAGGGATATCCCTGAGCGCCTCGCCGGCGACGGCTGGCCCGATGTCATCGAGATCCGGGGTGAGGTCTACGCCCCGCTGGCGGAGTTCGAGGCCTTCAACAGGGCGGCCGAGGCGGCGGGCAGCCGCACCTATGCCAACCCGCGCAACTTCGCCGCCGGCTCGCTGCGCCAGATCGATCCGACGGTGACGGCCAGACGTCCGCTCAAGTTCTTCGCCTACGCCTGGGGCGAGGTCAGCGCTCCCTTCGCGGAGACGCAGAGCGAGGCGCTCGCGCTGCTCAAGCGCTGGGGCTTTTCGACCAACGACCGCTCGCGCCGCGTCGAAGACGCCCAGGGCCTGCTCGCCGTCTATCGTGAGATCGGCGCCGCCCGCGCGACACTGCCCTATGACATCGACGGCGTCGTCTACAAGGTCGACCGGCTGGATCTGCAACAGCGGCTGGGCTTCGTCTCCCGCTCGCCGCGCTGGGCCATCGCCCACAAGTTCCCGGCCGAAAAGGCCACGACCCGGCTGGAGGCCATCGACATCCAGGTCGGCCGCACGGGCACGCTGACGCCGGTCGCGCGGCTGCATCCGGTGACGGTCGGCGGCGTCGTGGTCCGCAACGCGACCCTGCACAACGCCGACGAGATCGCCCGCAAGGATGTCCGCATCGGCGACATGGTCATGCTGCAACGGGCCGGCGACGTCATCCCGCAGGTGCTGGGCCCGGTCGACGCCGACCGCCCGGAGCGGGGCGAGCCCTATGTCTTCCCCCACGAATGCATCTGCCCGCTGAAGACGCCGGTGGTGCAGGAAACCACGGCGGGCGGCGCCACGACCGTGGCCCGGCGCTGCACCGGGGAACTGGCCTGTCCGTTCCAGAAGATCGAGCACCTGAAGCACTTCGTCTCCCGCCGGGCCTTCGACATCGAGGGGCTGGGCGAGAAGCAGCTGCAGGCCTTCCTCGACGAGGGCTGGATCACCGAGCCGGCCGACATCTTCCGGCTGCCGAAGGACGAGGCCAAGCTGGCCGCCCTGCGCGAGCGCGACGGCTATGGCGAAACCTCCGTCACCAACCTCGTCGCCGGCATTGACGCGCGGCGCACCATCAGCCTGGACCGGTTCCTGATCGCGCTGGGCATCCGCGACATCGGCGAGACCACGGCGACGCACCTGGCGCGGGCCTTCGACAGCTTCGCCGAGCTGGAGCGCGCCGTCCTGCGCGCTTCGGAGCAGGCGGCCAGCACCGCCTATGTGACCATCTCCGAGCTGCACGGCATGGGGCCCAAGGCGCTGGAGGGTTTCCTTCAGGTCGCGCCGATGCTGGGCGACGACCCATGGCCGGATGCCCCGCTGGGCGCCAAGATCGACAAGGCGTTGTCGAGCGTGCTGGCCAGTCCGGCCCGCCGGGCGCTGGCGGCGCGCTACGAGACCTGGGAGGCCCTGGCTGCCGAGGCGAAGGCCGCCGCCGGCGGGGCGCCGGGCGACGACTTCCTGGCGCTGTCGGCCATCGACGGGGTGGGGCCTGTGGCTGCGCAGTCCATCGCCACCTTCTTTGGCGAGGACCACAACCGCCGCCTCGTCGAGGGGCTGGTCGCCGAGCTGGACGCCGTCACTCCGCTGGCCAAGCCCAAGACCGACACCGCCGTGGCCGGCAAGACGGTCGTCTTCACCGGCGCACTCGAGAAGATGACCCGCGACGAAGCCAAGGCGACGGCCGAGAGCCTGGGCGCCAAGGTGGCCGGTTCGGTGTCGAAGAAGACCGACCTTGTGGTGGCCGGTCCTGGCGCCGGCTCCAAGCTCAAGGACGCCGAAAAGCATGGCGTCCAGGTGCTGACCGAGGATGAGTGGCTGACGATGATCGGGCAGATCTGACCACCAAGACCATCGTCGTGGCCCGGATGGGCCGTGACGGAATGGAGCGCTGTCGCGTCCCCCTACGCCAGCTCCCGGTTATGCCCCCGGTCCGCCAGCCAGGCCACGAACGTCGTCAGCAGATAGACCACCAGACCCAGCCGCGCGAAGGCGAACGCGGTTCCCGCCGGCTCGGTCAGCTCGCCGATCAGCTGCAGGGTCACCAGGAACAGCAGGAACAGCAGGGCGGGCCAGGCCGTCCGGTCATTGCGGCCACGCCGCCAGAGCCAGGCCGCCCCGCCCAGGGCGATCAGCCCCATCTCCAGCGTCTTCTCGGCGGTGGCGTGGTTCCACCAGCCAAGGCCGACCTTGTCGCCGCCGGGCCAGAGCTCAAGGTCCGGCCGATGGACGAGGAAGTCGAGGCCCCAGTGCGACAGCACCACCAGACCGATGGCCACGGCCGCGCCCCAGGGCAGCTTCATCAACCGCGCCAGCAACAGCGCGCCCAGCGACCAGACCACCGCCGCCGGCAGACTGTGGGTCCAGGGCATGTGCTCGAGCACCAGCGGGCTGCCGGCCAGTGCGGGGTCGAAGCTCATCCGCTCCACCCCGGCCATGACAAGGGCGCTGAAGCCGATGTCGACCAGCTGCGCTCCGCCGATCAGCGTCCAGAGCGGCGCGCGCGGTTCGATGGCCTTGGCGACCAGCGCCGCCGCGTAATGCCCGACAAACATCCGGCCCCCCGCCTTGTCTTTGTCACGGTTCGCGGTCAGTTTCGGGCGCCGTCGTTATCCAGACAAGCCCCGGGTCCTCGCCATGCTCAGAATCGCCACCCTGTCGCTCGTGCTCGCCGCCGCCGCGACCCCCGCCCTCGCGTCCGACATCATTGGCAAGTGGGTGACGCCCGCCAAGGGCCAGGTCGAGATCTTCAAGTGCGGCGCGGCCCTGTGCGGCAAGCTGATCACCTCGCCCCGCCTGGACCAGGAGCCCCACCTGACCGACCAGCTGAACAAGGACGTGTCCAAGCGCGGCCGCAAGATCAAGGGCATGACCATGCTGGAGGGCTTCGGCGGCGGCCCGACCGTGTTCACCGGCGGCAAGGTCTACAATCCCGAGGACGGCGGAACCTACGCCGGCACCATCACCGTGATCGACGCCGCCACCCTGAAGCTCAAGGGCTGTATCGCGGCGCCCCTGTGCAAGACCCAGGTCTGGAAGCGGATGAAGTAGGGGTTTCGCCTCCCTCCCCGTTTGGGGAGGGCGCCCCGAGGGGAGCGGGCAGGGCAAGGGTGATTGAAGGTCGGCGCTGACCGGCGCGCAGGCAGTTCCCCACCCGTCTCCTGCTTGGCCGGCGGCTTCGCAGGATCCACCCTCCCCGCACGGGGGAGGGAGAGCGCTCACAAAGGCGCGCAGGCCGTCTCCAGCCAGGCGCGGACGTCGTCCTCCAGCAGCGGCCCGATCCTGTCCAGGACCTCGGCGTGGTAGCCGTTCAGCTGGGCGCGTTCCTCGTCGGTCAGTAGGTCGACCTCGATACAGGCCCGGTCGATCGGCGCGAAGGTCAGGGTCTCGAAGCCCAGCATCGGCCGCTCGCCGCCGGGGATGTCGGCGGCCTCGGTGACCACCTGCAGGTTCTCGATCCGGATGCCGTACTCGCCCGGCTTGTAGTAGCCGGGCTCGTTGCTGAGGATCATGCCCGGGCGCAGGGCGACGGTGTTGGGGGCCTTGGCGATCCGCTGCGGGCCCTCGTGGACGCCGAGGTAGACGCCGACGCCGTGGCCGGTGCCGTGGTCGTAGTCGAGGCCGGCGTTCCACAGCGCCACCCGCGCCAGCGCATCGAGCGCCGATCCGGTCGTCCCGGCCGGGAAACGGACCCGCGACAGGAACAGATGGCCCTTGAGCACCAGGGTGTAGCGCTGCTTCATCTCGGCGCTGAGCGCGCCGATGGCCATGGTGCGGGTGATGTCGGTGGTGCCGTCGAGGTACTGGCCGCCGGAATCGACCAGCAGCAGCGAGCCGGGCGCGCAGCGTTCGTTGCTGCGCTCGGTCGGCCGGTAGTGGGGCAGGGCGCCATGGCCGTTGGCCGCGCCGATGGTGTCGAACGACAGATCCTTCAGATGGCCGGTCTCCTCGCGGAAGCCCTCCAGCCTGGCGACCGCCTCCTTCTCGTCCGGCGGGCTGACCTGACCCTCGGTGGCGATCCAGTGCAGGAAGCGGGTCACCGCCACCCCGTCCCGGATGTGGGCGCGGCGCGTGCCTTCGATCTCGACGGCGTTCTTGCAGGCGCGGGGCAGGGTGCAGGGGTCCATGCCCCGCACCGCCTCGGCGCCTTCCGCGGCGAGGGTGTCGAAGTACCAGGCCGAGGACTGGGCCGGATCAACCAGCACCTTCTGGCCCTTGAGATCCGCGAGGGCCGCGGGCAGGGCGTCCGGCGTCTCCAGCGACACCTGGTTGCCCAACCAGGCGGGCAGCTCGGCCGTGACCTTGGCCGGCTCGAGGAACAGCCGGGCCGTGCCGTCGGCCTTCAGGATGGCCTGGCCGATGGGCAGCGGCGAGCGGATGACGTCCCCGCCCCGCACGTTGAACAGCCAGGCGATCGAGGCCGGGGCGGTGATGACGGCGGCGTCGGCGCCCGCGTCCTTCACGGCCTTGCCGACCCGCTCGCGCTTGGCCGGGGAATCCTCGCCGGCGAACGCCAGCGGATGGGGCACGATCGGCGCGGTCGGCTGCGCCGGCCGGTCGGCGCCCCAGGCGGCGTCCAGCGGGTTGGGCGCGACAGGCTTCAGGCTCGCCCCGGCCTTCTCGGCGGCGCTGCGCAGGTGGCGCAGGGCGTCCGGGCTGTGCAGGCGCGGGTCATAGCCGATCACCGCGCCGGGCGAGGCCGTCTCGAGATAGGCGGGCACGCCCCCCTCGACCAGGTCGCGGATCTCGAACACCGCGCCGTCGACCTGCTCGCCGACCTGCAGGGTGTAGCGACCGTCGACGAAGACCGCCGCGCGGTCCTTCAGGATCACCGCCGCGCCGGCCGAGCCGGTGAAGCCTGTGGCCCAGGCGAGGCGGTCGTTGGCCTCGGGCAGATACTCGTTCTGGTGCTCGTCCTCGTGCGGGATCAGGAAGCCGTCGAGGCCCTGGGCCTCCATGGCCTTGCGGATCAGCGGCACATGCCGGGGGCCGAAGGACGGGTCGGTGGATTCGTCGAAGGTCTGGCGCATGACGCCAACTTAGGCGCGACACGTTGTCCGCGCCACTGGTTCGGCGGCCGTCCGGAAAGGTTCGGTCAACCGGTTTGGTCTAGCGGCTTGGGTGTCGATTCCTGCCAGGGGGCTGCGAGGAACCATGAACTGTTGTGATCATCTGCGTCCGAAGACCGTCTCTCGCCGTCAGGCGATGCAGGCCGTGGCGCTCGGCGGCGGCGCTGCGCTGCTGACCACCCTGGCGCCCGGCGTCTCGAAGGCCGGCGGCCACACCGAGATGCTGCTGCTGACCTGCATGGACTTCCGGCTGACCGGAGCGGTCGATACCTACATGGAGGCGCGAGGTCTGGCCGGAAAGTTCGACCATGTGATCCTCGCCGGCGCCTCCCTGGGCGCGCTCAACGACCGCTTCCCGGCCTGGGCCGAGGTGTTCTGGGCCCACCTCGACCTGGCGATCCAGCTGCATGATGTGCACCGGGTGATGATCATCGATCACCGCGACTGCGGCGCCTACAAGATGATCCTCGGAGAGGCCACCGTGAAGGACGCCGACACCGAGCTGAAGACGCACGTCAAGCAGCTCTATGCGCTGCGTTCGGCCATCCAGACCCGCAAGCCGGGCATGGAGGTCGAAATCGGCCTGATGGACCTGCAGGGCAGGGTCCTCCAGATCGTCTGACGACCTCCGCCGGGTCCTACTGAGGAGCCGGTTGCGGCTCGCCTATGGTGTCCGGCTGCGGGGCGGCGGGCGCGGCGCGGCTGGCTGCGTCTTCAGCGCTGCGGGCGGCGTCAGCGGCCGCAGCGCGGGCGTCAGCGGCGGCCATGCTCGCCTGGGCGGCGGTGGAGTCAGCGGCCGAGGCTGCGGCGGCCCGTGCGCTGTCCAGCGACGACTGGGCGCCGCTCAGCATGCCTTCGGCCCGGCCCTGGTCGGCGGCGGCCGCGATGGCGGCCGGGTCTGTGGCCTCGTTCTGGCCGCTGGTCACCATGAAGGCTACGGCGATGATGGCGACGACGGCCACAAGCGCGGCGACGACCCAGGCGGTCGAGCTGGCGGCGCGGTTGTCGGTCAGATGGACCTGCGGCGTCGGACGGTGCGGGGCGTTGGGATCGATCTGGGTCACGAGAGGCGGCTCCTGGGGCTATATCCCCGACTGGCCGCATCAACGCCGGCAGGTCGCTCCCGGTTCCTAACCTCGCTGCAGCACCAGCGTCGCCCAGGCGTCGCGGTGGATGCGGCGTACGACGCGGAAGCCCTTGGAGAGGTAGGCCGCCTTCACCCGGCGCTCCTGCGTCCGGAGCAGGCCTGACAGGATGGCGACGCCGCCGGGCCGCAGCGCCTGTTTGATGTCCTGGCTCAACGCCACCAGCGGCGGGGCGAGGATATTGGCGAACACCAGGTCGTAGGGCGCGTCCTGGCGCACCGCGCGGTCGTTAAGGCCGGAGGCGTGGACGAAGCGGGCGGTGGAGCGGTTCTCGCGGGCGTTCTCGTTGGCGATGCGCACCGACGGGGCGTCGATGTCGGTGCCGACGGCCCTGGCCGATCCCGTGCGGGCCGCCGCGATGGCCAGGACGCCCGTGCCGCAGCCGACGTCCAGCACCCGGCCGAAGCGGCGGGCCTTCAGCAGGTCGTGATAGGCGCGCAGGCAGCCGGCGGTGGTGCCATGGTGGCCGGTGCCGAAGGCGGCGCCCGCCTCGATGCGCAGCGCCACCGCGCTGGCCGGGACCTGCCCCTTGTCATGGACGCCGTAGACGAAGAACCGCCCCTCGCGCACCGGCGGCAGGCCGCTCAGCGCCATGGCCAGCCAGTCCGCGTCGGCCAGCGGCTCGACCAGCACGGTCAGGCCGCCGGACGCGGCCAGGCTGTCCCGGATGCCGTCTTCCTCGTCCTGGCTGGTCGGGAAGGCGTCGATGCGCCAGGCGTCGCGGTCTTCGTCCTCCTCGAGGATCGAATAGGTCGCGCCCTCCAGCATCGGATTGGCGTCGAGCGCCTCGGCGGCGGCCTCGGCAAGGGCGCGGGGGCCGCGGGCGATGATCTGGGCGGCGTTGTAGCTCTCGTCGGTCATGGGCGCCCCTCTACCGCGAAGGGCGCGCCGGGTCACGCGGCCTTGAGCGTCTTCGCGGCCGGCGCACGGCGGCGGGGGGCCTTCTTCGCCGTCGGGGCCCAGTCGGGCGCCAGGCCCTCGCGCCAGACCAGCCCCCTGGCGCCGACATCGAAGCGCGGCGTCAGGTCCGTCTGGGCGCAGGCGGCGGGAGACGGCCGGCGCAGCGCGCGGCGCAGCACATCGGCCAGCATCGACTGCGGGGTCTCGAAGGTGAAGACGACGCTGACGTTGAGCCCTTCGCCGTTCACCCAACGGGTCGGCGACTGCGACGGCCAGAAGGCGGCCTGTCCAGCCTGGAGCATCACCGGCGTGACCGCGTCCTCGCGGGCCGGAGACCAGGGCAGGCCCGCCGCCTGACCGGCCGGATACACATACAGCACCTGGCCGCCGCGCACGGTCAGGGTGGCTGCCTCGCGCCGGTCGATGCCCAGCGGCGCGGCCAGTCGCGGGCTGGAGATGATGATCGAGGCGTCGGCGCCCATGACCATCAGGCCGGTCGCCTCGCCCAGGTCCGCGGCCAGCTGGTCGAGCACCAGGCGGCAGGCCGGATCGCTGGACATCACGCCGTCCAGCGTGACCGATAGCCCGCCCGCGCCGATGGCCTTCAGGATCTGCGCGCCCGTGGCCTTTTCCGCGGCCCCGGCGATCCAGCCGTCGCGCGGCGAGCCGTCCGGACGCCGGGTGAGGACGCGGGTCCGCGCACGCGGATGCAGGTCGAGCAGTTGGATCAGCGACTCATCGGCGAACAGGCCGGTCCCGGCCAGGGCGTGTCCGAAGCGGAGCACCTCACGCCGGGCGAGGCGACGCTGGTCGGCGGTCAGGGGCGAAAGCAGGTCGGGCATCGGCGGCTGTCCCATTGCGGTTCTGTCGCCGGGCGGCGGAGCAAGCGGGAGGCCAGCGGGCGGTCTGGCCAGGCGCCGTCGAGTCCGCTTAACGTCCATTGGTCACGGGGAGGGGCCGATGGCCGTCATGCGCAGTGGGCTGCTTCGCGAACGCACGGGTGGTCACGCCCGCGTCGGCTTCGTCGAGCTGTTCTTCGACCTGGTGTTCGTCTTCGCCGTCACCCAGCTCAGCCACGGCCTGATCGCCCACCCCACCCTGGAAGGCCTGCTGCAGACCGCGTTGCTGACCCTCGCCGTCTGGTGGGCCTGGATGTACACGACCTGGGCGACCAACTTTCTCGAAGTCGAGCATCACGGCGTCCGGCTGATGCTGTTCGGGGTGATGGGCGCGGGCGTTCTGATGGCCGCGGCCCTGCCGCAGGCGTTCGAGGAAACCGGGCCGGCCTTCGCCATCGCCTATGTCGCCATCCAGATTCTGCGGACCCTGTTCGTCGCCTGGGCCTGTCGACACGACGCGGTGCTGAGGATGAACTTCCTGCGGATCGTCGTCTGGTTCCTGGCCGCGGCGCCGCTTTGGCTGATCGGCGCCTGGGCCGCGCCGGAGCAGCGCCTCATCTGGTGGGGTCTGGCCCTGGCCCTTGAGTATCTGGGACCGGTGACCGCCTTCTGGACGCCGGGGCTGGGCCGCTCCTCGACCCACGACTGGACGGTCGAGGGCGGGCATATGGCCGAGCGCTGCGGCCTGTTCATCATCATCGCGCTCGGCGAGTCGATCCTCGTCACCGGCGCCACCTTCGCCGACCATCCCTGGACCGGCCCGACCATCGGCGCCTTCGCCAGCGCCTTCGTCGCCACGCTGGCGATGTGGTGGATCTATTTCAGCGCCAATGCCGAGGCGGCCAGCGAGAAGATCCGCGCCTCGGACGATCCCGGCCGGGTGGCGCGGAACGCCTACACCTACCTGCACATCTTCCTGGTGGCGGGGATCATCGTCACCGCCGTCGGCGACGAATGGGCGCTGGCCCATCCGGAGGGGCATACGGACCTCAAGACAGCCCTGGCCATCCTCGGCGGCCCGGCCCTGTTCCTGCTCGGCAGCCTGCTGTTCAAGTGGAGCGTGTTCGGCGTGCTTCCGCTCTCCCGGATGGTCGGGCTGGCGCTGCTGGGCCTGCTGTCGATCCCGGCGATAACCGTCAGCCCGATGCTGCTCAGCTGGCTGGCCACAGGCGCGCTGCTGGTCGTGGCCGTCTGGGAGACGGTGCAGCACGGGCGGCGTGCGGAAGCGGGGTAACGCCGCCTCAGGCCTTCTCCACGAACCCGTCGAGCACCTTCTTGTCGCCGGCCTTGTCGAAGCTGACGGTCAGCTTGTTGCCTTCCACCGCGGCGACCTTGCCGTAGCCGAACTTCTGGTGGAACACGCGGTCGCCGCGCTTGTAGTCGCTGCCGGCCGAGCTGTCGGAGCTGGCGACCAGTCGGCCCTCGCCCTCGATCACCGCCGTGCGGCCGGCGTGGCCGCCGTGGTAGCCGCGTTCCTGGGCCCGTTTCCAGCCCGGTGAGGCGTAGCCCTGGCCGAAGGTGCGGTCGTCGTCCCAGCGGCTGGTCATCGGCTGCTGCATGCCCGGCCCGCCGCCGTAGTAGCCGGTTTCCGACGCCGCCTCGACGCTCTCGACCGGCAGTTCGTCGACGAAGCGGCTGGGCAGCTGGCTGGTCCAGCGGCCGTAGACCTGGCGGTTGGCGGCGAAGCTGATGCGGGCCTCCTCGCGGGCCCGGGTGATGCCGACATAGGCCAGCCGCCGCTCCTCCTCGAGGCCCTTCTCGCCCTTCTCGTCGACGCTGCGCTGGCTGGGGAAGACGCCTTCCTCCCAGCCGGGCAGGAAGACCAGCGGGAACTCCAGCCCCTTGGCCGAGTGCAGGGTCATGATCTGGACGCTGTCGTCGCCGCCCTCGCGGTCGAGGTCCATGACCAGCGAGACGTGTTCCAGGTAGTCGCCCAGGCTCTCGAAGGCGGCCATCGACTGAACGAGTTCCTTCAGGTTCTCCAGCCGGGTCTGGCTGGTCGGTCCCTTGTCCAGCCGCAGGACGTCGGTGTAGCCGCTCTCGTCCAGGATGGTCTCGGTCAGTCGGGCGTGGTCGACCCCGGTCGCCATCTGGTGGGTCCAGCGGTCGATATCGCGCACGAAGTTGGCCAAGGCCGTGCGGGTGCGGGCGGCCAGTTCGTCGGTCTGGACGATGCCGCGCGAGGCGGTCAGGGCCGAGACCCCGGCTCCACGCGCGATCTGCAGGATCTTCTGCACCGTGGTCTCGCCGATGCCGCGCTTGGGCAGGTTGACGATGCGCTCGAAGGCCAGGTCGTCGTCGGGAGACTGCACCAGTCGCAGATAGGCGTGGGCGTCGCGGATCTCGGCCCGTTCGAAGAAGCGCGGGCCGCCGATCACCTTGTAGGGGATCTGCAGCATCACGAACCGTTCCTCGAACGCCCGCATCTGGAAGCTTGCGCGCACCAGAATGGCGACGTCCTTGAAGCGGCGCGGACCGGTGTCGACCGTGCCCTTCTTCCAGCGCTCGATCTCCTCGGCGACCAGGCGGCTCTCGGCCTCGCCGTCCCAGACGCCGCGCACCCGGACCTTCTCCCCGCCGTTGCTCTCGGTCCACAGGGTCTTGCCCAGCCGCCCCTTGTTGACCGCGATCAGGTGCGAGGCGGCGGCGAGGATGTGGCTGGTCGAGCGGTAGTTGCGCTCCAGGCGCACGACCTTGGCGCCCGGGAAGTCGCGCTCGAACCGCAGGATGTTGTCCACCTCCGCCCCGCGCCAGCCGTAGATCGACTGGTCGTCATCGCCGACGCAGCAGACGTTCTGCCGCGCCTGGGCCAGCAGGCGCAGCCACAGGTACTGGGCGACATTGGTGTCCTGGTACTCGTCGACCAGCACGTATTTGAACCGGCCGTGGAAGTCTGCCAGCACGTCGGGGTGCTTCTGGAAGATGACCAGGTTGTGCAGCAACAGGTCGCCGAAATCGCAGGCGTTCAGCACCCGCAGCCGCTCCTGGTAGAGCTGGTACAGCCGCTGGCCCTTGTTGTTCCCGAACAGGGCGCCTTCCGACGGCGGCAGCCGGTCCGGCGTCCAGCCGCGGTTCTTCCAGTGGTCGATCAGCCCGGCCAGCTGTTTGGGCGGCCAGCGCTTGGCGTCGATATTCTCGGCCTCGAGGATCTGTTTGATCACCCGCTGCTGGTCGTCGTCGTCGAGGATGGTGAAGGTCGACTTCAGCCCGACCAGCTCGGCGTGGCGGCGCAGGATCTGGGCGGCGACGGAGTGGAAGGTGCCCAGCCAGCGCAGGCCCTCGGCCTGCGGGCCGATGATGTGGGTGATCCGCTCGCGCATCTCGCGCGCGGCCTTGTTGGTGAAGGTGACGACCAGCAGCTCCCACGGCCTGGCCCGGCCGGTGGCCAGGATGTGGGCCAGGCGGGTGGTCAGCACGCGGGTCTTGCCGGTGCCCGCGCCGGCCAGCACCAGCACGGGGCCCTCGGTCGCCTCGACCGCCTCCCGCTGCTCTGAGTTGAGGCCGTCCAGATAGGCCGGCTGGCCGCGATCGGCCCGGGCGAGGTCGCTGATGCGGGGGGAGGGAAGGGGGGAGTCGGACATTGCGGAACATATGTAGCACAGCGTCCGGGACATGCACTTGGCGGCGTATCCCTTTGTCGCGCCGGATCCGTCCCTGGCCCGCGTCCCTATGGCCGCGGCATTTTGGCCACGTCCACAGATCACCGCACCGCGGGGCCTTGCGCAAAGATGACGCATGCGTCATCTTTCTCTGCAGCAGACTCCGGAGCACTCCCATGGCCTTCGATTCCGAGCCGTCCGATCCCGTCACGTCCGCGTCCCCGCCCCGCGCGGTCTCGCATCGTCTCCAGCCGCTGCGGGCCACCCGCGCCCTGCGCAAGCTGATCGCCGACAAGGAAGACACCGCCCAGGTGTTCGAGATCATGCGCGCCCTGTCCGGGAACACGGTGGTCAAGGGTTATCGCCGTCTCATCTCCACCGCCCATGGCGGCCGCATCGCCTATGAGCGCGAAGAGTTCTGCGAGCGGCTGTCGGATACCGCCTGGCTGAACAGCTTCGGCCCCGGAACGGTCGGCGAGGCCTATCGCAACTTCATCGCCCCGCGCGGCCTGACCGCCGAGGGGCTGGCCGAGGAAAGCCGCAAGACGGCCGACGGCGAGATCGATGCGAAGCATCCGCTGGCCTGGTACGGCCGCCGCATGCGCGATGTGCACGACGTCTGGCACGTGCTGACCGGCTACGGCACCGACGGCCTGGGCGAGGCCTGCGTCGTGGCCTTCTCCTACAGCCAGACCAAGAGCCTTGGCTTTGCGCTGATCGCCCACGCCGGTGCGCACCAGTACCAGAAGATCGGCAACGGCCATCCCTATCGCAAGGCGGTCCTGGAGGCGTTCCGGAACGGCAAGGCGGCTGCCTGGCTGCCCGAGGTCGACTATCCGGCGCTGTTCGCCGAGAACCTCGAGGCTGCTCGTGCGCGGCTGAAGATCACCCCGCCGAAGACCTACCAGAGCATCCCGGAAGACTGCCGCGATCGCCCGCTGACGCGGAAGTTCGACGCCTGACAGCCGTCCTCCCCGCTTGCGGGGAGAGGGACCGCTCGGAGAGCGGTGGAGGGGCGGCGCAGGACCTGTCCGGGTTCAACGTCGCAGTGCATGGTGCGAGGCCTTTGATGCTGGCGCTGCCCTGCCACCATGCTTTGCATGGCGCCCCTCCCCATAGGCTTCGCTATGGAGAGGAAAACTGCAGCGCGAACACCCGGCAGGCGCTGGCCAGGGGGCGGTCACCGCGTCCTTCGTCGATCCGCGCGATCAGACCTGAAAGGCTGATCCCGTCTGCCGCCGCCGCCCGGTCGAGAACCGCCCAGAACTCCGGTTCCAGCGCAAGGGAGGTGGCGTGGCCGGCCAGGTTGACCGAGCGCTTCTTCAGACCGGGCCCGGCCATCAGTCCTCGCGCTTCTTCGCGTCCAGCTCGCGGTCGGCCTTCTCCCGCCGCGCGTCGGCCAGCGACTTCTCGGCCCGGGTGCGGCCGAAGGCGACGCGGTTCTCCGCCGCCCTGACCTTGTCCTCGGCCTTGACCCTGCTCTTGCGGAAGCGATTGAGATTGATCGGATCAGGCATCACTTCGCCGCCGGCCGCACCACGACCGTCGTCTCCAGCTTCAGCGGCTTGCCTTTGGCCAGCGCCACCGGCGCGCGGCCCGGCCAGACGCAGTTCTGCATCGACAGCTCCTTGCGAAGGATCCACTGGGTGATCGGCTTGCCATTGACCTTGCAGGACAGGCCCACGGCCCATGGCGACAGGCCGGGCTGGCTCGGCCAGGCGAAGCCCATCGCGTTTCCCGCCGCCACCGGTCCGACCTGCGGCACGACACCCTTGCCCTGCGAGCCGAACACCAGCCGGTCGGGGGCGATCAGCCGCATGGCGAAGCCGCCGTAGCCCTTGGCGTCGTCGCTGCCGCCCAGAGACAGGCCGTCGACGGTCGGGGTGATCACCGTCGCGAAATCGATGCGCCGCGCGCCCTTCTTCAGCGGCTGCACGCGGACGGTCGTCGTCTCGGTGGCGACATAGACCAGCTCGGGGCCCGAGCTGACGATCCAGTCCACATCCAGCACCAGCGTGCCGGCGCCGGCGCGGTCCGTGGAGAAGTTGGTCCGCTTCACCACGAAGGTGAGGCCCTTCATGAACCAGCCGTCGGCGACCACCCGGTCGCCGAGCCGCACCTGATGCCAGCTCCAGAACAGACCGCGCTGATGCGGGTGATCAGCGGGTCTGTCCTCCGTGAGGATCGTGCCGTCGGGGGCATACAGCGGGTGGACATAGTTCAGCCGCCCCGGCTCATTGGCCGGATCGGCGGGCCGGGTGCGGTAGAACAGCACCGGCCTGTCGTCGTCGGTCACGGTGACCCCTTCGGGACCGATCACGGCGTCCAGCAGGCCCGGACGGGCGAGCGCCGGACCCGGCCCCAGCAGAGCGGCGGCGAAAAGGACGGCGGCGAGCAGCGCTTTCATGCGTGATCCTTCGACAGCGCCTGCGGCGGGACTTTCTGACGCAAGACCTGAAGCAGACTGATAGACGGAACCTCGACCGTCGAGAAGGCGTCGCCCGGCCGCCGGATCATCCCCGTCTTGCGCGACATGGGGGTGTGGAGCAGCGTCGGCACGGCGAACCTCCCGCACGGGTCGCGAGAACATAGGCAGAACACAACCGGTCGCGCAAGCCGGTGACGCCCCCCGGTTCACTCGACATATCCGCCGACTCATCGAAACGACCGGCGATCCATGGCGGGCGAGGACCTTCGGCATGTACCGGCTTTACGGATCGCGCTCCACGGCCAGCCTGGTCGTCCACTGGATGCTGCTGGAGCTCGACGTTCCCTTCGAGATCGAATGGCTCGACTTCGACAGCGGCGCCCAGAAGTCGGACGGCTATCTGCGCCTGAACCCCAACGGCGTGGTCCCGACCCTGATTGTCGAGGGCGCGCCCGTCGCCGAGACCGGGGCGATCCTCATGTTGCTGGCCGAGCGGCATCCGCAGGCGGGCCTTGCGCCACAGCCGGGCGCCCCCGAACGGCCCGCGTGGCTGCAGTGGATGGTCTGGCTGGCCAACGGGCCGATGGCCAGCTTCCGGCTCTGGTTCTACGGCGAGGATGCGCCCGGTGTGGACCGCGTCGCGCTGCAGACCCGGATCGAGGGCTACTGGGACCGCGTCGACGCCCACCTGGCCGGCCGTCGGTTCATGGTCGCGGACGCGCTCTCCACCGTCGACCTGCAGCTGTGCATGCTGGCCCGCTGGACGCGCAACATGCCGAGGCCGGCGACGGACTGGCCCCATGTCGCCGCATGGCTGAAGACCATGCGCGCCCGACCCGCCCTTCGCGAGGTTCATGCCCGCGAAGGCCTGAGCGACTGGATCAACGCCTGATCCTCCGCTAAGACCCGCGCCTCATTCCAGGGCCTGCATACCATGACCGACACGCCTCCCGACCGCCTCGCGAGCAATCCCAAGAGCCCCTTCTACGATGAGGCCGTTCTGGCCCGCGGCGTGGGCATCCGCTTCAAGGGCGAGGAGAAGACCAACGTCGATGAGTACTGCGTCAGTGAGGGCTGGGTTCGTCTGGCGGTCGGCAAGACCCTCGACCGCCACGGCAATCCGATGACCGTCAAGCTGCAGGGAACCGTCGAGCCCTACTTCCGCAACGACGCCGGCGAGTAGCCCGGGGCGCGACGCCGGTGGCGCGCCGGCGCGAGCGGTGTTGAAATGGCCCCATGGCCCGGAACCGCACGATCGCTGGACGTCTGGCCGCCGGCGCCCTGGCGCTGACGGCCGGCGCCGCCGTGCATGAGCCGGTGGTCTGGGACAGCGACCTCAGCCCGCCGCCGCAGATCACCGTGGCGCCGCGCACCCAGCGACACATCCTCGACGAGCGCCTGCAGGCGATGGGCGAGGCGTTCGGCGGCAACCTCGGCGTCGCCGTCTACAACGTCGACGCCGGCTGGGCGGTGGACTTCAACGGCGCGGAGATCCAGCCCCAGCAGAGCGTCAGCAAGCTGTGGGTCGCGCTGGCCGTGCTCGATGCGGTCGACCGCGGGGCCCTGTCGCTGTCGACGCCGGTCACCATCCGCAAGGAAGACCTCAGCCTCTTCCATCAGCCGATCCGTGATCGGGTCGGGCAGGGCAGCTACACCACCACCGTGGCCGCTCTGCTCAAGGGCGCGATCACCCAGAGCGACAATGCCGCCAATGACGCCCTGGTGCGGACCGTCGGCGGTCCATTCGCGGTGCAGATGGCGGTCGTCGGCAAGAATCTCGGCGAGATCCGCTTCGGCCCCGGCGAGCGCCAGATGCAGACGGCCGCCGCCGGCCTGACCTGGAAGCCGGAGTACAGCTTCAAGCGCGCGTTCTGGGATGACCGTGAGGCGCTGCCGCCGGAGCAGCGCAAGAAGGCGCTGGACGCCTACCTCGCCAATCCGCCGGACGGCGCCAGCGCGCTGGACATCTCCGAGACGCTGGGCCGGCTGAAGCAGGGCGAGCTGCTCTCGCCGGAGTCGACCGAGCATCTGCTGACGCTCATGGAGCAGACCGTCACCGGCTCCAGCCGCCTGAGGGCCGGCCTCGCGCCGGGCTGGACGCTGCGCCACAAGACCGGCACCGGGCAGGTCAACGGACGTCTGGCCACAGGCTACAATGATGTCGGCCTGCTGACCGCGCCTGACGGGACCGTCTACGCGGTGGCCGTGCTGATCGGCTCGACGCGCCGGTCCTTCAGCGAGCGCAGCGCCCTGATCGCAGACGTTGCGCGTATCGTCATCGCCAGCCATCCGGCGGCGGCGATCGCCCGGCTTGAGGGCGCCTGCGGGGACGTCAAGGGTGTGGCCAGGCGGGCGGAGGGCCGCTGCGGCGAGGTCAACTGACGCCGTCCGCCTTCGGGCTGTCCAGGAGCCGGTCGAGATGCTGGCGGATGTTGGCCGCTTCGGCCGCGCTGTTGGCCAGGGCGATGGCGCGATTGAAGGCCTCGCGGGCCTCGGCGTTCCGCCCGAGCTCCAGCAACAGGGCGCCCTTCACACCGAAGTAGTTGAAGTAGCCCGAGAGCCGCGCCTCCAGCGGCGCCATCATCGCCAGCGCCCCCTCGGGGCCATAAGCCCGGGCGGTCGCCACCGCCCGGTTCAACGTCACCACCGGCGAGGGCGTCAGTCGCTCCAGCGTCGCGTAGAGGGCGTCGATCTGCACCCAGTCCGTTTCGGCAGGGGACGCGGCCCGCGCGTGCAGGGCGGCGACGGCCGCCTGGACCAGATAGGGGCCGGTCCGTCGGTGCCACAGGCCTTGTCGATCAGGGCCAGACCCTCGCCGATCATGGACCTGTTCCACAGCCTGCGGTCCTGGTCATGCATGAGGATGATGCCCAGCCGGTCCATCACCGCCTCGTCCTCGGCCTGTGACCAGGACATGACGACGTCTTCGGCGTTGTAGCAAAGGATGGCGTAGAGCATCGGCGCAGGTTCCTAACCCACTGGAAGACGCCCCGGTATGCGGCGCCCCCCAGCCCCGGTGCGAACTTTTGCGCCGGCCGCAGCGTGCTATAGCCAGGGCAGACCAAGGAGGACGGGACCATGGCGCGCGAGAAGATCGGAGCGGCGGCGGCGGCGGCGAAGCTGGAGGGCTGGTCGGTTGCACCCGGCGAACGCGACGCGATCGTGAAGACCTTCCGGTTCGAAGACTTCAACGCCGCCTTCGGCTTCATGACGCGCGTCGCGCTGAAGGCCGACCAGCTGGACCATCATCCGGAGTGGTTCAACGTCTACAACCGGGTCGAGGTGCTGCTGGCCACCCACGACGCCGACGGCGTCACCGACCTGGACGTCGAACTCGCCGGCTTCATGGACGGGGTCGCGCACTAGGCTTCCGCCGGCCTGACGGGTCGCCGTCAGTCGGTCCGCGCGGGGTTTTCGCGCCGCCGGCGCAGGATCAGCGTCGCAGCCCCTTGTCGAACCCTGTTCCACCCCTGATCAATGCTCATCCACCCCGAACACGGGGGGACGCCCCGGGAGGCAGGATTGGCAGTGGAAGTTGAGACCGGCGGGGGCGTGCCCGCTGCAGAAGCGACGCCGGTCGCGCGACGGGCGGAGAACGGGTCGCGCATGCCGCTGCTGCGACTGCTGGCGTTCGCCACCCCGACGATACCGCTAGCGGCCATGGCCATGCCGGTAACGACCTATCTGCCCAACTACTATGCCCAAGACCTGAAGGTCGATCTGGGCGAGCTGGCCTGGGCCTTCATGGTGGTGCGGTTCTTCGACCTCTGGTTCGATCCGGCGCTTGGCCTGATCATGGACCGGACAAAGTCGCCCTGGGGCCGGTTCCGGCCCTGGTTCGTGGCCGGCGCGCCCATCGCCATGCTGGCCACCTACATGCTGTTCATGGCCGAGCCGGGGATCGGAGGGCTCTATATCCTGCTCTGGCTGATCGTCGGCTTCTCCGGTCAGTCCATGGGCCAGCTCGGCCACATGGCCTGGGCGGCGACCGTCGCGCCGGGCTACGACGAGCGCTCCCGCGTCTACGGCTGGTGGCAGGCCATGACCGTCATCGGCATGATCGCGATCCTGCTGATGCCGCCGATCGTGAAGTATGTCTTCGGCGGCGAGTTCGCGACCGGGGTGAAGGCCATGGGCTGGTTCACCATCATCTTCCTGCCGCTCACCGCGATCCTGGCGCTGATGGCGACCGGCGAACCTGCGGCCAAACCCCACCATGAGACGCCGAAGCTGTCGCACGTCCTGGCCATGTTCCGGCGCGGGTCGGTGCTGCGGGTGCTTGCGGCGGACATCTGCTGGGGTACGGCGCTGGCCGTCTCCGGCACCCTGCTGTTCTTCTACTTCGACGCCGTGCGGGACATCGAGCGCGGCATGGCTGGGCTGATGCTGATCGTGTTCTTCGTGGGCGGCCTCGCCGGGGCGCCCATCTGGCGCACCGTCGCCCGCCGTTTCGGGAAGCACCGCGCCCTCGCCTTCGCCGGGATCGCCTGGGCCGCCATGCAGTTTTCCGTACTGGTCTCGCCCAACATCCTCTGGGTCGGGTTCCTGACCATGTTCCTCGCCGGGCTGCCGTACGCGTCCGGCCCGATCATGCTCAAGGCCATGATGGCCGATGTCGCCGACGAGGAGCGCCTGGCGAGCGGCGTGGATCGCACCGGCCTTCTGTTCTCGCTGTTGACCGGGTCGGTGAAGATCGGCTCGATGCTGGCCGTCGGCGGCAGCCTGTTCGCGCTGAAGGAGGTCGGCTTCATCGCCGAGCTGTCCGGCGAGAACACGGCGGAGGCCCTGCTGACCCTGCAGCTGATGTTCTGCCTCGGCCCGGCGGTTCTGGCCTTGACCGCCGCCTGGCTGATCAGCGGCTACCGGCTCGACGCGGTCGCCCATGACGAGGTCCGCCGTCGCCTGGCGGAGAAGGATCTTGAGCACCAGCCTCCGCTGGTCCCCTGAACGACAGGGGCGACCGACGCCGCGCGCCGGTCGCCGCACGTCGGTCCTAGGGTTCGTAGCCGATGAAGTCGGCGAAGGTCGGCAGGATCAGCTTCCAGGTCTGGATGCCGAGCGCCATCGCTTCGGTCGTGAAGCCGCTCTCGGTGTCGATGTCATAGCGGACGAAGGGGTCCATCTCATCGTCGAGCGCGGCGCGTGCAAACCGCTTGGTGTAGTTCCACTCGTTGGCCTTCTTGAAGCCGATGCCGTCGTCAAGGTCGAAGCCGGCAGAGAACTGGATGCTGCTGCAGCGATCATTCTTGCAGCCGTAGAAGTAGATGCGCCAGTTGATGCCGCCCGAGTTGCTCTTGATCGAGGTGCTGTCGCCATCCTTGACGATCTCCGAGGGCAGCCCTTCGGCCTTGAGCGCGGCGACGGCTTCCTTGGGGGTGATGCCGCCGGCGGCGTACGGGGCGGCCATGGCAGGGGCGGCGACGGCGGCGATGGCGAGCGCGACGCCGGCGGTCAGGATGGTCTTCAAGGGTGGTCCTCCAGGATTGGGGTGCTGATCCCCGGATCGATAGGGCCCGGCTCCGGAGCCGGGCATGCCTCAAATAGGGGGTTGCGGTCTATCCGGGGCGACTGAACACTGGCCGCCTTCAAGGGAGCTCGCGCATGACCCGGTCCAACACCCTGCGGATCGAACCGCTCAGTCCGGCCATTGGCGCCCTGCTGAAAGGCGTCAACATGGCCGAGCGGGCGTCCGACGACATGATCGCCGACATCCGCCAGGCGCTGCTCGACCATCAGGTGATCTTCTTCGAGGGGCAGGACATGACCCCGACCCAGCAGCGCGACTTCGCGCTGCGGTTCGGCGACCTGCACGTCCATCCGCTCTACGACCGCAATGACGCCCATCCCGAGATCATGATCATCGACAACCACGTCGATAATCCTACCGACAACAACTTCTGGCACACCGACGTCACCTTCATCGACACCCCGCCGATGGGCTCGATCCTCGCCGCGCGCCAGCTGCCGCCGGTCGGGGGCGACACGATGTGGGCCTCGACGACGGCCGCCTACAGGGCGCTGTCAGAGCCGATGAAGCGGTTCCTGGAGGGGCTGGAGGCCGTCCACGACTTCGCGTACGCCTTTACCGCCGAAGGGCTGGCCGGCTCGCAGGCTGGTCGGGAGAAGTACGACAGGGCGGTGGCCGCCAACCCGCCGGTGACCCACCCGGTGATCCGCACCCACCCGGAGACGGGCGAGCCCTGCATCTTCGTCAACTCGGTCTTCACCCGCCGGATCAAGGGGCTGCGCCGGGAAGAGAGCAAGGCGCTGATGGCCTTCCTCAACGCCCACGTCCAGCAGCCGGAGTTCGTCGTCCGCTGGCGCTGGCGGCCCGGCGACGTCGCCTTCTGGGACAACCGCTGCACCCAGCACCGCGCCGTGGACGACTTCCTGCCGCACCGGCGGGTCATGCACCGCGCCACGGTTCTGGGGGATCGGCCGGTGTTCCGGGCGGGGTAGAGGCTGCAACCGGCCAATCCTCCCCAGCAAGCTGGGGAGGATTGGCCTATTGGCTGCACACCGCCACGCATCGCGCCGCCAGCAGGGCGCCGGCGTCGAGGAGGGGGATGCTCAGCGCGGCCGGGTCGAGCACCAGCGGGACCTCGGTGCAGCCGGCGATCAGCGCCTCGGCGTCCATGCCGGCCGCCAGTCCGGCCATGCCGTCCCGCACATCCTGGCCCAGGTCGCCCGCCTTGATGCGGTAGACCAGCTCCATGAACCGCGCCTGGTGCGCCTCATCAAGCACAACCGGCTCCAGCCCCAGCCCCGCCAGCCGCGCGCTGTACAGCGCCACGGCCGTCGGCGTACCGAGCACCCCGACCCGTCGCGCCCCTACGTCGCTCGCCGCCTCGCAGGCGATGTCGATCATGTCGATCAGCGGCAGGCCGGAGGCCTCGCGGATGAGGTCGGCGTAGGCGTGGGCGGTGTTGCAGGCGATGGCGAGAACCTCCGCCCCCGCGCCGGCGAGCCCGGCTGCCATCTTGCCCAGCACCGGCCCGGCCGCCGCGCTGTCGGTGTTGCGGTCTGGGATGTGCGGGTTGATGTCGACCAGCACCCGGATGTGGTCCTGGTCGCGCGTCGCGGGCGTGGCCGCCTGCAGCCGCGCCAGGAAGTCCAGCGTCGCCGCCGGTCCCATGCCGCCCAGAACGCCGAGGGACTTCACAGCATCGCGCCCAGCTCGCCCTGATAGCCGAACAGGCCCTGGGCGCCGCCGGTGTGCAGGAAGACGACGGTCTGGCCCTCGAACGCGCCCTGTTTCGCCAGAGCGATCAGGCCCTTCATCGCCTTGCCGGTGTAGACCGGATCGAGCAGCAGCCCCTCGGTGCGGGCCGCCAGCATCAGGGCGTCGGCCACCCCCTGGTCGATCAGGCCGTAGCCGGCGCCGACGTAGTCGCAGTCGGCCACGACCATGTTGCGCGACACCCGCTCGCGATGGCCCAGAAGGGCGGCGGTCTCGACGGCGAGATTGAATACGTTCTCTTCCTGCCTGTCCTTCGGCGCCCGTACGCCGATGCCCAGCACCGGGATGTCGGCGCCGCTGACCGCCAGGCCCGCGACCAGTCCCGCCTGGGTGCCCGCGCTGCCCGTCGCGGTGACGATACGGTCGACGACCAGGCCCTCGTCATTGGCCTGCATCGCCAGCTCCAGCGCGCAGTCGACATAGCCGAGCGCCCCGACCGGGTTTGAGCCGCCGCCGGGGATAATGTAGGGCGTGCCGCCGGCCGCACGGACCTCCTCGGCGTCCAGCGCCATCTCGGCGTTCATGTCGGAGCCTGCTTCCACCGTGCGGATGCGCGCCCCGAGCAGGCGGTCGAGCAGGACATTGCCGGACCACAGATAGTCCTCGGCCTGGTTGCCCGTGCGATTCTCCAGCACCACCCGGCAGGCCATGCCGAAGCTGGCCGCCGCCGCCGCTGTCTGGCGCACATGGTTGGACTGCACCGCGCCCTGGGTGATCAGGGTGTCGGCGCCCTGTTCGAGCGCCTCACCGAGCAGGAACTCCAGCTTGCGGGTCTTGTTGCCGCCGCCGGCCAGCCCCGTGCAGTCGTCCCGCTTGATCCAGAGGTCGATGCCCAGCTCCGCGCTGAGCCGCGGCGCGGGCTCCAGCGGAGTGGGCAGATGGGCGAAGCGTGCGCGGGCAAACCGGGCGAGGTTCATGAGGGCGTCCTTGTCGGAGAAAGTCGTGCTACTATCTTGCAGGCAAATCATCGCGCTGGGGAGGAGACTCGCATGTCCCCCAAGACCAAGTTCGCGTTCGCTGCTGCATTGGCCGCTTTCATCCTGCCCGCGGGGGCCGCCTCGGCGGCCGCCTTTGTCCTGGGCGGCGGCATGGCGGACGCCTGTTCCAAGGCCGCGATCGAGGGGCGGGACGACCGCCAGTCGCTCGCCCTGTGCGACATGGCGCTGGAAAGCCAGCCCCTGCTGCGCCGGGACCGCGCCGCCACCTTCGTGAACCGGGGCGTTATCCAGCTGCGCCGCAAGGACTATGTCGAGGCGCGGGCCGATTTCGATACCGCTGTGAAGCTCGATCCCACAATGGGCGAAGCCTTCGTCAATCGCGGGGCTGCCCTGGTGGCGCAGCGCCGGTTCCAGGAAGGCGTCGTGGAGATCGACCGCGGCCTGGCCCTGGGCGCCGACGAGCCGGAGAAGGCCTACTTCAATCGCGCTCTCGCTTGGGAGGGCCTCGACAACATGAAGGCCGCCTGGCTCGACTATCAGAAGGCGCTGGAGATCCGGCCCGACTGGGAGGCCCCGCGCCGCGAACTGACCCGCTTCACCGTTACCCGGGAGTAGGAGAGGCGTCATGCGCACCGTCGCGCTTCTCGCCGCCGCCGCCGCGCTGACCCTGTCCGCCGCCTCGCCGACCTTCGCCTCGGTGATGGTGGTCGGCAACGATATCGCCGTCGACTGCTCGCGCGCCGCCTTCGCCGGCCGGTACGACCGCGTTTCCATCGAGACCTGCACCCGCGCGCTGCAGGAGGACCGGCTCGACCGCCGCGACCGCGCCGGGACGCTGGTCAACCGCGGCGTCATGCTGACGCGGGCCAGGGACTACGCCGCCGCGCGCGCCGATCTCGACAAGGCTGTCGACCTGGAGCCCACCCTTGGGGAAGCCTTCGTCAATCGCGGCGTGGTGCTGATGGCAGACCGCGACTACGCCGCCGCCCTCGCCGAGATCGAGCGCGGGCTGGCCCTGGGCGTCGATGAGCCGGCCAAGGCCTACTACAACCGCGCGCTGGTCCATGAGTCGCTGGACGATGCCCGTTCAGCCTGGCTGGACTACCGCAGGGCCCAGGAGCTGGCTCCGGACTGGGAGGCGCCGCGCCGCCAGCTGACGCGGTTCACTGTGACGAAGCCATAGGCTGCTTCATGCGTTGACCCCTCCGACGACTCTCACGTCGGCATTCCGCATGCGCACAGTCCTCCTCGCCGTCCTGCTCGCCGGTATCGCCGCTCCGGCGCTCGCTGATCCCTGCCCCGACGCCCGGCGGTGCGCCAATGTCGCGACAATGGAGCGGGACGCCGAGCGCGCCCGAGCCGCCGCTGTTGACCGCGAGGTCCGCGCCCGGGAGCAAAAGCTTCGGACCGAGGCGACGATCCGGGCCATGCGGGCGGGCGAGCTGGCCGGCGGCTATCCGGGGGCGCCGATGCCCTGGCGCACGCCGGAGATCGTCGAGCCGGGAACACCGCCGCCCCTGCCGTCCCCCCTCCAGTCCCCCCTCCAGTCCCCCGTCCAGTCCCCACTCCCGTCCCTCGTGCCGTCGGCGCCCAGGCCCACGCCGGAGCTGACGGGGGACGCCGCCCGTATGGACGCCCTGATGGCGGAGGCCATGGCCCGCTCCACGGCCCGGGTCAGGGCCATGACGCCGGACAGCCCGCGCTAGACGCCGCTGGATTTCCGGGCCAGCGTGCCGATCCACAGTTCCGGGTGAGGCAAGACCATGCGTTGGCGCGGCGGACAGCGGTCCGGCAACATTGATGACCGTCGAGGCCTCGGGCCGACCGGCGCGGTCGGCGGCATCAGCCTGGTCGGGGTGGTGATCGCCCTGGTCGGCATCTTCGTGTTCGACGTGGATCCGGGCCAGATGCTCAGCATTGTGGGCCAGGGCGCGCCCGGACAGGAGCAGGTCGTTGGCCGGCAGGGCAGCCCGGAGGATGACGCGGGCGCCTTCGTCGATGTCATCGAGACCTCCACCACCCAGGTCTGGACGGAGCTGTTCTCGAAATCAGGCGAAGGCTACCGGCCGCCCGCGGATGTCGTGATCTACGACGAAGCCACCCGTACCGCCTGCGGCGAGGGGCAGGCCGCCATGGGGCCGTTCTATTGCCCGGGCGACAAGAAGGTGTACCTCGACCTCGGCTTCTGGACCGAGCTGGAGAGCCGCTTCGGCGCCACGGGCGAGTTCGCCCGGGCCTATGTCATCGCCCACGAGATCGGCCACCATGTGCAGAACCTGACCGGGTCGCTCGGCAAGGCCCGCGCCGGAGCCCAGGGCGCCGACGGCGGTCAGGTCCGCGTCGAGCTGCAGGCCGACTGCTACGCCGGCGTCTGGGCCGCCCGCGCCTCGGCGCTGTCGGGCGGACAGGTGGCGCTGGAGCAGGGGGATCTCGAGGACGGCCTGGGCGCCGCCGCCGCCGTCGGCGATGACACCATCCAGCGCCGAACCCAGGGCCGCGTGGTCCCCGACGCCTTCACCCACGGCACGGCCGAGCAGCGCATGCGCTGGTTCCGCCGCGGCTATGAGACCGGCGATCCGAACCAGTGCGACACGTTCAGCGCGCGGTCGCTGTAGGTACAGGCTCCCGCCGCCTTTCCCGCCGTCATGGCCCGGCTTGTCCGGGGCCTGATGCGGGGTGACCCAAAAGATCAAGAGCGCGACCGACTGGCCGCGCTCTTGTCCCTGTTCCCGGTGTTTCTCATGGCCCGGACGCGCCGGGCCATGAAGAACGGATGGAGGTTCGGCGCTATCCGCAGCGGCAGGGAACAGGTACCGGAGAGGTCCATGTCCCCACGTTTGCCCTAGCCCCCGAACCGCTTGGTGAACCGGAAGCCGATGGCCCGCGGCGGCAGCACCGAGGTGTAGTAGCTGCGCGCGTACACCGGGTCGCCGTTGGCGTCCGCAACGACCTGGTTGAACCGCGACGTGTTGCGGGCTCCCGTCTCGGCGTAGGTGTTCCAGATGTTGCTCACATAGAGGGTGGCGTCCCAGGAGCCGTTGGACACCTTGACCGAGGCGTCGTGGATCGAGAAGCCGTCGAGGGTCAGGCCGCCGCCCTTGCCGCCGGTCCGGGTCAGGACGTCGTCGATGGCGCTGAAGCCGTAGGCGAAGTCGACGTTGAGCCCGGCGATCGGCGGCGCGCTGTACTCGATGTAGAGGCTGCCCTCGTTCTCCGGCGCGCCCGGCAGACGGTCGCCCGGCTCGCCGTTCTCGTAGGTGATCGTCGACTGGAAGCCCGGCGGGTTGATCGACGGGATCAGGTTCAGCGTCGTCTCGGTGAGCTCGGCCTTGGCGTAGGAGTAGTTGCCGCGGATCGTCAGATCCGGCGTCATCTTGAACCGGAAGTCCAGCTCCAGCCCGACGCTCTCGGCGGCTTCGCCGTTCTTGGTGATCGGGATCAGGCCGTTCTCGGTGGCCGAGGCGACCTGCGGATCGGTCCATTCGACCAGGAAGACCGCGCCGTTCAGCGTCAGGCGGCGGTCGAGCCACTGGCTGTGGATACCCAGCTCGTAGTTCTTCGTCTTGTCCGGGAAGTAGGCCATTTCCGCCGGCAGGCCGCAGGCGATCTGGTTGGGCGGCAGCGGATTGGGGCAGGGCGCCACGCCATTGGAGTTACCGATCCGGTAGCCCTCGCTGAGCGTCGCATAAACCATCACATCGTCCGACAGGTCGTAGGACGTGTTGAACTTGAACAGCCAGCCGTCATCTTCCTGACCACCGTCCTCGAAGTTCAGCGTGATGTCGTTGGGACCCGCGCCGCCGAACACCGAGTTGAACAGCGGGAAGTCGACCGCGCTGGAGGTCTCAAGCTCATAGGCGTACTTGCGCGCGCCGACCGTGACCTGCCAGGCGTCGGTGATGCGGTAGCTGAGCTCGCCGAAGAAGGCCGTCTCGGTCAGCTCGGTGATGTCGACCGAGTAGTACTCGAGGTTGTCGGGACGAACTCCGCCGTTGAAGGCGGCGTACCCCGGCGTGAACTCCTTGCTCTCGGAGTTGGCTTCGAACTTGTTGTAGAAGCCGCCGACGATCCAGCTGAGGGGGCCGTCGCTGTTGGAGACCAGGCGGAGTTCCTGGTTCAGGCTCTCCTCCTCGACGTCTTCCCGGGTGAAGGCGGTGAACGAGGGGAACATCTCGTAGCTGTACTCGAGGCCGATCAGCAGGTCGGTCTGGTCGCGCTGGCCGGTCTCCTCATACTTCGACAGGCCGGTCGCCGAGGTCAGGGTCGCGAAGCCGAGGTCGGCGCTGATCTCCAGCGCCAGCAGGTTGTTGTCCCGCTCGTTCGGCTCGAGCACCCGCAGCGCGCTTTCGTACTCGCCGATCGGCGCCGGCAGGGTCTTGACCCGGGCGCTGCTGACCTGGCGGGCGCCGATCTGCTGGTTCTGGAAGTACCAGGTCAGGTTGGCGTCGATCGCCTCGATCGGCTGCCAGCGGAAGGCGAGGCGGCCGGAGAGGGTCTCTTCGGTGTTGGCGTCCTCGACCCGCTTGGTGTTGGCGGCGATGGCGGCCGGCGAGGTCAGGGCGTTGGGGTTGGACACCCCGATCTCGCGCACGACGTAGGCGTAGTCGATGAAGCCGCTGTCATCGAGATAGTCGATGGAGCCGCGCACCGCGAAGGTGTCGCCCACCGGCAGGTTGAATGTCAGGCCGCCGTCGTAGCTGAGGGAGTCGGCCTCCTTGTAGCCGTAGGTCGCGCCGCGGACGATCAGCTCGGGACCGGCGAACGACGGCCGCCGCGGGATGTAGCGGATGGCGCCGGCCATGGTGCCCGCGCCGTACAGCGTGCCCTGCGGACCGAGCAGGAATTCAACCCGCTCCAGGTCGTTGAGTTTCAGGTCCAGCGCGATCGGCACTTCGCCGATGTAGGTGGCCACCATGCCGCCGGTGCCGTTGCCGACGCCTTCGGAGCCGCCGATCGGGTCGGCGTTCAGGCCGCGCACGATGATGCGGTTGCCGTCGCGGCCGCCCTGGTCGACCAGGTGGACGCCGGGGACATAGGCGGCGATGTCGGCGAGGTCGGAGAAGCCCTGGGCCTCGAGGGCCTCGCCGCCGACGGCGGCGATGTTGATCGGCGCATCCTGCACCGTCGTGTCGCGGCGGGTCGCGGTGATGATGACTTCGTCGACGGTCGTGTCCTGCGCCAGAGCGGGCGTGGCGATCGGCAGGGCGAGCAGGCTGATCGACGCGAACAGCGAGGCGCGGGTGAATGACATGGATACCCCCAAGGTGATGACTGATTTGAACGGGACACTGGGGCCGTGTGCGCCCCGCCCGGAAGCGGGGGGCGACGACTCGGCCGGAACTCGACGCAACTGACGCAAAACGCGGCGTCGCGGGGCGACCGCGGGCGCTTGTCTGTGCAACATGTGGTGCAACGGCAAATCGGCCAAGTATCTATTGCGCTGTGTCCGGACGATCCGGGCGAAGGGGAGGCATGGGCGCCACAGGAGACAGTCTGGACGAGGCCGAGCGCCTTATGGCTCGACGGGCCTGGCGGGAGGCGCATGCGCTTTGCCTGCGCGCGCTTCAGGACGGCGCAGCGGGACGGCCGCTGTTCCTGCTGGGAGTCATCGCCGCCGAACACGGCAACCTCGCCAGGGCGGCGGAGCTGTTCGGCGAGGCCGCGCGGCTGGAGCCCGGCGTCGCCCGTCACCACGCCCAGCTCGGTCGCTGCCTGATCGCCTTCAACCGCCAGGACGAGGCCCGCGCGGCCGCCGACCGGGCGCTGGCGCTCGACCCGGCCGATGCCCTGACGCTGGACACCATCGGCGTGGTCTTCAGCCGCGCGGGCCTGCACGAGCGGGCGCTGCCGCTGTTCGAGCGGGCCGCCGCGCTCGATCCCGGCAACGCCTCGTTCCAGCAGAACCTCGGCACGGCCCGGCAGTTCGCGGGCGACTTCGCCGGCGCCGAACAGGCGCTGCGCGCGGCGGTCGCCCTGCAGCCGGACCTCTACCGCGTCTGGTGGGGCCTGGCGCAGATGTCGGCCCTGCGGCCGGAGGATGGCGCGCCGGCCCGGCTGGCGCGGCTGTTCCCGGCCGACCCTGACGCCGATCCCGACCGCGCCCTGCACGTCGGCCACGCCCTGGCCCGGCTGGCGGAGGACGCGGGCGACCCGCCGGCCGCCCTGACCTGGCTTGCCCGGGCAAAGGCCGCCCGTCTGCGCGAGGTGGCCTACGACCCGGCCCATGACGCGCGCCTGCTTCAAGCCGCTGCGGCCACCGCCGGCCCGCCCGCCCGCGCCGCCTCGGAGGCCGCCCCGATTTTCGTCGTCGGCCTGCCGCGCACGGGCACGACCCTGGTCGACCGCATCCTGTCCAGCCACCCGGACGTGGTCTCGGTCGGCGAGCGCACCGACTTCGCGCTGATCCTCAAGCGGATGGCCGGGACGCCCTCGCAACTGGTGCTGGACGAGGCCACGCTGGCGGCGGCGGCGACGACCGGCGGGGGGGTGGATCTGGCCGAGGCGGGGCGGCGCTACCTGGAGGCCGTGGTCCCGCTGGCCGGTGCGGCGCGCAGCCTCGACAAGATGCCGCTAAACGTCCTCTACGCCGGGCTGATCCACAGGGCGCTGCCCGGCGCCCGGATCATCTGCCTGCGCCGCCATCCGATGGACGCGGGCCTGAGCAACTACCGCCAGCTGTTCGCCACGCGGTTCCCCTACTACGACTACGCCCTCGATCTGGAAAATACGGGCCGGTATGTCGCCGGGTTCGAGGCCCTGGCCGACCACTGGGCCGCCGTCCTCCCCGCCGACCGCTACCTCAACTTCCGTTATGAGGATCTGGTCGCCGACCAGGAGGGGCAGACCCGCCGCCTGCTGGCCCACTGCGGCCTTTCCTGGGATCCCGCCTGCCTGGCCTTCCACGAGAACGCCGCCCCGGTCGCCACCGCCAGCGCCGTCCAGGTCCGCAGCCCGCTCCACGCCGGCTCGGTCGGCCGCTGGAAGCGCTACGGCGAGGGCCTCGCCCCGATGCTGGCGGCGCTGCAGGCGGCGGGGGTGGAGGTCTAGCGGCTCACGCCGATGTGATTGTGCAGTGCGAGATTCACTTGCTGCGGCGCAGCAAGGCGCATAATCCGCCCGCCAGCGATCGCTCGGGGCCTTCCCGGGACCGCTGGAGAACTGGAAATCGATGACTGGCGAACCTTTGTTCGCCACGTCCAGATCGGCACCTTCCGACCTCAGCCAAAAATCCTCCACGCCCACGCCGCAAGGCGAGAGCGCGCGATTCTGGCCGCTGGCCCTTGGGTCCGTGGGCGTGGTTTACGGCGATATAGGGACGAGTCCCCTCTACGCCTTTCGTGAAGCCCTGGCGCAGGCCTCGGCCGACGGCGGTGTGACCTCCGCCGCGGCCCTCGGCGTCGCGTCCCTTGCAATCTGGGCCCTGATCCTGGTGGTCACGGTCAAGTACGTCTTCTTCCTGATGAGGCTCGACAACCGGGGCGAGGGCGGCGTCCTGTCGCTGATGGCCCTGGCCGAGCGCGCCGCCGGCAAGCGCACGGCGGTGATCTTCGCGCTTGGGGTCATGGGCGCGGCGCTGTTCTACGGCGATGCGATCATCACCCCGGCGGTGTCGGTCCTGTCCGCCGCCGAGGGCCTGAAGACCATCCCTGGCCTGGGCGCCCTTGCGACCCCCGCCTGGGTCATGATCATCAGCCTCGTGATCCTTGGAGGCCTGTTCGCGATGCAGGCGCGCGGCACGGCGGGCGTCGGCCGCTGGTTCGGGCCGATCTGTCTGGTCTGGTTCACAACCCTCGCGGCGCTGGGCGTCAGCCACATCGTCCATCACCCGGGCGTTCTGGCCGCCCTCAACCCGCTCCATGCCGCCGGCTTCCTCGCCAACCACGGGATGATCGGGCTGTTCGTGCTGGGCTCGGTGTTCCTGACCGTCACCGGGGCCGAGGCCCTGTTCGCCGACATGGGCCACTTCGGCCGCAAGCCGATCACCGCCGCCTGGCTGTGGTTTGTCTTCCCCTGCCTGGTCCTCAACTACGTGGGGCAGGGGGCTATGGCGCTGCAGGCGGTGGAGCTCGCCGACGGCGCGGTCGTCGCCAACCAGGACTGGTTCTTCGTCATGGCGCCGGAGGCCCTTCGCGCCCCGGTCGTCATCCTGGCCCTGCTGGCCACCATCATCGCCAGCCAGGCGGTGATCACCGGCGCCTTCTCCCTGACCCGCCAGGCGATCCAGCTCGGCCTGCTACCGCGCATGGTCATCCGCCAGACCTCGCACCATGAGGCCGGGCAGATCTACATGCCGCAGGTCAATGCGCTGCTGCTGGTGGGGGTGGTCGCCCTGATCGCGGTCTTCCGCAGCTCCAGCGGCCTGTCTCACGCCTACGGCCTGGCGGTGACCGGCACCATGGTGGTCACCACCACCCTGGCCTTCATCGTCGTACGCGGTCTCTGGAAGTGGCCGCTGTGGAAGGCGCTGCTGCTGATCTCGCCGCTGCTGGCGCTGGATGTGGTCTTCCTGGGCGCCAACATGCTCAAGCTTCTGCACGGCGGTTTCGTGCCGTTGCTGCTGGGCGCGGGGCTGTTCATGATCATGGCGACCTGGGCGCGCGGCAGCCGGCTGGTCGCCGCCAAGGTGGCGCGCGAGTCGACGCCGCTGACCGACGTCATCGCCATGCTGACCCGGCGGGCGCCGAAACGCGCGTCAGGGGTGGCGGTCTTCCTCACCGGCGATCCGGATAACGCGCCCTCGGCCCTGATGCACAATCTCAAGCACAACCACGTGCTGCACGAGACCAACGTCATCCTGACGGTGCGGACCGCCGACACGCCGCTGGCCGACGAGGCCGATCGCCTCGCCGTCGAGCGCCTGTCGCCCGACTTCTGGCGGGTCACCGCGACCTGGGGTTACATGGAGACGCCCAATGTGCCGCGGGCGCTGAAGGCCTGCGGGGGCACGGGGCTGAAGTTCGACATCATGTCGACCAGCTTCTTCCTCGGCCGGCGGACCATCGTGCCGGCCGCGCGGTCGGCGATGGCGGTCTGGCAGGACAGGCTCTTCATCCTGCTGGCCCGCAACGCCGCCGCGCCCACGGACTTCTACCGCCTGCCGCCCGGCCGGGTGGTCGAGATGGGGACGCAGGTCAGCGTCTAGGGAAGACAGCCTCCGGCGGGGCGGCGCTGCGCCGCCGGAGGTCCACCCGCGTGCTTGCCGCCATCACGCCCGCGGCCTAGTCTGCCGACGTTCTCCGCGGGGTGGCGCTCAAGCCACTGAGATTCGGCTGATGCCGTGACGCGCCGAACCTGATCCGGGTCATGCCGGCGAAGGGAGAGACGCGGTTTCCAACGCACGGAAGCCCTTCCAGCGCCGGCGGACCCTCGACCCCGAGGACCGCGCCATGAACATCCACGCCCCCGTTTCTCCCAAGACCGACGACGTCGCGGTCGGCCCGCGTCTGGGCAGCCGCAAGGTCTATGCGTCGGGCGAGCTGTTCCCGGACATCCGCGTGCCGTTCCGCGAGGTCGAACTGCACCCGACGGCCAATGAGCCGCCGCTGACCGTCTACGACCCCTCGGGCCCCTACACCGACCCGGACGCCGTCATCGACATCGAACAGGGCCTGCCCCGCATCCGCGAGCCCTGGATCGTCGCCCGGGGCGACGTGGACGAGGTCGCCGAGCCGCGCGAGGTCAAGCCCGAGGACAACGGCTTCGCCCAGGGCAAGCACCTGGCGCCGCAGTTCACCGCCCGCCGCCCGATCTTCAAGGCCCGCGCCGGAGCCCTGGTCACCCAGCTGGAATACGCCCGGGCCGGCAAGATCACGGCGGAGATGGAATACGTCGCCATCCGCGAGAACCTTCGCCGCGAGCAGAACCAGCCGTGCGTGCGCGACGGCGAGGACTTCGGCGCCTCCATCCCCGACTTCGTCACGCCGGAGTTCGTGCGCCAGGAAGTGGCCCGCGGCCGCGCCATCATCCCGGCCAACATCAACCACGGCGAGCTGGAGCCGATGGCCATCGGCCGCAACTTCCTGGTCAAGATCAACGCCAACATCGGCAACTCGGCGGTGCTCTCCACCGTCGCCGACGAGGTCGACAAGATGGTCTGGGCCACCCGCTGGGGCGCCGACACGGTCATGGACCTGTCGACCGGCCGCAACATCCACAACATCCGCGACTGGGTGATCCGCAACAGCCCCGTGCCCATCGGCACCGTGCCGATCTACCAGGCGCTGGAGAAGGTCGGCGGCGTGGCCGAGGACCTCAACTGGGAAGTCTTCCGCGACACCCTGATCGAACAGGCCGAGCAGGGGGTGGACTATTTCACCATCCACGCCGGCGTCCGCCTGCCCTTCATCCCGATGACGGCCAAGCGCGTCACCGGCATCGTCAGCCGGGGCGGCTCGATCATGGCCAAGTGGTGCCTGGCCCACCACAGGGAGAGCTTCCTCTACGAGCGCTTCGACGAGATCTGCGAGATCATGCGCGCCTATGACGTCTCCTTCAGCCTCGGCGACGGCCTGCGCCCCGGTTCGACGAAGGACGCCAACGACGAGGCCCAGTTCGCCGAGCTGCGCACGCTTGGCGAGCTGACCAAGGTCGCCTGGGAGCACGGCTGCCAGGTGATGATCGAGGGCCCCGGCCACGTGGCCATGCACAAGATCAAGGCCAACATGGATGAGCAGCTCAAGCACTGCCACGAGGCGCCCTTCTATACGCTCGGCCCGCTGACCACCGACATCGCCCCCGGCTACGACCACATCACCAGCGCCATCGGGGCGGCGATGATCGGCTGGTTCGGCACGGCCATGCTCTGCTACGTCACGCCCAAGGAGCACTTGGGTCTGCCCGACCGCGACGACGTGAAGACCGGCGTCATCACCTACAAGCTGGCCGCCCACGCCGCCGACCTGGCCAAGGGCCACCCGGCGGCGGCGCTGCGCGACGACGCGGTGTCCCGCGCGCGGTTCGAGTTCCGCTGGGAAGACCAGTTCAACCTCGGCCTGGACCCGGAGACGGCGCGGAAGTTCCACGACGCGACGCTGCCGAAGGAGGCGCACAAGACGGCCCACTTCTGCAGCATGTGCGGGCCGAAGTTCTGCAGCATGAAGATCAGCCAGGAAGTGCGGGAGTTCGCGGCCGGCATGGCCCCGAACGCGGCGTTGGGCGGGGCGGGAGCGGGCGAGGCCGTGGACCCGGAGGCGGGCATGGCGGAGATGAGCCGGAAGTTCCGGGAACTGGGCGGGGAGATCGAGGTGAAGGTGGAGTAGCCACCAGCTCCCCCGCCCCCCATCCGGGGATGCCCCGCCGCGCCCAAGCCGCCAGGGTCACGGGACCCTCAGCGGAGACTCCCATGGCGGCCCCGAACGGACTCTTCGCCCAGGCGCTGACGGCGCGGTCGCGGTCGGTGCTGTTGTGGAGCCTGCCGTTCTGGGGGCTGTTCCTGCTCGCCGCCATCGCCGCCATCGATCCGCAGGCCGATTTCGAGGCCGTGATCGCCCCGGTCAAGGCGGCCAAGGGGCTCGGCGACCAACTGGCGGCCCGCGCCGACCGCGCCGGACCGGGCGAGGGCTGAGGGGCAAGACGGGGGGCAGCGCCCCTTCCGCCTACTGCGTCAGTGAAATCCCGGCGATTGACCAGCCGTACCAGCCCACGGCCCCCACCAGCGCCAGCCGGTGGACCCAGCGGTTGCGGATCCAGATCAGCGCCGCGTAGAGCGCCACCACCACCCAGGGGCCCTCCGCCAGGGCGTCCATCCATGGAAAGGGCCTGTTCTGCGGGATGAGGACGTGGACGAGCCAGCTGACCAGGCTGGTCAGCCAGAACAGGATCAGCCCGCAGATCATCGCGCCGTAGGTGAACGGGCGGGTGCGGTCATAGTGGGCGTAGAGGTCGACCTCGCCCTCGGCCTGCGGCTGCTCGGGCAGGACGAAGGCCGCCGCCAGGTAGGGGAACAGCAGCTTCAGCACGTTCAGCAGCACCAGGCCGATGGTCGTGCTGGTGCGCAGGCGGTCGTCCCACTGGTAGAGCCAGACCGAGACGATCACCAGGAACACCAGCACCGCCAGCAGCAGCGGCTCGGGCGCCCAGCGGACCCGCCGGCCGGCCAGCGCCAGCCGGTGCAGGCTGGACGCCATGTGGGCCAGAGCCAGGCCCAGGATCACGGCGCTGAGGCCGAAGGTGAAATCAAACAGCGTCATCGCGGCCCCCCCGTCCCGGTGAGGATAGTCACCCGCGCGGCGATGGGAACCCCGTGGCGGTGGCCGTCGCCCGGGGCGGCGTGAGGGTTCTTGCTGTCTACTGCGGGCCGCGAAGGCCCTTCAGCGTGTCGCGCAGGCCGGGCTTGCGGGTCGGGGCGGTCCTGGCGGGCGCCGCCGCGGCCGGCGGGGCCTCGGCGACCGGTTCGGCCGGGGTGGCGACCGGCAGCAGGTCGTCGATGGCCGACGGGGCGGGCGCGTCCGCCTCGGCCTCGGCCTCGGCCTCGGCTGCGTCGGCGGGCGCCGGCGCGGGGTCAGCGGCGGGGTCGGTCGCGGGCTCGACCGGCGTCTCCTCGACGGGGGCGGCGGCCTCCACGGCGGCGACCGGGTCGAGGGGCGCCGCGGCCGTGGCGTCGGCGGCAGCGTCAACCAGCGCTTCGGTCTCGGCCTCCGCCTCGGCCACGGGCTCGGGGCCGGACACAGGGGCGGGCGGCGGCGGGGCGACCACGGGCGCGGCGACGTTGGCGGTCAGGGCCTGGCCGAACAGCAGGGAGCGGGCCTCGAGCGCCTTCGCCGTCTCCTCGCATTTCGCCGGCGGGGCCCAGCTCATCCAGAACTGGGCCAGCTGGGCCTTGGGCACGCTGGTCGCGCCGGTCCAGACGCCGCGGCCCTTCTTGATGGCGGCGGCGCCCTGCTGGGCGATGGTCGTGGGGCTGGCCTTCTCGGCCGCCTCGATGGCGCGGCCGAACAGGGCCAGGCTGGCGATCGCGTCGCGCTTCTGGGCCGGATAGACCTCGCGGATGTTTTCCTCGGTGCTCGGGGTCGGCCAGGCCCGCTCGATGCGGATCACCTCCGGCATGGCCCGATCATAGAGCTCGACATAGCCGCTGACCGCGCCGTAGCACCAGCCGACATAGCCGTAGTCGTCGCTGGGGGCCGAGACAGGGCCGCCCTGGATCGGCAGCGGGGCGACGTCCTGCCTGCGCGGCGCGGCGGTCGCCACCGGGCCGTCGTCGGCGGAGGCCGCCGGCGGCGCGTCCTGGGCGATCAGGGCGAAGGCGAGAAGGAGGATCGGGGCCATCTGGAAGGTCCTGTACTGAGGTCGTCAGGCGTCGCTGTCGGCAGGTCCGAAGCCCCCGCCCCCCGGGGTCTCGATCTCGACGACGTCGCCGGGCCGCACGGTAATCGAGAAGCAGCCGGGAAGTTCCTTTACCCCGCCGTCCGCCGCGATCAAACGTTGTCGCCCCGCCTGTGCGGCGCTTCCGCCACAGATTCCCTGCGGACTGTGGCTTCTGCGCGTCGAAAGCAGGGCCGCCTCCATCGGGGCGAGGAAGCGGAGCCGGCGGACCGCGCCGTCGCCGCCGCGATGGCGCCCCGCGCCGCCAGAGCCGTGACGCACGCCGAAATGCTCGACCCGTACCGGAAACCGTCGCTCAAGGATCTCCGGATCGGTGAGCCGTGAGTTGGTCATATGGGTGTGGACCGCGCTGGTCCCGGCGCGGGTCGCCGTCGCGCCGGCGCCGCCGCAGAGGGTCTCGTAGTACTGCCTCTGATCGTCGCCGAAGGTGAAGTTGTTCATGCTGCCCTGGCTGTTGGCCATGGCGCCGACGGCGGCGTAGAGGGCGTCGACGACGTGCTGGCTGGTCTCGACGTTGCCGGCCACCACCGCGGCCGGCGGCTCCGGATCCAGCATCGAGCCGTGGCGGGTGAGGATCTTCAGCGGCGTCAGGCATCCGGCGTTCAGCGGGATGTCGTCGTCGACCAGACTGCGGAACACATAGAGGGCGGCGGCGTCCACAATGGCCGACGGGGCGTTGAAATTGTTGTCCAGCTGGTCGGCCGAGCCGGTGAAGTCGAGCACCGCCTCGCCCCTGGCGGCGTCGACCCTGACCGTGACCACCACCTCGCCGCCGCCATCCATCGGTACGCGGGCCGCCCCGTCGGAGAGCCGGCCGACCGCGCGGCGGACCGACTGCTCGGCGTTGTGCTGCACGAAGGCCATGTAGCGGGCCACCGTCCGGGGGCCGTGGGCGTCGATCATCCCGGCGACCGCCGCCGCCCCGGCCTGACAGGCGGCGATCTGGGCCTTGAGGTCGGCGAGGTTGCGGTCCGGCGCCCTGGCGGGCCAGCGACCGGTCGCCAGGGCGGCGCGGGTCTCCGCCTCCAGGAAGCGGCCGTCACGCATGATCGGCACGGCGTCGAGCAGCACGCCTTCCTCGTCCAGCGTCCGGGAGAAGGGCGGCATGGAGCCGGGCTGGATGCCGCCGACGTCCGCATGGTGCCCCCGCGCCGCGACATAGAAGGCGGGCGGCTCGGTCTCATCCATGAACACCGGCATCACGACGGTGATGTCCGGCAAATGGGTGCCGCCGAAGTAGGGATTGTTCAGCGCGAACGCCTCGCCGGGCTTCAGCACGGGATGCCGGGCCTTCGTCGCCCGCACGCTGGCGCCCATGCTGCCGAGGTGGACCGGCATGTGCGGCGCGTTGGCGACCAGACCGCCGTCGGCGTCGAACAGCGCGCAGGAGAAGTCCAGCCGCTCCTTGATGTTGACCGAATGGGCGGTCCGCTCCAGCGCCGCGCCCATGGCCTCGGCCACGCCCATGAAGCGGCGGTTGAACAGCTCCAGGGTGACAGGGTCGGGCCGGTCGGCGGCGATGGTCGCGGCGGTCAGCGGGACGGTGCGGGTGAGGCGGATGAGGCCGTCGGCCTCGGCGACGGCCCGCCAGCCCTCGGCGACGGCGATCTGGGTGTCGGACCGGATGATGAGGGCAGGGCCGTCGAGGACTTCCAGCGCCTCAGCCGAAATTATGATCCGCCCATCCGGGCGCACGCGGGGACCCACATCACCCGGCGGAGGATTCAGACCCGGGTCCCAGCCGCTCTGACCCTCGTCCGGGTCCCGGCATTCGCCAGGATGAGCGGAGGAGGGAGCGGAAGCCTCTGCCTCCACACTGCCGATCAGGATCGTGCGGTCCGGCTCGATGAAGCCGAACAGACGCTGATGGGCGGCCTCGAAGGCGGCTCTGGCCTCGGCGAGCGGGCCGAGTGCGACCGGCAGGGCCGCATCGGCGCCGTCGTAGCGGAGCAGCAGTCGCTGCTCGACGTGTCCGCCCGCCGAGCCCTGCGAGGCCAGAGCCTCAGACGCCTCGGCCGAGAGCTGCTCCAGCGCCTCGCCCGCGGCCGCCAGCCCCGCGTCGCCCAGCGGCTGGTCCAGTCCCGCCTGCCGCAGCGCGCCCACCCGCGCCTGGCCGATGCCCCAGGCCGACAGCAGCGAGGCGTGGCGAGGGCTCAGCACTTCGGTCACGCCCAGCGCATCGGCGACCTGGCAGCAGACTTGGCCCGCCGCGCCGCCGAAGCTGACCAGGGCGTGGTCGCGGGGGTCGAACCCGCGTTCGGTGGAGATGCGGCGAACGGCCTGGGCCATCTGCTCTACCGCTACGGCGACAAACCCCTCGGCGGCGGCCTCCACGCTGAGGCCCATGGCCTCGGCCAGCTCCGCGAGGCGCGCGCGGGCGGCGGCGGGATCGAGCGGCGCGTCGCCGTCAGGGCCGAACACGGACGGGAACCAGGCCGGGTCCAGCCGACCCAGCACCAGGTTGGCGTCCGTGACCGTCGCCGGTCCCCCCCTGCCATAGCAGGCCGGACCCGGGACCGCCCCGGCGCTGGCCGGACCGGCCCGGGCGCGGAAGCCGTCATAGGTCAGAATCGAGCCGCCGCCGGCCGCTACGGTCTCGACGTCGAGCATCGGGCTGCGCAGCCGCGCGCCGGCCACGCGGGCGGTGTCGCGCCGTTCGAGGGTTCCGGCGAAGCGGCAGACGTCGGTCGAGGTTCCGCCCATGTCGAAGCCGAGCGCCGCCGCCGAGCGCGCTCGCCGCGCCGTTTCGGCGACGCCGACGACGCCGCCCGCCGGGCCGGAGACCACGGCGTCCTTGCCCCGGAACGCCTCGGCCCGGACCAGCTGGCCTGCCGAGGTCATGAACCACAGCGACGCGCCCTCGACCGCCTCCGCCACCTGCTCGACATAGGCCCGCAACACAGGGGTCAGGTAGGCGTCGGCGACGGCGGTCTCCGCCCGCGGCACGAAGCGGGGCAGGGGGCTGGCCTCATGACTGAGCGCGACGTAGTCGAACCCGGCGGCCCGGGCGATCTCGCCGGCGGCCACCTCGTTCGCCGGGTTCAGGTCGCTATGCATGAAGGCGATGGCGACGCTGGTGAAGCCTTCGGCGCGCGCCGCTTTCAGGGCAACCGACAGGGCGTCCGCGTCCAGCGCCCGCACCACCGCGCCGTCGCTGGCCAGGCGCTCGTCGGCCTCGACAACGCCGGCGTGGAGCGGCTCAGGCCGCAGGATGTCCAGTGCGAACAGCGCCGGTCGCGACTGGTCGCCGATCAGGATGGCGTCGGCGAAGCCCCGGGTGACGACGAGCAGCGTCTTCGCGCCCTTCCGCTCCAGCAGGGCGTTGGTCGCCACCGTGGTGCCCATCCGGATCGCCGCCACCCGGGCCGCCGGGAAGCGCTCGCCGGGCGCCGCGCCGAGCAGGCGGCGCATCGCCTCGACGGCGGCGTCGCCGTAGCTCGGCGAGGCGGAAAGCAGCTTCAGGGTCTGCTCGGCTCCGTCCGGCGCGCGGCCGATCACGTCGGTGAAGGTGCCGCCGCGATCGATCCAGAAGGTCCAGCCCGAGTCTGTCGTTTCCGTAACGTCGCTACCGATTGCCATGCGCCCGCCAGACTCCTAAGCTCTCCCTATCCCATGAGCTTCTGGCGAAACATTGCAAGCCTCGCGGCAAGGGGCGTCGACGACGCCGAATGCGCCGATTGTCCGACGGGCCTTCCCGGCGAGGACCCCGCTTTCACGACCGCTGTGACGGCGCTGGGCGCCAAGCTGGCGCGGGCGGATGGCCGCGCGACCTCCGGCGAGTTCGACATGTTCGCCTCCGTGTTCCAGCCTGACGCCGGCTCCGAGCGCAACATCCACCGCCTCTACGATCTCGCGCGGCAGACCACCCATGGCTTCGAAAGCTATGCCCGCCGGCTGGCCAAGCGCTACCGGGCCTGTCCGCAGATCCTCGAGGACGTGCTCGACGGGCTGTTCCACATCGCCGGGTCCGACGGCGCGGTGACGGCGGACGAACTCGGGTACCTGGAGCAGGTCAGCCAGCTGTTCGGCCTCTCGCCCCTGACGTTTCGACGCCTCAAGGCCACCCATATGGGCGCCGGCCCCACGGACCCTTACGTCATCCTCGGCGTCTTGCCCGACGCCACGGACGCCGAGGTCCGGGCGGCGTGGCGCGCGCGTGTGTCCGACGCCCACCCCGACCGCGCCCGCTCCAGGGGGCTTCCGGACGAGTTCATCGAGGTGGCGGAATCGAAGACCGCCGCGATCAATGCCGCCTTCGACACCATCACCCGGGAGCGTCGCGACATGGCGCTGGAGGGCGCCGCCTGAACGGGCAATCACCGAATCTCCCAACGATCACGCCGGCGTCGGTTGACGTTCGGCGGGTTCGCGCAAATTAATAAGAGATGACGGTCGCTTCGACTGCGGCCCTGCGAGGACGACATGGACAATCAGACCAAGGCGCGGAGCAGCTCTCGATCAGCGGTCCAGGGCCTTGCCTGGGTGGCCGGCGCCGTGGCGACCTGCGCGGCCCTGGCCATCGGGGCCGTGCTGGCGGTGTTCGCCACCCTGACCGTGGTGGTGATCGCGCTGATGTCCAGCGCGCTGCTCGGCCTCGCCGTCCTCGCCAATCGCGCCCGACGTTCTGTGCGCGCCCGGGCGTCCACGGATTCGGACATCATTGAAGCCCGCAACGTCGGCGGCCATTCCTGGGTCGCCTACGGCTGGAACGAGCGCCGCTAGCGGTCGGCCGCAGGGCGGCGCCCAGCCGCCACATCGTCCGGACCATGGGGGCGCGGTCGGCGCCGGCGTCCTCGCAAGCCAATAACCTCAACGTCGGGCCTTGCACGCTCCAGCGCCTCGCCGCATGTTGCCGTTCAAACAAGCGTTCGGCCAAAACGGGCCAAGGGAGAGCGACATGATCGGCGTGGTGGCGACTTTGAAAGTGCAGCCTGAGAAGGCGGGCGAGTTCGAGGCGGTGTTTCTCGACCTGGCGGCGAAGGTGAAGGCCAACGAGCCGGGCTGCCTGATGTACCAGCTGACCAAGAGCCGCACCGAGCCGGGCGTCTACAAGGTCCTGGAAGTCTACGCTTCCGACGAGGCCCTGAAGGCCCACGGCGGGACCGACTACTTCAAGGCCGCCGGCGCGGCGATGGGCCCGACGATGGCCGGCCGTCCCGAGATCGAATACCTCGACGGCGTGGAGTAGGCGGCCATGGACCTCGCATTCTCGGAAGACGACAAGGCTTTCCAGCGCGAGGTCCGCGACTGGATCGCCGAGAACTACGACGAGGACCTGCGTCGGCAGATGTCCCAGTCCAAGAACGGCTATCTCGACAAGGCCGGCCAGGTGAAGTGGCAGAAGAAGCTCGCCGCGCGCGGATGGGCCGCCACCAACTGGCCGGTCGAGTACGGCGGCGCCGGCTTCACGCCGAGCCAAGCCTACATCTTCAACATGGAGATGAGCCTGGCGGGGGTGCCGACCTCGTCTCCGATGGGGCTGAAGATGGTCGCTCCGGTGATCATGGCGTTCGGCACGGACGAGCAGAAGGCCCAACATCTGCCGCCGATCATCAACTCCGACATCTGGTGGTGTCAGGGCTACAGTGAGCCGGGCTCCGGCTCCGACCTCGCCAGCCTGCAGATGAAGGCCGAGCGCGACGGCGACGACTATGTCCTGAACGGCTCTAAGATCTGGACCACCCACGCCCAGTGGGCTGACTGGATGTTCTGCCTGGTCCGCACCGACAACAGCGGAAAGCCCCAGAACGGCATCTCCTTCCTGCTTCTGCGAATGGATACGCCGGGCATCCAGATCAAGCCGCTGCCGACCCTGGACGGACCCGCCGCCAACGAGCAGGAAATCAATCAGGTCTTCTTCGACAACGTTCGCGTACCGGTCTCCAACCGGATCGGCGAAGAGGGCAAGGGGTGGACCTACGCCAAGTATCTGCTCGAGTTCGAGCGCGGGAACGCCTACGCCCCCGGCCTGATGAACCAGCTCAAGAAGGTGCGGACCATCGCCGCCGCTGAGCTGTCCGACCAGGGCGAGCCCCTCATCCGGGACCGTGACTTCCAGCGCAAGCTGGCGGAAATGGAGATCCGGATCGAGGCCCTCAACGCGACCGAGCTGCGCATCTTCTCGGCCATGGGGTCGGGCGAGCCGGTGGGGCCCGCCTCCTCGATGCTCAAGTGCGCCGGTTCGGAAGCCCAGCAGGCGATCACCGAGCTGGCGCTCGAGGCGGTCGGCGGCTACGCGGCGCCGTTCGTTCAGGACACCTGGGCCGTCACGAACGAGCCCCGGCCGGGGCCTGACTACGCGGCGCCGGCGGCCCCGAGCTACTTCAACTACCGCAAGGCCTCGATCTACGCCGGGTCCAACGAGATCCAGCGGAACATCATGGCCAAGCTGGTGCTCGGCCTCTGATCCACAGCGGGACGCGCGCGGCCGTGCGCGTCCCGACAGCACAGACCTGAACCGTCAGCACTGCTTCTCGCGGTAGAGGCCGAGCAGGTGGTTCATCCGTTGCTGCTTGGGCGAAACCGTCGCGGGAGCGCCCTCGTCGCCGCTGTTGGCGATCGCGTTGCCGGCGGCCATGGCGGTCGCATCGGTCGCGGCGACCGCGGCCTGGGCAACAAGCGGGCTCAGCGCGCCGCCCACCATGCCCCGCGCCAGACCATAGCGCGCCGCGCCGGCCATCAGCCCGCCGGCGGCGCCGCCCATCAAGCCCTTGCCGGCCTTTGACTTCTTGGCTTTCCGGGCCGCGTCCTGCTGCTCGGCGATCAGTTCGGCATTGAGCGTGTTGGCCTCTGCAGCGAGGGCCTCGCAGGACATCTGCCGGTCTCCCGTCCGCAGCACCTGGTAGATGGAGGGATCCAGGGTGGGTGCGGCGGCGGGCGCGCTCGCAGGCGCGGCGGGAGTCGGTTCGACCGGGCCGGCGGCCGGCGGAGGCGCGGCGTCCTTGGGCTGAGCCACGCCGGAAGCGGGTTGGCGTGCGAGGGCCGGCGAGGCGATCAGAGCCGCGGCGGCCATCAGGGCGGTAAGGCGTTTCATGGAGAACTCCCGGGGTTAGGCTAAAGGCCGCGCGCCTTCTTGAGCTCCGCGACAATGGACATGTTCAGGCCCTGGAACGCGGCGCGTACGAGGGCGGCGTAGCGCTCGGGCGCGACCTCGATCGCGTAGACCTGACTTTGGCGGTAGAGCGAGCCGAGGCCGGCGTTGGCGAGGGCATTGCTCAGCGCAACGCTGTCCGAGCGGTCGTCGACCTCGTACATGATGCCGAACGGCTCGGCGGAGCCGTGGTGGCCTTCCATCAGGAAGCCGCCGTACGGGCCGGAGCCCAGCCCCTTTCGCTGGCCGTAGACGAAGTGGGCGCCGGACCCGCTCATCACGTTGAACCAGACCTTGGCCTCGACCTGCGCCGAGCCGACATAGGTTCGGCGCCCCGTGCTCTCCAGCCACTGGTAGTCCAGGGCCATCTGCGGGGTCAGGACGAGGGCGTCGAGCTCGGCGCTGATATCGCTGAACACCATCGCGGACTTCGAGGATGACAGGGGCGCGGCGGTATAGGGATGGCCGGTCAGCAGCGGGGCGCTGCGGGGGCCGTAGACGCTCATCCCGCCGAGGCCCTTCGCACGCCGGCCCACGGGCTGGAGGCGGGCGATCTCCGGCGAGGCGGCGATCTCCTCCGGCCCGACCACGTCGAACCCGGCCGCCTTCAGGCGTGAGACCAGGTCCTGGTAGGCCTCCTCCGCCAGCTGTTCAGCCAGGTCATCTTCGACCCCCACGAGGGCAGTGGTGATGCTGGTCCGGCGCGGCGCCATCTCCGAGCCTGCGCCGCCCGCGAAGGCGCTGACCTTGCCTGTCCGTATCAGTCCGTATCAGGGCCAGGGCGTAGGTCGGCACAAGGATTCGCGGGCGTTTGGTGCTGACTTTCGGGTTCCACGGCTTGAGGCGCAGCGGCATGGCCGGAACGACCCGCGGCAGCATCCCGATCTGCGCGAGGCTGGCGAAGCCGCCCTCCTGCGAGCCGGCGTAGCTGCGGCCCACCGCGCCGGTGACGCCCGTCACGCCGGTCCGGGAGGATGGCGCCGGCGCCGTGCCGGGCGGCGGGGCGTAGAGCGAGCCGAACGGGTCGCTCTGCGCCCTGGCCGTCGCCGGCGTCATCATAGCGGCGGCCGCCAGCGAAAGCAGGCAGAGCGGCAGGTAGACAGCCTTGCGGACGATGCTCATCGGCTCCCCATCCTTCCCGGACAGGGTGGCGGGGGGCGGTCGCGTCGGCATACCCCGTTGGGGGGGATGGGTTCAGGCGTCGGCCACCAGGTCGGCGATGACCTGCGGGTGCGAGTGATAGACCAGCATGCCCGCGTCCTGGATCAGCCGGAAGCGCACGTTCGGCAGCCGACCCCAGGCCTGCTCGACGCCACTGAGCGCCAGCGGCGCGCATTCGGCCAGGGTCCAGCGCTCGCCGCCGACGCCGTCGGGAACCCGCCAGCCGTCGATCTGGGCGCGGTGCTCTGCCGCGAAGCCGGCGCTGGTTCGCGCGAACATGCCCTGGGCGTCGCGGACCAGCGCGTCCAGCACCCCGGGCTGTTCAAGGGTCGCCGCGTCCACAGGCAGGGCGGCAAGCGACTGACGCATGGTGATCTCAAGCAGGTCGGTGCGGGTCTGCCGGCGCAGCGTTTCGGCCATCAGCCCGACCAGTTGCGGACTGGTTTTGAAGGACCTCGCTATGACCCCCATCATGCTCTGCGGCAGGCGGACATGGTACTCAAGCGAGTCTGTAGGCCATTTCGGATTGACCGCGATCCCGGCCGAGATCCGCTCCGGATGCTCGACGGCGAACTTCAGCCCCGTGGGCGTACTGGCGTCCCGGATCAGGAGCTTGGTGCGGTCGATCTTCAGCGCGTCCAGCACCCGGGCCATGTCGTCCGACCCCTGGCGGAGGAAGTCGCCGCGGGCGACGTCGGTCAGGCCGAAGCCCGGACGCTGCGGGACGATCGGGCGGTAGCCGTGCTTCTGCAGCGCCCGGACCAGATCCGGCGGCAGGCGCCGGCCCGTGGCTGCGCCGTGCATCACCATCACCGGCTTGCCGCTGCGCGGACCATAGTCGGTCAGGGCGATGCGGCGGTCTCCGGAGGCGATGACCCGCAGTCGACCGTTGGGGTCAAGCGGTTCGAGCACGGTCTCGGCGGTGCCGGTCAGGGCCGCCAAGGTGCTCGTCTCGGCCGCGAGGCGAACCAGGTCCTTGGCCTTGTTGACCCCGGTCTTGGCGAAGACGGCCTTCAGCTGGCCGCGAACCGTCGCCTCCTTGACGCCCAGCCCGTCGGCCACTTCCCGGGCTGTCAGGCCCTGGGCGAAGCGGGCTGCGGCCTTGGCCTCGGCCGCCGTGGCGCCGAAACTGGAAGCCAGCACCTCCTCGATATCCGGCGGCTCGGGATGGTCGCCGCACATCAGGTCCATCATGCGACGGATCAGGTCGGGCGATCGCCGCGCACCGGCCTTCTTCATCGCCTTCTTCAGCGCCTCGCGGGCGGTCTCGCGGCCAACGCCAATGCGCGCCGCGGCGGCGTCCAGGTTGGCGGCGTCGAGAAGCGCCTCGGACAGTCGCGCTTCGAGGGGCGTGAACCCGAAGGCCTCGGTCGCCCTTGCGGAGAGATCGCCGGCCCGCGAGGGGGCGAAGCACAGCAGGACGATGCGGCGGCCGGGCCCGTCGAGCGCCACACGGCAGTCCTCGGGCATCGGCCAGCCGGAAGCGACCTCGCGCACGCCGGCGCAGGCGGCGATCGACGCCCCGTTGGCGCCACCGATGAGGCCCGAGGCCTGCCCAGCCTTCTGGGCCTGCCGGATGAGCCGGCGGATCATCAGGGTTTCGACGCCGTCGCTGAACCAGTCGCGGAACGCGCGGTCGGCGTGGAGCAACGCTCCGTCACCGTCCAGCACGGCGAAGCCCAGTGCCGACCGCGGCGCAACCGTCGCCGTACCTTCACTGGCCGCAAACTGCGCGGAGGCCTCGAGCGCCGCCCGCATGGCCTCGGGTTCGCGGATCAGGGCGCGCTCGAGAAGGGGCCAGGCCTCGAGAATGGCCTGCGCCGGACGACCCTCGGCCAGACGTTCCCGAAGCACGTCCGGAAAAGTCGCTGTCGCCCGCTTGAGCACGTCGTTCACCACCCCCAATCGGGTCCCTCAACCCGATGACCCAAGTCTATCGCGCCTTTCGCTGTCATGAGAACAGAATTCACCGAACTGGGTACTGATTGATCGCCTTGGAGAATTTCTCGTGCGTGTCCCGGCCCAACGGTTGTTTAGATGGTGTGCAGTTCTCATCCCCTTCCGGAGCCGCCCGTGTCGCAGGACGCCCTTTTTTCCCCGCTGACGATCAAGTCCATGACCTTGCCCAACCGCATCGTCATGGCGCCGATGACCCGGTCCTTCTCGCCGGACGGCGTGCCGACGAAGGACGTCGCCGCCTACTATGAGCGTCGGGCGGCCAATGCGGTCGGGCTGATCATCTCCGAGGGGACGGGCGTCGCCCGGCCGGCCTCGCTCAATGACAAGAACGTCCCGCGTTTCCACGGCGAGGCCGAGCTCGCCGCCTGGAAGACGGTCATCGACGACGTGCACGCCGTCGGCGGGGTTATGGCCCCCCAGCTGTGGCACGTCGGCGCCGTCCGCACCCGCGACCCGGTCTGGACCCCGCCCGGCGCCTACGACAGCCCGTCGGGCCTCTCGAGCCCCGGCCACACCTTCGGCGAGCCGATGAGTGACGCCGATGTCCAGGACGCGATCGACGCCTTCGCCCGCGCCGCGGCGGACGCCAAGGCCCTGGGGTTCGACTCGATCGAACTGCACGGGGCGCACGGCTACCTGATCGACCAGTTCTTCTGGGAGGGCGTGAATCTGCGCACCGACCGCTGGGGCGGGCCGACGCTGCCCGAGCGGTCGCGCTTCGCGGCCGAGATCCTCAAGGCCGTTCGCAAGGCGGTCGGAGACGACTATCCCGTCATCATCCGGCTGTCCCAGTGGAAGCAGCAGGACTTCACCGCGCGCCTCGCGGCCACTCCGGCCGAGATGGCGGCGTGGCTGGAGCCGTTGGCGGACGCCGGCGCCGACGTCTTCCACTGCAGCCAGCGCCGCTTCTGGGAGCCCGAGTTCGAAGGCAGCGACCTCAACTTCGCCGGCTGGGCCAAGAAGCTGACCGGCAAGCCGACCATCACTGTCGGGTCGGTGGGTCTCAGTGGCGAGTTCATCGCGGCCTACGGCGGCGAGGCGAGCCAGCCGGCGTCGCTGGACGGCCTGCTCGAGCGTCTGGATCGGGGCGAGTTCGACATGGTCGCGGTCGGCCGGGCCCTGCTGCAGGATCCCGAGTGGGCGGTGAAGGTCCGCGACGGACGCAACGACGAGCTCAAGAGCTTCGAGCGCTCTGCGATGGGCGTGCTCTACTAGCCGGACAGGGGGACAGGCCGATGCGCGCCGTCCCCCGCCCTTGTCCCGGGATCGTATGTGTCGGGAGTATCGGCCCGTCGGGCGTCAGGGGCGGCGCCGATCCGGACGGTCGTTATCGCGCCGGGGCCCGACCGGCGTGGCCCGCGAACAACTCGGCCACCTCGACCGGATGGGAGTGGTAGAAGAGCAACCCGGCCTCGGCGAGGTCCGTGAACCGCACGCCCGGAAGCATGCCGAACACCGCCTCCACCCCTGGAAGGGTAAGGGGGCGGCATTCCATCACCAGCCAGGGCGCGGCCCCGTCGACCCTGGGCGGCGTCCAGCCCCGGGCGTAGAGGCTCTGTTCTGCGGCGAACCCTCGACTGCTGCGGGCGGCCATGGCCTGAACGTCACGGACCATGCTGGCCAGCACCCCCGGTCGGGCGAGCACCTCACGATCGGCGGCGACGTGACTGGCCGATCGGCTGATCATGTCGGCGAGCAGGTCGGAGCGGGTCTGGCGCCGCAGCATCTCGCCGAATACCGAAACGATTTCCGGCCGTATCAGGAAGGCCTTGGTGATTGATCCCATCAGGGAGTCCGGGCTGCGCACGCCGTCGCCGGGCCATCGCGGATTGGCCAGCATGCCGGTCAGGACCCTGTCGCCATGGCGGGAGGCGAACCTGAGCGCCGAGGCCGCGCCGTCGTCCCGGGCCAGGATGTGGACGGCCTTGATCCGCAGGGCGTCGAGCAGGGTGGGCAGGTCGTCGGCGGCCGTCTCCAGGTAGTCCCCGGCGGCGGGATCCGTGAGGCCGAAGCCTGGGCGCTGGGGTACGATGGGGCGGAAGCCGCGCTGGTGCAGGGCCGTCACGAAGGCGGACGGCAGGGTTCGGCCGGTGATGGTGCCGTGCCCGACCAGAACCGGCGTTCCGCTCATCGGGCCGTAGTCCCAGGCGGCCACGCGGCGACCGTCCGGGCGGGCGATGATCCGCAGCCGACCGGCCACGCCTTCAAGCTGTGTCGCCGTTTCGCCGGCCCGGGTCATCGCATCCAGGGTCGAGGCCTCGGCGGCCAGCCGCATCAGATCCCGCGCCTTGCCCACCCCCGACTTCGCATACAGCGCCTTCAGCTGGCCGCGGATCGTATGCTCGGTCACGCCCAGCTCGGCGGCGACTTCCCTTGCGGTCAGGCCCCGGGCGAGCGCCGCGCCGGTGCGCGCCTCTCCGGGCGTCGCGCCGAACGCACTGACGAATACGGCGGACAGATCGGTCACCTCCGGCTGGTCGCCGCACATCATGTCCAGCATCCGGCGAACCAGGTCCGAGGAGCGCCGGACTCCCGCCTTGCGCTGGGCCGAGCGGATGGCGTCCCGCGCCGTCTCCCGGCCGACGCCGGCCCGGTCTGCGGCCACCTCGATCGAGGGCGCGTCCAGCAGGGCCTCGGCAAGCCGCGACTCCAACGGCGTCAATCCGAAGGCCTGGGTCGCCCGCGCGGCCAGGTCGCTGATGCGCGACGGCGCGAACGCGACCAGGGCGAACCGGGCCGGCGCCGCCGTCAGCAGGGCGAGGGCCTCGGCCGGCAACGGCCAGCGGGCGGCGGACAGGGCGCCGCCGACGCTGGTCGCCAGCGCCGCGCCGTCGAGCGCCTCAACAAGTCCCGAAACCGGGCCGCCGCGCGTCGCCAGCCTGAGCAGTCGGTTGAAGGCAGGGATGTCATCGCCGTCGCCGAACCAGGCCCGGAACGCCGCGTTGCGCCAGTGAACACGCCCGTCCGGGCCGGATACCGCCACGCCGAGCGCTCGGGCCGGGATCAGGGTGGACAGGGCCTGTGACAGGTCCAGCCGGGCGGCGTCTTCAAGCGCCGCTGCCAGGGCCTCGGGTTCACGAAGCGCCGACGCCTCGATAGCGTGAAAGCTGTCGAGCACGGCCTGCGAGGGACGTCCCTCGTTCAGCCGCGCCCGCAGTTCCTCCGCAAGCGAAACCTCGACACGGTTGAGCACGGCTGACCAGACGCCTCCAGCCCGGCCAACCTGCCGGGTCCCGGCGCAGCATAACCGTGATCGGTCAGGCGTTGTAGTTCAGCTTCAGTCCCGGCCGGGGCCATTTGGCCTTGTACAGCTTGCCGGTGCCGGAGGCGGTCACCCAGGCCGTGGTCATGTCCGGCCCGCCGAAGCAGATGTTGGTCACCAGAAGGTCCGGGAACGGATAGTGCTCGGTCGTGCCGTCCGGATCGAAGGCGGTGATGCCGCCGTTGATGATGGTGGCCACGCAGACCTTGCCGCCCGCCTCGACGGCGAGACTGTCGAGCAGCTGGTAGCCTGGCAGGTTGCAGACCACCCGTCCCGGCTGGAACGGCGGCCCGTCGGCCAGCACGCCCGGTTCGGCGACCTCGAACGCCCAAAGGCGGCCGAGGTTGGTGTCGGCCATGTAGACGACCGTCTCGTCCGGCGACAGGCCCACGCCGTTGGGCGAGATCATGTGCTCCCGGGCGCGCGTGACCTTCGAGCCGTCGGTCTTCGCATAGTGGAGCGCGCCGTGTTTGCGGCCATCCGGCGTGGTGCAGCCATGGTCGGTGAACCAGAAGCCGCCCTGTTTGTCGAAGACGAGGTCGTTGGGGCCGTTGAAAGGTTTGCCGTCGCAGCTGTCGTAGACGGTCTCGACCTTGCGCGTGACCGGATCGATCCGCTGGATGTAGCCACCCGTGTGGCTGGGCGGGGTGGGCCCCGGGATCAGCAGGCCGCCCATCTCCTGGAAGTCGAAGCTGCCGCCGTTGTTGGTCACCCATATGGCGCCGTCGGGACCGACCGCCGCGCCGTTGGGTCCTCCGCCGGTCTCGGCGTAGACCTCGGCCTTGCCGTCGGGCGTGATGCGCGTCAGGCGCTGGCCGGCGATCTCGGTGAGGATCACCGAGCCGTCGGCCATTGCGATGGGCCCCTCGGGAAACTTCAGTCCTTCGGCGACGAGTTCGATGTCCATGGCTGGCGCGCTCCCTTTTTTCTGATTGGGCGGGAGTGAACCCAATGACGCTGGGTCAGCGCAAGCGATTCAGCGGCGCTCCAGCACCCGGAAAACAAAGGCGTGGTCGTCATCGGGGCCGGCGGGATGTTCCTCGCGGCTCACTTCCTTCCAGTCGGCCTCGTCGAAGGCCGGCAGGATCACGTCGCCCTGCGGCTCGGCGTCGACCTCGGTGAGGTAGATCCGTCTCGCCTTGGGCAGGGCCAGCTCGAACAGCGCCAGGCCGCCGATGACGCAGACCTCCGATGCGCCGTCATCCTCCGCCTGCTCGCGGGCGAGCTCGATGGCCTCGTTGAAACGTTCGCAGACTACGGCCCTGTCCGGCTGGAAGGAGCCGTCTCGCGACAGCACGATGTTCAGGCGACCGGGCAGGGGCTTGAACGGCAGGCTGTCCCAGGTCTTTCGACCCATGATGACCGGCTTGCCCAGCGTGACCCGCTTGAAGTTCGCCAGGTCGGTCTTCAGCCGCCAGGGCAGGTCGTTCTCACGGCCAATGACGCCGTTGCGGGCGCGGGCGACGGGGCCGAGGGCGATGGGGAGCAGACTCATGCCCCTTCATGGCGCCGTCCGGGACCAACCGCCAGCACTCGCCTGACGTTGCGAAAGTCATGTACCAAGACAGAATCCAGGGGCGAGCCGACATGACCGACACCGCAATCGAGATACACATGCCGCGCACCGGCAAGGCCGGGGTGCTCAAGACGCGCGAGGTGACGCTGCCCCCGCCCGGCCCGGGCGAGGTTCGCGTGGCCATCGAGGCCGCCGGCATCGCCTATGCCGACATCGTCATGCGCCAGGGGCTGTATCCGGGCGTGAAGACTCCGGTCACGCCCGGATACGACTTTGTCGGTCGTATCGAGGCCCTGGGTGCGGGCGTCGAGGGTTTCACGGTCGGCCAGCGGGTCGCGGCCCTCACGGTCACGGGATCCTACGCCAGCCGCCGCAACGTCGACGCCGGGCTGCTGGTGGCGGCGCCCGAAGGGGCCGACGCCGGCGCCCTGGTCGCGGCGGTTCTGAACGGCCTGACCGCCTGGCAGATGTTCAATCGGATCGCCGTCGCCGGGCCGGGCGAATGGGTCCTGGTCCACGGCGCCGCCGGGGGGGTGGGAAGCCTGCTGCTCGAGATGGCGCGCAATGCCGGCGTCCGCGCTATCGGCACGGCCTCGGCGGGCAAGCGGGCCGTGGTCGAGGGGCTCGGCGCCGTCCACATCGACTACCGCGCCGGCGGGGTTGTCGAACAGGCGCAGGCGATCTCGGGCGGGGGTGTGGTGGCGGCCTACGACCATATCGGCGGCAAGCATCTGAAGACGGTCTCGATCCCCGCGCTGCGGCAGGGGGGCACGGCGGTGCTCTACGGCGGCTACGACGCGACAAAGGGCGGCAAGGTCAATCCCGCCGCGCTGGTCAGCATGGTGCTGAACGACGGCCTTTCGGCCATGAAGCTGTTCGGGGTCAGCCAGGGGCTGGTCGGCTACAATGTCTCCTACTGGCGCGATGCCCGGCCGGAGGTCTACCGGACCGACCTCGCCGCCGTCCTTGCCGAGGTGGCTGCCGGACGGCTCAATCCGCTGATCGGCCTGTCGTTGCCGCTCGCCGAGGCGTCTCGCGCGCAGGAAGCGCTGGAGACGGCGTCGGTCTCGGGCAAGGTGGTGCTGCGCCCCTGACGCTGCACTCGAGGCTCAGACCGCTATCGGCGCCTTGATGGCCGGATGGGCCTGGTAGCCCTCAAGCACCAAGTCCTCGTACTCGAAGCCGAACAGATCGCGCTTGGGCGCGATGGTCATCGTCGGGAAGTCGAGCGGCTCGCGCGTCAGCTGCAGCCGGGCCTGGTCGAGGTGGTTCAGATAGAGGTGCGCGTCGCCGAAGCTGTGCACGAACTCGCCGGGCTTGAGGCCGGTCACCTGGGCCACCATCAGGGTCAGAAGCGCGTAGCTGGCGATGTTGAACGGCACGCCGAGGAAGACGTCGGCGCTGCGTTGATAAAGCTGGCAGCTGAGCTTTCCGTCGGCGACGAAGAACTGGAACAGGCAGTGGCAGGGCGGCAGCGCCATGTCGTCGACATCGGCCGGGTTCCAGGCGCTGACGATGTGACGGCGGCTGTTCGGATTGGTTTTCAGGGACTCGACCACGCCGGCGATCTGGTCGATCACCCGGCCGTCGGGCGCCGTCCACGACCGCCACTGCCGGCCGTACACCGGACCCAGGTCGCCGCTCTCGTCGGCCCATTCGTCCCAGATGCTGACGCCGCGCTCCTGCAGCCAGCGCACATTGGTGTCGCCGCGCAGGAACCAGAGCAGCTCGAGCACGATCGACTTCAGGTGCAGCTTCTTGGTGGTCAGCAGCGGGAAGCCGCGCGACAGGTCGAACCGCATCTGGCGGCCGAAGACGCCCAGGGTGCCGGTCCCGGTGCGGTCGCCGCGCTGCACGCCGTTGTCCAGAATATCCTGCAGCAACGCCAGGTACTGCCGCTCCGGATGATCCACGGCGGCCTGGGGCGATGCGGTGAAGGCGGGGGCGAGGGCGGTCAAGACGTGCGGACTCCTTGGACCATCAGGCTGCGCCGGTCGGCGATGATTCGCACCGGGGTATTTGATCGCGGGGACCGGTTATCCCCACCTCTTGATCTTGGACCACCAGAAAGCGAGTATCACCGACCTCAAGCGTTTTCGGTAAGGGTGTCCCGTGGTTTCCGCATTGCTCGTCAGTCTGTTCGTGTTCGCCGCTGATCCGCAGCCGGAGGCGGCGCCGCAGGTCACGCCCCCGGCCGCCGCGCCGGCGACGACCACGGCGGCAGCGGTGTCTTCGGACGGCGCCCGACTCGTCTGCCGCCGGGAAGCCCAGCCGAACACCCGCTTCAAGACCAAGGTCTGCAAGACCGTGGCCGAGTGGGAAGCGCGCGCCGAGGCCGCCCGCGCGGCGTTTGCCGAAGAGCAGCAGCGCCCGATGATCTCGACCGCCCGAGGCAACTAACGGCTCAACCGGCGAAGCCGCCCTCGTCGAGGAACGTCTGTTCCTCGACCGTGGTTTCGCGGCCGAGCGCCCTGTTGCGGTGGGGGAACCGCCCGAACCGGGCGATGATATCCCGGTGCTCGATCGCCCACTTGAGCGTGTCCTCGTCGCCCGTGGCGTCGCGCAGCGCCGTGATCAGGGTCACGGAGAGCTCCTGATCGGCCATGTCCTCCGAATGCTCGAAGGGCAGGTAGAAGAACGGCCGCAGGGCCGGCTCCACCTCCTGGTCGAAGTCGTTCTGGATCGCATGCCGCGCGATGGCGCGGGCAAGGGGGTCGGTCGCGAAGGCGTGGGCCGAGCCTCGCCAGAGGTTGCGCGGGAACTGGTCGAGCAGGATCAGCAGCGCCAGGCAGCCCTCCGCCGAGCCGCGCCAGGCGTCGTACTCGCCCCGGGCGGCGCGGAAGTGGACGGGCTCGAACTTCAGCCGGATCGAGTCGTCGAACCGGCTGTCCTTTCGGAACCATTTGCCGGGTCCGGCGATGCGCCAGAAGCCGGTGACATCAACGGGAGTCGCGGACATGACGCCGAAGCTGGCGCAGACCCGACTTTCGTTCAAGCACGGTTCAGGTTGCCCCGTGCATCCCTGTGATCAAGGGACCAAAGTCGGGCCGCCCCGCAGGGGGCCTTCGGAGACAACAGGGATGAAGACGACCATCACAACGGCCTTGGTGCTGACGCTGCTCGCCGGCACGGCGGCCGTGGCCCAGCCCTACGGCGGCGGACGCGGCCAGGCCCGCTCGGACGCGCCGGAATCCAGCGAGCCGCGCGGTGATCGCGGCGACCGCGGAAGTCGTGGCGACCGCGGCGGACAGCGCGACAGCGCGCCGCCGCAGGCCCAGACGCCTCCGGCGCCCCCGGCCGCTCCGCCCGCGCCTCGCGCCGGCCGGCCTGATCGCCCCGACCTCGCCGGCCCTCCGCGTCCGCGCGGGCCCGGCGGCCGGACTGACGGCCCGGTTCGGGACGGCCGGGATGATCGTGGCTCCGGCGGCCAAGGCGGCCAGGGCGGCTGGGACAGGGGCGGTCGCCCCGCCGATCCCGCCCGGCCCGATCGCCCCGCCCCGCCTCCTGGGGGCGGCTGGGACCGTGACCGCGATGGCCGTCCCGACACGCGCCCCACGCCCGGCGACCAGGGCGGCCGAGACCGTGATCGTGACCGCGACGGCCGTCCGGACACCAGACCTGACGCCGGCGGACCAGGCGGCTGGGATCGCGACCGGGACCGCGATGGACGCCCCTACACCCGCCCTGCCGGGCCCGGCGGACAGAGCGACTGGGACCGCGACCGGGCCCGCGACCGTGATCGTGACGGACGTCCGGGTCAGGGCGGCTGGGACCGTGACGACCGCCGGGGCGACGGCCCGCGCTGGGACGGCCGGCGTCCGGGTGAGGGCCGCAGCCTGCGGGAGCGGGATCGCGGCCGGAGCTGGTACGACGAGCGGCGCTGGAGCCGGTCCTACCACGCGCCACGCCGTTATCGCGCGCCGACCTACCGCTTCCCGAGCGGCTGGTATGTGCGGAGCTGGCGGTTCGGCGACTATCTGCCCCGCGGCTGGTACGGTTCGTCCTACTACCTGAACGCGGCCTACTACGGCCTGCCCTACGCCCCCATCGGGACCGAGTGGGTTCGGGTGGGCAGCGACGCCCTGCTGGTCGACGTCTGGACCGGCCGGGTCCTGGCCGTCTACTACGGACTGTTCTGGTAAGGGCCCGTCCCTGACCGACCTGAAGGCCCCGGAGGCGACTCCGGGGCCTTTTCGTTGGTGCTTTCCCTTGACCCGCGCGCAAAATTCCGCTCGATAGCCCGGCCTTTGCTGCGGCGCCGTTGCGCGTTTGCGGCGTGATCGACCAACCGGAGAAAAAATCATGCGCGTCTACTATGACCGCGACGCTGATCTGGCCCGCATCCTGGACCGCAAGATCGCCGTTGTTGGCTACGGCAGCCAGGGTCACGCGCACGTACTGAACCTTCGCGACTCCGGCGTGAAGAACATCGCTGTCGCCCTTCGCCCCGGCTCCGCCTCGGCGAAGAAGGCCGAGAGCGAAGGCATCAAGGTCATGACCGTGGCGGAAGCCGCCGCCTGGGCCGATCTGCTGATGATCCTGGCGCCGGACGAGCTTCAGCGCGGCATCTACGAGAACGAGATCGCCCCGAACATCCGCGACGGCGCCGCCCTGCTGTTCGCCCACGGCCTGAACGTCCACTTCGGCCTGATCGAGCCCAAGGCCAGCCTCGACGTGTTCATGGTCGCGCCCAAGGGGCCGGGCCACACCGTGCGCGGCGAATACCTGAAGGGCGGCGGCGTGCCCTGCCTGATCGCGGTGCACCAGAACGCCACCGGCAACGCCATGGACCTGGGCCTCGCCTACGCCAGCGCCATCGGCGGTGGCCGGTCGGGCATCATCGAGACCAACTTCCGCGAGGAATGCGAGACCGACCTGTTCGGTGAGCAGGCCGTGCTTTGCGGCGGCCTGGTCGAACTGATCCGCGCGGGCTTCGAAACCCTGGTCGAGGCCGGCTACGCGCCGGAGATGGCCTATTTCGAGTGCCTGCACGAGGTGAAGCTGATCGTGGACCTGATCTACGAAGGCGGCATCGCCAATATGAGCTACTCGATCAGCAACACCGCCGAGTACGGCGCCTATGTCACCGGCCCGCGCATCGTGACGCCGGAGACCAAGGCGGAGATGAAGCGCGTGCTGACCGACATCCAGGAAGGCCGCTTCGTCCGCGACTTCATGGCCGAGAACATGGTGGGTCAGCCCAGCTTCAAGGCCATCCGTCGTCGCGCCGCCGAGCACCCGATCGAAGAGGTCGGCGCCCGTCTTCGCGGCATGATGCCCTGGATTACGAAGAATAAACTGGTGGACAAGGCCAAGAACTGAGCCAATTCCCTCCCTGGATTTCAGGGTTGGGGGTTTGTCCGTGCGTTCTCTCTTGAAGCTCGCCGCCGGGTTCGGCGCGGCGCTGTGCCTTCTGTCCGGCACGGCGCTGGCCGCCCCCGCGCAACCGACCGATGTCGACGGCCTGACCGTGATCGCGTCGGCCGACGTGCGTCTGACGGTCGCGCTGGGCGGCGATGTGACGGCCGAGCAGGTGGTCACCAGTGCGCCCGTCGGCATCCGCTGCGGCGGGGCGCTCTTTCAGTACACGAACGTCGAGAACCGCCAGTGCTGGCTGTGGGTGCGTCGCAACCAGCCGGTCATGCTGACCGCCCAGGGCAGGGGCGTCTTCGGCAGGGACTGGTCCGTCGCCTGGAGCGGTTGCGAGCCCGTGGCCGGCGGCCCGGCCTGTGTGGTCAGCCCGACCAGTGAAGCGGTCGTGGCGGCGGTCTTCAGCGGCGGCGGACGCTGATCTTTCCCTGACGCCTTGCGGACGGGGCCGGAGCGACCGACATTCGGTCATCGCCCTCCGGAGATCGCCATGAAGCGCCTGTTCCTCGCCGCCGCCCTCGCCCTGGCCGCCACGCCCGCGCTGGCGGAACCCGTGGCCTATACGATCGACCCGACCCACACCCAGACGACCTTCGAGGTCGACCGGTTCGGCTTCACGACGGTCTTCGGGGCCTTCACCGCCGCCGAAGGAACCATCTGGATCGACGAAGCCGATCCGTCGAAGTCCCGGGTTGAGGCCTCGGTCAGGACGGCCAGCCTGCTGGCCGGCGATCCGACCCGCGAGGATCACCTCAAGGGGCCCCGCTGGCTGAACGTCGCGGCGAACCCGCTCGTCACCTTCAAGTCGACCAGGGTGACACCGACCGGAAAGGACACCGCCGACGTGGCCGGCGATTTCACCCTGAACGGCGTGACCCGGCCGGTCGTCTTCAAGGTCAAGCTCAACAAGCTCGCCGTCGCCCCGGGATCGGGCAAGCCGACCGCCGGCTTCACCATCACCGGCGCGGTCGATCGCACCGACTACGGCATCAGCGTCGCCCCCGGCGTGATCGGCAACTCGGTCGCCATCCGCATCGAGGCCCTCGCCGTCGCGCCGGCCCAATAGGCATGCGCCGCGTCGAGACCCTGTACCTGGCCGGGCCCGAGGTCTGGTATCCCAATGTCGGCGCCCACTTCGGTCTCCGTCAGCATCTGTGCGCCGAGTCCGGCTTCACCATGCTGCTGCCGGACATGGAAGCGCTGCGGGAGCTGGAGCCGGGCGAGATCATGGCCCGGGAGATCTATGCCGAGCGGATCGCCCGCATGCGCCGGGCCGATGCCGGGATCATCAACCTGACGCCATGGCGCGGCCCGACCGCCGATCCGGGCGCGGCCTTCGAGGCCGGATTCCTGTCGGGGCTCGGCAAGCCGGTCTTCGCCTGGATGAACATCCCGGCCGAGGAGGAGGCCGAGTACCGCGACCGCATCGACGCCCACATCGGCGCCCAGCTGGATGAGGACGGCGTCTGGCGCGACGGCCAGGGTGCGGTGATCGAGGATTTCGGCCTTCCGGAGACAACCATGCTCTGGGCCGAGGCGCGGCGTCTGTTTGTGATCGTCACGCCGGATGTGATGAGCGACGTCACGGGGCTGGAGCTGTGTCTGCAGGCGTTGCGCGAGTACGTGGACGAGTAGGCGGCCCTGACCCGCGGGAGACCAACCATGATCACAGTGTTCGGCGGCGCGACCTCTCGGTCGCTGCGGATCGTGTGGCTCATGGAGGAGATGGGCGTTCCCTACAGCATCCGGAACGTGGACATGCTGTCGGCCGACGAGGACGCCGAGTTCCTGGCCGCGAACCCGGCCGGCTACATCCCCGTCCTGCGCGACGGCGATGTCACCATGGTCGAGTCGATCGCCATCATGGAGTACCTGATGGCCCGCTATGGACCCACGCCGCTGGCCCCGGTCGCGAGCGATCCCGCTTTCCCACCATATCAGCAGTTCCTGCATCTGGGCGAAGCGGGGCTGGCGACCCTGATGATGGTGCCCGTCGTCAGTGGCTTCCTGGCGCCCGAGGCCGAGCGCGACAACTGGGGCGGCCGTCAGGCGCTGCTGTGGGTCGGAAACCGTCTGAAACTTGTCGACCGCCAGCTGGCCACCTCGCCCTACATGGCGGGCGAGGCGTTCACGGCCGCAGACATCTCGATGACCTACGCCCTGGAATTCGGCCATCGGCAGGGCGTAGTCACGCTCAGCGAGGCCCAGACGGCCTACCTGGCGCGAACCATGGCGCGCGACGGCTACAGGCGCGCCCTGGACACCTCGATGGCGGTCTGGGACGCCCGCGCTCGGTAGCCGGGCGTCGTCCTCACCACTTCAGCGCCGCCTCCCCGCGCAGAATCGCCTCGGCTTCCTTCGAGTGCTTGCCCCCCTCCCGGTCGTGCAGCGCCAGCGGCGGCAACAGCACCAGCGGCGCCTTGCCGGTCTTGACCGCCCGCAGCATCACCCGCTTGGCCGGCGCGTCGGCGAAGGGCTGGACGGGGCGGATGCGGAAGGAGCCGGCCTTCGGCGCCAGCAGCGCCAGCAGGTCGGCGAGGCGGTCGGCGCGGTGGATCACGGTTATCGTCCCGCCCTCGCGCACGGCCTTGAGCAGGAAGCCGGTCCAGGCCTCCAGTCCGCCGTCGGCCATCCAGGCGCCGGACTTCTCAGGCGCCGGGGCGCGCAGCTCTGCCGCGTCGTCGAAAAAGGGCGGGTTGGCCATGACCGCGTCAAAGACGGGCAGGGCGGTCGCCCGGAAGCCGGCCTGGACGTCGCCCTCGAGAATCCCGACCCGACCATCCATGGCGTTGAGGGCGACGTTCTGCCGCGCCAGGGCGGCGGCGTCGGGGTCCCGCTCCAGCCCTGTGAACAGCGTCTGCGGGCGTCGGAACGCCGCCGCCAGCAACGCTCCCCCGGCGCCGCAGCCGGCCTCCAGCACCCGTTCGCCGGCCGAGGCGTCGCAGGCCGCGGCGAGCAGGGCCGCGTCCATGCCGGCGCGGTAGCCGCGGGCCGGCTGACGCAGCCGGACCCGGCCGTCCAGCAGTCCGTCCTCGGTGATGTCCGGCGTGCTCGACATGACTGGCGACAACTCGGCCTTGTGCTTGTTCCCGCCGTGACCTATCCCGCCCATGAGGACTCCCGCAACGGCGCAGGGCCATTCGCGGAGTCGAAGGGAGCGCATGACCTTGGACGCAGTTGGTGCGGCCGTGGCCCGTCCGAAGGGCTCCGTTGAGGTGCTGACGCATCTCGCGGCCGAGGATATCGCCGAGGTCAATGCGATCATCGTCGCGCGGATGCAGAGCCCCGTGGCGGTCATCCCGCTGCTCGCCGACCACCTGATCAACGCCGGCGGCAAGCGGCTGCGTCCGCTGCTGACCGTGGCGAGCGCCCGGCTGGCCGGGGCGCGCGACGATGCCTGCCTGAAGCTGGCGGCCGCGGTGGAGTTCATCCATACCGCTACCCTGCTGCATGACGATGTCGTCGACTCCTCGCAGCTGCGCCGCGGGAAGGTGGCCGCCCACCTGATCTGGGGCGCGCCGTCCAGCGTGCTGGTCGGGGATTTCCTGTTCGCCAAGGCCTTCGAACTGATGGTCGAGGCCGGTTCGATGCGCGCGCTCGATATTCTGGCCAAGGCCTCCGGAGTGATCTCCGAGGGTGAGGTCCTGCAGCTGACCCGCGCCCACGACCTGAACCTGTCCCGGGAGGTCTATCTCCAGATCATCGGGGCCAAGACCGCCGAGCTGTTCGCCGCCGCCGCCGAAGCCGGCGCGGTCAGCGCCGCAGCGCCCGAGACCCAGATCACCGCCATGCGCGACTACGCGCTGAACCTGGGTCTGGCCTTCCAGCTGGCCGATGATGCGCTGGACTATGGCGGCGTGACCGAGACCCTGGGCAAGAACGCCGGTGACGACTTCCGCGAGGGGAAGGCGACCCTGCCGCTGATTCTGGCCATCGCCCGCACCGGCGAGGCCGAGGCCGCCTTCTGGCAGCGCACCATTGGCCGACTGGAGCAGACGGACGCGGACCTGGAACGGGCCATCGGGCTCATCCGCGACACCGGCGCGCTGGAGGCCACCCTCGACGAGGCCGCCGACTTCGCCGCCAGGGCCAAGCAGGCGCTGTCGCCGATGGCCGACAACAGCTGGCGGACCGCGCTGGAAGATCTCGCTGACTTCGCCGTCAGCCGGCGGACGTGACCCAGACCGCCCTCCAGGCTTCCTCCCCGCTCGCGACCCTCGTCGAGGCGATCGAGCAGCTCTCCACGGCGCGCACGGCGGAGGACATCGCCGCGGTGGTCCGATCCCGGGCGCGGGCGATCTCCGGCGCCGACGGGATCACGGTGGTGCTGCGCAGCGACGGCCACTGCCTCTATCTGGACGAGGAAGCCATCGGCCCCCTCTGGAAGGGCAGGCGGTTTCCGCTCGGCCAGTGCATCGCCGGCTGGACGATGCTGAACGGCAGGACGGCCGTCATCCCGGACATCTATCGGGATGACCGCATACCGTTCACCGTCTATCGGCCGACCTTCGTCAACAGCCTGGTGATGACGCCCGTGCGGCGCGAGGATCCCATGGCGGCCATCGGCGCCTACTGGAAGGTCGCCCATACGCCGTCAGACGCCGCTGTCGCCGGCCTCGAGGCCGTGGCGCGGGCGGCGGCCACGGCCTTCGAGAACGTCAGCCTGCTGGCCTCCATCGAACAGGCGCTTCGGCGCCAGGACCAGATGATCCGGGAGCTGGATCACCGGGTGAAGAACACACTGGCCGCGACCCTGTCGATCGCCAAGCGCACGTTGAAGTCCAGCCCCTCGCCGGCCAGGTTCGCGGACGTGTTCGAAGGGCGGGTGATGGCCCTGTCCCGGGCGCACGAACTGCTGGCGCGCGAGGACTGGACCGGAGGCGACCTGGCCGAGGCCGTCGGCGTCGCCTGCGACGATCCCGACCGGGTCACGCTGCGGGGGCCGCCCATCCGGCTGGCGCCCGAGACGGCGATGAGCTTCGTGCTGGTGTTCCACGAGCTGGCCGACAACGCCCGGCGACACGGGGCCCTGAGCAAGCCCGGCGGTCGCGTGACGATCGACTGGATGGTCGAGGACGGCCGGTTCGAGCTGACCTGGCTGGAATGGGACGGACCCGCCGTCTCGGTCCCCGTCGCCCGCGGCTTCGGGTCACAGATGATCGAGCGCGGTCTGCCGCGCGACGTGGGCGGGGAGGGGCGCCTGGGGTTCGAGCCGGACGGCCTCCGCTATGTGCTGACCGCGCCCCTCGGCGAGCGCATCGCCGCGCGATGAGCCGGCAGATCCTCGTCATCAAGCTGTCGGCCCTGGGGGACTTCATCCAGGCCACGGGGCCGATGAAGGCCATCCGGGCGGCGCATCCTGACGCGCAGATCACCCTGCTGACCACGCGGCCCTATGCAGCGATGGCGAAGGCGACGGGCTGGTTCGACGCTGTCTGGAGCGACGGCCGGCCCGAGTGGAGCGACCTGCCGGCGGTGGCGCGGCTGATGATGCGGCTGCGCGGGGCCAGCTTCGACCGGGTCTATGACCTGCAGACCCAGAGCCGGACCGTCCGTTACTTCCAGCTCCTCTGGCCGCGCCGACCGCTGTGGTCCGGCAACGCCCCGGGCGCATCGCACCGCTATGCGGGCGAGGCGCGGGACCGGCTGCACATCCAGGACAGCCAGCGCGAGCAGCTGCGGATCGCCGGCATCGCGCCGGTCGGGCCGCCTGACATCGGCTGGATGACCGGCGATGCCGGCAGGTTCGGCCTGCCGTCGCCCTACGCCCTGCTGGCCCCCGGCGGCGCGCCGCACCGGCCGGCCAAGCGCTGGCCGGCCGAGCGGTTCGGCGCCCTGGCGGTGGCGCTGCTGGGGCAGGGGATCACGCCCGCGGTGCTGGGCCACGGCGAGGGCGAGGCGGCGCTGGCGGCGACGATCCTCGCCGCGGCGCCGGGGGCGGTCAGCCTGGTGGGCAGGACCTCCTTCGGCGATATCGCCGACCTGGCCCGAGGCGCGGCCCTCGTTGTCGGCAACGACACCGGGCCTGTGCACATCGCGGTGGCGGCGGGCGCGCCGGCGGTGGTGCTGTTCTCGGCCGACAGCAACCCTGACCTGAGCGCTCCGCGCGCTGTGCGACCGGATCAGCCGGTGACCATCCTGCGGGAAATGGACCTCTGCGATCTGGCCGCGGAGCGTGTGACGCGCGCCGCCCTCGGCCTGCTGTCAGGCTGAGAGCGGGACCAGCGACAGGCTGACCGTCGGCAGATCCTGTCTGGACACCGCGCTCGCCCGGTTCGCCGGGACGCCGAGCATGCGCAGCTGCAGCTCCGCCACCCGCGAGGCGATGTCGTCGGGCGCCGAGCCGGAGAGACGCCCGAACAGCCCGCTCATCACCATCGAGACGAAGACGTCGATCAGGACCGGGTCCACCTGTACGTCGAAGGCGCCCTGGGCCACGCCGCGTTCGAGGTCGTCGCGAAGATGGCCGGCGACGGAGTCCCGCAGTGCCGGAAACGTCCAGAGCGCCCGTAGAAGCGCCCGGCCCCAGTCGGGTGCGTTACCGATAAGGTCGATGAAGCGCCGGGTGCCCATGCTGGTTCGTTCCACCGCGTCCTCGATCCCGATCATGGCCTCGTCAAGCTGACGCGTCACGCTGCCGGCGATGGCCAGCGCGACCTTCGAGGCGATCTCGTCCTTGTCGCGGAAGTGGACGTAGAAGGTGCCGTTGGCGACCTCGGCCCGGCGCGCGATCTCATTCACGGAAGCCGCCTCAAAGCCGTCGCGCGCGAACAGCTCGACCGCCGCATCCATCAGCCGGGCGCGCGTGCGGGCGCTCTTGCCCAGGTGGGCCGCGCCGCTGCCGAACAGTCGGTTGCTCATGGGAGATTTGTAGGTCGCGGCGGTCGCATGCGCCAGTCGAATTGACAGATATCCCAAAAATGAGAGATATCCCAATAAACGCACCTTGTCGGGAGGGTAACATGCGCAGTCCGGCGGACACGGACCTCTACCTCGGCTATTCGGAGCGTGAGCTCGCCGAGAGCCCCTACGCCCGGTTCTTCCGGCCCGACCTTGCTCCACTGTCCGGTCATGTGCGGGAAGCGCTGGCGACAGGGCCGGTGGCCTCAGCGCTGATGCCGGGCGTCGACCGGGCTGCGGATCTTCAGAATCCCGGCTACGAGCCGGTCGAGACCGGCTACACGACCTGTCCCGACGGTTCGGCCAGGATCTCGATCCTGACCCCCATGCCGGGCGTGACGCCGGCGATGTGGGACTGGTGGTTCGCCTGGCATGGCAGCGAGGCGCAGCGCTACAAGCTCTGGCACCCGCGCGCCCATGTGCATGTCGGCTGGTCGGACGGGCGGAGCGACCTGGCCCACTACGTCGGCCGCACCTCCAACGTCGTCGAGTTCGTCGGCGCCGCCCGCATGCGGCTCTTGATCCGCTTCGTCCCGCCCGCCAGCGTCGGCTTCGACGAGGCCCGGCTCGCCGCGGCCGGTGAGACCGCCATCTGCGCGCGCGGCAGCCTCGCCGGGGCGCCGGTCGAGACCGGCTGGCTCATCCATCATGTGCGGCCGACGGCCGAGGGCGCGGAGATGCGGTCGCGCTTCTGGATCGGCGGCGGCAACGTCAGGCCCCGTGGCATGGAGGACGGTCTGGGGCGGGCGCTGGGCGGCCTGGCCGCGCGCCTCGCGCCGATCAAGGCCGTCGCGGCGGCCGACCTGCTGGTTCACTGCGCCCAGGAGATGGCCCATCTGGCGGCGATTCTCCCCGACCTCCATACCGCCTTCGGGCCCTCGAACGGGGAGACACGCTGATGGGCAAGGCCAGAGGCAAGGGCGTCACCCTGGAGCGTGGACAGGCCGGCTTCGACGCGGCGGTGCTCGGGACCAGTTTCAACGCCCGTGACCCGGGGCGCCGACCGGCGGTCGTCGTCCAGGCCAACGGCGTCGACGACGTGGTGGCCGCGGTGCGGAGAGCGCGGGCGGAGGGGCTGAAGCTCAGCGTCTGTTCCGGCGGTCACAGCTGGCCCCAGAACCACATTCGCGACGGCAGCCTGCTGATCGATCTGGGGCGGATGACCGCCATGACCGTCGATGCCGATGCGATGACGGCGACGGTCGAGCCCGGCCGTCACTGCGGCGACGTCGACGCCGTGCTGGCGAGGCAGGGTCTGTTCTTCCCGGTCGCCCATGCCTGGACGGTCGGCATCGGCGGCTTCCTCCTGCAGGGCGGGTTCGGCTGGAACAGCCGGCAGATGGGGTTGGGGTGCGAGAACGTGCTCGGCCTTGATGTCGTGCTGGCGGACGGCTCGCTGGTCCACGCCAGCGAACGCGAGAACCCCGACATCTACTGGGCGGCGCGCGGCAGCGGCCCCGGCTTCTTCGGCGTTGTGGTGCGCTTCCACCTGCGCCTGCATCGCCGGCCGAAGATAATCGGTCTCAAGCTCCAGGTATTCCGGATCGAGCATCTGGAAGAGGTGCTGCGCTGGGCGGACGCGGTCGGGCCCACGGTCTCCCGCTCGGTCGAGTTCCAGATGGTCCTGAACCGCAAGGCGATGATCATCGGGGCGCCGGGCATCGAGGTGGTCGCGCCCGTGCTCGCCGACAGCTGGAAGGAGGCCCGTGACGCCACCGACTTCCTGCGTCGCAACCCGGTGGTGAAGAAGGCCAGCGTGAACCTGCCGCTGCTGCCGGCGCCGCTGGGCTTCGTCATGAAGGCCGGCGAAAAGTCGCTGTTCATGCCGGGCGTGCGCTGGCGCGCCGACAACATGTGGATGGACGGCCCGATCGAGCCTCTGCTGCCGCACATCCGAGAGATCGCCGCGACGCAGCCGCCGTCGCCCAGCCACGTGCTGTGGTTGAACTGGAACCCGCCGCCGAGCCGTCCGGACATGGCCTTCTCGGTCGAGGGACGCACCTATCTGGCGCTCTACGGCGGCGTCCGGACTGACGCTGACGAAGCGCTGCACAATGACTGGGCGAGCCGCCACATGAAGGCGCTCGAGCCCTTCTCGAAAGGCATTCAGCTGGCGGACGAGAACCTCGGCGACCGGCCGGCCAGGTTCCTGTCCGACGAGAACATGGCGCGGCTGGACGGCATCCGCGCCGCCTATGATCCGGACGGGCTGTTCAATCCCTGGATGGGTCGGGCCAACTAGAGCCGCAGCCTGTGGGAGTAGCCGGCGGCGACGGCGCGTTCAAAGCCGAGCGTCTCCCAGAAGGCCGGCGCGGCCTCCGAGGCGGCGGCGTTGACGGTCAGCAGCGGCGTGGCCTGGAAGCCCTGGTGCATCATCGCGCCGGCCAGCCGCCGCCCGACGCCGAAGCGGCGGAAGGCGGGGAGGACGTAGAGCCGACGCATCCGCATGGCAGGCTCGCCCGCGCCCGTCTCCGCCGTCACGCCGCCCACGCCGGCCAGATCGCCGTCGACCAGGGCCGCGAACAGGGCGCCGGGCTCCTCGAAACGCTGCTTCCCGCTGGCCCACTGCGCCGCCAGCATCGCCATGTTGCGCACGCCTTCTGAGGCGGCCGCCTCGAGGATTACGTCGAATCCATCCGGCAGGGTCTCGACAACGCGCGTGATCACGACCACGTCTTGGGTCATGCCGCGCCTGTTCCGGCGGCTCTGGAGACGACCATGATCCGGCTGATCCTCAATATCCTGTGGTTCATCCTCGGCGGCTGGATCAGCGGCCTTCTGTGGCTGCTGGGCGGTCTGCTGCTGGCCGTCACAATCGTCGGCCTGCCGTACACCGGCGCGGCCTGGCGCATCGCCGGCTTCGCCTTCTGGCCGTTCGGCAAGGAGATTGTCTCGCGCGAGATCGTCTCCGGCCAGAGCGACATCGGCACCGGCCCGCTGGGCTTTGTGCTGAACGTGATCTGGTTCCTGCTGGGCGGCTGGTACATCGCCCTGTCCCACCTGTTGATCGCCATCGCCGAAGCCATCACCATCATCGGCATTCCGTTCGCGATCAAGGACCTGCAGCTGGCCTTCATCGCCCTGGCCCCGATCGGCAAGGTGGTGGTGGAGAAGCGGTAGAAGCCGGGGAGGCCGAAGCGGGCGACACGATTCACCCCCCAACTTTCCAAGTCTCGGCTCGATCACCGACAGGCTACTTTATGCCTCTGTAGTAGATCCAATCCGTGATGATGACCGCTCGCTTGCTCGGGGAGGAATAACAGGCGAACTCGCTACTGCGTGGGTCCGCGCACGCGTCTACTTCTTCGCCCACAAATTTGATCCTGCCCATTCTCCCGCCATAGCGAACGATCAGGCGTTGAAGGGTTTCGTCTCGGACCAGTGTATGCGAGCAGCCTTCCTTCTTGTCGCATTCGACGCGAAGGCGATCTCCATGATCATAGCGATAGACGCCATCGTAGACCCGGCCCGGTTTGTCGTTGGGAGTCACCGGCTCCCCGAAGCCGGAAGCGCTCATCAGCACCATGGAAGCCACCAGAATTCGTAGCATTGCTCTCATTCCTCTGTTGAAGCGGCGGCCCCTGATTTCCGGGTTCGACTTCCACTCGTTGGCTCTACGTCGTCACCGCGGGGGCGGCAGGTCGTCGCGCTCTTCCAGCAGCACCTTCAGGTAGGTCTCGCGCCGGTTCAGGAAGCCGCGCGTGACCTGGTAGTGCTCGGTGTCCTCGTACTCGACCCGCTCCAGCCCTTGGTCGGAGACCTGGTAGATCCAGGCGTCGGGGTAGCCCAGGATGATCGGCGAATGGGTGGCGATGATCAGCTGTGACCGGGCCAGCACCAGGTCGTGCAGCTTGGCGAGGAACGATAGCTGACGCTGCGGCGACAGCGCCGCCTCCGGCTCGTCCATGATGTAGAGCCCGTCGCCCATCAGCCGGTTCTCGAACAGCGAGAAGAAGGCCTCGCCATGCGACTGCTCGTGAAACGACTTGCCGTCGTACCGCCTGCCGCCGGTCTGCTCGAGGTAGGTGGCGACGTTGAAGAAGCTCTCGGCCCGCAGGAAGAAGCCGTCGTGCGGGCGCGGTTTCCTCGCATCCCGGATCGGCCGGATGTGGCGGTGCAGGACCGAGTGGCTGTCGTGCGTCGCGAAGCGATGATCGCGCGACCCGCCCTCCGGGTTGAACCCCCAGGCGATGGCCAGCGCCTCGATCAGGGTCGACTTGCCCGAGCCGTTCTCGCCGACGATGAAGGTCACGCGCGGATGGAACTTCAGGCTGCGGGTCTCGCGCACGACCGGCAGGTTGAAGGGATAGACGTCATCGTCCCAGCCCTCCTCGCGGAGGAACAGCGCTTCGATCCAGTAGGGGTCGATCAGGCCGGTCATGGCGCCACCATGACGCGTGTTCCCGATCTGTTCAAGTCGTCGGGGCCCTCGCGGCCATGGCCTGCTCCAGCAGCGCGAACCAGCGCTCGGCGTCCCGCGCAGCGGCCTGGAAGGCGACGTTGCCCGGCGAGACGCCGCCGGCGGGCCAGTCGAAGAAGCGGACGGTCCAGACCGGGCGCTCGGGGTCGTCGACGGTGATCCGCAGGTCCAGGGTGTTGATGCGGACGACATCGCCCTTGCCGCCGGACGGTGCAGCAGAACCATCGATGTCGTCGCGTCGAACGCGGCGGATCACCATCCCGTCGCGAATGCCTTCGATCTCGAGGATAGCGGCCACGGCATAGGCGGCGTCGTCCTGTACGGTCCCCACGACCACAGAGCCGCCGTCCGGCGACAGGCCAAGGGCGCTCTGGCCATAGGGCGAGACGAACAGCTGCCCGGGCGTGTAGTGGCCCGACAGGCGGTCCTGGACGATGCGCACCATCGCCGCCTGAAGACGATCCCGCCGCGCCGAGCCGATGATCAGGCCGATGATGATGGCGAGCAGCGTGCCGCCGATCATGAACATCATGGCTGGCGCTCCCTGGCTTCAACTCACCCCGGCGAGATCATCTTCTCCGGCCGCACCGCCTCGTCGAACTCCGCGTCCGTGAGATACCCGCCGCCGACGGCTTCCTCCCGCAGGGTGGTGCCGTTCTTGTGGGCCGTCTTGGCGATCTTGGCGCAGGCGTCGTAGCCGAGCTTGCCGTTCAGGGCGGTGACCAGCATCAGCGAGTTGTCGAGGCCGCGCTTGATGTTGTCCTCGCGCGGCTCGATGCCGACGACGCAGTTGTCGGTGAAGCTGATCGCCGCGTCAGCCAGCAGGCGCACCGACTGCAGGAAGTTGTAGGCCATCACCGGGTTGAAGACGTTCAGCTCGAAGTGGCCGCTGGCGCCGGCGAAGGTGATCGCCGCCTGGTTCCCGAAGATCTGGGCGCAGACCATGGTCAGGGCCTCGCACTGGGTCGGGTTGACCTTCCCCGGCATGATCGAGCTGCCCGGCTCGTTTTCCGGCAGGCTCAGCTCGCCCAGGCCCGAGCGCGGGCCCGAGCCCAGGAAGCGGATGTCGTTGGCGATCTTGAACAGGCTGGCGGCCACCGTGTTGATGGCGCCGTGGCTGAAGACCATGGCGTCGTGGGCGGCCAGGGCCTCGAACTTGTTGGGGGCGGTGGTGAAGGCCAGGCCTGTGATGCCGGCGATCTTCTCGGCCACCATCTCGGCGAAGCCGACGGGAGCGTTCAGGCCCGTGCCGACGGCGGTGCCGCCCTGGGCCAGCTCCATCAGCGCCGGCAGCGTCATCTCGATGCGCTTGATGCCGTTCTCGACCTGCTGGGCGTAGCCGCCGAACTCCTGGCCCAGCGTCAGCGGGGTGGCATCCTGGGTGTGGGTGCGGCCGATCTTGATGATGCCCTGCCAGGCGTCGCTCTTGGCCTTGAGCGCGGCGTGCAGGTGCTTCAGCGCCGGCAGCAGGTCGTGGACCACCTGCTCGGCGCAGGCGACGTGCATGGCCGTGGGATAGGTGTCGTTCGACGACTGGCTCATGTTGACGTGGTCGTTGGGGTGGACCGGCTTCTTGCTGCCCATCTCGCCGCCCAGCATCTCGATGGAGCGGTTCGAGATCACCTCGTTGGCGTTCATGTTCGACTGGGTGCCCGACCCGGTCTGCCAGACGACCAGCGGGAAGTGGTCGTTGAGCTTGCCCTCGATGACCTCGTTGGCGGCGGCGACGATGGTCTCGGCCAGCTTGGCGTCCAGCTTGCCGAGGTCGCGGTTGGTCTCGGCGGCGGCCCGCTTGACGATGCCCAGGGCGCGGACGACGGGCAGGGGCTGCTTCTCCCAGCCGATCTTGAAGTTGCCGAGGCTGCGCTGCGACTGGGCGCCCCAGTAGCGGTCGGCGGCGACCTCGATGGGGCCGAAGGTGTCGGTCTCGGTGCGCGTCTTGGTCATGGTCTTTCCCGGGCAGAAACTAGCCGGGCTGGTTTAGCGGGCGGGGCAGGGACCGCAAGGCCTCTGTGCGCCGGATAGGGCGCCGCTGTGATCGCCAGCCGTCCCGCGAGACCTGGCGGACGACGGCGCGGCTCTCTGCTACACCCCGGTGATGATGAAAGCCGATCCAAGGATCCTGCGGCCGGCCGCAGCCGTCGCCGTCGTCCTGGCGGCTCTCGGCGTCGCGAGCTGGACGCCGCCGCCCAATCCGATTCCGCTGGTGGTGATCAAGACCGACCGGGGTGACATCGCTGTCGGCCTGCGGATCTACGAGGCGCCCGGGACAGTCTGCAACTTCCTGCGCTACGTCGAGGCTCGCGCCTACGACGACGGCAGCGTCTTCCGCACCGTGGTTGCGGAGACCAACGACAATCCCAACCCCATCGACGTCATCCAGGCCGCGACCTCCGCCGGGCCAGACGACGCCGGCGTCGGGCCCATCCCGCTGGAGCGCACGCGGGACACCGGTCTGCGGCATCTGGCGGGAACCATCTCGATGGCTCGCGACGGACCGGACACGGCGACCTCGAGCTTCTTCATCGTCGTGAAGGACGCTGCGGCGCTGGACTACGGCGGATTGCGCAATCCGGACGGCCAGGGCTTCGCGGCCTTCGGCGGCGTTGCGGGCGGCATGGATGTCGTGAAGGCTATCCAGGCGCTGCCGGCGAAGGACGAGCAGATCGACAGGCCCGTGAAGATCCTCTCGGTCAGGCAGCTCACCGAGTTCCCCAGCCAGTGCCGCCGATGACCGACGCCGGCTGGACCTCCCACGGCAAGGTGCGGGCGCGCGAGACCGGCGGCGTGTTCGAGATCGTCGTCGACGGCCTGACCACCCAGGCCAAGTACTACAAGCCGCTGATCTATGAGTTCTTCCGCAAGGAGTGGCGCGGGTCTCGGCCGGCCTGGGGCGACTACGGCGTCGAGATCTTCATGGACTACGAGGGCGATCCGCCCTGGCTCGACCTCGACAACCTCGCCAAGGCGATCCTCGACGCGATCAAGGGCTACGCCTTCCATGACGACGCCCAGGTGGCGCGGCTGCTGGTCGAGCGGCGGCCGGGCGACCGGGAGCGGATCACCGTGCGTGTGACGCCGCTCGCTTCGCCCGGCGTTCGAAGGCCGTGATCGCCACGGTGGCGTAGGCGACGACCATGAAGGCGCCGTAGCGCCCGATGCTGACCGGATCCATCTCGGGCAGCAGATCGGTGAGCTTCATCGCCGTCAGGGCTCCCAGAGCCAGGCCCGGGGCGACGAACAGCGCCAGCGCGATCGGATACTTGCGCCGCACCAGCCGGCGCAGGCGTAGCGCGCCGTGGAAGACCAGGGTCACGCCGACCGCCGCGAGGAAGGCGTTGGCGGCGTAGAACCAGAAGGTGCTTTCGAGCAGCTGCGGCCCGAACGCGACGTAGTAGGCGGTGGCCGCCGCCCAGATCATCAGCCCCGCCAGTCCGAAGACCAGCCCGTCCTGTTTTGACACGACACCCACCCCGAGCAGACCGTTACGATCCTCGCTCTGCGAACGGCGTGCCGTCAGGGGGTCTTTTCGTCGCGGCCCGGAATACCTGTGGATGACTGTGAGGGCGCCCTCAATCGGTCAGCTGGCCCACGGATAGATCGCGCCCCAGATCGCCAGCACCACCGAGAAGGCGGCGAAGAAGATGGCCGTGGCGGTGAACCGCAGCTTGCGGCCCAGGGTCCAGCTGTCGACTCGCCGTCCGCCCCGCCAGACCAGCGGCAGCAGCACGAGATTCGCCGCCGACAGGATGGCCGCGACAAGGGCGCAGGACGAGGCGGTCAGCAGCCAGACGCCGGGCCAGTCGAAGAAGATGGCCGCGATATCGCCGGTCTTGCCCAGCCAGACGCCCGCAGCGCCCGCCGCCACCAGCCAAAGCACCGACTGCGTCGTCTGGACCAGGCTGACGCGACGCTGCATCGGCGTCTCCCGGTAGTCGCGCAGCCGCATCCGCAGCCCGACGCCGGCCACCGTAGCCATGGCCGCAATCAGGGTCAGAAGGCCGAGGTTGCTGAACCAGCCCATGCCGCCGAACAGGCCAACCCGCTGGAAGCCGCCGACGCCACCGGCGGTGAAGTAGCCGACCGCGCGGCCGTTCTTCATCTCGAAGGCGAGGGGGCGCCAGCCGTCCGCCTGCCGGAACTGGCCGCCGGTTCCCACCGGGACCCAGCGCGAGGTCCCGCTGCGGCCGGAGATCAGCAGAACCCCCGCGTCGGAGACCCGGACCTGCACCCGGCCATCGACCAGGCCGATCAGCTTCTCCAGGCCGTGGAACGAGCGGCGGTTGGCGACATACTGGCCTTCGAAGGCCGAAGCATTGGCCTTCAGCCACTGCGAGCCCGGCTCCGGCAGGCTCGGCGCCGGGCCGTAGAAGCGCTGCACGATCCGGCCGGCCAGCTGCGAGGTCAGGCGCTCGCCGGACTCGGCGTTGGTGGCGATGAAGACGCCGAGGCCCAGCTCCGGAACGAGGATCATCGACGAGCGGAACGACAGCAGGACGCCATCGTGGCCCCAGCCCGTCCGGCCGCCGGGCAGCGGGAACGGCAGGAAGCCGTGGGCCGGTCCGGCGATGCCGGGATGCGGCCGCCACTGCGGCGTGCGGAAGGCCTCGGCGGTGCGGGGCCCATAGATGACCGCGCCGTCCAGCGTTCCGCCGTTCAGGACCATGGTCATGTAGCGGGCCATGTCGGCGGAGGTGGTCGAGGCGCCGCCCGCCGGGGCGCCGTGCGAGGTGAACTCATAGGGCCGCTTGCGCCAGCCGGCCCCGGTCCAGAAGAAGCCGTCGGCCACGTCCGCGGCCAGGGCGGCGGGCATGGGGGCGGGCAGGTCGGGTCGGGCGGGATAGGGGTCGCGGAAGGTGGTGCGGCTCATGCCCAGCGGGCCGGTGATGTCCCGCTCGATGATCCGCTCGAACGGCTGCTGCGAGACATAGGCCAGCGCCGCGCCGGCGAGGTTGACGCCATAGTTGCTGTAGGACGGCGTCGTGCCCGGCTCGAACACCCGGCGCGGACGCTCCTGGCGCAGGTAAACCAGCTGCGGCCGCACCCGGGCCGGGTCGCGCTCGAACAGCTGCCCCAGGGCGCGGTCCTCGAATCCGGGGGTGTGGCTCATCAGGTCACGGACGCGGACCGGGGTCGTGAAGCCCTGATCGCGCACCTGAACCTGTTCCGGCAGGTAGAGGTTCACAGGCGAGTCCAGCCTGATGCGGCCGGCCTCGACCTCGCGCATCAGGGCGATCCAGGTGAAGGTCTTGGAGATCGAGGCGACGCGGAACAGCGTGCGGTCCGGATCCACGGGCCGGGCGGTCGGCTCCAGTCGCGCGAAGCCATAACCCTTCTTCAGCACCGTCTGGCCGTTCTGCACGACCGAGACCGTCACCCCGGGGATCTGGTTGGCGGACATCGCGTCGCGGATCACGCCGTCGACGAAGGCTTCCAGCTCCGGCGCGGGGAGGGGGGGGACGCCGGGGATGGCGACGGGCGGCGGCGTCGGCGGCGTCGGGACAAGGGCGGCCGGCCTGGCGGCGGCGCGCGCTACCAGTGGCGCCGCCACCGGCGACGGGGCAGGCGCCTGGGCCGAGCTGACGGTGGACAGGCCGGCGAGGCAGACGAGCGCAGCCGCGGCGACGGCTCTTGAAAGCAAGCGCAAGGACGTTTCCCCAGGGGCGGATTTCAGCCCTCTCTTAGGCCGGATCGTCGCGCTGTTCAAAGCCCGCTCGCCCCCGGGACGGCGTTTTCCGTTCACGGAGCACGGACGCCCTGCGCGCCCTTCGGGAACGGCATCATCGACAGCGTCAGTCGCAGGTCCGGTCCGATGAAGGCCTGTGGCTCGGACGGCGGGCCGAGCCCGAGTTCCGTCTCCTTGCGCGCCACGCAAGCCTGGATGGCCGGCGGCAGGGCGGGGAAACTGCGGGTCTTGCCGACCGACTCCAGAAAGCAGTCGTCGAAGAAGGGATAGATGTCGCTGGCGCTACAGCCGAAGGAGCTGCGGTCCGGTCGGGCGGCGGTGACGACCATACGCTGCGGCCCCTGCAGATAGGGGACGAACACGCCCGAGAAACAGGCCGAGATGATCACGATCGCCGGCCGGTCGGCGCAGGCCTCGTCGACGATGAGGCCAAGCTCGCCCGGCGACAGGACGTAGGGACGACCGTGGACATCCAGCACCACGCCCTTCGGGTTGCCGTGCGAGGTGTAGTAGATCAGGCAGCCGCCCTTGACCCGGGCGGTCGATGACTTGACCGCGTCCAGCATCGACTGAGCCGTCAGCCGCTCGAGATTTGGCGTGTCGTAACGGTCCGGGCGGGTTGAAAACTGGGTCAGGTTCTCCGGCTTGAAGCCCAGCGCCAGCAGGGTCGCCGCGACGTCGCGCCGCGCGTTGTCGAAGGCCTCGGTGGAGCGGCCGTCCCCCGAGCGCCAGTCGCCGGCGACGACCACGGCCGACCAGTCATTGAAGGGGCTCCGCGGCGGCGGGCCGGGACGGGTCTGCGCGAAGGCGGCGGGCGCGACGAGCATCGCGATCAGGCCGACAATAACGCAGAGCCCCCGCCCCATGGCTGTCTCCCTAGCCCTTGTACCGTGTGAAGGGCGTCGGCATCGCCGTGCCCGTGGCCCGCGCCAGGGTGCGCCCCTGGTCGTCGAGCAGTTCGCCCTCGGTAAAGGCGATGGTCTTGCCCCAGCGCGCCACCCGGCCGATCCCGCGGATCGTCCCCGGCAGGGCCGGCCGGAAGAAGCTTGTCTTCATCTCGACGGTCGGGGCGACGCTGGTCATGCCCGAAGCGACCATGCAGGCGACGCTCATGCACTCGTCCAGCATGGCGCAGAGATAGCCGCCCTGGATCTGCTTCATGGGATTGGTCAGCTGCTCGGACGCCTCGAAGGCCACCTCGACCTCGCGGTCGGCCTGGCTGACCCGGACCATCCGGAAGCCGAGCAGCTGCGAGCCCGGCGGCTGGCGCTTGCTGCCGGTGAAGCGGGCCAGCAGCTCCTCGTCGGTGAAGCTCTTGACCTCGTCGGTCGCCACGTCGGTCAAGACCACCTCACTTCTTGCGGAACTGGTCGAGGGACACGACCTTGGGGCCGTCGTCCGTCGGTGGCGGGGTGTCGTCGTCACCGCCCTCGTCGGCGGCTTCGACGGCCGGCGGCTCGGCCTCGGCCGGCGGTTCGAACTGCAGGCCGAACTGGACATAGGGGTCGAAGAACCGCGTCACCGCCGCATAGGGCACCGACAGGCGTTTGGGCGAGCCGCCGAACTTCAGCGTCACGGTGAAGAAGGTCTCGCCCGGGGCGAGGTCCCAGTACTGATGCTGCAGCACGATGGTCATCTCGTCCGGATACTTGGACAGCACCTCGATCGGCCCCGAGACGCCCGGCGCCCGCGTGCGGAAGGTGATGTAGAAGTGGTGCTCTCCCGGAATGCCGCCCGGCGCGGCCGCCACCTTGAGCGCCGCCTTGACCACGCCGCGCAGGGCGTCCTGGGCCATGGCTTCATAGTTCATCTGGTCGTTGGGAGGCGTCGCGTCGGCCATGAGTCACTTGCTGCAGAAAGGGCTGCACAGGGTAGCCTGTCGCCGCCGCCACGCAAAGGCGCCGGAACAGGGCGATGGACCGGATGAGGGGAAAGGGTGGGGGATTCTGTTTGCAGGCTCCCCCGGGCCCAGCCAGAGGATCTGAACCCCCTGGGCTTTAGGTCGAGTTCGCTAGCACCGCATTACGCGGCGACGGCGTACTCTTCAGCGAAGTTATCGTTCGCAGTTAGTTTAATGGCCCGATACGGTGAGCCACGCCGAGACAAAGAATACGTCTTTACACGTCTGTCGATGCTGATCGGCCCCATGCTCTTCGTGATAACGCGAAGGAGATTGGTGGAGCCGCCGGGAATCGCACCCGGGTCCAGTCCGTTTATTACACGCTCGTTTATGCCCATAGTCCGGGCAAGCCCGGACACTCCCAATATAGGGAGGATTGGCGGCGGGGGGAAGAAGCGCCGGACCGATTCAGCACGGGGCGGGGCGATCCGGCCGCGGCGGCCGGGCGCCGACCCTACATGCCCTCGGCGCCGCGCTCGATCGAGAGGACGCCGGTGCGGGACAGTTCGACGAGGCCGAGCGGGCGCATCAGCTCCACGAAGCTGTCGATCTTGCTCGGGGCGCCGGTGATCTCGAACACGAAGCTCTCGGACGTCGTGTCGATGACCTTGGCCCGGAAGATGTCGGAGACGCGCAGCGCCTCGACCCGATCGGTCCCCGTGCCGCGCACCTTGACCAGGGCCAGTTCGCGCTCGATGCCGTTGGGATCGCGGGTGACGTCGTGCACGCGGCGGACGCTGACCACCTTCGACAGCTGGGCCTCGATCTGCTCGAGCACATGCGGTGCGCCGCGGGTGACGATGGTGATGCGGCTGGTGTGGGACCGCCGGTCCGTCTCGGCGACGGTCAGGCTGTCGATGTTGTAGCCCCGGGCGGCGAACAGCCCGACCACGCGGTGCAGGACGCCGGCCTCGTTGTCCACGAGCAGGGCGAAGGTGGCGAGGTTCTCGACGACGTCCTCATGGGACATGTCGTAGGCGGAGGCGGGGTTGGGTGCGGTGGTCATGTCGCCCCCCTTAAACCAGCCTGCGCCCGGCTTCATCAATGACCTTGCCGATGTCGTCGCCGCCTTCGGGCAGGATCATCTCGTTGTGGGCCTTGCCCGACGGGATCATCGGCAGGCAGTTTTCCAGCTTCTCGACCCGGCAGTCGAAGATCACCGGGTGGGGGCTGTCGATCATCTCCATGATCTTCGCGTCGAGCTCGGCCGGATCGCTGCAGCGGATGCCGACGGCGCCGTAGGCCTCGGCCAGCTTGACGAAATCGGGCAGGCTCTCGCTGTAGGACTGGCTGTAGCGCTCGCCGTGCAGCAGCTGCTGCCACTGGCGGACCATGCCCATCCACTCATTGTTGAGGATGAAGATCTTGATCGGCAGGCCGTACTGCACGGCTGTCGACAGCTCCTGGATGCACATCTGGATCGAGGCCTCGCCGGCGATGTCGATGACCAGGCTGCCGGGATGGGCCAGCTGCACGCCGACGGCGGCGGGCATGCCGTAGCCCATGGTGCCCAGGCCCCCGGAGGTCATCCAGCGGTTGGGCTCCTGGAAGCGGTAGAACTGGGCGGCCCACATCTGGTGCTGCCCGACCTCGGTGGTGATGTAGGTGTCGCGGTCCCGGGTCAGGGCATACAGCCGCTCGATGGCCTGCTGTGGCTTGATGGCCGTGGTCGAGGGCGTGTAGCGCAGGCACTGGACGGCCCGCCAGGCGTCGATCTGCCGCCACCAGTCGTCCAGCGCGGTGCGGTTGGCCTCCAGCCCCTCGGCCTTCCAGGCCTCAATCATATCGTCCAGCACGCTGCGCGCGTCACCGACGATGCCGATGTCGACGCGGACGTTCTTGTTGATCGAGCTGGCGTCGATATCGATGTGGATCTTCTTGCTGTTCGGCGAGAAGGCGTCGAGCCGGCCGGTGACGCGGTCGTCGAAGCGGGCTCCGACGCAGATCATCACGTCGCAGTCGTGCATGGCGTGGTTGGCTTCGTAGGTGCCGTGCATGCCCAGCATGCCCAGCCAGGCCGGGTCGGCGGCCGGGAAGGCGCCCAGTCCCATCAGGGTCGAGGTGACCGGCGCACCGGTCATGGCCGCCAGGGTGCGCAGGGCCGCGCTGGCCGCCGGGCCGGCGTTGATGACGCCCCCGCCGGTGTAGAAGACCGGCCGCCGGGCCTTGGCGATCAGGCGCACCGCCTCGGCGATCTTGCCGGAATCGCCCTTGGTGCGGGGGGCATAGCCATGGCTGAAGGCGACCTCGTCGGGACCCTGATAGGTCGCCGTGCTGAACTGGACGTCCTTGGGAATGTCGATCAGCACCGGGCCGGGCCGGCCGGTGGTGGCGATGTGGAAGGCCTCGTGGATGATCCGCGGCAGGTCGGCGACGTCCTTCACCAGGTAGTTGTGTTTGGTGCAGGCGCGGGTGATGCCGACGGTGTCGGCCTCCTGGAAGGCGTCGGTGCCGATCAGGTGGGTGGGGACCTGGCCGGTGAAGACCACCATGGGGATCGAGTCCATCAGGGCGTCGACGATGCCGGTGATGGCGTTGGTCGCGCCGGGGCCCGAGGTGACCAGCACCACGCCCGGCTTGCCGGTCGAGCGGGCGTAGCCCTCGGCGGCGTGGGTCGCGCCCTGTTCGTGGCGGACCAGGATGTGCCGCAGCCGCTCGCCGTGCGTCTCGTTGTCGTTGAACAGGGCGTCATAGATCGGCAGCACCGCGCCGCCCGGATAGCCGAACAGGGTGTCGACGCCCTGATCGACGAGCGCCCGCACCACCATCTCGGCGCCGGTCATCTCGCGGGCGGTGGTCGGGGCGATGGAGCGGGTGGTGGTCTGGGCGGTCATGTCGGCGTCTCGGGATCGGAACAGGGCAATAAAAAAGGCCCGCTGGAGGGGCCTGGGCACAAGCGACCGGCGACAGCGCGACCCGGGGTCGCGCCGTGTCGGCCGCTAGGTAAGTACGATGGTGATCTTGGCGGTCGCGCTGCGCACGATGATTGCTCCAAATCGACTTCAGAGCCAATGCCACGCTAGCGAAGGTCGGTCAAGGCCGGGCCTTGCGCAAGGAATTGCCCCCATGCCGCCTCCGGGTCGGTTTGGGTGATCCGCGGCCAGTCCGGCGTCTGGTTGCGCAGCCAGGTCAGCTGCCGCTTCGCGTAGCGGCGGGTTTCGCGGCGGGCCAGATCGGCGGCTTCGCTGAGGGGCGACTCGCCGCGAAGGCATGCTGCCAGCTCGCGCACGCCGACGGCCTTCATCACCGGCAGGTCGGGATGCAGGTCGCGGGCGATGAGGGCCTCGACCTCCTCCAGCGCGCCGTCGGCCAGCATGGCCTCGAAGCGGGCGTCGCAGCGGGCATAGAGCTGCTCCCGATCCGGCTCGATGACCATTGCGCGCCAGGCGCCGGCGGGCAGGGCGGGGGAGGTTTCCGCCTGCCAGGCGGTCAGCGGCTTGCCGGTGGCCTCCAGCACCTCCATCGCCCGGGACAGGCGCTGGCGGTCGCCCGGCGCGATGCGGGTTTCCGCGACGGGGTCGAACGAGGCCAGCAGGTCGCGGAACCGCGCTTCGCCGAGGTCGTCGAACGTCTTGCCGACGCCGGTCCGCACGGCGGCGGGCGTCGGCGGGATGTCGGCCAGGCCGTCCGTCAAGGCTTTGAAGTAGAGTCCGGTGCCGCCGACCACGACCGGGACCCGCCCGCGCCCGCGGATCTCGTCCAGCAGCGGCGCCGCCGCCCGGGCCCAGCGGCCGACCGACCAGCCGTCGGCGCCGTCCGCCACGCCGAACAGGTGGTGGGGGACCGCCGCCATCTCGGCCTCGGTCGGTCGGGCGGAAAGGGCGCGCAGGTCGGCGTAGAGCTGCAGCGCGTCGGCATTGACGATCTCGCCGCCCAGCGCCCGCGCGGCGCGCAGCGCCAGGGCGGACTTGCCGCTGGCGGTCGGTCCGTGGATGAGCAGGACGGGGGGCATGAGCATGCCATAAGTCAGGGGCTCGAACGGCGCCATGACTATCGTTCCTCTCCCGGGCGGTAGAGGAACCACGGTTCCCATCCGCCCAAAACCGCGCTACCCGGCCCGTATGTCCCTCGCCGTCACCCTCGTCGCCGCCGATGCGGCCAGTCTTCCGGCCGCCATTGAGGTCGCGGAGATCACCATCGCCCGCATGGGCCTGGACACAGGCGCGCCCGACCTGCTGGGGCCCAACGCCGCCGACCTGGCGGTCGCGAGCGATCTGCGGGATCTGGTGCGCGAACGGCTGGAGGCGGCGCTGGCCGACCGGGCCGCGGACGTCTGCGTCCAGCCGTCGGAGGGGCGCCGCAAGCGCCTGCTGATCGCCGACATGGACAGCACCATCATCGGGTGCGAGTGCATCGATGAACTGGCCGACTTCGCCGGGGTGAAGGCTCAGGTGGCCGAGATCACCGAGCGGGCCATGCGCGGGGAGCTGGCCTTCGAGGGGGCGCTGCGCGAGCGGGTGGCCATGCTCAAGGGGCTGGGCCTCGAAACGCTGCAGGCCTGTTTCGACGACCGGGTGCGGTTGAACCCCGGCGCGGAGATCCTGGTGCGGACCATGGCCGCCCATGGCGCGCGCTGCGTGCTGGTCAGCGGCGGCTTCACCTTCTTCACCAGCCGGGTGATGGCGACGGCGGGCTTCCACGCCAACCGGGCCAACACGCTTGGCGATGACGGCTCGGTCCTGACCGGTCAGGTCGGCGAGCCGATCCTGGGGCGCGAGGCCAAGCTGACCGCGCTGCGCGAAGAGACGGCGGCGCTCGGTCTGACGCCGGCCGATGCGTTGGCTGTGGGCGACGGCGCCAACGATCTGGCGATGATCGAGGTGGCCGGCCTCGGCGTCGCCTACCGCGCCAAGCCGGTGGTGGCGGAAAAGGCCCATGCGAAGGTCGACCACGCCGACCTGACGGCGCTGCTCTACTTCCAGGGCTATCGGGCGGAAGACTTCGCCGAGGGGACGGCTTCCGGCGTCAGCCGGTAGCTGTCACCGACCTTGAGGCGTCGCAGTCGGGGACGGCTTCCGACGTCCCTGAAGGGACACAGGAAGCCGTCCCGCCGACTACTGCCCGGTCGGGCCCTTGCTGAAGTAGCGGAAGAAGGCGCTGTCCGGCGACAGGACCAAGGTCGTGTCCTGGCCCAGCGAGGCGTCATAGGCCTGCAGCGAGCGGTAGTAGGCCGCGAAGGACGGGTCCTTCCCGAAGCTGGCGGCGAAGATCTTCGCCCGTTCGGCGTCGGCCTCGCCTCGGATGGTTTCGGCTTCCTGCGTGGCGGTGGCGACGATCTCGCGCTGGCGCTGGGCGCCTTCGGCGCGGATGCGGGCCGCCTCCTGCTGGCGGGCGGTCTTCATGCGGTCGAAGACGGCTTCCTGGTTGGCCTCGGGCAGATCGGCGCTGCGGATGCGCACGTCGATGACCTGAAGGCCCAGCCGCGAGCGGGTGGTGCGGTCGGACAGGTTCTTGCGAACCTCACGGGTCAGCAGCGCGCGACGCTTGGAGATGATGTCTTCCGAACTCACCGAACCCAACACCTGGCGCAGCGAGGCGTTGATCACCGAGTTCAGGCGGTCCTTGGCCACGCGGTCATCGCCGAGGCCGGTGTAGAAGCGAACCGGGTCGTTGATGCGGTAGCGCACGAAGGCGTCGACCATCAGCCGCTCCTGATTGGCCGTCAGGATTTCCTGGCGGTTCACCTGGATCGCCTGGTTACGCTTGTCGAACAGCAGACGGGTCTCGAGGAACGGAACCTTGACCTTCAGACCGGGGCCGTCGTCCGGCTCGGCGTTGACCGTGCGGACCACCTCGCCGAGGCGGATGACCAGCGCCTGATGCGTCTGGTCGACGACGTAGAAGGTCTGGCTGAGAACGATCAGGGCGACCGCGGCGAGGATGCCGAGGAGGGTGAGGCGCTGGTTGGTCATTGGGCGCCTCCAGAGACGCGCTGGGGCAGGGCCGGAGTCGCCGTCGTGCTGCTCGGCTGCGGTGTCGGCCGGGGACGGAACACATCCGGCGGCAGGATGATCGGGGCGCTGGCGCCCTTGTTGTCAATGATGACCTTGTTGGTCTTGGTCAGCACCCGCTCCATGGTTTCGATGTAGAGGCGATCGCGGGTCACGCCCGGGGCCAGCCGGTACTGCTCGTACACCTGGTTGAAGCGCGCCGCTTCACCGGCGGCTTCCCGGACCACCTGGGCGCGGTAGCCCAGCGCCTGGTTCCGGACCTGGGCGGCGGTGCCGCGGGCCTGGTTGGCCAGTGACTCGGCGTTCTGGCTGGCGTTGTTCACGTCCCGGAAGGCGTCGACGACCTCCTTGGGCGGGTTGGCGTCGCTGATCTGGACGCCGTCGATGATGATCCCGGCGCCGTAGCCGTCGAGGATGCGCTGCATCAGGGCGGCGACCTCAATCTGGATCTGGCCGCGGCTGCGGCTGATGATGGCGTCGAGTTCGCTGCGACCAATCACCTCGCGCATGGCGCTTTCACCCACGGCCGAGAGGGTGGCCTCGGGATCGGTGATGTTGAACAGGTAGCGGCCGGGGTTCGACACCCGCCAGGTGACCGAGAAGCTCAGGTCGACGATGTTCTCGTCGCCGGTCAGCATCAGGGTGTCGGCGTCGCCGGTCGAGGCGCCGATGCTCTGGGTCCGCAGGGTGGTGACGTCCAGCTTCTGCGAGCGCTCGATCATGGGCAGGTGGTAGCCGATGCCGGGGCCGTAGCTTCGGGTCCAGGCGCCGAAGGTGGTCACCACGGCCTCTTCACGAGGGCCGACCACGATCACGCCCGCCAGGACGTACAGCGCCGCCGCCACGCCGCCGGCCAGCGGGGCGAGCTTGCGCAGCGGGATCTGGCCTCCGCCGCCCGCGCCGCCGGCGCCGCCGCGCATCAGGCCGGCGATGAAGGCCTCGATCCGGCGCTGGATGTCGCCCAGGTCAGGCGGCGTTCCACCCGGTCCGCGACCGGGGCCCCGGCCGGGCCCGCCGGGGCCTCCAGGGCCACGTCCGCCGGACTCGGGCCTTTGGGGTTCATCCTTGCCACCAGGAGGCGGGGGCGAGCCCCAGGGTCCGGGGTTGGCGTTGTCGTTCCAGGGCATCTGTGTTGCGTCGCTTTTCCGTCGTGTGTCGGCGGGCTTGCAAGCCGGCGCGGTCATGCGGATATGTGACGCCCCGCCCTCCAAGGCAAGACGAACCACATGACAACCTTTCACACCTCCGCTGATCGCGACGCCGCCCTGCGCGCGCTGGACGCCGTCATCGACCCGCGAACCGGGCAGGGGCTGGCCACGGCAGGTCTGGTTCAAGGTCTGGTGATCCGCGAGGGCCGGGCCGGATTCATGCTGGAGGTGCCCGCCGCCGACGCGGCCGCCTACGCGCCTGTGCGCGCCGCGGCCGAAGCGGTGCTGGCCGGGCTGCCGGGCGTGGAGCGGGCCCAGGTCGTGCTGACCGCCGCAGCGCCGGAGGGAGTCACCCGCCAGCGCAAGGGGGCGCGCGTCGCCGAAGACCCCAAGGCGGCGCTGAAGCCGCGCAAGGAAGTCACCCGGCCCGCCCATGTGAAGCGGGTGATCGCGGTGGCCAGCGGCAAGGGCGGGGTCGGCAAGTCCACCGTCTCGGTCAACCTCGCCTGCGCCTTCGCGGGTCTCGGCCTGCGGGTCGGGCTGCTGGACGCCGACGTCTATGGCCCCTCGGCGCCCCGGATGATGGGTGTCGACGGCGAGCCGGTGTTCGTCGACGGCAAGCTGCAGCCCCTGGTCGCCCACGGCGTGTCAGTGATGTCGATCGGCTTCATGGTCGACGAGGGGGCGCCGATGATCTGGCGCGGGCCGATGGCCTCGTCCGCCGTGCGCCAGATGGTCAACGACGTGCGCTGGGGCACCGAGGAGGAGCCGCTCGATCTGCTGGTCATCGACATGCCGCCCGGCACCGGCGACATCCACCTGACCCTGATGGAGAACTTCGCCGTCGACGGGGTGGTGATCGTCTCGACGCCGCAGGAGATCGCGCTGATCGACGCCCGCCGGGCGGCGGCCATGTTCCGCAAGACCGGGGCGACGATCCTGGGCGTGATCGAGAACATGGCCTTCTTCGCCGATCCCTCGACGGGCCGCCCGATTCCGATCTTCGGCGCCGGCGGCGCCAAGGCCGAGGCGGCCAACCTGGGGGTGCCCGTGCTGGCCGAGATCCCGATCGAGATCGCGCTGCGCCAGTCCGGCGACGACGGCCGGCCGCTCACGGCCACGCCCGAGGGCGGGGCGGCGGCGGCGGCGTTCCGGGCGGCGGCGAAGCGGCTGCTCTAGCCCGCCGGCGTTCCCGCCGCCGCCAGAGCCTCGGCGTCACGGACGGCGAGGGCGCTGCGGATCTCGTCATGTTCGGTGCGCCCCAGGGCGTAGCCCCTGATCGCCCAGGCAGCCAGCAGGACGAGGGTCACCGGCGGCACGGTGTAGAGCAGCAGCAGCCCCATCAACGCCTCCGGCGAGTTGGTGGCGTCCGGCGCGGCGTTGAATCCGAACGCCGCCAGCAGCGGCAGCGCGATGGCCACGGCCAGGGCCGAGCCGATCTTCGCCGTGCTGGTGACCAGCGAATAGAGGATGCCGATGCGGTCCTTGCCGGTTTCCAGTCGCACCTGGTCGCCGACGTCGGCGACCATGGCCCGCACCAGGAAGGCGAAGGCCGACATGATGCCGCCGGCCAGGAACATGCCAGGGGCGAGGAGCCAGAAGGATTTCGACGGCAGCAACGGCAGGATGCCCTGACAGGCGGCGTAAAGCACGGCGGCCAGGATCAGCGACCGGTGCTTGCCCAGCTTCATCGCGCTGAAGGCCCAGATCGGCGCGCCGAACAGACCGGCCAGCGAGAACAGGATCAGCATGATGAAGGCCTCGGCCTCGGTGTAGCCGCGCGCCTGTTTCATGAAGAACAGGTACAGGGGCGAGGTGATGGCCGGGCCGACCGTGAACAGCAGGTCGGCGAGCAGCAGCCGGCGCATTGCCGGGTGGGCGATGAGCCTGGGAAAGTCCTTGAGGGAGGCCCGATCGGCATGCAGCGACGGCCGGATCGTCTCCGGCGTCGCGACCGTGACGATGAAGGTTGTCACCGGCACCGCCAGCAGGATGACCCAGCCCATCAGCTGAATCGCCTCGGCGCCTTCCTTGCCCATCAGGATCGGCAGCAGCAGGGCGAGGACGCCGCCGAGGACACCGGTCACGGCCCCGAAGGCGTAGACCTTGGACCGCTCGTCGTAGTCGTCCGTCAGCACCGCGCCCCAGGCGACCTGCGACAGGACCAGGATCGAGAAGCCGATGTACATCAGCGTCAGCCACAGGAAGAGGTAGACCTCGCTGACCCCGGGGCCGGCGAAAAAGAGCTTCCAGGTCCCGATCATCAGGATCGGCGCCGAGGCGATGAGCCAGACGCGGTAACGACCGAGACGCGTCCGTGTGCGGTCCATCAGCATGCCGATGGCCGGGTCGATGAAGATGTCGAGCAGCTTCACCGCCCCGAAGATCAGGCCCACCGCCGACAGCGAGAGACCCAGCAGTCCGGCGTAGTAGGGCGGGAGGTTGACCAGCAGCGGCGTGCTCAGCGCGCCGACCGGCGCGGTCGCCAGCGAGAAGGCCAGGATGGTGCGGAGCGGTATGGGCCCCCTTGGCGTGGCTGTGGTCACCGGCGATTCCCCCTGCGCCTCTGACGGGCGTCGTGAGGACCATCCGACCCTGCCGGTGGGGAAGCGCAAATTAAAAAGGGCACATGCAGGTCAGCGCATGTCCCCCTTCCAATCCAGCGGCCGGGGACGGGCGCTGAAGCGCCTGTCCCCGATCGATCAGCCGCCCGCCATCTTGCGGAAGAACTTCTGGCCCTGTTCGCCGCCGGCGAAGTAGGCCTTCTGGCCGGCTTCATCGGAGATCTTGCTCCAGTTGTCGCGGACTTCCTCGACCGAGAGGCCGCCTTCGCCGAGGTAGACGCCCTCGGTCTCGATGATGCGCGACAGCGCGAAGACGCCGGCGCCGGCGGTCAGGATGGCGCCCGTGGGGGCTTCGTCCGACGCCAGGTAGACCACGCCCGGGGTCACATACTCGGGCTTCAGCTTCTCGAGCACTTCCGGCGGCATCAGGCCTTCAGTCATGCGGGTCGCGGCGACCGGGCTGATGGCGTTGATGTGGATGTTGTTCTTCTGACCTTCGAGCTTGATGGTGTTCATGAAGCCGATGATGCCGAGCTTGGCCGCGCCGTAGTTGGACTGGCCGAAGTTGCCGTACAGGCCCGAAGAGGAGGTCGTGACGACGATGCGGCCGTAGTTCTGGGCCTTCATGATCTCCCAGACCGCCTTGGTCGGCTTCATGGTGCCCATCAGGTGGACGTTGAGCACCAGCTCGAAGTCCTCGATCGTCATCTTCGAGAACGACTTGTCGCGCAGGATGCCGGCGTTGGCGATCAGGATGTCGATGCGGCCCCAGGCGTCCATCGCGTCCTTGATCATCTTGGCGACGCCGGCGTCGTCGGTGACCGACGAGCCGTTGGCGATGGCTTCACCGCCCATGGCCTTGATCTCGGCCACGACCGCTTCGGCGGCGGCGGAGTTGCCGCCCGAGCCGTCCATCGAGCCGCCCAGGTCGTTGACCAGGACCCTGGCCCCGCGACGGGCCAGTTCCAGCGCGTGCTGGCGGCCGAGCCCGCCGCCCGCGCCCGTGACGATCGCGACTTTCCCGTCGAACCGGATATCGGCCATGTGCGTGTTTCCCTTGCGCTGACTGCTTGCCAGATTTGTCGGCGGCGTTTTGCGGCGCAGCAGGGGAGGCGTCAAGCGGGACGGTGGGGCAAGGGCGGCCGGTCAGGCGGCCCCGGCCCTCGGCGCCCCTACCGCGGCCGGGCGGACGGCGCCGCCGCCGCCGGAGCCTTCGCGCCCGCCTTGAACCCCGGCTTCATGAACTTGACCAGGACCCGCTGGCCGATCAGCAGCGGCGCGTCGTCCGCCGAAACCACAACCTCGACCACCCGCTCGTCACTGCGCTGGGTGGGGTCGTCGGAGGCCAGCTTGCGGGCGCCGAACACCGCCGCGCGGCGCAGGACCCTGCCGGTGTAGGTGCGGGTCGCGTCCGACTCGGGCTGGATCTCGACCTCCTGGCCGTCGCGGACGTTGGGGATGTCCGCCTCGACGATCTCGGCGCGGATGATCCGGGCGGTGTTCGGCTCCAGATCGAACATGGTCGAGACGTTCAGGGTCGAGGCCCCGGCCCCGGGGTTGGCGTACCGGCGGGCGATCCGGCCGTCGGTCGGGGCGCGGATGATGGTCAGCTCCTGGGCGTACTCGGCCTCGCGCAGGGCGGCGACGTAGGTGGCGATCGTGGCGCGTTGGGCGACGATCTGGGCTTCCCAGTCGCGGATCTGGTCGCGCTGCTGGTCGAGCCGCTGGCGGGCCACGAAGTTGCTCTCGATCAGGCCCTCGAGGCGCCGGTACTCGCGCCGGGCCGCGTCGAGCTTGACCTGCAGGACCCCGACCTGGGCCTGGGCCTGGGCGACCGTGGCGCGGGCGCGTTCGACGGCGAGGCGGGGATCGTCGTCCTCCTGGCGGGCCAGGACCTGGCCGGCGACGACACGGTCGCCCTCCTGGACGTAGACCGCGCGCACGACGCCGCCGCGCCGGGCGGCGACCTGGATCATGCCGCCCTCGACGTCTGCCTTGCCGTTGGCGATGGCGGCGTAGGGGCTGGGCGCCTGTTTGGCGGCCGCGGCCTCGACAGCCTTCTTCTTGGCGGCGGCCTGGCCGTTCAGGACCACGCCGCCGCCGATCACGACAACGGCGATGACGGCGATGATCCAGAACCAGCGGCTGCGCAGAAAGCCAAACATGGAGTGTCCTTCAACAGATCAGTGTGAGAGCGGCGCGGGGTCGGCGTCGGGCGTCCGCCTGACGTCGTCCAGGATGCGGCCGTCCTCGATGTGGATGACCCTGTCGGCATAGGCCTCCAGGCGGGGGTCGTGGGTCACGCAGATGACCGCCGCACCGTGTTCGGTCGCGGCCCTGCGCAGAAGGCGGATGACGATCTGGCCGTTCTCGCCGTCGAGCGCCGAGGTCGGCTCGTCCGCGAAGATGAGGTCGGGGTTCTTGGCCAGGGCGCGGGCGATGGCCACCCGCTGCTTCTCGCCGCCTGAAAGCTCCGACGGGCGCTGGTTCATCTTGGCGCTCAGGCCCACCTCATCCAGGGCGACACGGGCGCGCCGGTCGGCCTCGGAGCGGGAAACGCCCTGGTAGTGGAGCGCAGTCATTACCTGCTGCTTGGCCGTCAGGGCCGGGAACAGGTTGAAGCCCTGGAAGATGAAGCCGCAGTGGTCGAGCCGGAAGCGGTCGATCCGCCCCGACGGCAGCTTCCACAGGTCCTCGGCCTCCATGGCCCGGACCGTGCCCTCCTCGGGCTTCAGAAGTCCCGAGAGCGCGGCGACGAGGGTGGATTTGCCGGAGCCCGAGGGGCCCATGACCATGGTCACGTCGCCGTGGCGGGCGTCGAAGTCCACGCCCTTGAGCACCTCGACATAGCTTCGGCCGGTCTTGAACCGCTTGACCAGGCCCTTGGCGGTGATGGCCACCGAGCCCAGGGCGTTTCCGTTGGGCTTGGCGCTCATCGCAGAAGGTCCGCAGGCTGGCTCTTCTTGAGCATGCCGAGCGAGAGCAGGCCCGACAGCATCGCGCAGAACAGCAGGAAGATGGAGATGAAGATGACGAGCGCCGGCGGGAAAGCCATCGGCAGCCCGCCCATCAGCGCCAGGGTCGAGACCGCCCAGGTCAGGAGACCGGCGCCGAGGATGCCGGTGACACCCACCCAGAAGCTCAGCTCCATGACGATGCCGCGCAGGGCGCCCATCGGCACGCCCAGCGCGCGGAGCGAGGCGAACTCCTTGATGTTGGCCATGATGGCCCCGCGCAGGGTCTGCCAGGTGATCACGACCCCGATGATCGCCCCGATGATCAGGGCGAAGATCAGGATCACGCTGATGAACTGTTCCTGGAACATCATGCTCTGGTTTGCGTCGGCCAGTTCGCTGCGGGTCCAGGCCCGGAACTGGCCCTTGCCGAGAATGTTGAGCTGGGCGGCGACGACCTCGGCCTGGGCCGGGTCGGAGATCTTGACCAGCAAGGGGCCGACCCGCGGACCGGTATCCGCCTCGCCCAGCAGGCGCAGGGAGTCGCGCGACATCACGAGGGTCGGCTGCATCATGTTGGGATAGCCTGTGGTGACCGCCGCGATGGTCACCGTGCGCCCGTTGTAGAGGGCCTTGTCGCCCAGCTTCACCCCGAGACGCTTGAGCGCCGACTGATCGACCGCGATGGCGTAGGGCTGCCGCAGGGTCTCGATCAGCTCCACGGAATAGTCGGTCGGGACCGTCACGTGGCCGGGGATGGCGTCGATGATGTTGACGTTCACGAACTCCATCTTGCGATCCTTCGGCGTGGCGCCGGGGTTCGCGGAGTCGGTGGGCGGGATGTTCATGAACCGGCCGCCGGAACCGTCGAGCGGGGCGACCTGGACGACGGCCGGGTGGGTGTAGACCAGCGGGATCATCCGCCGGGGAAGGCCGGAGGCGCCGCCGGTGTTGAACAGCGCCTTGGCGCCGGGGCCGAGCACCATGATGTCGGCGCGCGCGCGGTCGATCTGGGCGGTGAATGCCTTGCCGATGCCCATGAACATGCCGGTGAAGGCGAGCACGAGCAGCCCCGAGAAGGCGAGCGCCACCACGGCCGCCATGTACCGGCGCCATTCGTAGATGAGCGTGGCCAAAGCCAGCGACATAAGGTGGTGTCTCCCCGGAACGCCCGAATAACGTCGCTCGCGGTTCTGGACGCGGCGGGGGCGTGGGCCAAGTTAAATCGGGGTAAGGCCACGCCGGGGGACTGGCCAACCGCCCGTCCCCCGCGATATGGCCGCTCGCGAACCGGCGTCACAGCTCCATTTTCCGAAAGATTTCAATGATACGCGTTCTCACCCTGGGTGGCCTGGTCGGCGCCGCGCTGTTCACGATGGCCTCTCCGGCGTCGGCTGACGAAGGCATGTGGACGTTCGAGAACTTCCCTGCCGCGCGGGTGAAGGCGGACTACGGCGTGACCGTTGACGAGGCCTGGCTGCAGCGCCTGCGCGGCGCGGCGGTGCGGATCCCGGGCTGTTCGGCTTCCGTGGTCTCTGCCGCCGGCCTGGTCCTGACCAACAACCACTGCATCACGGGCTGCCTGGTCCAGCTGTCGTCCGCCGACAAGGATCACCTGAAGGACGGCGTGCTGACCGCGACCCGCGCCGAGGAGCGCCAGTGCGCCGGCATGTGGGCCGAGGTGCTGATGGAGACTACCGACATCACCGATCAGGTCCGCGCGGCCGTGGCCGGAAAGTCGGGCGCCGCCTTCAACGCCGCCCGGGACGCGGTCACGGCGGCTGCCGAGGCCGAGGCCTGCAAGGGCGTCGAGTCGGCCCGGTGCCAGACCACCAGCCTCTATCGGGGCGGCCAGTACGTCGTGTACCGCTACCACCGCTACAGCGACGTGCGCATGGTCTTCGCGCCCGAGTTCGCCACGGCCTTTTTCGGCGGCGATCCCGACAACTTCAACTTCCCCCGCTACGATATGGATTCGGCCTTCCTGCGTGTCTACGAGGGCGGCAAGCCGGCGAAGACGCCGAACTTCCTGAAGTGGAACGCCGCCGCGCCGAAGGCGGGCGAGCCGACGTTCGTACCGGGCAACCCCGGCTCGACCGAGCGCCTGCTGACCGTGTCGCAGCTGGAATCCTACCGCGACCTCGCCATCCCGGTCGGGCAGCTGCAACGGTCCGAGCTTCGCGGCCGCCTGATCGAGTACGGCCGTCGCGGCCCGGCCGAGAAGCGGCTGGTCGCCGATCCGATCTTCAACCTCGAGAACGGCTTCAAGGTCTTCTTCGGTCGCCAGTTCGCGCTGAACGACAAGGCCTTCATGGACGCCAAGCGCGACCAGGAGGCCGAGCTGCGGGCGAAGGTCGCCGCCGACCCGGCCCTGGCCGGCGAGATCGGCGACCCCTGGGGCGAGATTGCGCGCGCGCAGGAGGCTTACGCGACCAGCTACCTCAGCTACCGCCAGCTCGAGTCTGACGCCGGCCGCAGCTCGGTGCTGTTCAGCTGGGCCCGGGGTCTGGTCCGCGCCGCCGCCGAGCGTGAGAAGCCGTCGGCCGAGCGCCTGCCGGAGTTCGCCGACAGCCGCCTGGCGATGGAGGAGCGCCGCCTGACCGCCGCCCGCGCCATCGAGGGTCCGCTGGAGCAGCTCTACCTCGAACACTGGCTGCTCAAGAGCCGCGAGTATCTGGCGTCTTCACCGGCCGACCAGGCCGCGGTGCTGGGGCGCGAGAGTCCCGAGGGCCTCTCGGCGCGACTGGTCTCGGGCACCCGCCTCGCCGATCCGGCGGTGCGGCAGGCGCTGTGGGACGGCGGCATGGCCGCGGTCCTGGCCTCGGAAGATCCGCTGATCCGCTATGTCCTGCAGATGGACGCCGCCGCCCGCGCCGCGCGCGCGGCCTGGGAACGGGACGTCGAGGGGCCGACCGATCGCGCCGCCGAGCGGATCGCCCGCGCCCGCTTCGCCGTCTATGGCGACAGCATCTATCCGGATGCGACGTTCACCCTGCGCCTGTCCTACGGCAAGGTCGCCGGCTGGACGCACCGGGGAACCGAGGTGACCCCGTTCACGACCATCGGCGGGACGTTCGACCGCGCCACCGGCGAGGCGCCCTACGCCCTCGCGCCCAGCTGGATCGCGGCGGAGGGCAGGCTGAACAAGGACATCGTCTACAACTTCACCACCACCAACGACATCATCGGCGGCAACTCCGGCTCGCCTGTGGTCAATGCCAAGGGCGAGGTCATCGGGGCGGCGTTCGACGGCAACATACACAGCCTGGGCGGCGCCTACGGCTATGACCCGGTGCTCAACCGGATGGTCGTCGTGTCCAGCGCCGCCATCACCGAGGCGCTGCGGGTTGTCTACGGCCGCGACGCCCTGGTGAAGGAGCTGATGACCGGCAAGTAGCGGCGCGGGAGGGGCCGGGCGGCGGAGATTGTTGCCCGGCCGAAACAGGGCCCGCCTTTCGCGTGGCTTCCGCCGCGCCGGACTTCTCCGGCGCGGCGCCGGGGCCTGATCGGCCGCGACGCCTTCCTTCAAGGAGGCAACCCATGACCCTATCCAGCATAGGGAGTTCGTCGCCGATGCTGCAGCTGCAGCAGGCGATGTTCTCCCGCGCCGACGCCAACAGCGACGGTCAGCTCAGCAGCGACGAGTTTCTGTCGATCGGGCAGAACCTGCAGGGCGGCGGCAGTTCCGACCCGGCGAGGCCCATGCGGCCCGGCGGCGAGACCGGCGCGAATTTCGCGTCTGAAATGTTGAGCTCTCTGCTGTCGCTGCAGGCCGGTCCCCCAAGCGCCGAGGACCTGTTCGCCGCCGCCGACGGTGACGGCGACGGCCTGTTGTCGGCCGAGGAGCTCGCGGCCGACATGACTGCCCATGCACCGCCCGGTCGCGAGGGCGTCGACGCCGCCGAGCGGGCCACCGCCTTCCTGTCGATGGCCGACGCCGACGGCGACGGGGCGCTGTCTTCCTCCGAGTTCGAGGCGGCACGACCCGCCGGCCCGCCGCCGGGCGGGCCGCCGCCGTCGTCGGCTGTCGCCGGAGCATCCACGGGAACGGAAGGCGAAAGCTACGACGCGGCCGACGCCAACCAGGACGGGGTGGTCAGCATGGCCGAGCTGCTGACCTCGCTGCAGGCCTCGGAGAGCAGGACCTCCGGCTTCTCCAGCGAGGCGTCGGATCTGCTTCGGCAACTGCTCGACCGGCTGAGCAGCGACACGACCTCGACCGTCGAAGCGGCGGCCTGACCCTGAACGGGGTCGGGCAGAACGCCCGACCCTTGCGCCGGGACCTGCGTTTGTAGTCAATCGATGGGAAAGGCGCGGGCGGGGAGTCGGGCGCCGAAGGGGTGACGATGTTCCGGCCGGAAAATGCACAGAGCCTGGTCGGGATCGCCCTGACCCTTCTCATCTGCTGGGCGCTGTCGGAGGACCGCAAGCGGGTTCCCTGGCGCCTGGCCATCGGCGCGCTGGTCGTCCAGGTCGGACTGATCCTGCTGCTGTTCGGCCTTCCGGCGGCGCGCAGTGTCGTGGTCGGCATCAGCGCCACGGTCGACGGCCTTGGCGCCGCGACCGCCCAGGGCACCCAGTTCGTGTTCGGCTACCTGGGCGGCGGCAGCCAGCCCTATATGGTCGAGAACCCGCAGGGCCTGTTCGTCTTCGCCTTCCAGGTGCTGCCGCTGATCCTGGTCATCTCCGCCCTGTCGGCGCTGCTCTGGCACTGGGGCATCCTGAAGCTGATCATCCGCGGCTTCGGGTTCCTGTTCGAGAAGGCCATGGGCATGGGCGGCGCTTCGGCGACCGCCACCGCGGCCAACATCTTCGTGGGCATGGTCGAGACGCCGATCATCATCCGCGCCTATCTCGACAAGCTGACCCGTTCGGAACTGTTCCTGATGATGGTCGTCGGCCTTGCGACAGTCGCCGGCTCGACCATGGTCGCCTACGCCACGGTGCTGAAGGACGTGCTGGACAACGCGGCCGCCCACGTTCTGGTGGCCTCCGTGGTCTCGGCCCCGGCCGGCGTGCTGCTGGCCCGCCTGATGGTGCCCGAGAAGAAGGGCGAGGGCGGGGTCAACGTCGACTACACCTCGCTGCTGAAATACGAGAGCTCGATCGACGCCATCTCCAAGGGCGTGGCCGATGGCCTGATGGTGGTGCTGAACATCTCGGCCATCCTGATCGTCTTCGTCGCCCTGGTCGCCATCTGCAACGCGCTGCTGGGCCTGGCGCCCGACATCGCCGGCGCGCCCCTGACCCTTGAGCGGATCCTGGGCGTGGCGTTCGCGCCGCTGGCCTGGTCGCTGGGCATCGACTGGGCGGAGAGCGGCAAGGCCGGCTACCTGCTCGGCGTCAAGCTGATGCTCACCGAGTTCATCGCCTTCATCCAGCTGGGCGCCATCCCCGAGGGTGAGATGACCGAGCGCACGCGGATGATCCTCACCTACGCCCTCTGCGGCTTCGCCAACGTCGGCTCGGTCGGGATTACCGTCACCGGCATGGGCGTGCTGATGCCCGAGCGGCGGGCCGAGATTTCCAGCCTGGTCTGGAAGGCCCTGGTCGCCGGCTTCCTCGCCACCTGCATGACCGCCGCCGTGGTCGGCGCAATGCCGCGCGAGCTGTTCGGGATTCTGTAGCAAGTTCATGAACAATAACGGGAAACGCCCATGAAACTCTACGACAGCTTCCGGGCGCCCAATCCGCGGCGGGTGCGGTGGTTCCTGGCCGAGAAGGGCGTCGAGGACCAGGTCGAGATCATCAATCTCGATGTCTTCAAGGGCGAGCACCGCCAGCCGGACTACCTGGCCAAAGCGGGCCTGCCCAACGTGCCGGCGCTGGAGATGGACGACGGCACGACGATCACCGAGTCCGTCGCCATCTGCCGTTATCTGGAGAGCGTCTTCCCCGAACCGAACCTGTTCGGCGTCGACGCCCGCGAGGTCGCGATCATCGAGATGTGGACGCGCCGGGCCGAGATGATGCTGGCCACGCCGCTGATGCTGACCGTCCGCCACAGCCACCCGGCGCTGGCCGCGCTGGAAAAGCAGATCCCCGAGATCGCCGACAGCAACCGCGCCGCCGCCACCCGCGCCCTGAAGGTCTTCGATCGGCGGCTGGGCGAGAGCGCCTTCCTGGCCGCTGACCGGGTGACCATGGCCGACATCCTGGTCGCCACCTCCATCGACTTCTCGCGTATGGCGAAGTTCGTCGTGCCCGACGAGATGGAGCATGTGAAGCACTGGTACGCCGGCATGATGGCCCGCCCCGCGGCACAGGCCGGGCAGGCGGCGTGATCCGCGCCCTGGCCCTTGCCGCCGCCCTGCTGCTGGCGCCGGTCGCGGCGGCGGCGCAGACGCTGACGGTGACCAACGGCGAGGGCAGGGTCACGACCTTCACGCCCGAAACGGTGGCCGAACTGCCGCGCGGCACTGCGAAACTGGCCGGCAAGACCGCCTACGAGGGTGTCGATCTGGCGTCGGTGTTACGCGAGGCAGCCGTGCCGCAGGGGCCGCGTCTGCATGGCAGGCCGCTGGTTGCCTATGTCGTGGTCAGGGGCAGGGACGGCTACCGCGCTGTCTTCTCCATCGCGGAGCTGGACCCGGCCTTCCGGCCCGGCGCCGCCATCCTCGCGGACCGCCGTGTCGGCGCGCCGCTGGAGATCAACGAAGGCCCCTGGCGGCTGGTCCTCGGGGCCGATGCGAAGCCGGAGCGCAGCGTGCGTCAGGTGGAGTCGATCACGGTGACGGTGCTGCCTTAGCTCAGAGGACTGCCACCGCTGGGGCGGCCAAGCTTATCCAGATCGTGGCCAGCAGGCTCACGGACGCAAACATCAGTATCAGTACGCTTTTCATTGTCGTCCCTTCTCTTCGCGGGAGGTGGGTATGGCGACAATGCGGCGCAATGGGCGACTTAAGTTTTGGACAGGTACGTTAAAAGGTTGTTATGAGCTTTCGCGGCGGCGGGGCAGGGACTGCCACTCGCGCCGCAGCATCGAGAACAGGTGCGACGAGTAGTAGACGTCGTCCCAATGCCTGTAGACCTCCCGCACAGTGCCTTCATGCACGAAGCCTTCGCGGCGATAGACCCGCTCGGCGCGCGGATTGGCGCTGGAGACGTCCAGCTCGAACCTGTTGGCCGTGGTGTTCTCGAACACCCAATCGATGAGCGCGGGCATCATCCGGCGGCTGAGGCCCGTGTCGGTGACCGATGCGCCCAGACGCTTGAGCAGGATGATGTCCGACGGGTCGGTCAGTTTCGCCAGGATGGCGAAGGCGACGAGCCGGCCGTCCTGTCGCCAGGCGAAGTAGCGGTAGTCGTCTGACGCCATGTTGGCGGCATGCGCCTCGGCGGAGAAGTTGCCGATGAACAGGGCGTAGTCCGGATTGAGCTCGATCGCCATGATCGCCGGGATGTCGCCAGGCGTGGCGGGTTCGAGCGCCACCTCAGAGCCTCCGGCCGACCTTCTTGATGACGCCCGAGAAGGACATCATGGGATTGTCGCCGGTGAAGATCAGGCCGCGCACGAAGACCATCGACTTGCCGGCCTTCAGCACCTCGCCGGTGCATTCGACGAGATCGCCCTCGTGGGCCGGGCCTATGAACTCGCCGCCGAGGCTCAAGGTCACCGCGTGCGTGCCTTCAAGCTCGTTGGTGGCCAGCGAGAACAGGCAGGCGTCGGCGAAGGTCATGATGCAGCCGCCATGCATGAAGCCGCCGCCGTTCATGTGCCGGGCCTCCGCGCGGAAGGCGCAGCGGATCGAGCCGTCGGCCTCCTCGCGGTAGTAGAAAGGGCCAGAGGCGTTCTCGAACGGATCACCGCTCCAGTAGCGCCAGCCGGCGAACTCGCCCTCGGTGATGGTGATCGGCCCGTGTGGAGCCTCGTTGCCGCCGTCCATGCGCACTCCATTCGTCTGACATGGCTGATAGGCAGGGATCGCGACGCCCGCAAGCGCCCCGGGCGCGGGCGTCCGGCCGGAAAATTCTCGCTTCCGGGTTGCGGTAGGGCCACGGTTGATCTTCAACGTGTGTCAGTGCGCTGAGTTCAGGGCAGATTTCTCAGACCGGCGTTCTCAGGGTTAGCCTCTGGTTAGCGAACTTTGGTGACTCTGCTTCAAACAGTGGAGATCACCGGATGGGTGCGCACGAACAGGGCTCGACGCGGCTCGAAGCCAGCATGGGGGCGACGCTGGACGCTCTCGCGTGGGAGCTCGAGCTCGCGGGCGACAAGTGCGTCCAACTGGATACTGCGATCGGTCGCACCATGGCGTCCCTGCCGGCGGAGCATCGCGGTCTGCTGATCGACGGCCTGCACACCATCGATCTGCTTAGCCAGCATCTCAGCAACCTCACCGCCTTCGTCCGGGCGATGAGCGAGGACGCGCCGTCCACTATCCTGGCCCCGGTCGGTCGCGCTGTCGGCGGCATCACCCTGGGCGCCCTGGCCGAGCGGATGGCGATGACCTTCGGCGTCGAGGACCCGAGCCAGTTCGCCAACGCCGCTGAGTCCGGCGAGGTCGAGTTCTTCTGACGATACGGGCGCCGTGGCGCTTCTAGAGCGGTGGCGGGCGCGCTATCAGGCCGCCTCGTTCCCGGAGTTACGCCCTTGACCACCTCGCCCATCGAAGACGCCATCATGGATCTGCTCGGCAAGGCGCCGGCCGGCAAGAGCATCGATCCGTCCGAGGTGGCCAAGCTGCTGCAGCCCGAGCGGTGGCAGCGGATCCTGCCGCAGGTGCGGTCCACGGCCGTCGGCCTCGCCCGCCAGGGCAAGCTGGTCATCACCCGGCACGGCAAGCCGGCCGACCCCGACAGCTTCAAGGGCGTCTACCGCCTGAAGCTGCCCTGAGCCGCGCCCGGCCTTTTCTTCGCCGCGACGTCGCGGCAATTCTGTCGTCATGAATCGCCGCGCCTTCCTGTTGTCCGCGACCGCGCCCCTGCTGCTGGCCGCCTGCGCCCCGACCGTCCAGACAGCCGGGGTCCCGGGGCTGGACTTCGCAGGGCCGCGGTTCGAGGGCGAGGCCTTCGTCAGCTTCGACGGCGCGCGCCTGGGGCTGACCCGCTGGCTCCCCGACGGAGCGCCGCAGGCTGTGGTGGTCGCGCTGCATGGCATGAACGACTACGCCAACGCATTCCATTTCGCCGCCCCGGTCTGGGCGAAGGCGGGGATCGTCACCTATGCCTACGATCAGCGCGGCTTCGGCCGGTCCCCGGAGCGCGGGGTATGGGGCGGCGAGGGGCTGATGACCCGCGACCTGCGCACCTGCGTCGAGGTCGTGCGGCGTCTTCATCCCGACCTGCCGGTCACGGTGATCGGCGAAAGCATGGGCGGGGCGGTGGCGATCAGCGCCTTCGCCTCGCCGCAGCCGCCGCAGGCGCACCGCCTTGCCCTGTTGGCGCCGGCGGTCTGGGGCTGGTCCAGCCAGCCGCTGCCCTACAAGACCGCCCTCTGGTTCACCGCCCACCTGGCCGGGGAGAAGATCATCCGCCCGCCGCGCTGGGTGACCGACCGGGTCCAGCCCAGCGACAACCAGGACGAATTGATCGCCATGGGGCGCGACCGGTTGATGATCTGGGGCGCCCGGAACGACACCCTCTTTGGCCTTGTCGACCTGATGGAAGGCGCCTGGGCCGGCGTCGGCCGACTGCAGGTCCCGACCGGCTACTTCTACGGCGCCAACGACGAGATCATCCCGCCGGAGCCCAGCTTCCAGGCCGCGCAGCGTCTCAAGCCGTCCGACCGCTCGGCCTTCTATGCGGAGGGCTGGCATCTGCTGATCCGCGACCGGCAGCGCGACCGGGTTATTGCCGATGTCCAGAGCTTCATCCTCGACCCGGAGGCGCCGTTGCCTTCAGGATCCCCGCCGATCCCGGCCGCGCCCCGGGGGCGCGGCGGGGCGCAAGGTTGAGTGACCGGCGGCGGGCTGCTACCGATCGGCGATGGCTGTGCGGGGGCATCTCATGCGTCGTTTCATCGGACTGGCCCTGAGCGCCGTCCTTGGGCTGAACACCGCGATCGCCGCGCCCGCGGCTGTCGCCCGCGCCGCGCCGGTCGCGACGCCCGCCCGGCCTCCGATCGTTGTCTGGGTGACCGGTCTGCTGGCGCTCTCGGACGAGGCCGCCGAGGGCAACGCGGTTTTCCAGCGCTGGTCCGAAGTGGCGCCGACCCTGAAGACGCGCGAGGACTTCGAGGCCTTCGCTGCCGCGGAGCGGCCGAAGTTCCAGGCCACCCGTGCCCGCCTGAAGGACGTCAATGCGCGTCTCGCGGCCTACCCCGCCTATCGTGGCGATGCCGAAGACACCGCCAGGGCGGCGACCCTGCTCAAGGACATGCGGGGCTACGCCAGCCGCGTTGAAGTCGCGGTGGGCGTCATGGACGATCTGCTGGGCGCCCTGGTGGCCCGGGACGACTCCAGGACCCAGACGCTGCTGGTGAAGGTCCGCGAGGCCACCGCGCTGCTGGTCGAGGGGCAGCTCGTGATGGTCAAGGGGCGCCAGACCCTGTTCTCGCGCAATGAAACCGACTACTACCTGCTCGGGGCGATGTCGGCCCTGTACGAGGGCATGGCGAGCACCATGTACGTCGCCTTCGGGACCCGGTCGGCGGCCGACGCGGCCACGGTCATGCGGGCCTCGGCCCGGAAATGCCGCGAGTTCATCTCCGCCGGACGGACGGTCCACCAACGCAGGATGCAGGCCGCCGGGCCCGGCGACAGGGTGATCCTGGCCTACGACGGGCAGGCGCTGGATATCGGCGCGGAGATCGCCGCGGCGCTCGACGCCGGCGCCGCGACGCTCGAGAGCGCTCCGGACGCCGCCACCGGCTTCCGGAGCGTGATGGGCCCGCTGGTCTCGCTCGAGAGCCGCTACATCGAACTGTCCCAACGCCAGATCGCGGCGATGACGGCGGCCGATTGAAGAACGGGCTCTTCGTCGACCGATGGGGGTTGTGACAAGGCCTGCCCGAGCGTAAACGGCCCGCGCACGTTCTCTCCCCCAAACGGCAAAGATTCCGGCATGACGCTGTTCGATTCCCCCGATTTCGCGGACCACGAAGGCGTGCACGCCTGTTTCGATGAAACGTCCGGCCTGCGGACCATCATTGCTGTCCACTCCACCGCGCGGGGGCCCGCGGCCGGCGGCTGCCGGATGTGGCCCTATGCCAGCGCGGAGGCGGCGCTGACCGACGCCCTGCGGCTGTCCCAGGGGATGTCCTTCAAGAACGCCATGGCCGACCTCCCGCTCGGCGGCGGCAAGGCGGTGATTATCGGCGACGCCCGCACCGACAAGACACCGGCCCTGTTCGAGGCGTTCGGTCGGGTGGTCGATAGCCTGGGCGGCAAATACTGGACGGCCGAGGACGTCGGGGTGTCGCCCGCCGACATGGCCATTGTGCGCAAGCAGACCCGCTACGTGGCCGGCCTGGAAGGCCACGCCGCCGCCTCCGGCGATCCCAGCCCGGTGACCGCCGAGGGCGTGTTCCGCGGCGTGAAGCTCTGCGTCGAGCGCGCCTACGACCGCGACCTGACCGGCGTGACGGTCGCTATCCAGGGCGTCGGCCACGTCGGCGCCTACCTGGCCGACAAGCTGCACGCCGCCGGAGCAAGGCTGATCATCACCGACGTCAACGAGGCCGCCCTGGCCGAGGTCGCGGCCCGGACGGGCGCGCAGATCGTCGCGCCGGACGCCATCTTCGACGTCGAGGCGGAGGTGTTCGCTCCCTGCGCCCTCGGCGGTGCGATCAATTTCGAGACCCTCGCCCGACTGAAGGCCCGGGTGATCGCCGGCGCGGCCAACAATCAGCTGGCCACGCCGCAGATCGGCGCGCTGCTGTTTGAACAGGGGCGGCTCTATGCGCCGGACTATGTGATCAACGGCGGCGGGATCATCAATGTCGCCGCCGAGATCATCGGCATCGAGTCGGGGTCCGGTTTCGACGACGCCTGGGTGGCGGCGAAACTGGATCGTCTGACCGAGACGCTCGGCGAGGTGCTCGACCGCTCGCTGGCCGAGAAGCGCCCGACGCACGCTGTCGCCGACGAGATGGCCAAGGCGCGGATCGCAGAGGCCGTCAGGCTGAAGACCGCCGCCTAGACGCCGGTCCTGCCGCTGATCTCCGACCCCGCGTTGCGGTCGAGCCGCCAGTAGATCACCGCCGACAGCAACGTGGTCGCGCCGACGGCAATGAACGGCCAGGTGAAGCTCTGCGGTGTCAGGGTCTCGCCGCCTCCCCGGGCGACGTGCAGCATCAGTCCGCCGAAGCTGACGCCCAGCGCCAGGCCGATCTGCTGGCAGACCGCAGACAGGGTGGAGGCCCGCGCGATCGACTCCTGCGGCACGTCGGCGAAAGCGATGGTGTTGGTGGCGATGAACTGGAGCGAGCGGCTGAAGCCCGCCGCCAGCAGCAGGGCCATGATCAGCGGCACGGGCGTCTCGGGCCGGAAGAAGCCGGGCGCGGCGGTGAGGGTGGCTGTGATGGCCACGAACGCCAGCAGCATGGTCCGGAAACCCCACCGCCTCAGCAGGGGGCCGGAGAACGGCCGGGCGAGGAAGACGCCCAATCCGCCCGCGAGGGTGACCGAGCCCGCCTGCAGGGGCGTCCAGCCGAGGCCGACCTGCAGCAGCAGCGGCATCAGGAACGGCGTCGCGCCGACGCCCAGCCGCACTACGGTTCCGCCCATCAGGCTCGCGCGGAAGGTCGGGTAGCGCAGCAGGGTGAGGTCAAGGATCGGCCGCACACCGGTCGGCGGTCGTCGCAGGTAGATCCAGAGAGAGCACAGCGCCAGCGCTACGATGCCGACCTGCGCCGGCAGCTGCAGCAGCGGAAGACCTGCCGTCTCGGCGACCACCACCACGCCGGTGATCGCGGTCGCGGCGAGGGCGAAGCCGCTCCAGTCGAACGGGCCCGGATGGGGCAGGGTGATGCGCGGCACGAACCTCACCACCGCCGCCATGCCGATCAGGCCGATCGGGATGTTGATGAAGAAGATCCACGGCCAGTCCGCGACGGACAGCACGAAGCCGGCCAGCGGCGGTCCCACCAGCGGGCCCAGCAGGGCCGGGGTCGTGAACCAGCCCATGGCGCGGATCAGCTCGGCCCGGGAGGTCGAGCCGACCACGATCAGCCGCGCCACCGGCGTCATCATCGCCCCGCCCATGCCCTGGACGATGCGGGCTCCCACCAGCTGCTCGAGGTTCTGCGACAGGCCGCACAGCGCCGAGCCGCAGAGGAACACCGCCATGGCCGCCAGGAACACGCGCCTCGGCTGGAAGCGTTCGGCCATCCAGCCGCTGATCGGGATGAACACCGCCAGGGCCAGGATGTAGGCGGTCAGGGCCAGCTTCAGATGCAGCGGGTCGACCGCGAAGGCCTCCGCCAGGGTCGGCAGCGCGGTCGAAAGGGCCGAGGAGTCGATGAACTCCATGAACAGCGCCGTCGCGACCGCGATGTAGGCGATGCGGGGGACCGGCTGCGATGTCGGTGAGGCCGTCGCCGCTGGGGACGTCGGCGCGGCGGGTTCGTCGGGCACGGGACCCTGTTAGCGCCTCGGGAGGCTTTGCTCAAACCGCGGCGCCTTGATCGGCTTGCCGCTGACGGTGAAGGTCACGCCGACGACGGTGTCCTCCCGCTTGTAGCCATAGGCGCCGATCTCGCGTCGGGCGGCGCTGACCGCCACCTGCCGATCACCCTGGCGCCAGCCGATGCCCAGCTGCGCCTTGCCGAACTCGGCCAGCCGCTCGACTGACCAGCCCGTTCGCCGCCAGCTTCCGCGCACCGGATCGCGGATGATGTTCAGACCGAAGGCCTCGCCCGACCCGGCGGCGAACACGAACCAGCGGCCCTTGGCCCGATCGGCGGGCGACGGCGCGATGCTGAGCAGCAGCTGCTTGGCGTCGAACGGCTGCGACGAGCGGGCCGGGCGGGGCGCGAAGGCTGTGCCGCCGCGGTCCTCGAGCGCCAGGCCGGAGCCGATGTCCGTCGCGTCGCGGTCCGTGGAGACGGCCACCCGCAGGGTCGGGCCGCCGGCCAGCACCTTCGGACTGACCGAGGCGAGGGCGACGCGGGAGCGGATGACGGCCGGCCGGCCGGTCAGGCCGCGCGCCTGCGCTTCGGCGGACGGTGGCGGGGTCAGGGCGGCGAGTTGCACCGTCGTGCGGTCGGTCAGGGGTCGGGTCACGGGCGTGGAGACCGGCGCGTCAGCAGCCGGACCGCCGAGCAGGGCCAGCACCGGCGCCGGCGCCGAATCCCATCGACCGGTCCGGATCGGCGCGTCGGGGTCGTCAGGCACGCGCCCGCCGCCGCTGATTGCCTGGCCGAACTGGGCGTTGGCCAGCATGGAATCCGAAGTCAGTCCGTCGGTCGCCGCGCCTATGGAGGACGCCGCGCTTACCGCCATCGTCACGAGGACGACGACACCCGTCAGACTTGCCGCCGCGATCGCTCGCATGGCGCACCCGGAAAAAACCAACTCCCCGAGAACATTGGTTAACGAGATGTGTTGGGGACGCAACCCCGCTCGCGAACGAGGAGAGCAGAATTTTCCCCGATGTGGTCCCTCGGCGTCTAGTGACCGGGACGGGGCGTCGGCCTGCGGTCCGGCGTGGTCCTCTGCATGCAGCCCCTGTCCGCCGGCTGCCCGTGCTGGGGCAGGGCGTCGGTCCGGGGGAGGGCGGCGGTGCGCGTTGCGGTCTGCTGAGGCAATCCACGGGTCATCGGCCTCGTCTCCTGTGGCGGTTCGGATGGGGCCGGGCGCGTCATGCGGCGGCCGGAATCGGCAGCGGGCCCACATCCACCCGGACGTCCAGGCGGGTTGCGCCCGGATCGCCCAGGATGACGCCGCTGACCGGCGCGGCTTCCTGGGGGCGGCGGCTGGCGGCGATGCGGATCAGGTCCACGGACTCGGCGATGCCGTTGGTCGGGTCGAACTCCATCCAGCCGAGGCCGGGGAGGAAGACCTCGCACCAGGCATGGGTCGCGCCGGCGCCGCGCATGGCGCCGCTGTTGACGTAGCCGGTTACGAACAGGGTCGCGTAGCCCAGCCACCGCAGGCTTTCGACCATCAGCCAGGCGAAGTCGCGGCATGTGCCGCTGCCCAGCCGCAGGGTCTCGCCGGGCGTCTGCACCCCCTCCTCGTGGCGGGCGTGGTAGGCGAACCGGTCGTGGATGGTGCGGTTCAGGCGCAGCAGGAAGTCCAGCGCGGGCTCGCCATGCGACCGCAGGTGTCCGGCGACCCAGCGGAAGACGCTGCCGTCCTGGTCCTCCAGCACCGGCGTGATGAAGGGCGACAGGACGACCCGGTCCTCGACCGGATAGGCGATCGGCATGGCCGTATGCGGGTCGTCGGCGCGCAGGTAGGCGAGCGGTGCGGGATAGCGGTCGATGACCAGCCGGTTGGTGACGTGGAGGTGGTCGGCCTCGCCCTCGGGGGTGAACAGGCAGACGCAGTTGCCGAGCGGGTCGAACACCCATCGCATCTCGCCGGGGGAGGAGATGTTGAGCGACGCCTCGATGACCCGTATGGCGTGGCTGTCCCGCGGGCGCAGGAGCAACCGGTGCGCGCCGAACCGGACGGGGCGCTCGTAGCTGTAGCGGGTCTCGTGGGTGATGGTCAGCCGGGTCACGGGGCCAGAACCCGTCGCCCCGACGACGGTTCCATCACCGCCCGAGGCGGCGCCTAAAGCGGGTGGACGTAGACCTCGTTCCAGCCGATGCGGTCGCCGTCGAACTCGACGAGGTCGAAGCCGCGCATGCGGGTGGTCGAGCCGTCCGGCATCGACACCGTGCAGTACCAGCGTCCGCAGAAGCCATTGTCGATCGACCAGACCGTCTCCGGCTCATAGGCCATGGGGGGCGTCGCGGCGAACAGGCCGGTCAGATAGGCGCGCAGGGCGTCATGCCCGACGATGCCGGCCGCCGTCTGCGGGTCCTTGTAGGTGCAGCCCGGCGCGTAGAAGCCGACCAGCGCTTCGACGTCCTTGGCCGTCCAGGCGGCCAGCCAGCGGGCGTTGAAATCCTCGATATCCATCATGCGCCCTCCAGCACGCGCGCCCGGTGCTCGGGCGTGAAGATCTCGGCGGGCAGGGCTTCCGGCCCCGCCATGACCGCGAAGCCGTGCGCGCCCAGGCTGGGATCGGCGTTGGTGCGCTCGAAGTAGCTGCGGCGGCGAGCCTTGGCCTCGGGGCCGAACTCCGCGTCGATCACCGAGGTCAGGTTGGCGGCGAAGCGCAGGCGACGCATGCGTTCGGCCCGCTCCTCGGCATAGGCCCCGAACGCCGCCGGGCTCCAGTCGTCGCCGCCCAGCAGCACATCGCGCACCGTGCGCACGTCACGATAGGTGATCGACAGGCCGAGGCCGACGATCGGGTCGTTCCAGCCGGCCGCGTCGCCGACCAGCACCACCCCGGGGGCCGCCTGGGTGTCGGTCCAGCTGTCGTTGTTGAAATAGCTCAGCACCGGACCGGCGGGCGTGCCGGCGGCGATGGCTTCACCCGCCGGGCAGCAGTCGAGGCGGAAGGCGTCGAGGAACCGGCGCTGGCCCTCCGGCCCGCCGAACCGGCCCTTCTGCTCCAGGGCGTAGCTGCCGTAGAGCCTGACCTTGTCACCGCCCTGCGGGAAGGCGAGAAAGGCGAAGTCGTCCTCGGTGCCGATCGCCTGCAGGTCCTGGTCCCAGTCGCCGGCCCCCTCGACCAGCATGCCGGCGAACCAGTGGTGCGGCCGGTCCTGGTGCAGGGTGATGCCCGCCGTCTCGCGCACCTTGCTGGAGCGGCCGTCGGCGCCGACGATCAGACGGCAGCGGACGGTGTGCTCCACGTCGTCGTGGACGAAGGTCACCGAAGGCTCTGCGCCGGGGTTGACCGAAGTCACCAGCGCGCCGCGCAGCGTTGTCGCGCCGGCCGCCGTCGCGGTGTCGAAGAGGGTCTGGGAGTGATGCGGATTGCCGATGGCCAGCGGGCCCGGCACGTCGGCGGCGAACATGCCCAGCGGCAGGGTCTTGGCCTCGGCCTCCTGCGGCGTACGCGTCTCGTCATAGGTGACATGGCGGCCGATGTGGTGCCCGCCGGCCGCCTTCAGCGTGTCGAACAGGCCCAGCCGCCGGGTCTCGACCACGCCCCAGGGGGCGATCCATTCGCCGCGGACCCGGTCCTCGAAGACCTCGGTCTGTTCGAGCAGCAGCACGTCGCGTCCGGCCCGGGCCAGCACCGCCGCCAGCGCCGAACCGCCGATGCCGCCGCCGACGATGACCACCTCATGGAAGGCCGCCATGGGTTGTTCCTCCTTGTTGTTGACGCGGACGTTAAGCCTCCGGATGTCCTTGGCAACCGTGACCCGACGTCAGAGCACACACAAAACCCGTCATCCCGGGGCTGGTCCCGAGGCCCCCTCGATCCGTTCAACGGTGAGAGCGTGATCACACTCGCGCCGGCGAGCCGAGACAGCCATCGCCTCGGCGCAAGGGCGAGGATGACGGCCGAGGGGATCGTCAGCGTCGACGCCTCCCCGGCCGGTAGTCCTCGACAATGCCGCCCGCCAGCTGCGCTTCGGTGAACAGCACAGGCCGGGTCTTCATGGCAGCGAACAGGGGGACCTGGTCGGCGTAGTGCTTCGAGGCAGGCCGTTCCGCGCCGGAGCCGAACTGGTGGATGCTCTCGCTGGAGAGGAGGCCCGCCCGGTCCCAGGTCACGACCATGATGTAGGTGTCGCCGGCCACGCCGGTCAGGCGGCCGTCCTTGTCCGGTTTGCCATAGACCGCGCGCAGGACGTCGGGTCCGCCGTCTATGGGCAGGTCGACCTCGCCGCGCCGGATCCGGTTGACCTCGCCCCAGGTCGGGTCAATGCGGCCGAAGCCGTCCTTCAGCGTGCTGACCGCGCCGGCGAACGCCTCGCGCACCGACACCTTCGGGCCATCGCCGTTGCGGCCGTTGATCACCGCCAGCGCGGTCGTCACGCCCAGGGCTGCCGCGCGGCTGTCACGGCCGGTGCGCAGGTCCCAGCCGCCCAGGAGCGCCTTGCCGGCCTTGAGATCGGCGTCGCCGCCCGGGTCCAGCGCCGCCACCTCCGCCAGGACCCCCGCCAGCTCCGACTTGCGGCTGTAGGCCAGGTCGTACTTGTAGGCCCTGAACTCCTCGGCCGAGATGGCCGGATCGGCGGCGTAGGTTTCGGTCAGCCGCCAGGCGCGGTTGGTCATGTTGGTCTGGATCCCCATGCCGGCCGGATAGGCGGCCGGGTTCATACCGTCGCCCAGCGCGGTGGACTGGTAGGGGGTGTTGTTGGCGTTGAAGACCAGGCCGGACGGCGGGTTCCACAGCTGCGGGACCTGATCGAACGGCCTGTAGCCCTCCCAGACCAGGTCGGACCTGTCGCCGGGCAGGATGCCGGACCAGTCGACGCCCTCGCGGCGGTTGGGGAAGAGGCCATTGTAGACGTAGCCGATGTTCCCGGCCTTGTCGGCGTAGATGTAGTTGATGCTCGGCAGGGCCTGCAGCGCCATCGCCGCCTGCCATTCCGAAAGGTTGGTCGCCCGGTTCAGCCGCCAGTATTGCAGCGGCTGACGGGCCTCGCCCATGCCGGCGTAGCGCAGGGCGTAGACGCCTGACTTCGTCTCCAGCACCGGCCCATGGACGCTGCGCAGCACCGCCCGCTTCACCGTCCAGCGGAACGGTCCCCAGAGCTTGACCCGCAGCTTCGCCTCGGTGCGCTCGAAATCCTTCCATTCGCCGTCGAGGCGGTACTGGTTCGGGTCGGCGGGATTGATGACCAGCCGATAGACGTCAATCAGGTCCGGGGTGTTGACGGTATTGGCCCAGCCCAGATGGGCGTTGTGACCGTGCAGCATGAAGGGCGCGCCGGGGAAGAAGCCGCCGGCCACGTGCCAGCCGTCGCCGCTCTGCACCACGGCCTCGTACCAGGCGACCGGGCCGGTGTAGGGCTGGTGCGAATTGACCAGCAGCCGGGTCGCGCCGTCGGTCGCGCGGGCCGGCGCCACGGCCACGCCGTTGGAGCCCTTGGGCAGCGGGTCGGGCTCGCGGTCGTTCAGCTTCCGGAGCTCGCCGTCCAGGCCGTAGAAGAAGGGCGTCTTGAACACAAAGCCCGCGGCGATGTCCTTGCCGGTCAGCGGTAGCAGGCCGGGCGCGACCTCATCCGGATGGGTGGCGCCGTAGTAGTTCACGCCGTCGGCGTAGGCTTCCAGAACAGCCCGCAGATCGGCGGGCAGGGCGGGATATCCGGCCTCCACCGTCTTCCAGACCTCCAGCAGGCTGACGATGTAATCGCCCGGGGCCGCGCCCAGCCCCTCCTGGGCGGCCAGCGTTCCCCGCGTGGCCAGGGCGACCTGCTGGATGGTGGTGAAGTCGTCCTCGCTGTGGGCGAAGGCCAGGCCAAAGGCGGCGTCGGCGTCTCGTTTGCCAAGGATATGCGGCACGCCCCAGCGGTCGCGGCGGATGCGGACGTCGTAGTCGGCCGCGCGAGCGATCAGCGGCGCGAGGTCGGGCCTGGCCGGGCGGTTGGGAACATCGAGCAGCAGCACGGTCGTGGCCGCTATCACGACGAGCGCCAGCAGGGCGCCGACGCCCCTGATCATCCATTTCATGCCGCTTCCCCCGGTGTGTTTTGCGCCACCGTAGCGCGGTCGACGCGGACATGCACTTCAGTGCGTGTCCCCGGCCGCCTGATAGCTGCGGGGATGCAAGCGCGGGGCGTGGCGCAGGTCCCCGGTCCCGCGCCGCCGCGGGGGACAGACACTGAAGTGCATGTCCACGCTCCCCCTACGGCGCCTGCCATATCGCTAAGCCTTTGTAACGAAACGTCAGACCCCGGAGCCCCTTTCGACTTGCCCCAAGGCCGTCCGGCGGTCTACGCAGACTCCGCGCAAGGGGGCGATCCGCAGAGCCACGTCAGATGGCCGGGGGTCGTGACGCCCCGACATCTGTAGGAGCGTCTGTGATGGGTGCTGAAGCTATCGAGGGCCTGGATCAGGCCCCCACGAAACATGCACGTCTCGTTGCATGGGTCAGGGAAATCGCCACCCTTACCAAGCCCGACCGGGTCTATTGGTGCGACGGCTCGGATGCCGAGTGGGAAGCCCTGACCAGCCAGCTCTGTGAGTCCGGCACCCTGACCCGGCTCAATCCCGAGAAACGCCCCAACAGCTTCTACGCCGCCTCCGACCCGCGCGACGTCGCCCGGGTCGAGAGCCGCACCTTCATCTGCTCCGAGCTGGAAGTCGACGCCGGTCCGACCAACAACTGGTCCGACCCAGTGGAGATGCGCGAGCGTCTCGGCAAGCTGTTCGACGGCTGCATGCGCGGCCGCACCATGTACGTGGTGCCCTTCTGCATGGGCCCGCTCGGCTCGCCGATCAGCGCTCTGGGCGTGGAGATCACCGACAGCGCCTATGTCGCCATCTCGATGCGGGTCATGACCCGTATGGGCAAGGGCGCTCTGGACATGATGGGCGAGGACGGATTCTTCGTCCCGGCCGTCCACACGCTCGGCGCCCCGTTGACGCCCGGCCAGGCCGATGTGCCGTGGCCCTGCAACGACGACAAGTGGATCGTCCACTACCCCGAGACCCGCGAAATCTGGTCCTACGGCTCAGGCTACGGCGGCAACGCCCTGCTCGGGAAGAAGTGCTACGCCCTGCGCATCGCCAGCGTCATGGCCCGCGACGAGGGCTGGCTGGCCGAGCACATGCTGATCCTCAAGCTGACCTCGCCCAAGGGCGCCGTGCGGTTCGTGGCGGCGGCCTTCCCCAGCGCCTGCGGCAAGACCAACCTGGCCATGCTGCAGCCGACCATCGACGGCTGGAAGGCCGAGACGGTGGGCGACGACATCTGCTGGATGCGCTTCGGCGACGACGGTCGCCTCTACGCCATCAACCCGGAAGCCGGCTTCTTCGGCGTCGCACCGGGCACCGGCATCGGCACCAACCGCAACGCGGTCGAGGCCCTCAACGAGAACGTGGTCTTCACCAACGTGGCCCTGACCCCGGACGGCGACGTCTGGTGGGAAGGCCTGACCGACGAGAAGCCGGCGAAGCTGACCGACTGGCGCGGCCGTCCCTGGACGCCCGAGAGCCCCGATCCGGCCGCTCACCCCAACGCGCGCTTCGCCGTCTCGGCGGCCCAGTGCCCGGTGATCGCGTCGGAGTGGGATGACCCCAGGGGCGTGCCGATCAGCGCCATCCTGTTCGGCGGCCGCCGCGCCAGCGCCGTGCCGCTGGTCACCGAGGCCTTCGACTGGGCCCACGGCGTGTTCCTCGGCTCGACGGTCGCCTCAGAAGGCACCGCCGCCGCCGAGAACAAGGTCGGCGAGCTGCGCCGCGACCCGTTCGCGATGCTGCCCTTCTGCGGCTACAACATGGGCGACTACTTCGGCCACTGGCTGGACGTCGGCGCCAAGGCCGACCCCGACAAGCTGCCGCGCATCTTCATGGTCAACTGGTTCCGCAAGGATGACAACGGCCGCTTCGTGTGGCCGGGCTATGGCGAGAACAGCCGCGTGCTGAAGTGGATCTTCGAGCGTCTGGAAGGCGAGACCGGCGCGGTGGACACCGCCATCGGCCGCCTGCCGGCGCAGGGCTCGCTGGACACCGTGGGCCTGGGCCTCAACGACGCGCAGCTGAAGATGCTGACCACCGTCGACGCCGAGGTCTGGACCGAAGAGGCCTCGCTGATCCCGGCCTTCTTCGAGAAGTTCGGCGACCGCCTGCCGGCGAAGCTGTGGGCCGAGCATGCGGCCCTGACGACGCGACTGGCGGCCGGCGTGAAGGCCGAGGCCGTGGTCGCGGCCTGAGAACAGGCGGGGACATGCCCTGAAATGCATGTCCCCTGCCGCTCAGATCTTTCAGTCAGCTACGGTCAAGCTGAAGGGGACACGCACTGAAGTGCTTGTCCCCGGCGTCGCCTATTCGGCCGCCATCAGCGCCGGGTTCGCGCCGCGGACCGGCAGCATGACCACTTCGCCGCCGCGGGGCGAGACGCCCATCTCCGCCAGCTCTTCCGGCGTGACCATGAAGCCGCGTTCGCGGGCCTTGCGACCGAGGTCGATACGCGAGGTCCACGCGGCGATCGGGGCCGACAGCAGCATCGGCACCACGATCGGCCAGACCCACAGCAGCAGGTCGGGGCGCAGGATCAGGGCCAGGGTGCAGAACAGGCCGGCGAAGGTCTCGTTGCGGTAGCCCTTCACCGCGTCGGCGCGGCTGAGGGCCTCGCCGTCCCGGACCTGGGCGGTCCAGCCGGCGTCGCGGCCGGTGAGGATCTCGTAGACCGCGCGGGTGTTGCCGATCATGTAGATGGGCGCGGTGATCGCCGACAGCGCCATCTCCGAGACCAGGCCCTTGGCGAGCATGCGGCGGCCGCCGAAGGCGTCGCGTTCCGCCTTGCTGAAGAAGGCCAGGCCCCAGCCCATCAGCTTGGGGCCGAGCAGCATCAGCGTGGTCAGCAGGGTCGCCCACATGAAGGGGTTGTAGTCGAAGCGGAACAGGTCCCAGAAGCCGTACCAGGTCGGGCGGTTGCTGACCTGGATGACCATGCCGACCACCAGCGAGGCCAGCCACAGCGGCGAGGCGATGTAGGCCATCAGGCCGACGCCCATCTGGAAGCGGCTCATTGAGTGCAGCCCGCGGGCGCCGATAACGCCGAAGTGCTGCATGTTGCCCTGGCACCAGCGGCGCTCGCGCTTCATGAACTCGAGCAGGCTGGGCGGGGTTTCCTCGTAGCTGCCGCCGAGCGCGGCGGTGACGTGGACGCCCCAGCCGCCGCGGCGAAGCAGGCCGGCCTCGACCACGTCGTGGCTCATGACATGGCCGCCGAAGGGCTTGCGGCCCGGCAGGTGGGGCAGGCCGGCGCACTGGGCGAAGGCCCGGACGCGGACGATGGCGTTGTGACCCCAGTAGCTGGCCTCGGAGCCCGACCACCAGGCCAGGCCCGCCGAGGCCACGCGGCCATAGAGGCGGACGCCGAACTGCTGGGCGCGGGCGAACAGGCTCTCGGCGTTGATCACCGTCGGCGTGGTCTGGATCAGGCCGATGTCCGGCTGGCGCTCCATGGCGTCGACCAGGTGCAGCAGGGTTTCGCCCGCCATCACGCTGTCGGCGTCCAGGATGATCATGCTCTCGTAGGCGCCGCCGAAGCGACGGACCCAGTCGGCGATGTTGCCGGACTTCCGCTCGGTGTTCTGGCTGCGCCGACGGTAGTAGGCGCGGCAGCGGCTGCGGTTGCGCAGCAGGTTGAACTCGGCCCACTCGGCGGCGGCGACCGCTTCGCTGGTGGTGTCGCTGAGTACGAAGATGTCGAATGACCGCGCCGCGCCCAGGCGGGCCAGATCGGCGTCCATCCGCGCCAGCCGGTCCATCGTGGCGCGCGGGTCTTCGTTGTAGACCGGCATCAGAAGGGCGGTGCGGGTGCGGGGCAGGGGCGGCCGGGCCGAGAAGGCCAGCTCGTCGTTGGCGCCGCGCAGCAGGACCGCAAGGCCGATCGCCGCGTTGGTGAACCAGCAGGAGATGGCCGCGATCAGCGTCATGAACAGCGTCAGGCCGATCACCTCGAGCAGCATGAAGCCTTCGGCGGCGTACAGGCGGATCGGGGTCCAGCAGGCGAGGGCGGTCAGCACCAGGGTGCCGGTGGTCAGGATGGCGCGACGCTTGGCGATATCCGAAGGGCCGCTCACGGGCGTCGCGGCGGCGACGGCGGCGTCCGCGCCCAGGGACTGGATCGGCATGGCCAGAGGGGCCGGCGCGGGCAGGTGCTCACGCTCGGACGACGAGCGCGCGGCGTAGCTGCCGCTGTCGTACTGGACCGCCAGATTGCTCATGTCCATTCGGGCCGCCGTGTCGCTCTTGTGTGGCCGGACGAGACGCCTCCCTGACGCCTCGACTTACGGTTCACGGATTTGTGTTGTTGCATCGCACAAGTGCAAGGGTTTGGCGTCAAAAAAGAGGCCTGATGCGCCAGAATTTTTTGTGAAGCCCGGAAAAATCTCCCCCCGGGCGGGGGTTTGCGCGAAATCTGTGCGCGATCACGTCCTATCACGGAAGCGAGAGGAGTCGATAGCGGGCTGTGATCGATTCGATCAGACCTCGGCCGCGATCCCGGCGGAGCCCGTCGAATCCGGCCCCTGTGTCGCCAGCGATATCAGGCGGCGTTCGAGCAGGAAAGCGGTGACCCCGACCCAGCCGACCAGGACGAAGGCGTAGATGCGCTCCCACAGTCCGACGTTGTCGGCGTTCACCACGCCCGGGAACAGCGGGATGAAGTGGTAGTTGGTGATGGCGGTGAGGATCAGCATCGCCACGAAGACGACCGCCAGAAAGATCTTCAGCCGCCGGAAGCCGCTGACCCGGGACAGCCCCCAGAGGATGAAGACCGGCGCCAGCTGGATGCCGAGGCCCAGGTTGATGATGGCGTGCATGGGGTCGGGGTAGAGCCAGACCGTCGACAGAATCAGGCCGGCCGCCCCGAGCGCGAAGGCCAGGAAGGTCACCGCCGCGGCGATCCGGTTTCCCCCCATCGCCAGCAGGGCCAGGGCAAAGCCCGCTCCCGCAAGCCCGGCCGCCATGCCCGACAGCAGGATCCCGGTGTTGAACAGCCCGGGGTAGGGCGCCGCGGAGCTGCCCAGGACGCTGATGTACTGGGTCGCGTGGTTGAAGTCGGGGTAGGTCAGGGTCGCGGCGAGGAAGCTGGCCGTCGCCAGGATCGGCGCGCCGATCCCGGCCCAGAGCAGCCATCGCCTGCGCCGGAACCGGTTCGGGGCCGTCGCCGGATCAGAGGCCGTCAGGGGCGCGGTGGAGACGAAGACCGGGCGCGGCTGGCGCTTCAGTCCCCAAAGCGGCCGCACCGGCCCCAGCCTGCGGACGAGCTCGTAGACGGCCAGGCTACCGCCGATGGTGACGGTCAGCAGCAGCAGCGCCTCCGGCAGGGCGGGCAGGCTCCAGGGCTTGACCACATAGACCGCGGCGACCAGCAGCGTCTGGTGGATGAGGTAGCAGGGGAAGACCGCGTCGGTCAGGTAGCGCAGCATCGGGCCGTCGGCGCGCCGCAGCCACAGGCTGCCGTAGCCGAGGATGGCGGCGATGGTCAGCCACTGGTTGGCCGCATAGACGAACGCCTTGGGAATCCCGAAGAAGAATCGCCCGTCCGGATGGGCGGTCATCGCCATGAGGGTGACGAGCATCACCAGCGCCCCGGCCAGCGCCGGCTTGCGCCAGCGTTCGAGGTCTGCCCAGACCGTCTCGCGCATCGCGAGGGTGAAGCCGAACAGGAAGACGGCCAGCGAGACGGCGTGGTTGTACCAGTCCACCGGCAGCTGGTTGGTGATGCCGAAGATCGGAAACAGCGTCAGCCGCATCAGCGCCAGATAGCAGAACGGTACGACCAGGACATGCCAGCCCGCCAGATGCCGCTCCAGCAGGGTTTCCAGCCGCGCCAGCCACCCTGGCCGGGTCAGCAGCGCGATCGCGGCGAAGGTGTAGACGCCTATGTAGAGCACGAACCACAGGTGGTTCAGCGGGATGCGCAGGAGCTGTGAAGGGCTGAAGGTGTGGAGCCACCAGCCGAGCAGGTCGCCGGTCCACCAGCCCTTGTCCAGGGCCTCCAGCCAGGACTGCGGTGGCACCAGGAAGACGACGCCGAACAGGAAGGGCGGGACCAGCCGCGCCAGCCGCGCCCGTGCCGTCTCGCCGGGCGACAGACGACGGCTCATGAACCGCAGCGCCGCGCCCGAGACCAGGAACAGCAGCGTCAGCCGCCAGGGCCCTGTCGCCAGGATCGCCTCGGCCAGCCAGCCGAAGGTGTGGCGGCTGTGCATGTGCCAGTCCCACGGCGCATAGACGAGCGCGACATGAAACAGGATCAGCAGGCCGAACGCGCCGACCCGGATCCAGTCCAGGTCGGCCCTGCGAGCGAATGCCGCCGCCTGCGGCTCGGGGGCGGCCTTGATCGGGGTGTCCTGCAACACGGCGGGCGTCTGCAACCTTCAGGTCCGGAACGGTCGTCTCCTGGCGGTCCTGCCAGAGATTGTCGCAGACCGCGAGCCCCGCGACGGCTCTGTGGCGAGGTTTCGCGGTCTCCGGGTCCGGCGGGCCGTTCCCCGACCTGGTGTCGCGCGGGGTTGCTGGCTATGGCGCGGGCAAAGCTGTGGCGATGCAGCAACTGTTTTGTGCAACTGCGAAGATAACCTTCTCAATCCCTGAAATCCGGACTAAGGCCCGGCCCGACGCAGCCAGTCTGTGTCTCGACCGGTTCGGGCTGTCGGAGGCGAGAGCCGGTCTCCTGTGAAGTGCGGGCTGCGGGGCCCGCGGAACCCCGGTCCCTGGCGGACCGGGGTTTTCACGTTTCAGGGGCTTTGCTTCCGCGGGGTCGAGCGGGCAATCATCGCGCCATGATCACCCTGTGGCACTGCGCTGACGCCCGTTCCTTCCGCCCGCTCTGGGCGCTGGAGGAGCTCGGCCTTCCCTATGACCTCAAGATGCTGCCGTTCCCGCCGCGCTTCTTCGCCAAGGCGTACATGGCCGAGAACCCGCTCGGCACCATCCCGCTGCTGGTCGATGGCGAGACGCGGATGACCGAGTCGGCGGCCATCGTGCAGTACCTGTCGGAGGCGCACGGCGGCGGCGCTCTTTCGGTGAAGCCGGGCGAGGCGGGCTACGGCGCCTTCCTCAACGGCCTGCACTTCGGCGAGGCGACCCTGACCTTCCCCCAGACCCTGGTGCTGCGTTACCGCCGGCTGGAGCCGAAAGAGCGCCGCGTGCCGCAGGTGGCCGACGACTACGCCAAGTGGTTCCTCGCCCGCCTGCGGGGGCTGGAGGCCATCCTGCAGACCTCGGAATTCTACGCCGCCGGCCGCTTCACCGGCGCCGACATCTCGGTGGCCTATGCGCTGCTGCTGGCCCAGAGCCTCGGCCTCGACGGCGACTTCCCGCCGGCCGTGGCGGGCTACTGGGCGCGGATGCAGGCCCGCGACGGCTTCCAGCGGGCCAAGGCCGCGCAGGAGCGGGCGAGCGTCGAGCAGGGGCTCAAGCCGCTGGACGTCAGCAAGCTGTAGTCTGACGCGGGACATGCACGGAGGTGCATGTCCCGCCGGGGCGCCTACTTCGCCTCGGCCAGGGCATAGAGCAGGTCGACGTAGAACTTCTCCACCTCGGCCAGGCCCGCGACCTTCGAGCCGGCCCTTGGCTTGATGACCATATACTCGTTGGGTGCATGCTGCGCCGCGCCGTGGCCGAGGCCGGCGGTGACCAGCGGCAGCTTCAGGCGGTCGGTGAAGACGTAGTAGGGGGCGCTGCCCGCCAGACGCGGCAGGACGGTCGGGGTGACGCCGTACTTGTTGAACGTCCCGATCGCCGCCCGGACCAGCGGGGCGTCCACGGAGGTCTGGGCGGGCGGATAGCCGCTGAGCTGGCTGATCTGGATGTCGGTGAAGCCGTTGGCGTCCAGGTGGGCGCGGAACTTCGCCATCATCTCCTGAGGCGTCTGGTTGGGCACCATCCGCACGTCGACCTTGGCCACGGCCCTGTGCGGCAGGATGGTCTTGGTTCCCACGCCGGTGTAGCCGCTGACCAGCCCGTCGATGTTGAAGCTCGGGTTGAAGAGATTCTCGTAGAGGGTCTCCTCGGCGGTCATGCCGCCGATCCAGCGGTCGACTTTCAGCGCATCCTTGCGGGCGTCGGCCTCGGCCAGCCACTGGGGCAGGACGCCGTTGGCCAGCCGCTGCTCCTCGGCGCTGGGCGCACGGACGCTGTCGTAGAAGCCGGGCACCAGACAGGTGTTGCCGTCGACGGTCGTCAGGCTGGCCAGAGCGTGGGCGAGGCGCCAGGCGGGGCTGTCGAGGATCGACTTCAGCGAGCCGTGCACTTCCGCCTCCTTGGGACCCCCGTGCGGGCCGCCCTGGGCGATCAGCTCTACATACCAGATGCCCTTGACGCCCATCGGCATGGAGACGGCTCCGGCCGGGGTCTGGCTGTTCATCGGGAACATCACCCCGTCGGCGGTCTTCAGCCGGTCCTCATACTGGCCGATGATCTCCGGATAGTTGGGCGAGCCCAGCTCCTCCTCGCCCTCGGCCATGATCATCAGGTTGACCGGCAGCTTCTTCTTCACCGCCAGGATGGAGGCGACGGCGTTGAGGAAGGCGCGCTCCGGGCCCTTCTGGTTTGTGGCGCCGCGGGCCATCAGCACCTGGCCAAGCTTCGGGTCGTCGACCAGGTCGCCGGCGAAGGCGTCGACCTTCCAGCCGGTCGGCTCGATCGGCTGCACATCGTACATCATGTAGACGACGAGGGTCTTCTTCGCCCCGGCGTCGAACCAGCCCCAGACGCCCGGGTGGCCCTTGCTGGGGACGATGGCCGTCTCCTGGAAGCCGAGCGCCTTGAGGTCGCTCTCGACCAGCTTCGCCATCTCCAGGACGCCGTCGTTCTGGGCGCTGATCGAGCGCTGGCGGACCCAGCGGCGCAGGTTCTCGACGTGCTCGGCCTGGTGGGCGTCGATGTGGGCGTAGATCTTGTCGTGCTTGCCCTTGTAGGCCGGGACCTTCGAGGCATCGAAGGCCTCGGTCGTGGTGAACGGATGCTTCGGCGCCTTGACCGGTCCGGCCTCGGCCGCCGGGTCATGCGCGCCGGCGGGAAGGGCGGCGGCCGCCGCCCCCAGTCCGAGAAGGGCGCCAAGGCCGCGCCGCGATACCGAAGTCTTCGTCACTGGAAAGCTCCCTCTACTCACCCTGCGGCAGGCTAGGACGACGGCGCGGGGGCGTACAGGGCTGACGTTGGGGCGCCGTTGACGCGCCGCTGTGCGCCAGCGCTCAATCCCCGAAACACCCGAGGAAGCCCCCATGCTCGACCTGCTCGAACACCCGCTGTCCCCCTACGCCCAGAAGGTGAAAATCGCCCTCGTCGAGAAGGGGATCGACTTCACCGTCCGCACGCCGGACGCCATCGGCTCGGGCAACACGCCGGAAGCGTTCCGCGCCGCCAATCCGCGCGGCGAGGTGCCGGTGCTGTTCGTCGACGGGGCGCCGATCTTTGACTCCTCGATCATTCTGGAGTTCATCGAGGACCGCTTTCCCACGCCCGCCCTGCTGCCGGCTGACCCGCTGGCCCGGGCCCGGGCGCGGATGATCGAGGAGGTGATGGACACCCACTACGAGGCCATCACCTGGGGTCTGTCGGAGATCGCCTGGTTCCGCCGCGCCGAGGGCGACCTGGCGGTGACCCTGAAGGCCGCCGCGGCGGAGCAGACCGGGCGTCTCCATGCCTGGCTTGAGAAGCAGTTGGGGGACGCCGAATGGCTGAACGGCGAGACCTTCGGCTGGGCTGACCTCTGCGTCGCGCCCTTCGTGCAGGGCGCCGTGGGACACGGCGTTGGACCAGCGCCTGACAGCGCGCTCGGACGGTGGCTCGACAGGGCGAGGGCGAGGCCCTCGGTCGCCGCCGGCTTCAAGGCCGCCGCGGACTCGATCCAGGCCATGTCGGCAGTGGCGGGCATCGTCGACGCCGGCCTGTTCAAGCGCCAGTACCGCGACCACCGGCTGGAGTGGATGATCCGCTCCGGCGGCGTCGAGGTGGTGCTCAAGGGGCTGGAGAAGGACAATATCCGGTTCAACAGCGAGCCGGTCTGACGCCGGCCTCTCCGTTCGGCCGCAATCTCTCCGGGCTGCAACAAAGGTGCAGCCCGGGCGCAATGAACCCGCCTTGCTGCCGCCGGGAGCCCCCGCAAGGATCTGCCGATGGTGCGACGCCGTCGGGGGCGGCGCGCCTGGCCTGAGTGCGGGATCCCCCTGATCCCTGCCGCCGCGGGCCGTGGTGGCGGTGTCGCGCGACGTGCGACGCCGTCCCCTCTCTCCCCGGGGCAGAGGAGCGGCCGCAGGCCGAAGACATCATGACCACAAGACCCGGCGCCCTGGGCGTCTTCCTCTGCCTGGGCCTGACCGCCTGCGCGGCCGGCGGACGCCCGCCCGGACCTCCGCCGGGCGGCCTTCGGGCGGGCGGACCGCCTCCGCCGGGGCAGCAGCTGTTCATCAGCCCGGCCGGCAAGCCGTTCCGACCGTTGCCCGGCGGCTCCGGGCCGCGTGAGGCCTGGTTCCGTGAAGCCGACAGCGATGGCGACGGCGGCCTCGTCCGCGGCGAGATGATCGTCGACGCCCTGGCCTTCTTCGATACGCTCGACAGCAACCGGGACGGCGCCCTGGATGGGGCCGAGGTCACCCGGTACGAGACCGAGGTCGCGCCTGAAATCCTGCGCCCGTCGGGCGGGCCGGGCGGCGAGGAGGCCGGCGGCTCCGGTCCGGAGGGCGGGCGTCCGGGCGGCGGCGGTCCCGGAGGCGATCCCGGGGAGCGCGGCCCGCCCGGCGGTGGCGGACCCGGCGGTGGCCCCCCCGGCGGCGGCCCGGGCGGCGACAGCCCCGGAAGGGGCCGGGCAGGGGCCGGTGGCCCGGGCGGCGGCGCGCCGATGCGGTTGCAGGGCGCCGCACAGTTTGGACTGCTCAATGACCCGCAGCCGATCATGTCCGCCGACTTCGACCTGTCGCGGCGGGTCACGCGAGCGGAGTACGAGCGCAAGGCCCGCGAGCTGTTCGCCGACCTTGACCGTGACGGTGACGGGGTCATCCGCTTTCAGGACCTGCCGCCGCCCCCCGGGCGCCCTGGCGGTCGTCGAGGGCGATAGATCCGGGCTTCATTCCGGCTACGGATACAGTACCTGTCGCCGGAGAGGAGACCTCCATGACCGGTCGGACCATCAGGGCGCTGCACCCCGCCCACCGCGACGACATCGCCGATCTCGTCACGCGCCGGCCGCTTCCGGGACCCGGCGTGGACCAGATCGATCCGTTCCTGTTCCTCAATCACCACGGTCCCCAGGTCTATCCGCCGAACAACCGCGGCCTGCCGTTCGGACCCCACCCGCACCGCGGGTTCGAGACCGTGACCTTCATTCTTGAGGGGGAGTTGTCGCACCTCGACAGTGGCGGCCATGAGAGTGTGATCCGGGCCGGCGGGGTGCAGTGGATGACGGCCGGCAGCGGTCTGGTCCACGCCGAGCTGTCGCCGGACGCCTTCAAGCGCGCCGGCGGGCCGCTGGAGCTCCTGCAGCTGTGGGTGAACCTGCCCGCCGCCCTGAAGTTCGCGCCCCCGCGCTACGTCGGGCTGCAGCGGGACGAAATCCCGGTGGCGACGCTCGACGACGGCCGGGTCGAGGTCGACGTGATCGCCGGCGAGATCGGCGGCGTAAGGGGCGGCTATGACCCGCTGGTCGACATCGTCATGGCCACCGTGCGGCTGACGGCCGGCGGCAGGGTGACGCTGCCGGCGGCGGCCGGCCGCAACGTCTTCCTCTACATCGTGCGCGGCGCGGTCTCGGTCGGCGGGGCGCCCAGCGGGCCCCACAACCTCGTCGCCTTGAACCTCGATGGCGACACGGTGGAGCTGTCAGCCGAGACCGACGCCTTTGTCGTCTTTGGCCATGCCGCACCGTTCAACGAGCCGGTGGTCTCCCACGGCCCGTTCGTGATGAACACGCGCCAGCAGATCATCGAGGCGATCAACGACTACAACGCCGGCAAGTTCGGCTCCGTCCCCGGCTAGGTCGGCTCACGCCCGGTATCGAGGAAGTCGCGGGCGCTGAAGTCCTCCGGGGCGGCGACCTCGACGATCACCTCGTCGCGGTCGTCGAACTCGGTCCGCAGGGCCCGGCTCATCACCGCATGCATGTCGTACAGGCAGGTGATGTAGGTGAACTCCAGGATCTCCTCGTCGGACAGGAAGGTCTTGAGGGTGTCGAACACCGCGTCCGGCGTGCGCCCGTTCTGCAGTGTCAGGCAGTCGGCATAGGCCAGCACCGCGCGCTCCTGCGCGTTGAAGCAGTCGGCGACCGGCCAGTGCGGCACGGCGGCGATCTTCTCTTCCGGGACCTTCAGGCCGCGCAGGGACTTGCAGTGCTGCGAGAAGACGAACTGGCTGCCCTTGTTGAAGCCGGCGCGGGTCTGGCCGAGCTCACGCAGCACCGGGTCCAGCTTGCGCGTCGGGCTGCGATAAAGGGCGAACCCCTGGCAGCTGTGATGCAGGATGTCGGGCGCCAGGGCGAAGACCGTCCACCAGTCGCCGGGCGTGCCGGTGGCGGTGCCGGGCTCGGCGACCGGGTCACGGTCCCCGAACAGCAGGTTGTACATGCGGAGGCCCGTGCCCTGATCGACTTCGGCGCGGGGAACCTGGCGTAGGCGGGGCATGTGGCATGTCTCCGGATCGTAAGGGCTGTCGGTCCGGCGATCATGCCCTGCGGCGGCGGGATGTAAACGCCTCCCCAACGTCATGGTCTTGCTCCGGCGCCCCTGCAGCGCCGACAATGGCCGGGTGAAACGCCAGACCCCCATCACCGTCGTCGGCTCTATCAACCTGGACTTCGTCGCCACCGGCGCCGTGCTGCCGACGCCGGGCCAGACGGTCACCGGGGCGGCTCTGTCCATCCATCCGGGCGGCAAGGGCGCGAACCAGGCGCTGGCGGCCCGGCGGCTGGGGGCGGCGGTGTGCCTGATCGGCCGGGTCGGCGCCGATGGGATGGCGGACCAGGCGCTGGCGCTGCTGCGGGCGGACGGAGTCGAGCTCGGCGGGGTGAGCGTCGATGGCGCGGCGGCGACGGGGGCGGCGCTGATCGCCGTCGACGCGGAGGGCGAGAACCAGATCATGGTCGCGTCCGGCGCCAACGCCGCCCTGACGCCGGACGGGCTGCCGGAGGTCATCGACGGACCTCTGATCTGCCAGCTGGAGAGCCCGCTCGAGACGGTCGCGGCCGCGGTGGCGCGCGCGACAGGGTTCGTCTGCGTCAACCTGGCGCCGACCCACCTCGCGATCGACGATGCCGTGCTGCGTCGCGCCGATCTTCTGGTGGTCAACGAGGGTGAGGCGGGCGACTTCGGCCGCCGCCTGCATGGCCTGCCGGGGCTGGTGGCCGTCACCTGGGGCTCGCGCGGCGCGACCCTGCTGCGTGACGGCGTGCGGGTGGCGACCGCCGAGCCGCCCGAGGTGGACGCCCTGGATACGACCGGGGCCGGGGACGCCTTTGTCGGCGCCCTGGTGGTGGCGATGCTGGAGGGTATGACGCCGGCCGAGGCGCTGCGGTTCGCCTGCGCCGCCGGAGCCCTGACCGCCGCGAAGGCCGGGGCGCAGAGTTCACTGCCCTGGCGGGGCGAGGTCGATGCGGCGCTGGGCGGCGGTTAGCCGTCATTCCGCGCCGACGTCCCGCGCCCCTGTGTCGCGGCTGCCCGGACAATGGCGTAGGCTGCGCCCGAGCCAGGTCCTGCCCATGGAGCCCCCTATGACCGACCGCCTGCCCGATTCCGCGCTGGACCAGCTGTTCCGGGAGGCGCGGACGCACAACGGCTGGTCTCCTGAGGCCGTGCCCCCGGCGCTGATCCGCGAGCTGTACGCCATGGCCGCCCTCGGCCCGACGGCGTCGAACGCCCAGCCGGCCCGGTTCGTCTTCCTGGTCAGCGACGAGGCCAAACAGCGGCTGGCCCCGCACATGGCGGCAGGCAACCAGGACAAGACCCTGGCCGCGCCCGTCAATGTGCTCATCGCCTTTGATCTGAACTTTGGCGAGAAGATCCCGCAGGTCTTCCCGCACAGGCCTCAGCTCAGGGAGGTGTTCGCGGCCAACCCCGCCCTGGCGAGGGAGACCGCCTTCCGGAACGGATCGCTGCAGGCCGCGTATCTGATGCTGGCGGCGCGGTCGCTGGGCCTGGATTGCGGACCGATGTCCGGCTTCAACGCGTCCGGGGTCAATGAGGCCTTCTTCGCCGGCACGGGCTGGGAGGTGAACTTCGTGTGCAACATCGGCTACGGGACCGACGAAAACCTGTTTCCACGCAATCCGCGGCTGACGTTCGAGGACGCCTGCCGCATTCTCTGACCTTCCGGTTCCGGGCGCCCGCATGGCTGACGACAAGTCCTCCAGATCGTTCCTGAACGGCTTCGGACGCCTGCCGGCGCCGGACACCCCGGCCGCCGAGGTGGCCGGGTTCGCCGGGGTGCGCCTGACGGTCGAGGAGGCCGAGGAGTCGCTGAAGTCGGCGGCCGACAGCCTGTCGCTGCCCAAGGCCCTGCTGCCACGCGAGGATTTCAACATCCTGGCCATCTCCGGCGGGGCCGCCGGCGGCGCCTTCGGGGCCGGGGTGCTGGTCGGGCTGACCGCGGCCGGGCAGCGGCCCGACTTCGCCATCGTCACGGGTGTGAGCACCGGCGCGCTCATTGCGCCCTTCGCCTTCCTGGGACCGGACTGGGACGACAAGCTCCGCGATGCCTATACCGGCGGCTATGCGGCGAAGCTGCTCAGCCTCGGCGGCCTGTCGGGGAACCTTGGCGGCGTGTTCAAGAGCGAGCAGCTGGAACGGCTGGTCGCGCCCTTCCTCAACGAGGACATGCTGGAGGCCGTCGCCGCGCGTCATGGCCAGGGCCGACGCCTGCTGGTGGCCACGACCGATCTCGACAGCCAGCGGACGGTGATCTGGAACATGGGCGAGATCGCCTCGGTCGGCGGGCCGGCGGCGCTTCGGCTGTTCCGCGACGTGCTGGTCGCCTCGGCCAGCCTGCCCGGCCTGTTCCCGCCGCGGCGGATCACCGTCGAGCACGAGGGCGTCGCCTATGAGGAGATGCACGTCGACGGCGGCGTCGCCACGCCGCTCTTCGTGATGCCCGAGGCCATGCTGCGCTGGAAGAACATGCGCCATCGCCTGCAGCGCAGCCGGATCTACCTGATCGTCAACACGGTGCTGGAAGAGGCGCCGCGCACCACGCCGAACAATATGCCGGCCATCCTGATCCGCAGCTTCGACACCATGCTGCGGTTCAGCTACCGGCAGGCCATCAGCATGACGACCAACTTCTGCGCCGCCCACCGGCTGCCGCTCAGCATCGCCTCGATCAGGCCCGACCCGGCGCAGGGCAGCATGATGAGCTTCGATACGCCGTCGATGCAGCGCACATTCGATACCGCGTTCGAGCGGGCGGCGGCCGGGGATCTGTGGATCACCCCGACGGCCGACCCGGCCCGCCCGGCCTTCCTCGGCGCCCTGATGTCGCGCTGGTCGGCCTCGTCGCCGTCAGGCGGCTGAGGCGAGGCTAATCAGTTCGGCCAGTAGATGTACTCGTCACCCTTGCGGAAGGTGTCGGCCCGGGTCTTGTCGACCGGGGTCGCCGCCTCGATCGTGTAGGGATAGAGCGGCTTGCGAGCGTCGGCCTGATGCTTGTCGAGCAGCGCCCGCAGGCTGGCCACCCGGTCGGGCATTGAGGCGGCGAGGTTGGTCTTCTCGGTCGGATCGGTCGCCAGGTTGTAGAGCCAGACCTTCTTCGGGCGCTCGCTGACCTGCAGCTTCCAGTCGCCGATGCGGACCGCGCGATAGTAGCCGCTCTGCCAGAAGATCGGTCGTTCGGCGAGAGCCGGGACCTTGCCCGTCGCCACCTGAAGCAGGTCGACGCCGTCGATGGCGACGCCGGCCGGCAGGGGCGCCCCGACGGCGGCGGCGAGGGTCGGCAGCACGTCGATGTGGGTGGCGGGCGAGGGGATCCGCTGGCCGGACGCGATCTGGCTCGGCCAGCTGACGAACATCGGCACCCGGATGCCGCCTTCGAACAGCGTCATTTTCCAGCCGCGGAAGGGCTTGTTGACGTCGGGCAGCCCGATGTAGCCGGCGCCGCCGTTGTCGCTGGAGAAGACGATGATCGTGTTGTCGGCGAGGCCCTCGGCCTCGAGCTTGTCGATGATCCGGCCGACGCTGCGGTCCAGCGCCCGCACCATGGCGGCGTAGACGCGGAGCCGATGGGGCTGGATGTCGCCCACCGCTTCATAGTCTTCCTTCGTCGCCTGCAGGGGCGTGTGGACGCCCCAGTGGGCGAGGTAGAGGAAGAAGGGCCGGTTGCGGTTGGCTTCGATGACCTTCAGCGACTCGTCCGTCCACCAGTCGGTCAGGTAGCCGCCCGGCGCGAAGGGTTCGCCTTCATTGTAGGAGGCCGCGAACTGCATGCGGGCCCAGAGGAACTTGTCGATCGGATCGAAGTCCAGACGCGCCTCGACGCCGCGCGGATCGCCGGCGGGCAGGTGGAGGCCGTTGGCCATCAGCAGGCTCTCGTCGAAGCCCTGGGCGTTGGCGCCGAACTCCTTGCCGGATCCGAGGTGCCACTTGCCGATGTGGACGGTGTGATAGCCGCGGCCCTTGAGCATCTCGGCCAGGGTGATCTCCGACCCGGGCAGGCCCTGCTCGTTGAAATCCGGGGCGGAGGAGTCGCGGTCCTTGAGCAGCAGGGTCGGCGGAAGCTCGGACCCCTGCTCGTCGGCGAACATGGTCACCATGCGGCTCATGCCGTTGGGCGTCGGCGTGAACTCGAAGCCCGTCCGCGTCGGATAGCGACCGGTCATCAGCATGGCGCGCGAGGGGGCGCAGGTCGCTGTCCCGGAATAGGCCTGGGTGAACACCGCGCCGCGACCGGCCAGCCGGTCGATGTTGGGCGTCTTCACCCGCCCGCCGGCCACGCCGCCGCCGAAGGTCGAGATGTCGTTGTAGCCGAGGTCGTCGGCCAGGATGAAGATGATGTTGGGCGGTCGTTCGCCGGTCGCCGGGGTCTTCGGTCCCTGCCGCCATTCGACAGGCCGCGGTGGCGCGACCTCCATGCGACCGGCGCGGGTCGCGGCGAACAGCACGATCGCCTTGCGATTCAGAAAGGCGACCGAGCCGCCGATCAGGATCAGGAGCAGAAGCCCGACAAGGATCTTCTTGAGCATCATCTTCCCCCGTGCGCGCGGCTCTTTCGCTGTCCGCGCTCTGGCCGATTATATTGGCACTTTGAATGCCGATATCGTCGTCGTCAAGCCGTCGGGCGGTCTCCCGGACGCAGCGACAGGCCCAGGAAGAGCAGGCCCAGCACCACGAAAACGACGCTGGCGTAGTGCTCCGGCGGATGGTGATCGCTGTGGGCGCCTTTCCAGAACCAGGCCGTCCAGGCGCCCAGGGCCTGCTGCAGAACGAGCAGGAGCAGCAGCAGCGGGACGAGGCTCCGGTAGCGCAGCGCGATGATCACCAGAAGCAGGCCGAACGGGATCTGCAGCGCTCCATACCAGGCAAAGATCGCGATGATGGTCGGGCCGGTGAAGGTGAGGTCGACGCCGGCGATCACACCCGCGCCGCCGTCGGGCAAGGCGTAGTGGATCAGGCCGGGCACGATGGTCAGCACCGCCGACAGCATCAGGAACCAGACCGACAGGGGCGAGCCGCGATAGGCGGCGTTTGTGCTCGGCGGAAGCAGGGACCGGAGATCCATCGACTCAGCTCCCCTTCGCCAGCAACAGCGCGACCTGCGTCAGGGCGGCTGCGAGCGCGAGCGCGAGCGCGACCCAGACCTTCGGGCTCGCCAGCAGCAGGATCATCGGCCGGGTCGGGAAGTTGAAGGTCTGCGGCATGGCCGCGTACTTGAAGTCGTGGGCGCCGCTGAAACGCGGGTCGCAGACCAGGATCGCCAGGTCGCGGCGGCTGCGATAGCGCATGTAGCCGATAAACGACCACTCCGGGCTGTCATCCATGCCCCAGGTGTCGAAGAATCCGCCGATCTTGCGGGCCGCCAGGGCCGGGTGGCCGCCGCGGGCGAACAGGGCCGGCATGAACATCCTGGTATAGCCGGCCATGACCTCGCGGGGCGGCCGGGGCTGGCCGGTCACCGGATCGGGAACGTCGTGCGACGCCATGCGGACGACGTTCAGCATGAAGAACTCGCGGCCGTCATCGGCGGTGAGAAACTGGCGCATCGTCTCCAGTTCGTTGCGCCCGTTGTCGCCGGCGTCCGTCTCCGCCAGCCGGCCCATGAAGGCGTCGACCTCCGCCGGTCGCAGCGGGCCCCGCCAGTTGACGTACCAGCCGAGGAACAGGACGTAGGCCGCCAGGGCGACAATCCAGACCACGAAGGTTTCCATGCGTTCCGCCCCATGTAATGACAGTTGCCATGTCGTTACATGGGCCGCGAGGCTTGGCAAGCGGGCGGGCGTCCGCCGTCAGGCCGAGGCGATCAGGGCGGTGAGGGTGTCGGTCACGACGCGGCGGGCCCGCTCGACGCTGAGCTTCTGGGTCCGGCGCAGGCGCAGCCAGCCGTCCACAGAGGCCGTCAGGTCGGCGGCCTCGATCACCGGTTCGACCTCGGGCAGATGAGCCGCCAGCTGGGTGCGCAGCAGCCGGGCGAACTGGGCCCGATGGCGCTTGATGGTCGGCGAGTTATGCATCCGCAGGTCGCCGGACAGGTAGTACATGGTGATCAGTTCAAAGGTGGCCGCGCGCTCGGCCGCCAGCGCCGCGATGCGGTCGGGCAGTGCGCTTTGCGCCGGGGCGGAGGACAGCCCGGCCTCCACGTGAACGCGCACGCGGGCGTTCATCTCGTCGTAGAGGGTCTCCATGTCCTGGAAGTGCCGGAAGACGGTGCGGTGGCCGACGGCGGCGTACTGGGCGACCTCCTCGGCGGTCGGGCTGAGGTTGCCGGCGCGGACCAGGTCCAGGATGGCGGCGACGATCCGCTCACGGGTCCGGGCGGCGCGCTCGGTGCGGCCGTCGACTGTGTCGGGCCCGGCCTTGCCGCGACCGGACCGGGCGGGAAGGGGACCGGGCTCGCTCATCATCGGGTCCTTACGGAGGGGGCGGGTCCCTGACAAGCGCCGCCGGGGGTCAGGCGAGCCAGGGCGTGCACCCTGCCTCGTCGAGGATCGCCGCGAGCGCGGCGTTGCCCTTCACGGCGGCGAAGCGGGTCCGCAGGGCGGCCAGCGAGCGGGCGTGGTACTTCTGCGGCGGCTGACTGTAGGCGCCGCCGGGCAGGTCGACGGTGAATTCCGTCGCGCCGGCCTCAAGCGCCCGGGCGTTGGCGTCGGTCCAGGGCAGGAAGTAGCGGCCGATGTAGGCCAGCACCGGCTTCAGCGTCGGGGCCAGCGCCTCCCAGGTCTCGAAGGGGCCGTCGTCGCGGGGCTCCATCATCCGGTGGCACCAGTCGAGCACCGACGGTCCCCGGGCGCGCATGCCGGCGCCGCAGGTCGGGTCCACCGAGCATTCGTACATCTGCCCGCCGAGGCCGAAGTCTGCGAAGGCCGGACGGCCGCCGAACAGGTACTTCCGGCCCTGCAGGTGCGCCTCGAGCAGGTCCAGGAGCTCGAAGTAGTAGCGGCTGATGAGCGGCGCATTGGCCGGGCTGGAGCCGACGAAATGGCCGCGCGTGCTCATCCGCTGCAGGATCATCGCCGCCCACTGGGCGACCTCGGCCTCGTCGCCTTGCGGCTGGGCCAGCCGTGCGAGGGTCTGGGCGCTGGCCAGCTGGTCGACCTGGGCGAACCAGCGGTGGTGGAACATCAGCTTGTTGCCCCACTCGTCGCCGAACTCCTCGATCAGGGCCGAGAGGAAGTTGAGCGCCGGGTCGGCCGGGTGGATCGACGGCTCCGGAAAGCGCTGGTCGAGTGTCTCCATGATCGGCGTCGAGTCCTGCAGACCCTCGTCCTGCGGCGTGGCCACGGTCGGCACGATCGGCAGGCGCGCGAACTTGCGGTAGGCCTCCTCGCTGGCCGTGGTCCGGGGAATCCACTGGTGCGGGATGCCCTTGTACCGGGCGTAGGACCGCACCTTCACCGAGTAGGGCGACATCTCCGAACCGAAGATCCTGTAGACGTCCGTCATTTCCGCCTCCCGATCGACGGCCCGCCGCCGCCTTGTATTGACAGCTACCATGCCACTTTGACCGGGCGGCTGGCAACGGATTGTGGGCGCTGTCAGAGCTTCTGCGCTTGTCAGGCGCGCCGCGGAACTCCAACAAGGAGGCAATCACAAGAACCGGCAATGGAGGCCCCCGTGAAAACCCGCATCACCGAACTGTTCGAGATCGAGCACCCCATCATCCAGGGCGGCATGCACTACGTGGGCTTCGCCGAGATGGCGGCCGCCGTGTCCAACGCCGGGGGCCTCGGCATCATCACCGGCCTGACCCAGGGCACGCCGGAGAAGCTCGCCGCCGAGATCAAGCGCTGCCGCGAGATGACCGACAAGCCGTTCGGCGTGAACCTGACCTTCCTCCCGGCGGTGACGCCGCCCGACTACCCCGGCTTCGTGCAGGCCATCGTCGAGAGCGGCGTTAAGGCCGTCGAGACCGCGGGCAACAACCCGGCCAAGTGGCTGCCGGCCCTCAAGGAGGCCGGCATCAAGGTGATCCACAAATGCACCTCGGTCCGTCACTCCGTGAAGGCCGAGTCGATCGGCTGTGACGCCGTCAGCGTCGACGGCTTCGAGTGCGGCGGGCATCCGGGCGAGGACGACGTCGGCAACTGGGTGCTGCTGCCCCGCGCCGCCGAGGAGCTGAAGATCCCGTTCGTGGCCTCCGGCGGTTGCGGCACCGGCTCGCAGCTGGTCGCCGCCCTGGCCATGGGCGCCGAGGGCATCAACATGGGCACCCGCTTCATCGCCACGAAGGACGCGCCGGTCCACCAGAACGTCAAGGACGCGCTGGTCGCCGCCACCGAGCTCGACACCCGCCTGATCATGCGCCCGCTGCGCAACACCGAGCGCGTGCTGACCAACGTGGCCGTCGAGCGTCTGCTGCAGACCGAGAAGGAGAAGGGCGACAAGGTCTCCTTCGCCGACATCGCCGCCGAGGTGGCCGGCGTCTATCCGAAGGTCATGGTCGACGGCCAGATGGACGCCGGCGGCTGGTCCTGCGGCCAGGTCGCGGGCCTGATCCACGACATCCCGACCGTCAAGGAACTGATCGACCGCATCATGTCTGAGGCGGACGAGATCATCGCCCAGCGCCTGAAGCGCTTCGCGGCCTAGAACCGGGCGGGCGGCGGCGCGAAAAAAGCGTCGCCGCCTTACGCCGGGTCATACTTTCGATGCTCCCCGGAAGGGGTCATGATCCTTCCGCGCACGTCATCCAGACCCCGGGACAGGGGCCGGAGCGAGGGCAGGGAGCTGACCATGCATGAACTGGTGATCCGCAACGGACGCATCGTCGATGGAACCGGCGCGCCCGCCGCCATCGGCGACATCGCCATCAACGACGGCGTCATCACCGCGGTCGGAACGGTTTCGGGCAAGGGACGGCGCGAGATCGACGCCGCCGGCCTGCTCGTCACGCCCGGCTGGGTCGACATCCACACCCACTACGACGGCCAGGTCACCTGGGACCCCTACCTGTCGCCATCCAGCTGGCACGGCGTCACCACGGCGGTCATGGGCAACTGCGGCGTCGGCTTCGCCCCGGTGAAGCGCGATCGCCACGACTGGCTGATCGAGCTGATGGAGGGGGTCGAGGACATCCCCGGCTCGGCCCTGGCCGAGGGCATCAGCTGGGACTGGGAGACCTTCCCCGAATACCTCGACAGTCTCGACGCCAAGCCGCGCGTGCTCGACGTGGCCACCCATGTGCCGCACAGCGCCGTCCGCGCCTATGTCATGGGCGACCGCGGCGCCCGCAACGAGGACGCGACGCCCGAGGACATCGCCGCCATGTCGGCCATCGTCGCCGAGGGCATGCGGGCCGGGGCGCTGGGCTTCTCGACCTCGCGCACCGTGGTCCACACCACCAAGGACGGCACGGTGATGCCCGGCACCACGGCGGCCGCCGAAGAGCTGCTGGCCATCGGCAAGGCCATGGCCCAGGTCGGTCCCGGCGTGTTCGAGATGTCGTCAGACATGGCGCCCGCCGAGGCGGAGTTCGACTGGATGACGGCCATGTCGATGGATACCGGCGTCACGGTCACCTACAGCCTGCTGCAGTCGCCCATGAAGCCGGACAACTGGGTGAAGCTGCTGGAGCTGACCCGTGAGGCCCGGGCCCAGGGCGCCAGCATCGCCGCCCAGATCGCCTGCCGCCCGACCGGTCTGGTGCTGGGCTGGCAGAGCACCATCCACCCCTTCGTGGGCCGCCAGACCTACCGCGACATCGCCCACCTGCCGTTCGAGGCGCGCCTCGAGAAGCTCAAGGACCCTTCGGTCCGCGCCGCCATCCTCGCCGATCCCGGCAAGAAGATGGGCCCGCTTGGCGCCATCATGACCCAGGGCTTCGACCGCATGTTCCGGCTTCAGCAGCCGGACGGAAACCTCGACTACGAGCCGGGCGCCGAGGATTCGATCAAGGCGATCGCCGAGGCCAGCGGCCAGGCGCCCGACGCCATCGTCTATGACATGCTCATGGAGAACGACGGTCGCGGCTACATCTACCTGCCGCTTCTGAACTACGCCGAGTTCAACTTCGACCACATCCACGCGATGATGCACGATCCGAACACGGTGCTCAGCCTGTCGGACGGCGGCGCCCACTGCGGCGTCATCTGCGACGCCAGCTTCCCGACCTACATGCTGACCCACTGGGTGCGCGACCGGACGCGGGGCCCGACCCTGCCGCTGGAGAAGGTAGTCTCGATGCAGACGCGCGACACCGCCCGCCTGTACGGTCTGAACGACCGCGGCGTGCTGGCCCCCGGTATGAAGGCCGACGTCAACATCATCGATTTCGGGCGGCTCGCGATCGAGGCCCCGGAGATGGTGTTCGACCTGCCCGCCGACGGCCGCCGGATGATCCAGCGGGCCCAGGGCTACGTTGCGACCATCGTCAGCGGCGTCGTCACCTACGAGAACGGTGAGGCTACGGGCGCGATGCCCGGCAAGTTGATCCGCGGACCCCGCTACACGCCCGCCGCCATTGCGGCGGAATAGCTGACAGAAGAAGAGAGACAAGCGTCATGAAGGTCGCCGCCCTGAAGGCCCCCGGCGGGTTGGACAAGATCGTCATCGAGGAACGCGAGAAGCCCGCGCCCAAGGCGGGCGAGGTCCTCGTGCGCGTGCGCGCCAGCTCGCTGAACTTCCACGACTTCGCGGTCGTCGCCGGCATGATCCGCACGCCGGACGGCCGCATCCCGATGTCGGACGGCGCCGGGGTGGTCGAGGCGGTGGGCGAGGGCGTGACCCGCTTCAAGGTCGGCGACGAGGTGCTGTCGCTGTTCTTCCCCAACTGGGACGCCGGCAAGCCCACCCTGCCGCGCCTGATCGGCGTGCCGGGCGACAACGCCGACGGCTTCGCGGCCGAGTATGTCGCCATGCCGGCCACGGCCTTCACGCGCATTCCCAAGGGCTGGAGTCTGAAGCAGGCGGCGACGCTGCCCTGCGCGGCCCTGACCGCCTGGCGGGCGCTGTTCGTCGAGGCCAAGATCAAGCCCGGCTCGATCGTCCTGACCCAGGGCACGGGCGGGGTGTCGATCTTCGCGCTGCAACTGGCCAAGGCGGCCGGCGCGACCGTGATCTCGACCTCGTCCTCGGCCGAAAAGCTCGAGAAGCTGAAGGCGCTCGGGGCCGATCACCTGATCAACTACAAGGAAACGCCCGAGTGGGGCGCGGCGGCCATGGCGGCCACCGGCGGCCGGGGCGTCGATGCTGTTGTCGAGATCGGCGGTTCGGGCACCATGCCGCAGTCGATCGTTTCCTGCGCCATCGGCGGCCATATCTCGCTGATCGGCGTGCTGGCGGGCATCGCCGGCGACGTGCCGACGGCGCTGGCCATGTCCAAGAACGTCTGCATCCAGGGCCTGACGGTCGGTTCGCGCCAGGACCAGGAAGACATGATCGCCGCCATCGACGCCAATCCGTTCGAGCCGATCATCGACTCCACCTTCCCGCTCGAGGGCATCGCCGGGGCCTTCGCCCATCAGATGTCCCAGAAGCACTTCGGGAAGATCTGCCTGGAGTTCTGATCCCGGCGGGACTGGATTGGCGGCGCAAACGGGATAAGTGTGCCGGCTTCTGACAGGGAGCCGACATCATGAACCCGAACGCCGAGTTCGACATCATCGTCTACGGAGCCACCGGCTTCACCGGCCGGCTGGTCGCCGAACACCTTGCCGCCCGCTACGGCGTGGACGGCGAGGTCCGCTGGGCCATGGCCGGCCGCAGCGCCGACAAGCTGGCCCAGGTCCGCGACGAGATCGGCGCGCCGGCGAACACGCCGCTGATCGTCGCCGACGCCTCTGACCCGGCCTCGGTCCGGGACATGGTGGCGCGCGCAAGGGCGATCCTGACCACGGTCGGGCCGTACCAGCTGTATGGCTCGGACCTGGTGGCGGCCTGCGCCGCCGCGGGGACCGACTACCTCGACCTGTCGGGCGAGCCGACCTGGATGGCCGAGATGATCGTCGCCCATGACGCGGCGGCCCGGGCTTCCGGCGCAAGGATCCTGTTCTCCTGCGGCTTCGACTCCATCCCCTTCGAGCTGGGGGTGTTCTATACGCAGCGCCTGGCGCGGGCGCGGCTCGGCCATTCGGTTTCGCGCATCAAGGGGCGCGTGCGGTCCATGCGCGGCGGGCTGTCGGGCGGCACCGCCGCCAGCGGCGCGGCGACCATGGCGGCGATCCAGAAGAACCCGGCGCTGGTCGGGATCATGTTCAACCCGTTCGCCCTCACCCCGGGCTTCACCGGTCCCGACCAGCCGCGCGGCGACAAGCCTTACGTCGACGAAGACCTTGGGCAGGAGGTCGGGCCGTTCATGATGGCGACGATCAACACCAAGAATGTCCATCGCTCCAACCTGCTGCAGGGTCACGCCTACGGGACCGACTTCGCCTATGACGAAATGTCGGTTGTGACGCCGGGCGCGCCGACCGAGTTCACGGACCTGGGCGGCGCCGGCGCGCCGAAGCCCGGCGAGGGCCCCAGCAAGGCCGAGCGCGAGGCCGGCTTCTATGACCTGCTGTTCGTCGGCATCGACGCCGACGGCAAGCAGGTGCGCGGCTCGGTCTACGGCGACAAGGACCCGGGCTACGGCTCGACCTCGAAGATCATCGCCGAGACGGCTATCTGCCTGGTGAAGGAGGCGACGGACGTCGCCGGCGGCATCTGGGTCCCCGGCGCGGCGCTGGGCGACCGGCTGGTCACGCGGCTGGCCGACCGGGCCGGGCTGACCTTCAAGGACGAGACGGCCTGACGGCGTGGTGACCGAGCCGGTCCTCAGGCTGGGCGCCTTCGTCGGCGTCTTCGCGGTCCTGGCGGCGTGGGAGGCCCTGGCCCCCCGCCGCGGCCGCGCGCAGGACCGCTCGAGGCGCTGGCCGGTCAACCTGGGCCTGTCGGTGCTCAACACCCTGGTTCTTCGCATCGCCTTCCCCGTTGCGGCGGTCGGGGCGGCGCTGTGGGCGGGCACGCGCGGCTGGGGCCTGTTCAACCGGCTGGACACGCCCGCCTGGCTGGCCATCGGCGCCTCGATCCTGGTGCTCGACCTGGCGGTCTACGGCCAGCATCGGCTGTCTCATGCCGCGCCCTGGCTCTGGCGGGTGCATCGCCTCCACCACATTGATCGCGACGTCGATGTGACCACCGCCGGACGGTTCCATCCGGTGGAGATGGTGCTCTCCATGCTGTGGAAAATGGCGGTGGTCGTCGCCCTGGGCGCGCCGGCGGCGGCGGTGCTGGCGTTCGAGATCCTGCTCAACGCGGCCGCCATGTTCAGCCACGCCCGGATCGCGCTGCCGCCGGCCGTGGATCGCCGCCTGCGCTGGCTGCTGGTCACGCCCGACATGCACCGCATCCACCACTCGATCCACCGGGACGAGACCGACAGCAACTACGGCTTCCTGCTGCCGCTCTGGGACCGGCTGCTGGGCAGCTACCGCGACCAGCCGCGTGACGGGCAGGATGGCCTGGTGCTGGGTGTGGAAGGACAGTCCTCGCCGCGTGCGCTGAGCTTCACGGGCCTGCTGCTCGGTCCGTTTCGTCGGGATCAGGCGGGGACGAGCGCCAGCTGACCTTCGACCATCACGAGGCGGGGCGGCGCCTCCAGCGTCAGGCCGCGCCCGTCAGTGCTCCGGCCGGTGCGGACATCGAAGGCATAGTCGTGCCAGGGGCAACGGACGCAGCCGTCGACCACCTCGGCGGTCTCCAGCGGGCCCAGCCAGTGCGGGCAGGTGGCGGCGTGGACGACCAGCTCGCCATCGACCTCGACGATCCGGAACCGTGAGCCGCCGACCTCGACGAGGCGGGGCAGGGCGGAGCGGACGGCCTCCGGCGCGCCGAGCAGGACGGTTTCAGGCGTCCCGGCGCGACCGGCGCGGCGGGCGGCCAGCGCCCGCTCGCGCTCGACCATCATCGCCTCGTCCTCGTCCCACAGCCGCACATAGATCGCGCGGTAGCGTTCGCCGATCATCGCCAGGCGCGCCGGGTCGCTCTCCGGCACATGGAAGGCGACGTCGATTCCGGTCCGGTCGGGGGCCAGAGGCGTGAGCCGGGTCCGAACCTCCGACCCGGCGCCGGGGCCCTCCACAGTGGCGGACACATAGGCGCCGGCCGCCCGGTCCGCCCGCACTTCGATGACCTGCGGTCGCCCGTCGCCCGGCTGGTTCACCACCTGCGCGCGCCAGCCCCAGTCGCCGCTGTCCAGCAGGGCGATGCTGTGGAACTGGCCGTCGTGAAGCGCGGGCAGGTGCTCCCAGTCGAAGACGTTCTCCCACACCCGCGCTACACCGACCGGGACCTCACGCTGGTAGGTCCCGGCCAGGCCGAGCGGGCGGCTGTCGGTCTCGGCAGGCAGGATCAGCCCGCCTTCGCCTTGATCGCCGCCGACAGGGCGCCGATGCGCTTGCCGTTGGCGCCCAGGTCGCTCATCCCGACGCGCGAGGTCGAGCGGATGTCGACGACCGAGCCCGCGCCGGTCGCGGCCGGACGGATGCGGAAGACGACGTCGTCCTTGAAGCCGAACCAGAAGGTCTCGGCCACCGCCTCGACCACGCCGTCGCCGGTGCTGGTGACCTTGAGCCCTTCGGCCTTCGCGGCCTCGGCCACCAGCTTCGTAGCCTCGGGGACCGCGAGGGACAGGGCCAGCGGCGCGAGGTCAGGATTGGCGGCCTTGCCGAGCTCGCCGACCGTCTTGCCCTTCAGGGCCGGGACAGGGACGTTCATCGGCGCGATCGGGTTGCTCCCGCCGATCGCCGCGCGGGCGTCGATCACCGCCTGGGAGAAGGTGGGCGGGTCCTGGATGTCGGTAGCGATATCGTGGATCGGCGGGATGTCCTTCGCCTTGCTCATCACGCTGGCTGCGAAGCCCAGCGCCAGCGCCGGGATCGCCACGGCCACCAGGGCCCTTTGCCAGCCCTGGCGCGGCTTGACCAGCAGCGCCATCAGCAGGCCGATCACCGCCAGCGCCAGAACGCCCAGCAGCAGCAGCGCCCCCAGCCTGAACACCATCAGGCCAAAGCCGATGCGCCAGTCCAGGATCCCGAACTTGGTGCCCAGGGCGGCGACCAGGAACCAGACCGGCAGCAGCAGCGCCAGAACCCAGACCGTCTTCACCCAGCCGTCACGAAGCTTCGACATGTGTTTCCCCCATCATTGTTGTCGTCAGCATGCGCCCGACAGGGGCGCCTTTGCCAGCGTCCAATCCTAGCCGATCCGCTTGAGCACCGAGACGAGCCGCCGCGTGGCCGGTGAGAACAGCGCACCGGTGTACCACTGGCCGGCCAGTCGCTTGTTGATCTCGCCGCGCGTCGGGTAGGGCGCGATCATCCCGGTCAGGGTGCTCAGCTTCAGTCCCGCCGTCATGGTCAGCACCCACAGCGGCAGGTGGTCGCCCGCATGGGCGCCGACCAGGGTGACGCCCAGGATCTTGCCGCTCTTGCTGGTGATCAGCTTGCCGAAGCCCCGGATGTCGCCCTCGGCCTGGGCGCGGTCGTTGTCGGCGAAGGGCTGGACCAGTACGCGGATGTCCTCGCCGTGCTCGGCGCGGGCCTGGGCCTCGGTGAGGCCGACGGAGGCCAGCTCCGGGCTGCAGTAGGTGACGCGCGGCACGATGAGGGCGTCGGCGTTGATCGGGGCGGCGAACAGCGCCTTGCGCACGAACAGCCCGGCATGGGCGCCGGCGAGGTGGGTGAACTGGCCGCGCCCGGCGACGTCGCCGATGGCGAAGACGCGCGGGTTGCTGGTGCGCAACGACCTGTCGGTCCTGATCCCGGCCTTGTCGAACACCACGCCCGCGGCCTCGAGGTTCAGCGCCTCGATCGACGGTGTGCGGCCGACCGCGACCAGCAGGTGAGAGCCCGAGATGCGCTTTTCGCCCTCCGGCCCCTCGACCACGACCACCGGGCCGGGTTCGACCCGCACCGCCTTGTGGCCGGGCAGCAGGGTGACGCCGTCCGCCTTCAGCTGCTCGACGACGACGGCGGCGGCCTCCGGCTCCTCGCGGCCCAGGATGGCCGTCGCCTCGATGATCGTCACCTGCGAGCCCAGGCGGCGGAAGGCCTGTCCCAGCTCGACGCCGATCGGCCCGCCGCCCAGCACGATCAGGTGTTCCGGCAGCTTCGTGAGTTCGAAGATCCGCTCGTTGGTCAGATAGGGCGAGGCGTCCAGCCCCGGGATCGGCGGCACGGCGGCGCGGGAGCCGCTGGCGACCACCACTTTGCGGGCGGTCACCCGGACGCTGTCGCTCTCGACGGTCCGCCGGTCGCGGAAGCGGGCCGTCTCGCGGACAACCTGGACGCCCAGGCCTTCGAAACGCTCCTGGCTGTCGATCGGGGCGATCTCGGCGATGACATGGTGCACGCGGGCCATGACGGCGGCGAAGTCGACGGTCACGCCCGAGGCCTTCACACCCAGCCCCTCGCTGTGCGCGGCCTTGTAGGCGGCCTCGGCCGAGGCGATCAGGGCCTTGGAGGGGACGCAGCCGTAGTTCAGGCAGTCGCCGCCCATCTCGCCCTTTTCGAACAGGACGACCTTGAGGCCCAGCTGCGCGGCGCCGGCCGCGACCGACAGGCCGCCGGAGCCGGCCCCGATGATGGCCAGGTCGGCGCGGATACGCTCCTGCTTCACGACGCCGTCTCCTTCTTCGCCCGGAAGCGCTGGAACAGGGTAGTGCCCAGCGACAGCAGCCCCAGCGCGATCAGCGGGCCGAAGACATAGGGCTCGAAGATGATGCGAAGGTTGGGCTCCTCGCCGCGGGCGAGGACCTGGCCGATGCCGGCGCCGACGCTGCTGTAGATGAAGGTGGCGGGGATGATGCCGATCAGCGTGGCCAGGGCGTAGGCGCGCAGCGGGGCGTGGGCCAGGGCCGAGGCGACATTGACCAGCCAGAACGGCGCCAGCGGGATCAGGCGCAGGGTGAGGATATAGCCGAAGGCGCCTTCACGGACGCCGTCCATGACCGCCTTCAGGTTCCCGCCCGACTTTTCGGCCTTCTCGCGCAGGCTGGCGCCGAGCGAGGTCCGTACGATCATGAACACCAGCACCGCCCCGATGGTCGCCCCGACCACGGTCGCCGAGCCGCCGATCCAGGTTCCGAACAGGAAGCCCCCGGCCAGGGTCAGGAAGATCGCCCCCGGAATGCTGACCGCCGTCGCGGCGGCGTAGACGAGGATGAAGGCCAGCAGGCTAAGGGCCAGATTGTCGGTGACGAAGCCCCGAAGCAGGGCCTCGTTCCGCTGCAGGGATTCGAGGCTCAGATAGCGGCCCGCCCCGCTGGCGAAGACGGCGATCACCGCCGCGACCAGCGCGAGCAATGGCAGATAGCGTTTCATGGTTTCCGGCTTCCCCCGTCCCTTGACCATTCAACCATAGCAATGCCTGCCCCCGGATTGCTATGCCGGCAGGCGGGCGCCGTTGCGGCGCCGCGTCAATTTCTTGGCCGGGGCGCCGCCGCCGTGCCACGGTGTGGCGAACATCAGGGAGGAGGCGTCCGCTTGGATCAGCGTGTCGAGACTGTCGGGGAGGGCCAGGCTTCGGGCGCGGCGCTGTCACCGTTCGTGACGCCGACGGCGCCGCGGCTGGACCCGCGCAAGTTCCGGGATCCGCGCGTGACGCTGGACGGCTCGCCGCGAGCGGTCGTCTCGCTCCGCGCGTTGGACACCCTGTGGTTCAACACCGGCACCCTGTGCAACATCGCCTGCCTCAGCTGTTACATCGAAAGCTCGCCGCGCAACGACGCCCTGTCCTACCTGACCCTTGGCGAGATGACGGCCTATCTCGACGAGATCGCCGCGCTCGGCCTGACCACGGAAGAGATCGGCTTCACCGGCGGCGAGCCGTTCATGAACGCCGCCATCATTCCGATGCTTGAGGCCTCGCTGGCGACCGGCCGCCGCACCCTGGTGCTGACCAACGCCATGCGACCGATGCGCCGCTTCGAGCGGCAGCTGGTCGACCTGAAGGATCAATACGGCGAAGCCCTGATCCTGCGGGTCAGCCTCGATCACTACACCCGGGCGGTGCATGAGGCCGAGCGCGGGGCGGACAGCTGGGCGCCGGCGCTGGCGGGGCTGGCCTGGCTGGCGGCCAACGGCTTTTCCATCGCCATCGCCGGACGTCGGCTGGGCGAGGAGAGCGAGGAGACGGCCCGGGCCGGTTATGCGGCGCTGTTCGCCGAGCTCGGCCTGCGGCTCGACGTCAACGACCCGTCCCGGCTGGTGCTGTTCCCCGAAATGGACGCCGCGCGCGATGTGCCTGAGATTACCGAGGCCTGCTGGGGCATCCTGCACCTCTCGCCGGACTCGGTGATGTGCGCCTCCAGCCGGATGGTGGTGAAGCGCAAGGGCGCGGCGCGACCTGCGGTCGTGGCCTGCACCCTGACGCCCTACGATCCGCAGTTCGAGCTCGGCGCCACCCTGTCCGAGGCGCTGGGTACAGTGCCCTTGAACCACCCGCACTGCGCCCGGTTCTGCGTGCTGGGCGGGGCGAGCTGCAGCTGACCATGGCGAGCCAGCGGCCGCGGCTGTCGGTCGTCATCCCCGCCCTGAACGCGGCCGAGGGTCTTGCGGCGACGCTGGCGGCGCTGGATCCGGCGGACGAGATCATCGTTGTGGACGGCGGCTCCCGGGACGGGACGGCCGCGCTGGCCCGTGATCTGGGCGCCCGGGTGGTCGAGACCGCGCCCGGGCGCGGCGGTCAGCTGGCGGCGGGCGCCGACGCGGCCACGGCGGAGTGGCTGCTGTTTCTCCACGCCGACACGGTTCTCTCCCCGGGATGGCGGGCGGTCGCCGCCGGGCGTCTGTCGCAGCCGGACGCCGCCGCGCGGGCGGCCTGCTTCCGCTTCGCGCTCGATGACGAGGCCCCGCAGGCGCGCCGGCTGGAGGGCTGGGTCGCCTGGCGGGTCGCGGCGCTGGCGCTGCCCTATGGCGACCAGGGGCTCTTGATCCACCGGTCGCTGTATGACCGCGTCGGCGGCTATCGCCCCTTGCCGCTGATGGAGGATGTCGACCTGGTCCGGCGACTGGGCCGGCGGCGCCTGACGGTGCTGGACGCCGCCGCCGTCACCTCGGCCCGGCGCTGGCGGCAGGACGGCTGGCTGGCGCGCAGCGCGCGCAATCTTCTGTGCCTTGCGCTGTTCTATGCGGGCGTCCCGGCCCAGCGCATCGCGCGGCTCTACGGCCGCTGAGCCGTCGCGCGGAAGCGCTTGAGGCTGGCCCCGTCGTCGATGTCTTCCAGAATGCGCAGGGTGGCCACCCGCCGGCCGGCCAGCCGCGTCCTGGTGTCGGCGAGGGTCTCGGGGCTGGACCAGCGGATGTCGTCGAAGGGCAGGGGGCCGCGCGCTGAGCGCCTCAGCCCGATCAGCCAGTAGCCCCCGTCCCGGGCCGGGCCGACGACCGCATCGTGGCTGCGCAGCGCGTCGAAGGCAGCGGCAATATCGGCGCGGGTCACGGTGGGGGTGTCGCTGCCGATGATCACCAGCCGCCCGACCGGAAAGCGCCGCGAGACCCGTATCAGCTTGTCGCCCAGTCCGCCGCCGCCCTGGGCCGTCGCCGCCGCCCGGCCGCCCAGCCAGTCTGTTGGTCGGTCCGGCGAGACGGCCACCGTGGTCCGCCAGCGCCTGTCGCCCGCCAGCCGCCGCAGCAGGCCGTCGATCGACCCGCGCTGGAACCGCAGCGCCTCGACATCGCCGATGGCCGCCGCCAGCCGCCGTTTGCCGACGCCGATGGTGGGACGCCGCGCGAAGACGACGAGGTTTGCAAGGTCGAGCCGTGACGCCATGCCCCCCTTTTCGACCAGGCCGGCGGAGCGGTCGAGCCCTTCACCGTCCTTACCCTGCGGCAGGCCGCAACGGCAGGTCGCCGAAGCGCTTGACGGCGTGGCCGCGCGCGGTTCACTCGACCCGGACAGTCCGGCCCCAAGACCGGCACGCAACAGGGAGGCGCAGGGCGCCATGCAGATCACGGCCGCCGTCGCCACGGGTCCCGGCAAGCCCTTCGAGATCCGGACCGTCGAGCTCGACGAGCCGCGCGAGGACGAAATCCTTGTCCGCGTCGTCGGGGTCGGCGTCTGTCACACCGACATCGTCTTCCAGCAGACCGGGGCCATCGCCGCGCCGGCCGTGCTCGGCCACGAGGGCTCGGGCATCGTCGAGAAGGTCGGGGCCAGGGTGACCAAGGTCGCGCCGGGCGACCGTGTGGCGATGACCTTCCGGTCCTGCGGGGCCTGCCGTCGTTGCGGCAAGGGCGACGCCGCCTACTGCGAGACCATGCCGCTGCTCAACTACGCCGGCATGCGCCCTGACGGCAGCAAGGCGCTGCGTTGCGAGGAGGTGGCCGTCGGCAGCAACTTCTTCGGCCAGTCGTCCTTCGCCACCCACGCCCTGACCTATGAGCGCAACGTCGTGAAGGTGCCTGAAGACCTGCCGCTGGAGCTGTTCGGTCCGCTGGGCTGCGGCATCCAGACCGGTGCGGGCGGCGTCATGCGGTCGCTGGCCTGCGAGGCGGGCTCGACCCTGCTGATCACCGGCGGCGGGCCGGTGGGCCTGAGCGCTGTGATGGGGGCGAGGATCCAGGGCTGCGAAACCATCATCCTGGTCGAGCCGCATGCGAACCGGCGGGCGCTGGCGACCGAGTTCGGGGCCACCCATGTCATCGACCCGGCCGCCGCGCCGGACCTGGCCGCCGCTGTGCGGGCCATCCTGCCGGGCGGCGTCGACTACGCGTTCGACACCACCGGCGTCCCGGCGGTGCAGGGGGCGGTGATGAACACGCTCGGCCCCAAGGGGACCTTCGGCATTGTCGGCATCTCGCCGCCGGGCACCCCGATGCCGGGCGACATCAACACCGCCATGACCTTCGGCCACACGGTGAAGGGCATCATCGAGGGCGACAGCGATCCGGACGTCTTCCTGCCCGAGCTGATCGAGCACTACCGCCGCGGCGCGCTGCCGTTCGACCGCATGATCAAGACCTTCCCCTTCGACCAGATCAACGAGGCGATCGCCGCCCAGCACCATGGCGACTGCATCAAGGTCGTGCTGCTGACCGGAGCCTGAAGATGACCGATCCCCATACGTCCGGTCCGCTGGCCGGTGTCCGCATCATCGACCTCAGCCAGTTCGTGCTCGGCCCCTACGCGACCCAGACGATGGGCGATCTGGGCGCCGACGTGATCAAGGTCGAGGAGCCCGCCGGCGACCGCCAGCGGAACTCGGGCAAGGGCCCGTCGAAGGAGATGGGCCCCGGCTACGTCGCCTTCAACCGCAATAAGCGCTCCGTCAGCCTGGACCTGAAGACCGACGAGGGGCGGGCGGCGCTGCGCAAGCTGGTCGAGACCGGCGACGTCTTCATCCACAACATGCGCCCCTCGGCCGTGGCGCGGCTGGGCTTCTCCTACGAGGCGGTGAAGGCCATCAAGCCGGACATCGTCTACGTCGAGGCCATGGGCTACGACGATGACGGGCCCTACGCCGGCCTGCAGGCGTTCGACGACCTGATCCAGTCCGCCAGCGGGGCCTGCGGCCTCGGCCAGCTGGTCGATCCGGAGACCGAGCTTCGGCCGCTGCCGTCGCTCCTCGCCGACAAGACCTGCGGCCTTTTCGCGGTGATCGCCACCCTGGCGGCCCTGCGCCACAAGGAACAGACGGGCGAGGGCCAGTTCGTCGCCGTGCCGATGCTGGAGACCTTCACCGGCTTCGTGATGGCCGAGCACCTGTACGGCCACACCTTCGTCCCGCCGACGGGTGGCTTCGGCTTCACCACCGCCATCACCCCGCACCGCAAGCCCTTCCGGACGAAGGACGGCTACCTGACCGTGATGCCCGCCAACCAGATCCAGTCGGCGAAGTTCATGGAGCTGGGCGGCCTGCCCGGCGCCTACGAGCTGGAGCGCTTCACCTCGAAGGCCAGCGGCAAGGAGAAGGTCGCCGAGTACTACGCCATGATGAGCGAGGCGGCGGCGAGCCGGACCACGGCCGAGTGGATGGCGCTGGGCGCCGAACACTCGATCCCGGTCATGCGGGCCAACCAGCCGACCGAGATCTTCCAGGACGAGCAGCTGAGCCGCACCCTGTTCGAGGAGCGGACGCTGGACGGTGAGGCGACCTACCGCGCCATGAAGCCCGGGCTGAGATTCTCCAAGACCCCGGCCGGCATCCGCCGCGATCCGCCGCGGATCGGCCAGGACACCGATGAGGTGCTGGCCGAGGTCGGGATCACCCGGCCGGCCTGATCGGGCTCAGGCGTTGACGTTGACGACGGTGCGGCCGCGGATCCTGCCTTCCAGGATGTCGCGGCCCGCCTGCGGCACATCAGCCAGTCCGATCTCGGTGACCGTCGTCGCCAGCTTCGTCAGGTCGACATCCGCCGCCAGCCGCTCCCAGGCCTTTACCCGGACAGCATAGGGGGCGTTGACCGAGTCGATGCCGGCCAGGGTCACGTTGCGCAGGATGAACGGGAAGACCGATCCCGGCAGGTCCACGCCCTGGGCAAGGCCGCAGGCCGCCACGGCGCCGCGATAGTCGGTCTGGGCCAGCACATTGGCCAGGGTATGGCTGCCGACCGAGTCGACGGCCCCGGCCCAGCGCGGCGCGGCGATGGGCGGCCCGGGCTGCGACAGGGTCTGGCGATCGATGATGTCGCTGGCGCCGAGCGCGGTCAGGTAGGCGCTCTCCTCCGGGCGACCGGTGGAGGCGATGACGCGGTAGCCCAGCTTGGCCAGGATCATGATGGCCACCGAGCCGACGCCGCCATTGGCGCCGGTGACCAGCACCGCGCCGCTGTCGGGGGTGAGGCCTGCATGCTCCAGGGCCAGTACGCTGAGCATGGCGGTGTAGCCCGCCGTGCCGATGGCCATGGCGTCGCGCGTGCTGATGCTGTCCGGCAGCCGGACCAGCCAGTCGCCGTTGACCCGAGCCTTCCGGGCGTAGCCGCCGTGATGGGTCTGGCTCAGACCCCAGCCGTTCAGGACGACGCGGTCGCCCGCCGTGTAGGCCGGGTGGGACGACTGGGTCACCGTCCCGGCGAGGTCGATGCCGGGCACGAGCGGATAGCTCTGGATCACGCCGGGCCGTCCGGCCAGGGCCAGCCCGTCCTTGTAGTTCACGGTGGAATAGTCGACGTCGATGCGGACGTTGCCGTCCATCAGCTGGTCCTCGGAGAGGTCGACCTGCTCGACCGTCACCGTGCGGTCCACCCGGGTGGCGAGGAGAGCCTTGAAGGTCATCATGGTCGGGTCCTGAGCTGGCTGATGCGGCGCCTGTAGCCTCGGGTATGAGCCGAAAGCCGGTCCCGCGCCACAGTGTTCGAAGGGCGCTGGAGGTTACGCCTTGCCTGCCCCTGCGGCGCCGGGGCTGTGATGGCCGCAACCGAAAACACAACGAGGAAACGCGCCATGAAACTCGACAGCACCGTCTCCGCCGTGGTCACCGGCGGCGCCTCCGGCCTTGGAGCCGCAACGGTGAAGGCCCTGCGGGACCTGGGCGTCAAGGTCGCCATCTTCGACCAGAACGCCGAGACCGGGATGAAGAAGGCCGAGGAGCTGGGCGCGCTGTTCTGCGAGGTCAACGTGATGAACGAGGAGTCGGTCGACGCCGGCTTCGCCAGGGCCCGCGCCGCCCACGGCCAGGAGCGCATCCTGGTCAACTGCGCCGGCGGCGGCCGGGGCGGCAAGACCATCGCCCGCGACAAACAGACCGGTGAGATCAAGCAGTTCGCCGCCGCCGACTTCGAGTGGGTGCTGGGCCTCAACACTGTCGGCAGCTTCCGCTGCATCGTGAAGAGCGCGGCCGGCATGGCCACGCTTGAGCCGGACGAGGATGGCGGGCGCGGCGCCATCGTCAACACCGGCTCCGTCGCGGCCGAGGACGGCCAGGTGGGCCAGGTGGCCTATGCGGCGGCCAAGGCGGCCATCAAGGGCATGACCCTGGTCATCGCCCGCGATCTGGCCAACGAGGGCATCCGCATCAACACCATCCTGCCGGGCATCATGGCCACGCCGCCGATGCTGGGCGTGAAGACCCGCGCGCCGGCCATCTTCGACAGCCTGTCGGCCTCCGTGCCGTTCCCCCGCCGGCTCGGCCACCCGCACGAGTACGCCGACCTCGCCGTGACCATGCTGCGCAACAGCTACTTCAACGGCGAGACGGTCCGCCTCGATGGCGCCATCCGCATGCCGCCGCGCTAAAGGCCAAGCTGGCGGGCGATGATGTTCTTCTGGATCTCCGTCGCCCCGCCGTAGATCGTCTGGGCCCGGGCCAGGAAGTAGGCGGCGGTGGCGGGCGCGGCGAAGGCGGGGATGGCCTCCAGCCCCGCCCGCCAGTCGGCGCCGCTGCGGTCCGGGAATTTCGGCAGGGCGTGGACGCCGGCCAGTTCGACGAACAGCTCGGTGATGGCCTGGGCCGTCTCGGTCGCGGCGATCTTGATGATCGAGGCCTCGTCGCCCGGCGCCTGGCCGGCGGCCAGCGGGGCGAGGGCCCGCAGGACGGTCATCTCCAGCGCGTCCAGCTGCACCTCAACCGCGGCCAGCCGACGGCGGAAGTCGTCCTGGTCGAAGGCCGCACCGGCTGAGGACGCCTCGGCCAGCAGGCCCTTCAGGTCCTCGATCTGCCGGCGCTTGGCGGCGACATGGGCGTAGGAGGTGCGCTCGTAGCTGAGCAGGCGGCGGGCGTAGGTCCAGCCCTTGCCCTCGTCGCCGATCCGGTTGTCCACGGGCACGCGGACATTGTCGAAGACAACGCGGTTCAGGTGATGGCCGCCGTCGATGGTGATGATCGGCACGACCTGGACGCCGGGCGTGGTCATGTCGATGCAGAGGAAGGTGATGCCGTCCTGCTTGCGGGCCGCGTCCTCGGTTCGGACCAGGCAGAAGATCCAGTCTGCGTAGTGGGCGTCGCTGGTCCAGATCTTCTCGCCGTCGACGACGTAGTGGTCGCCGTCGAGGACGGCGCGGGTGCGCAGGCTGGCGAGGTCGGACCCGGCTTCGGGCTCCGAGTAGCCCTGGGCCCAGAAGGTGCGGGCCGACAGGATGTCGCCCAGCCAGCGCGACTTCTGCTCGGGCGTGCCGAAGGTGTAGATGACCGGCGCCACGTACAGCAGGCCCATCGGCGACACGTTCGGCGCGCCGGCCCGTTCGAGCTCCTCGTCGAAGATGAAGCGCTGGGTGATCGTCCAGCCCGGCCCGCCGTACTCGGCCGGCCAACCCGGCGCCAGCCAGCCGCGGGCGCTCAGCGCCTGTTCGGAGGCGACCATGTCCTGCTTCTTCAGGGTCTGGCCGTTGGCCAGCTTGGCGATGATCCCGGCCGGGTAGGTTTCCCGGAAATAGGTCCGCACGGTCTGGCGGAAGGCCTCGTCCTCGGCGCTCTGGCGCATATCCATCGTGCTGCTCCCTGGTCCTGTGCCCGGCTCTCGTCGGCCGAATGCTCCACGGAGACAGATTGAAGTCGTTGCCCTTGCGTCCGGCTACACCCTGTCGCGCCCCGGCGGTTTTTCTTTCAGGATGCGGACCGTCGGCGACGGCGGGCGGGCGGAGTCGCTGCGACGCATGGGCGCGGCCGTCGGCCCGTCGAACAGTCTGCCCCGTTTGGGGCGTCGTTCAGATGTCGGATGCCGCAGTGCAGCATTTTCCGTCAAGCATTCACCCCAGCCTGTGTCGAACGCGCAAAATCTTGCCATGACGCGGCGAGGTGCGGGCGGATGTCGAAAGAAATTACCTTTTGCGCGACCGCTCCCCTTACCGCTAATGCCCGCTCGAACCTGTTCGACTGTCTTGCGGCAGCCGTCAGGCAGACCTGTGTCCCTGTTCTGAGGATCCCCTATGGGCGCTCCACAATCCCGCGGTCTCTACGACCCTCGTAACGAACATGACGCCTGCGGCGTCGGCTTTGTCGCCAATATCAAGGGGCGCAAATCGCACGAGGTGGTGGCCTGCGGTCTGGAGATTCTGATCAACCTCGACCACCGGGGGGCGGTGGGGGCCGATCCGCTGGTCGGCGACGGCGCCGGGATTCTGATCCAGATGCCCGACGCCCTGCTGCGCGACTGGGCCGGCAAGGCCGGCGTCGTCCTGCCGGCGCCCGGCGACTACGCCGTGGCCATGTGCTTCCTGCCGCGCGACGACGACGCGCGCGAGGTCGCCGTCCATCAGTTCGAGCATTTCCTGAAGGTCGAGGGCCAGACCTTCATCGCCTGGCGCGACGTGCCCATCGACACCACCGGTCTGGGCGCCGCCGTGCTGGCCGAGATGCCCGTCATCCGCCAGGCCATCGTCGGCCGGGGCGAGGGGACCAGGGACCAGGACGCCTTCGAGCGCAAGCTGCTGACCATCCGCAAGCAGCTGCAGAACCCGCTGGCGGAACTGGCCGTCAAGAAGAACCTCCCGGGGCTGACGCAGCTGTATCTGCCGTCCTTCTCGACCCGCACCGTGGTCTACAAGGGCCTGCTGCTCGCCGACCAGGTCGGCAGCTTCTACACCGACCTCAAGAACCCGCTGACGGAGTCGGCGCTGGCGCTGGTCCACCAGCGCTTCTCGACCAATACCTTCCCGTCCTGGAAGCTGGCGCACCCCTACCGGTTCATCGCCCACAACGGCGAGATCAACACCGTCCGGGGCAACGTCAACTGGATGAACGCCCGGCGGCGCACCTTGGAATCCGACCTGCTGGGGCCGGACCTCAACAAGATGTGGCCGTTGATCCCGCACGGCCAGTCCGACACCGCCTGCCTGGACAACGCGCTCGAGCTGCTGGTCGCCGGCGGCTATCCGCTGGCCCATGCGGTGATGATGCTGATCCCGGAGGCCTGGGCCGGCAACCCGCTGATGGATCCGAAGCGGAAAGCCTTCTACGAGTACCACGCCGCCCTGATGGAGCCCTGGGACGGGCCGGCCGCCGTGGCCTTCACCGACGGCCGCCAGATCGGCGCGACGCTGGACCGCAACGGCCTTCGCCCGGCGCGCTTCGTGATCACCGACCAGGACCATGTGATCATGGCCTCGGAAGTGGGCGTGCTGACCGTTCCCGAGGAGCGGGTGGTCCGCAAGTGGCGCCTGCAGCCGGGCCAGATGCTGCTGATCGACATGGAGGAAGGCCGCATCATCGAGGACGAGGAGATCAAGGCCTCCCTCGCCGACGCCCAGCCTTACGCCGAATGGCTGGCCCGCACCCAGTTCAAGCTCGAGGACCTGCCCGAGGCTCCGCCGGCCGAGGAACTGCAGGGCGCCGATCCCCAGCACCTGCTCGACCGCCAGCAGGCCTTTGGCTACACCCAGGAAGACCTGCAGTTCTTCCTCGAGCCGATGGCCCAGACCGCCGACGACCCCATCGGCTCCATGGGCGCCGATGTGCCGATCGCCGTGCTCTCGCGTCGCACCAAATTGCTCTACGAATACTTCAAGCAGAATTTCGCCCAGGTCACCAACCCTCCGATCGACCCGATCCGCGAGGAACTGGTGATGAGCCTGGTCTCGATGATCGGCCCGCGTCCGAACCTGCTCGGACGCCAGGCCGGCACGCACAAGCGGCTGGAGGTTTCCCAGCCGATCCTCACCAACGAGGACATGGCCAAGATCCGCGCCATCAGCGAGCTGCTGGACGGCGCCTTCCGCACCGCGACCATCGACGTCACCTGGCCCGCCGCCGAGGGCGCGGCGGGGCTGGAGAAGGCGCTGGAGCGGGTCTGCCGCGAAGCGACCGACAACGTCCTGGCCGACATGAACATCCTGATCCTGTCGGACCGGGCGACCTCGCCGGACCGCATCGCCATCCCGGCGGCGCTGGCCACGGCGGCGGTGCACCACCACCTGATCCGCCAGGGGCTGCGCATGCAGACCGGCCTGGTCATCGAGACCGGCGAAGCGCGCGAGGTGCACCACTTCTGCGTCCTGGCCGGCTACGGCGCCGAGGCGGTGAACCCCTATCTGGCGTTCGAGACGCTGGAGCACCTGCGGGTCCAGAACGGCTACGCGCTCAGCGCCTATGATGTGCGCAAGAACTTCATCAAGGCGGTCGGCAAGGGCCTGCTGAAGGTGATGTCCAAGATGGGCATCTCGACCTACCAGTCCTACTGCGGCGCGCAGATTTTCGACGCCGTCGGCCTGAACTCAGCGGTCATCGAGAAGTACTTCACCGGCACGGCCACGACGATCGAGGGCATCGGCCTGGACGGCATCGCCGAGGAGGCCGTGCGCCGCCACCGCGACGCGTTCGGCGACAATCCGATCTACGCCTCGATGCTCGACGTCGGCGGCACCTTCGCCTTCCGCCTGCGCGGGGAGGAGCATGCCTGGACGCCCGAGACGGTGGCCCGCCTGCAGCATGCCGTGCGCGGCAACCTGCCGGACGAGTACCGGGCCTTCGCCGACGGCATCAACCAGCAGGCCCAGCGCCTGCTGACCATCCGGGGCCTGATGCAGTTCCGCGACGCGGAGACCCCGCTCAGCCTCGACGAGGTCGAGCCGGCGGCAGAGATCGTCAAGCGCTTCGCCACCGGCGCCATGAGCTTCGGCTCGATCAGCCGCGAGGCCCACACCACCCTCGCGGTGGCGATGAACCGGATCGGCGGCCGGTCCAACACCGGTGAGGGCGGGGAGGAAGCCGACCGCTTCAAGCCGCTGCCGAACGGCGACTCCATGCGCTCGGCGATCAAACAGGTGGCCTCCGGCCGGTTCGGCGTCACTGCCGAGTATCTGGTCAACGCCGACGATATCCAGATCAAGATGGCCCAGGGCGCCAAGCCCGGCGAGGGCGGCCAGCTGCCCGGCCACAAGGTCGACAAGAATATCGCCCGCGTCCGCCACTCGACGCCGGGCGTGGGCCTTATCAGCCCGCCGCCGCACCACGACATCTATTCGATCGAGGATCTGGCCCAGCTCATCCACGACCTGAAGAACGCCAACAGCCGCGCCCGGATTTCGGTGAAGCTGGTGTCCGAGGTGGGCGTGGGCACCGTGGCCGCCGGCGTCGCCAAGGCGCGGGCCGACCACATCACCATCTCCGGCTTCGAGGGCGGGACCGGCGCCTCGCCGCTGACCTCGCTGATCCACGCGGGGTCGCCCTGGGAGATCGGCCTGGCCGAGACCCAGCAGACCCTGCTGCTCAACGGCCTGCGGTCGCGCGTCGCGGTCCAGGCCGATGGCGGGCTGCGCACCGGTCGTGACGTGGCCGTCGCCGCCCTGCTGGGCGCCGACGAGTTCGGTTTCGCCACCGCGCCACTGATCTCGGCCGGCTGCATCATGATGCGCAAGTGCCACCTGAACACCTGCCCGGTGGGCGTTGCGACGCAGGATCCGGTGCTGCGGGCCCGCTTCAACGGCAAGCCCGAGCATGTGATCAACTACTTCTTCTTCGTCGCCGAAGAGCTGCGCGAGATCATGGCCCAGCTGGGCTTCCGGACGGTCGCCGAGATGGTCGGCCGCGTCGACCGGCTGGAGATGCGCCAGGCGCTCGACCACTGGAAGGCCGAGGGCGTGGACCTGTCCAGGATCCTTCACGCCGTCGCCGAACCCGGCGCGGGTCTCAGCCAGTCGCAGACCCAGGACCACGGTCTGGAGAAGGCGCTCGACAACACCCTGATCGCCGACGCCGCCGAAGCGCTGGAATCGGGCCGGCCGATGCGTGGCGAGTACCCGATCCGCAACATCAACCGCACGGTCGGCACCATGCTGTCGTCGGAGGTCGCGCGGCGCTACGGCCACGCCGGCCTGCCGGAGGACACCATCTCCCTGACCTTCCACGGGGCGGCGGGCCAGAGCTTCGGCGCCTTCGCGGCCCGGGGCGTCACCCTGGAGCTGATCGGCGACGGCAACGACTACGTCGGCAAGGGCCTGTCCGGCGGCCGGGTGGTCGTCCGCCAGCCGAAGGAGTCAACCCGCGATCCGGTGACCAACATCATCGTCGGCAACACCGTCCTCTACGGCGCCATCGCCGGCGAGGCCTATTTCCAGGGCGTGGCCGGCGAGCGCTTCGCGGTGCGCAACTCGGGCGCCGTGGCCGTGGTCGAGGGCACGGGCGACCACGGCTGCGAGTACATGACGGGCGGGGTCATCGCCGTACTGGGCGAAACAGGCCGCAACTTCGCGGCCGGCATGTCCGGCGGCGTGGCCTATGTCTACGATCCCGAGGGACGCTTCCCGTCGCTTTGCAATGCCGCGATGGTCGATCTCGAGGCGGTTGAGCCCACGGCCTCGGGCGACGAGACGGGGCGGCCCAGCCAGCGCGCCCGTTCGGTCGAGGACAACGGCATGGGCGACATGCTGTCCTTCGACGCCGAACGTCTGCGCATCCTCGTGGAGCGCCACCTGCTCTACACCGGCAGCGCCCGCGCCCGCGACATCCTGGACACCTGGGACGTCGCCGTGACGCGCTTCTGGAAGGTCATGCCCAAGGACTACCGCCGGGCGCTGACCGACATGGCCAACGAGCGACGCGCGGCCGCCGCCGTCGCCGCCGAATAACCTATCAGGGTCGGAGTAACACCATGGGCAAGCCCACCGGCTTTCTGGAAATCGAGCGTCAGGACCGCGGCTATGAAAAGCCGCAGGAGCGCCTGCGCACCTGGAACGAGTTCGTCAAACCCCTGCCTGCGCCGGCGCTGAACCAGCAGGCCGCGCGCTGCATGGATTGCGGGATTCCGTTCTGTCACAACGGCTGTCCGGTCAATAACCAGATCCCGGACTTCAACAACCTCGTCTACCGCGAGCAGTGGCAGACGGCGCTCGAGAACCTGCAGTCGACCAACAACTTCCCGGAGTTCACCGGCCGCATCTGCCCCGCACCCTGCGAGGCGTCCTGCACTTTGAACATCATCGACACCCCGGTGACGATCAAGACCATCGAATGCGCCATCGTCGACAAGGGCTGGGAAGAGGGCTGGATCACGCCGCGCCCGTCGCCCCGCGGCACCGGCAAGCGCGTCGCGGTCGTCGGCTCCGGCCCGGCGGGGCTGGCCTGCGCCCAGCAACTGGCCCGGGTCGGTCACGCCGCCACGGTCTTTGAGAAGAGCGACCGCATCGGGGGTCTGCTCCGCTACGGCATTCCCGACTTCAAGATGGAGAAGCATCTGATCGACCGCCGCGTCGCCCAGATGGAGGCCGAGGGGGTGATCTTCCGGACCAACATGGAGATCGGCGTCAGCGTCTCGGTGCAGCGCATCCTCGACGACTACGACGTCCTGGTGATGGCCGGCGGCGCCGAGCTGCCGCGCGACCTGGAGGTCCCCGGCCGCGACCTGGACGGCATCCATTTCGCCATGGATTTCCTGGTCCAGCAGAACAAGCGCAACGCCGGCGACGACGAGGCCAAGGCCGCCCCGAACGGCACTCTGTCGGCCAAGGGCAAGCACGTCGTCGTCATCGGGGGCGGGGACACCGGCTCCGACTGCATCGGCACCTCCAACCGCCACGGCGCCCTTTCGGTCACCCAGCTGGAGATCATGCCCCAGCCGCCGGCGCACGAGAACAAGCTGATGACCTGGCCCGACTGGCCGATGAAGCTGCGCACCTCGACCAGCCATGAGGAGGGCTGCGAACGTGACTTCGCCGTGGCCACCAAGCGGGCCATCGGCTCGAACGGCAAGGTCGAGGCGCTGGAATGCGTCCGCATGGAATGGGTCGCCGGCGAGAATGGCCGTCAGGTGCTGCAGGAAGTCGCCGGCAGCGAGTTCCAGATCAAGGCCGACATGGTGCTGCTGGCCATGGGATTCGTCTCGCCCCGCCACAACAGCTTCACCGAGCAGGCGGGGGTCGAGCTCGACGCCCGTGGCGCGGTGAAGGCGCCGGTGACCGACTACAAGACGACCTCGGAGAACATCTTCGCCTGCGGCGACATGCGACGGGGTCAGTCCCTGGTCGTCTGGGCCATCCGCGAGGGCCGCCAGTGCGCCCAGGCCGTCGACGCCTATCTGATGGGCGCCAGCAAGCTGCCGCGCTGAAGCCGGGGAGGGGCGGTCTCGCCCCTCCTGCCGCTTCTCACACGGCGTTCAGCGGGATTTTCAGGTAGCGGACCCCGTTGTCTTCGGGCTCGGGGAGATGACCGCCGCGCATGTTGACCTGAACCGAGGGCAGGATCAGGCGCGGCATGGCCAGCGTCCGGTCCCGGGCCTCTCGCAGGGCGATGAAGTCGGCGCGGCTGACCCCGGCGTGGACATGGACATTGTCGGCCCGCTGCGCCGCGATGCTGGTCTCCCAGACGAAGGTCGTCCGGTCCGGGGCCAGATAGTCGTGACAGAGGAAGACACGCGTCTCGTCCGGCAGGGCCAGCAGCCGCTGGATCGAGTCGTAGAGTGTCCCGGCGTCGCCGCCCGGGAAGTCGCAACGGGCCGTCCCGTAGTCGGGCATGAACAGCGTGTCCCCGACGAAGACCGCGTCGCCGATCACATGGGCCATGCAGGCGGGCGTATGGCCGGGGACATGCAGGGCGATCGCCTCCAGCCCACCGATCGCGTAGCGCTCGCCTTCGCTGAAGAGGTGGTCGAACTGGCTGCCGTCGCGGGCGAATTCGGCGCCGGCGTTGAACAGCTTGCCGAAGGTGTCCTGCACCTTGACGATCCGCTCGCCGATGGCCAGCCGACCGCCCAGCGCCGCCTGCAGCAGCGGGGCGGCCGACAGGTGGTCGGCATGGGCGTGGGTCTCGATCTGCCAGACGACCTCCAGGTCCTCCGCCCTGACGTAGTCGATGACAGCCTGCGCCGGGCCTTCCGAGGTGCGGCCGGATGCGGCGTCATAGTCCAGCACACTGTCGATGATGGCGCAGGCCCTCGAGCCCGGATCCCGAACGACATAGCTGACGGTGAAGGTCGCCTCGTCGAAGAAGGCCTTGACGATCGGCCGCTTCGCCGTCGCCGCCAGCGCCCGACCGATGATGGCCGCGGCTTCGACGACGGCGGGGTCGGCGGGGGTGATCGACTGGGACATGCGAGGCTCGCGGCTTGCGTTTGATGGGCATAACATATATGCGAATATATGCAGATACAAGTCCGCAGGGATCGGGATCGCATGACCCTCGCCATGATCATCACCGCCATCGCCAGCGGCGTCCTCGTCGGCGCGCTGCTGGGCCTCTTCGGGGGCGGCGGCTCTGTGCTGGCCACGCCGCTGCTGCTGTATGTCGTCGGGATTGATGATCCGCACGTCGCCATTGGCACGTCCGCTGCGGCCGTGGCGGTCAACGCCCTGATCAACCTGGTGGGACACGGTCGCGGCGGGCGGGTCAAATGGCCTTGCGCCACGGTCTTCGCGGTCGCCGGGCTGGCGGGCTCGTTCCTGGGCTCCAGCCTCGCCAAGCAGGTCGATGGCCAGCAGCTTCTGCTGTTCTTCGCCCTCGCCATGGCGGCCATCGCGCTGTCGATGCTCCGCCGGCCGAAGGGAGAGGGAGACCCGCAGGTCCACATCACCTGGCAGCTGACCCTCAAGCTTGCGCCGCTTGGCCTGCTGACCGGGATCGCCGCCGGCTTCTTCGGCATTGGCGGCGGCTTCCTGATCGTACCGGGCCTGATGGCGGCGACAGGGATGACCCTAGCCAATGCGGCGGCCTCGTCGCTTCTGTCGGTGGCTCTGTTCGGCGCTGCGACCTCGGCCAACTATGCCGCCTCGGGCCTGGTGGACTGGCCGGTCGCCGGGCTGTTCATCCTCGGCGGCCTGGCCGGCGGCTGGGCAGGGCTGCGCGGCGCCGGCCTGCTGGCGGACCGGGCGCTGCTGGCCCGTCGGCTGTTCGCCGGACTGGTGCTGGTCGTCGCCGCCTACGTAGCCTGGCGGGCCGTCGGAGCCTGGGCCTGACGGCGCTGACGGAGGCCCGGGCTACCGGCCGCGATAGATCTCGCTCAGCGCCGCCAGGATGTGGGCCGCGTTGGGGTCGGCGATCCGGTAGTGGATCGTCTGACCGTCCCGCCGGGTGGTGACCAGCCCCTCGGCGCGCATCTTCGCCAGATGCTGCGAGGTCGCTGACTGGGCGAGGGCGGCGTGCTCCGCCAGGACGCTGACCGAAGCCTCGCCCTCCATGAGCCGGCACAGCAGCAACAGCCGCTGCTCGCTCGCCAGCAGCTTCAGGAGCCGGGCGGCGGGCTGCACGCAGTCCTGCAGCTCGGAGAGGCCGGGCGCCTCGATGTCTTCGATCAGGAAGTCCGTCATACCGCTCATATTAGAATATGCGCATTCAGGTTCAATGCGTCGCGCGCGCCTTCCATCAGACCGTCGCCTCCACCGCGCTCGCCGGCCGCCCGTCGTCCCGCAGCACGACGTAGATGGCCGGGATGACCAGGACGGTCAGGATCGTTGATGAGGCGAGGCCGAACAGCAGCGAGATGGCCAGGCCCTGGAAGATCGGGTCGAACAGGATCACCGCAGCGCCGATCATCGCCGCCAGCGCCGTCAGCACGATCGGCTTGAAGCGGATGGCGCCGGCCTCGAGAAGCACGGCCCGAAGCGGCCGCCCATCACCCTGGCTGTGGCGGATGAAGTCGACCAGCAGGATCGAGTTTCGCACGATGATCCCGGCCAGGGCGATGAAGCCGATCATGGAGGTGGCAGTGAAGGGCGCCTGGAACAGGATATGGCCGATGACGATGCCCACCAGCGTCAGCGGGATCGGCGTCAGGATGACCAGCGGCAGCCGGAAGCTTTTGAACTGGGCGACGACCAGCACATAGATGCCGAGGATCGCCACCCCGAAGGCGGCGCCCATGTCGCGGAAGGTCACCCAGGTGATCTCCCACTCGCCGTCCCACAGAATGGTCGGCCGGCTTTCGTCGGTCGGCTGGCCGTTGAGCCGGATGTCCGGCTTCGGCGTGTCCTTCCAGTCGGCGTCTTCCACGGCGCGGTTGACCGCCAGCATGCCGTAGATCGGCGCCTCGTAGGCTCCGGCCAGCTCGGCCAGGACCATGTCCACATCCCGGCCGTCACGGCGGAAGATGTGGGTCGAGCCGGCTTCCTGGCTTGCGGTGACGACCTCGCCCAGCGCGACCAGACGGCCGTCCCGCGACCGGGCGACCGGCAGGGCGGCCAGGCCCTCGCCCCAGGTCCGGGCGGATTGCGGCAGGCGGACGGCGATCTCCAGCGGATCGCGACTCTCGCCGCGGTGGGCGTAGCCGACCACCTGTCCGCCAAGCGCCGCGGCGATGGAGTCGTGGATATCGCGGTCGCTGACCTCCAGGGCCTCGAGGCGGGCCCGGTCGGGCGTAAGCCGCAGGCCCGGGCGCGGCACGCCGTAGCTGTCGTCGACGTCGACGATGTAGGGCACGGACCGGAAGATGGTCTTCAGTTGCTCGGCCACGGCGCGACGGGAGGCCGCGTCCGGTCCGTAGACCTCCGCCAGCAGGGTCGCCATCACCGGCGGCCCGGGCGGGGCCTCGACGACCTTGATCGCCGCCCCGACCGGCAGGGGGGCCTTGGCCAGCCGCTCACGCAGGTCCAGGGCCACGGCGTGGCTGGAGCGGTCGCGATCGGCCTTGGGCGCGAGGGTGACCGACAGGTCGCCCATCTCCGGCCGGTTGCGCTGGTAGTAGTGCCGCACCAGACCGTTGAAGTTGAACGGCGCGGACGTTCCGGCGAAGGCGTCGATCGCGGTGACTTCCGGCACGGAGCGGGTGATCGCCGCCAGGTCGTTCAGCACCCGCTGGGTGGCTTCCAGGGACGTGCCCTCCGGCAGGTCGGTGATGACCTGCAGCTCGGACTTGTTGTCGAACGGCAGCAGCTTCACCGTCACGGCCTTGGTGTAGAACATCGCGCCGGCCAGCAGGGTGGCAAGGCCCACCGCGATCAGGAAGGTCCAGGCGCTGCGCCGCGTGGCGATGACGCGACCGGCCACGGCGCGGTAGGCGGCGCCCAGGCGGCCCTCGCCGTGGTCGGCGTGAGCGGCCTGGCCTTCGGCCACCGCCTTGCGGGCGAAGCGCACCATCAGCCAGGGCGCGATGACCACGGCCACGAAGAACGAGAACACCATCGCCGCCGAGGCGTTGACCGGGATCGGCGCCATGTAGGGCCCCATCAGGCCCGAGACGAACAGCATGGGCAGCAGGGCCGCGACGACGGTGAGCGTGGCGACCACGGTGGGGTTGCCGACCTCGGCCACGGCCTCGACCGCCGCGTCCAGCGGACTGCGGTCGTCCTTCATGGCCCAGTGTCGGGCGATGTTCTCGATCATGACGATGGCGTCGTCGACCAGGATGCCGATCGAGAAGATCAGGGCGAACAGGCTGACCCGGTTGATGGTGTAGCCCATCAGGTTGGAGGCGAAGAGGGTCAGCAGGATGGTCGTGGGGATCACCACGGCGGTCACCGCCGCCTCCCGCCAGCCGATGGCAAAGCCGATCAGCACGACGATCGAGATGGTGGCCAGCGCCAGGTGAAACAGCAGCTCGTTGGCCTTCTCATTGGCGGTCTCGCCATAGTCGCGGGTGACGTCGACGCTCAGGCTGTCGGGCAGCAGGGAGCCCTTCAGCGCCTCGACCCGCTCCAGGACCGCGTGCGAGACCACCACGGCGTTGGCGCCCTTGCGCTTGGCGATGGCCAGGCTGACCGCGGGCGCCTCGGACCAGTTCGCGCCGTCACGGGCGAAGCGCCAGGCGCGGGCCTGATCCTCACGCGGGCCTTCGACCACCTCGGCGACGTCGCGGACATAGACGGCCTGACCGCTGGCCGAGGGCAGGGCGAGCAGGCCGATCTGACCGGCGTCGGTGAAGGTCTTGCCGGCTGTGACCTGTACGGCTTCGCCGCCGTTGCGCAGCTGGCCGGCGGGGAAGGCGCGGTTGGCCTGACGCACGGTGTCCATCAGCGCCGCCAGCGACACGCCGTGGCGGGCCATGCGGGCCGGGTCGGGCTCGATACGGATCTCACGCGGCCGGCCACCGACGATGAAGGTCAGACCGACGTCGTCGACCTTGGCCACCTCGGTGCGCAGCTTGCCGGCCAGTTCATACAGGGCCTGGTCGGTCCATTGTCCCGCCGCGCCGGGCTTTGGCGACAGGGTGAGCACCAGGCTCGGCACGTCATTGATGCCGCGCGTCTGGATCAGCGGTTCGGGGATGCCGGCGGGGATGCGGTCCAGGTTGCCGCGGATGCGCTCATGGATCCGGACGGCGGCGGCGTCGGGATCGACCCCGACCTTGAACCGCGCGGTGACCATGACCTGGTCGTCGTCGGCGAAGGTGTAGACGTGCTCGACCTCGTTGACGCTCTTGACGATGGCCTCGAGCGGCTTGCCGACCAGCTCCACCGCGTCGGCGGCGCGCAGGCCGGGGGCCGATACCATGATGTCGACCATGGGCACGCTGATCTGCGGCTCCTCCTCGCGCGGGATGCTCATCAACGCCAGCAAGCCCACCGCGATCGCGGCGAGCAGGAACAGCGGGGTCAGCGGCGAGCGGATGGTCGCGCGGGTGAGGCGCCCGGAGAGGCCGAGGTTCATCGCACGGCCTCCGGCAGCGAGAGGATGTCGCCCGACTTCAGGCCGGACAGGACCTCCAGCTCATCGGCCGTTGGCCCCGCGCGGGTCTGGACAGGGGTGTCCGAGGCGGCGCCGTCAGGCCTGACGAGGCGCACATAGTCGATGCCGTAGCGGGTGGAGACATAGCGGCGCGGGACCACCAGAGCCTGGCGCTCGCCGATCCGCACCATCACCGTGGCGCGCCGGCCGACCAGGTCCTGGGGCAGGCCGGCGGCGGTCACATCGGCGACCAGCTGTCCGGCGACGACGGACGGGTAGATCTGACTGATCATGCCGGTCGTCGCGGTCGCGGCGCCGTCGATCGACACCTGCACGGAGTCGCCCAGCCGCAACGAACGGGCCTGGCTTTCCGGCAGCTCCAGCCGGACGACAGCGGGCCCGGCTGTGATCCTTGCCACGGACTGGCCGGCGGTCACGACTGACCCGGGGGGCACGTCGGCGACGAGGACGCGTCCGCCGGCAGGCGCGAGAATCGCGCCCTGGGCGCCCAGCTCGGCGCTTGCCGAGCGCTGCGCCTTCGCCGCGGCCAGTGCGGCGCCGGAAGCCTTGGCGATGGCCTCGACCTGGTCGAGCCGCGCCTCGGCGTAGATGCCCTGGGCGAACAGGGTGCGGGTGCGGCTCAGGTCGGCCTGGGCGCGGGCGGCCTCAGCGGCGGCGGCGGCGACCTGGGCGTCGTAGGCGGCGGTCAGAAGGCCCAGGCGGTCGTCCTTGACGATGGCGATCACCTGGCCCTGGCGGACGGTGTCGCCTTCCTTGACCAGCAGTGAGACCAGCACGCCGGTGATACGGGCCCGCGCCTCGCCCATGTCCCGGGTCGTCAGGGTGGCCGGCGCCGGCTTGAGGTCGGAAATGGTCCGCTCGACCACCGTCAGCCGGCCCGCCGCTGGCGCGACCCGGGCGACCGGTTTCTCCGGCGCGGCCTCGCCGCAACCGCCGAGCAGCAGGGCGCCGGCCAGCGGGAGGATCAGCAGGGATTTCATGGACATGGCGGGGCGCCTGGGCTTGCGGTCTGAAGAGAGGGGCGGGGTCAGCCGGGATCGCGAACCGAGCCGGTCGCCGTGTCGATGCTCACCGTCGGAAACCCGGCGGCCTTCCAGGCCATGATCCCGCCGGCCAGGTGGCTTTCGATGGCGTGGCCGGCCTTGCGGCATTGATCGATGGCCATGGCCGACCGCTTGCCCGATCCGCATTGCAGGACCATGAGCCGGTCGCCGGCCTCCGGCAGGGCGCCGGGGTCGAAGGTGGAGAGCGGAAAGTTCAGCGCGCCGTGAATGCGTTCGGCGGCGAATTCGGCCGGCTCGCGCACATCGACGAGCAGGATCTCGTGGGCCTCGAGCGCCGCCTGCACCTGCAGGGGCGTGAGATCCTTGGTCTTGGGGGCGCCGAACATGGTGTGCTCCTTTTGAGGGCGGGCAGGGTCAGTCGACCGTGCAGAAATGATCCGAAAGCGCCTCGACCACGGCCCGGGCGGCGTGGCTCTGAAGGCCGTAGTAAACCGTCTGGCCATCCCGGCGCGCCGTCACGAGGCCGTCGCGACGCAGGAGGCCCAGATGCTGTGAGGCAAGGGTCTCCCGAACGCCCAGCGTCTGCGCGAGCGCCCCCACCGACTGCTCACACTCAAGGAGCGAGCAGACGATCATCAGCCTGTGCGGATTGCCCAGCGCCTTCAGGAGGTCGCAGGCCTTGTCCGCAGAAGCCTTCAGGGCGTGGTCTTGTAAATGCATAGTTGCGTATATGCGGTAATGCGCATATTAAGTCAAGCCATCAACGAGGATCACCCTGCGCCCGGCGAGATCGGGCCGTTGTGATCCACATCAAGGCGGGCTCATCGAAATGCGCGCCAGTCAAAGGATGTGAGGGAACTGACCATGGCCAAACCGCGTATCGTCATTCTGGGCGCCGGCCTCGGCGGCGCCATCGCCGCCTTCGAGATCAAGGCCGCCGTCGGCGACCGCGCCGACGTCAGCGTCGTCTCACAGGGCGACACCTTTCATTTCGTGCCGTCCAACCCGTGGGTCGCCGTCCACTGGCGCAAGCGCGAAGCGATCGAGGTGAAGCTGCCGCCTGTCTTCAAGAAGAAGGGGATTGGCTTCACTGGCGTCGGCGCCCGCCGCCTCGACCCCGCCCATAACCGGCTGGAGCTCACCGACGGGGCGATCGTCGACTACGACTACCTGGTGATCGCCACGGGGCCGGAGCTGGCGTTCGACGAGATCGAGGGCCTCGGACCGCATGGCGGCTTCACCCAGTCCATCTGCCATGTCGATCACGCCGAGACGGCGGCGGCGGCCTTTGACCGTTTCGTGGAGAACCCCGGGCCGATCGTGGTCGGCGCCGTGCAGGGCGCTTCCTGCTTCGGCCCGGCCTACGAGTTCGCCATGATCCTCGATACCGAGCTGCGCCGCCGGAAGATCCGCGACCGCGTGCCCATGACCTTCGTCACCTCGGAGCCCTACGTCGGCCATCTCGGCCTCGACGGCGTCGGCGACACCAAGGGCATGCTCGAGAGCGAAATGCGCGAGCGCCACATCAAGTGGGTCACCAACGCCCGGGTCACCTCGGTGGAAGCCGGCATGATGCATGCCGAGGAGGTCGCCGAAGACGGGTCGGTCAAGGCGACGCACGACATTCCCTTCGCCTTCTCGATGATGCTGCCCGCCTTCCGGGGTGTAGAGGCTGTTCGCGGGATCGAAGGGCTGACCAACCCGCGCGGTTTCATCGTTGTGGACAGGCACCAGCGGAATCCGGCGTTCCCGAACGTCCTCGCACTCGGCGTCTGCGTCGCCATCGCCCCGACGGGCAAAACGCCCGTGCCGGTCGGCGTCCCCAAGACCGGCTTCATGATCGAGAGCATGGTCACCGCCATCGCCCACAATCTCGGCGACCTCGTCGGCGGCCGACCCGCGACGCACGAGGCGACCTGGAATGCCATCTGCCTCGCCGACTTCGGCGACGGCGGCGTGGCCTTCGTCGCCCAGCCGCAGATCCCGCCCCGCAACGTCAACTGGTCGGCCAGCGGCAAGTGGGTGCACCTGGCGAAGGTCGGGTTCGAGAAGTACTTCCTCGCGAAGGTGAAGCGCGGCGAGAGCGAGCCCTTCTACGAAAAGCTGGCCCTGGACGTGATGGGCATCCGCAAGATCAAGGCCTGAGCCGGCCACTCATATCCAGGCGCTTGCCTTGGGCGGGCGTCATCCCCGGGCTCCGGCCCGAACGCGCAAAGGACCTTTCCATGACCATCGATCGCGCTGTCTTCGTCTTCGCCGGCCTCGTCGTGCTGACCGGCCTGGCCCTCGGCCAGTTCGTCAATCCGCTCTGGCTGCTGCTGAGCGCTTTCGCCGGCCTCAACATGATCCAGGCGGCGTTCACCGGCTTCTGTCCGGCGGCGATGGCGTTCAAGGCCATGGGCTTCAAGGCCGGCGTCGCCTTCAAGTAGGCCGCGACGCGGCGGCCTCCCGCCCGCCACGCGCTCAGTAGAAGGCCACCTCGGCGACGTCGATCTTCGCCTCATGGTCGCGACCATAGGCGACGACGGCGATCGACCTCACGCTCTGCGGCCGCGGCGTCGCACGCAGCAGGCCGCCGGAGGGCGCGAAACTGTCCAGGGGCAGGCGAATCTCGGTCCAGGCGCCGGAGACGTCAAACCCGGACTGATAGTACTGCCAGGGCAGCACCGTGCCGGATGTGCGCAGGTGGACGAAGTAGCGCTGGTCATTGCCGCGCACGACGATGCGCACGCCCCGGGTGTCCGGTGCGGGCGGGTCGGGCAGCTCCAGCCGCATCTGGATGAACCCGCCCCGGTTGGCGGTGCTGACCGTGCCGGTCATGCGGGCGTAGGACCGGCCGCCCTCCTCGGCGAACACGACACGCCCCGACGACACGCCGCCCATCACCGCATCCGAGAAGAACCGCCAGCGCGTTTCGGGTTGCATCGTGAAGTCCTCGATCAGCGCCGCCTTCGGCGCGGCGACCGGCGCGGCGACGCTCCCCAGCGCCAGGATCAGGGTGAGGGCGAAGAGACTGCGCATGGACAACTCCCGGCCCCGGGATCGGGTCCGTCAGGATGAAGGATTTAGGGCAGGGCGGCCTGACGCCAAGTCGCGGGAATCGGTCCTGGTCCCTAAGAGGCGAGGGCTGTTTCGAACGCGACCAATTTCCTGGGGAAAGTGGTGGGTGTACAAGGATTCGAACCTTGGACCCGCTGATTAAGAGTCAGCTGCTCTACCAACTGAGCTATACACCCGTCCCGGCTCCGGCCCCTTTCGGTGGCCAGCGGCGAGGGCGCGGAACATACGCGAAAAGCCGACCGACGCAAGGGCGATAAAATTGGCGCGACGAGACATCACCGGAGCCGTGGATTTTCCGTACCTGGAGGGCTTCGCCGCCGGCGATTCCGCCGTGATCGACGAGGTGCTCGCCCTGTTCGAACAGCAGGCCCAGCTCTGGTCGCCGATGCTTGATTCGGCCTCGGAGGGCTGGCGGGACGCGCTTCACACGGTGAAGGGCGCGGCGCGGGGCGTCGGGGCCCATGCGCTGGGCGAGGCCTGCGCCCGCGCCGAGGCGGAAGGGCCGGGCCGGCTGCCCGCCGTGCACGCCGCGCTGGACGCCGCCCTGTTCGACATCGCCGCCTATCGCCACGAACAGGCGTTGCGGTCGCTCAAGGGATAGCAGGGCGACCTAGCCCTTCCGCGTCCGGTCCCAGACGCTGAACTCATAGGCGATGCAGCGGTCGATCATTGTGCGCCAGACCGGCTCGGCGATGGCTTCCGAAAGGCCGGCCTCGCGCGCGGCGGCCTTTACCTTGGTCACGACGTCCTCGATCCGCGCCCGATCATGCACGACGCTTCGGTCGGGCTTGATGCGGGCGGCGGCGTCCATGTAGCCCTGACGCTCGGCGATGATGGTCACCAGCAGGCGGTCGAGGGCGTCGACGCCCTGTCGGACCTCGACCATGGTGGTGCAGTCGGCGGGGGCGACGCGCGCGTCAGCGGTCGCATTCAGTACATCTTTGGCCACGTCAGATACCGGAACCGTTGTCCATGGTCTGGAGGGCGGCCTCGTGGGCCGCAGCCTCCTCGGTGAGCCAGGAAACGAACGCCTTCACCTGCGGCAGCCGTCCCTTGGTCTTGGGATGGACGACGTAATAGGCGAAGTCCACGGCGGTGGCGATCTGAAACGGCGTGACCAGGCGTCCCGCGTCGAGGTCCGCCTGCGCCAGGGTCCGTTTGGCCAGCGCGACGCCCCGTCCGTTGGCGGCGGCCTCGATCACCAGGCTGGACTGGTTGAAGCGGGGCCCTCTCGTCCCGTCCACGGTCTTGACCCCGCGCGCCGCCAGCCACATCGCCCAGTCGGGGCAGGAATCGTCGGCGTCGGGCGAGCCGTCGTGCAGCAGGATGTGGTTCACCAGGTCGGCCGGATCGTTGATCGGGTTCTGCTCGAGCAGGGCGGGGCTGACGACGGGGATCACCGTCTCACTGAGCAGGCGGGTGACCTCCAGGCCCGGATAGCGCCCGCCGCCGTAGCGGATGGCCAGATCGATCTCGCCGCTGGCGAAGTCGACGACCTCCATGCCGGCGCTGAGCCAGACATCGACCTGGGGCTGTGCCTCCTCGAAGCGGCCGAGCCGCGGGACCAGCCATTTGGCGGCGAAGGACGGCGCGGCGGTCAGGGTCAGGCGGCGGCCGTCGACGGCGGCGGTCAGCAGGCTTGCGGCCTCGGCGAGGCGATCAAAGGCCTCGCGCAGGGCGGGCAGGGCGGTCTGGGCGGCGTCGGTCAACAGCAGGCCCTTGGGGGTGCGCTTGAACAGGGCCGCGCCGACATAGTCCTCCAGATTCTGGATCTGCTGGCTGACGGCGCCGGGCGTCACCGACAGTTCGTCTGCGGCCCGGCTGAAGTTCAGGTGGCGGGCGGCGGCCTCGAACGCGCGAAGGGCGTTCAGAGGCGGCAGCCTTCGGCGCTCGTTTGACCGTTCCATAAGATTAACTGAGGCCCCCGGCAGAAGTCTTGGTTTGCGATCTGGGTCCGCCGAACCCAGTTTGCAATGGTCCGATGGCGTATCGGCCCTTATCGTCATCGGACAGCGAGCGGGGCAGGCCGATGGTCCGCCCCGCTTCGAGTCTCGGGATTTAATCCCCATTCTGCTTGTAGAGAAACTGAAAGTTAGATGGCCCGCCTGACCCCCTCAACGCCCAAGCGTCTGGTCGCCCTCGACGGGGCGGGCAAGGCGGCGGTCGCGGCCGGCCGGGTCTGGCTGGTCGGCGCAGGCCCCGGCGATCCGGAGCTGCTGACGCTGAAAGCCGCCCGCCTGATCGCGGCGGCGGACGTCATCGTCCATGACGGCCTTGTCTCCGAAGAGATTCTCGCCCTGGCCCCGCCGGGCGCCCGCCTGATCGACGTCGCCAAGCGCAAGAGCCGCCACACCCTGCCGCAGGGCGACATCAACCGCCTTCTGGTCGCCTTCGCGCTTCAGGGGCTGGCAGTGGTCCGGCTGAAGGGTGGCGACCCCTTCATCTTCGGCCGCGGCGGAGAAGAACTGGAAGAGTGCCGCGCGGCGGGCGTGACCTGCGAGGTCGTGCCCGGCGTCACCGCCGCCCTGGCCGCCTCGGCTGGCGCCGGCGCGCCGCTGACCCATCGGGGGCTGGCCCAGGCCGTGACCTTCGTCACCGGGCACGCCGCACACGGCGACCCCGAGCTCGACTGGACCGCCCTGGCCAATCCGAACCAGACGGTGGTCATCTACATGGGTCTGACCACCGCCGGCCTGATCGGCGCGCGCCTGATGGCGGCGGGCCGCGACGGCGCGACTCCGGTCCTGATCGTCGTCAACGCCTCTCGCGCCGACGAGCAACGTCATCCGACCACGCTGGCGCAACTCGCCGCGACGGCCGGGGGGCTGAGTGGTCCGGCGCTGCTGATCGTCGGCGAGGCCATGGCGATGGCGACCCCGGCTATCCTCCCCTCCACCGCTCTCGGAGCGGTCCCCCTCCCTGCGACGCGGGAAGGAAGGAGTTCCAAATGAAAGCCATCACCGCCAACCGCCTGATCGACGGCGAGGTCGTGTTCTGGAAGTCCGGCCAGTGGATCGAACGCTTCGCCGAGGCCGAGCACTTCGCCGATGACGACGCCGCCGGACCGGCTGCCGTCGAGACGGCCAGGGGGCAGTCGACTGTGGTCGTCGACCCCTATCTGATCGACATCGTCGAGGCGGCCGGCGGCTGGGCCCCGGTCAGCTACCGCGAGCGCCTGCGCGCCCTCGGCCCCACCAATGAACCCACTCACGGCAAACAGGCCGAGGGCGGCGCCGGCGTCGAGGCGCTCCTCGCCGCCACGGGCGCGGCCCGCTCGACCGGCCGTGTCGACCTGATCCGCAGGAAGTAGCCGCCCATGTATCGCTACGACGCCATCGACAAGGAATTCCTGGCCGACCGGGCCAACGAGTTCCGCGAGCAGGTCGGCCGCCGGCTGTCCGGCGCCCTGACCGAAGACCAGTTCAAGCCGCTGCGGCTGATGAACGGCCTGTACCTGCAGCTGCACGCCTACATGCTGCGGGTCGCCATTCCCTACGGCTCGCTCGACAGCCGGCAGATGCGCCGTCTGGCGCACATCGCCCGCACCTGGGACAAGGGCTACGGCCACTTCACCACCCGCCAGAATATCCAGTTCAACTGGATCAAGCTTGGCCAGTCGCCGGACATCCTCGACCAGCTGGCCGAGGTCGACCTGCACGCCATCCAGACCAGCGGCAACTGCATCCGCAACACCACCGCCGACCCCTTCGCCGGCGCCACGGCCGAGGAGATCGATGATCCGCGCGTTTGGTCGGAGCTGATCCGCCAGTGGTCGACGCTGCACCCGGAATTCTCGTTCCTGCCGCGCAAGTTCAAGATCGCCGTCACCGCGGCGGCGAAGGATCGCACGGCGGCGCGGGTGCACGACATCGGCCTGGTCCTGCGCCGCAACCGCGACGGCGAACTGGGCTTCGAGGTCATCGTCGGCGGCGGGCAGGGGCGCACCCCCTACGTCGGCCCGACCATCCGTGAGCATCTGCCGGCCGGGCGGCTCCTCAGCTATCTGGAAGCCGTCCTGCGCGTCTACAACCGCCACGGCCGGCGGGACAACATCTACAAGGCGCGGATCAAGATCCTCGTCGCCGCCCTCGGCCGGGACGAGTTCGCCCGTCAGGTCGAGGAGGAGTGGTCAAAGCTCGAGTCCGCCCTGGCCGACGCGCCGGACACCGAGCTGGCCCGCATCCGCGGCGCCTTCGCCCCACTCAACTTCGAGACCCTGCCGGCGACCTCGGCGGCGTTCGATGCGGCCAAGGCCGGTGATCCCGCCTTCGCCCGGTTCGCCCGCAACAACGTCAAGCCGCACAAGAAGAGCGGCTACGCCATCGTCGAGATCTCGCTGAAGGCGCATCACGCCACGCCGGGCGACGCCTCCGCCGACCAGATGGACGTGGTGGCCGATCTGGCCGGGCGCTTCAGCCTGGACGACATCCGCGTCACCCACGAGCAGAATCTCGTCCTGCCGCATGTGAAGCTCGACGATCTGCCCACCGTGTTCGCCGCGCTTCAGGCGGCCGGACTGGCGACGCCGAACATCGGCCTGATCAGCGATATCATCGCCTGCCCGGGGCTGGACTACTGCGCCCTCGCCAACGCCCGCGCCATCCCGATCGCCCAGTCCATCGCCCAGCGCTTCGAGGACGCCGACCGCGCCGAGCTGATCGGTGAGCTGAAGATCAAGATCAGCGGCTGTATCAACGCCTGCGGCCACCACCATGTCGGCAACATCGGCATCCTTGGCGTCGACAAGAAGGGTGAGGAATTCTACCAGCTCAGCCTCGGCGGCTCGGGCCAGGAGGACGCCTCCCTGGCGAAGATCCTCGGGCCCGGCATGACCGCCGAGCAGGTGCCGGACGCCATCGAGGCTCTGGTCGACACCTATCTCGCCATCCGTGAGGGCGAGGAGCGCTTCCTCGACACCGTTCGCCGCGTGGGCTTCGCCCCCTTCAAGGAGGCCGTCTATGCCGACGCTCATTAGGCTGATCGACGGTCGCTATGAAGCGGCGGACGACGTCTTCACCGACGTCGCCGACGAGGACGTCACGCCGCCCGAAGGGGCGGTGATCCTGTCGCTGGCCCGCCTCCAGGCCGAGGGTGACGGGCTGCTCTCAGCCGGTCGACAGGTCGGGGTGCGCATCCAGTCGGACGAGGAGGTTGAAGCCCTCGCCTATGATCTGCCGCGGCTGGCGCTGGTCGCCCTGGTCTTCCCCAAGTACCGCGACGGCCGCGCCTACACGTCCGCACGGCTGCTGCGCCAGCGTCTCGGCTTCACCGGCGAGGTGAGGGCGGTCGGAGACGTTCTGCGCGAGCAGGCCGGCTTCATGGCCCGCTGCGGTTTCGACGGTTTCGCGCCGGCCGACGGCGCTTCGCCGGCGGAGTGGGCGCACGCCGCCGGGCGGTTCCGGCACGTCTACCAGCGCGCGGCCGATGCGCGGGCGCCAGTCTTCGAGGAGCGCGCGTCCGATGGCCTTTGATCAACTTGACCGCAGCCACAACACCGTCGGGGCCCGCCTGGACGCCGCGTTGCGCGACGCCCACCCGCGCACCGTGATCGAGGCCGCCTGGGCGGAGTTCGGCGACCGGCTGGCGCTGGTATCGTCCTTCGGGGCGGAGTCGGCGGTGCTGCTCCACCTGGCCAGCCAGGTCAGCAAGGACATCCCGGTCCTGTTCCTCGATACCGGCATGCTGTTTGGCCAGACGCTGGACTACCGCAAGCAGCTGGCCGCCCGTCTGGGCCTGACCGATGTGCGCGACCTGCGCCCGACCTTCGCCGACATCGCGGTCCACGACCCGAAGTCGGACCTGTGGAAGACCGACACCGACGCCTGCTGCAACATCCGCAAGGTCATCCCGCTGGACAAGGCGCTGAACGGGTTCGACGCCTGGCTGACCGGCCGCAAGCGGTTCCACGGGGGCGACCGCCTTCGGCTGTCGGTCGTCGAGGAGGCCGAGCACCAGCTGAAGTTCAATCCGCTGGCCAACTGGGGCAAGGCGGATCTCGACGCCTATGTCGCCGAGCATGATCTGCCCGCTCACCCGCTCGTGGCGCAGGGTTTCCCGTCGATCGGCTGCTGGCCCTGCACGAACCCGGTCGAGGAAGGCCAGGATGTCCGCGCCGGCCGCTGGGCCGGCCAGGACAAGACCGAGTGTGGAATCCATGTCGCCCGGGCGCCGACCGCCCCGAACGTCGGCGGCGGGATCTGAGCCTACGGAACGTCGATGATCTGCGGTCCCCTGGAGCCGCCGGCCGACAGGGCCCGAACCTCGCGCATGAAGGTGTTCGACCCGGGTACGGCGAAGTGCGTTTCGAGCGCCGCCCGGTCGGCCCAGCGTTCGAAGAAGAAGATCCGCAGCGGGTTTTCCGCGTCGACGAATACATCATGGCTGATGCAGCCCGGCTCGGTGCGCGACCGCCGGACGTGGTCGATGCAGACGGCGAGCAGGGCGTCCAGCGTTTCGGGCCTGGCGAGGATCTCGCCCGTGACGATCACCACGTCAGCGCATCGCCACCTGGACGACGGGCCTGGGGCAGCCCTCGAAGCTGCCGACCCGCGACACAGTCACGGTCTTCATGTTCAGCTTCATCATCGGGTTCATCGAGGCCCGGCTGTGGCCGGTGAACAGGTCGATGCGGTGGCCCTTGACCGCGCCGCCGACGTCGGAGGCGTACCAGTAGCCGTCGTGCAGCGAGCCGTCCGGCATCGGCAGGCCGACCGTCTCCTTGATGTAGAGGATGGTGCGGCGCGGCACGAGGGTGCGGTCGGTGGCCGCTGTGCGCATCGCCACGGTGGGGCAGCCCAGGGAGTCGCGGCCACCGACGCCCTTGGCGCCCGAATGATAGAGTGTGGCCTTCAGTATCCAGTCGGGAGCGAGGTCGCGGAGCGCCTGGAACGCCCTGTCCGATGCGGACGGAGTCTGCCCGGCGGGCTGCTCCAGAGCGGTCTGGATGAGGTCCCCGATCGGATCGGCGGGGTCGTTGGACCGGGCGTTGGCGGCCGGGGTAAGCAACCCGATCGCAAGGGCCGCGAGGCATGGCAGGATGCGTTTCAAGCGCTTCCCCCTGTTTGTTTCTCGTCGTGGGGGCGGCTTCTACCCGCATCCGGCGCGGGTAACAACCCGTTCAACTCAACCAGAGGAATGGTCGCATGACCCTGACGATCTACGGCGACGGCAAGTCGGGCAACTGCCTCAAGGTCAAGTGGACGGCGGAAAAGCTCGCGATTCCATATCGTTGGCGGGAGCTGGACGTCCTGCGCTCCGAGACCCGGACGCCCGACTTCCTGGCGCTGAATCCGGCGGGCCAGGTTCCGCTTGTGATCCTGCCGGACGGTCGGGCGCTGGCCCAGTCCAACGCCATCATCGTCCATCTGGCCGAGGGATCGGCGCTGATTCCGGGTGATTCCTACGACCGGGCCAAGATGTTCGAATGGCTGTTCTGGGAGCAGTACAGCCACGAGCCCTATGTCGCGGTGGCCCGCTTCCAGATGGCCTACCTGGGCAAGCCGCGTGAGGCGCTGGACCGGACGCTGGTCGAGCGGGGCCGGGCGGCGTTGCAGCGACTGGAGGACGGCCTCGAGGACACGCCCTTCCTCGTCGGCCACAACGTCAGCCTCGCCGACGTCGCGCTGGTCGCCTATACGCGGGTGGCGCACGAGGGCGGCTTCGATCTGGCGGACTTTCCGCGGACCGCCGCCTGGGTTTCGCGCGTGGAGGCCGCGCTGGGGATCAGCTGACGGCCGCTTGCTGGAGATCGCCGATGCGCCCTGCCGTCCGCCTGTCCGCCCTTGCGCTTGCCGCCGGCCTGCTGTTTGCGCCGACCGTTGCCGCCACCTGGGGCGCGGCCGGGCACCGGATGATCGGGGTCCTGGCGGTTCAGGCCCTGCCGGACGAGGTCCCCGCTTTCCTGCGCGGCCCGAAGGCGGCGGAGGAGCTGGGCGAGCTCGCCCGCGAGCCGGACCGGTCAAAGGGCTCGGGCCGGATCCACGGGACCAACCGCGACGCCGCCCACTTCGTCGACATCGATGACGAGGGGAAGGTGCTGGGCGGGCCGCTGTTCACCGACCTGCCGCCGACCCGGGCGGACTACGAAAAGGCGCTGCAGGCCGCCGGCACCGACAGCTGGAAGGCTGGCTACCTGCAGTATGCGATGATCGACGGCTACCAGCAGCTGGTCCGCGACTTCGGCTACTGGCGCGTCACCCGGGCGGCTGAACAGTCCGCCAGGGGCGAGCGCAAGGCCTGGTACAGGCGTGACCGGATCCGGCGCGAGAAGCTGCTGTTCGCCAGCCTCGGCAACCTCGCCCACTACGTCGGCGACGGCAGCCAGCCGCTTCACACCTCTGTCCACTACAACGGCTGGTCGATACAGCCGAACCCGCAGGGCTTCACGGCCGAGAAGATCCACGGTCCGTTTGAGGGCGACTTCGTGAAGGGCGCGGTGACGGCCGACATGGCCCGCGCCGCCATGGTCCCGTTCGCCGACTGCAAATGTTCGATCGAGAAGCGGGTGCTGGGCTACATCGGCCGCACCAACACCTTCGTCGTTCCGCTCTACCGCATGTGGGGCGAGGGCGCGTTCCGTCCCGGACAGCCCAAGGGCGCCGAGTTCGCCGCCGAACGCTTCGGCGCCGGCGCCTCGGAGCTGCGCGACCTGATCGTGCTGGCCTGGCGCGACAGCGCCACGACCAGGGTCGGGTGGCCGGTGATCAGCGTCGCCGACGTCGAGGCCGGCAAGGTCGATCCCTATGAGTCGCTGGTCGGCATCGACTGATGCTGCAGTTTGGCGCGCCGACGCCCGGGGCGTCTCACACGCCCCGCCCCGCGGCCTTCGGGATCGCCGAGCGGGAGGGCCGGATCGCCCTGGTCCGCGTCACGCCCGCGGCCGGCGGGGACTGGCTGGATCTTCCCGGCGGCGCGGTCGACCCGGGCGAGGACGAGATCGCCGCCCTCGTCCGTGAGTTCGGCGAGGAGACCGGCCTGGTCATCGCGGTCGGCGAACCGGTCACGGCCTTCGCCCAGTACTTCGAGAAGTCCGACGGCCAGGCGGTGAACAACCAGGGCCATGTCTATGTCGTCGGGGTCGAGCGCGAGGACCCGGCGCTGAAGATCGAGGACGATCACATGCTGGTCTGGGTTGATCCCGCCGACGCGGTGCGCACACTGCGCCATGACGGCCACGCCTGGGCGGTGGCCAAATGGATGCGGGGCGAGGGGCGATGACCAACTTCTGGGACCGGCATGTGATGCCGCGGCTGATCGGCTGCGCCTGCGCCAGCAGGCCGATCATGAAGCAGCGCGAGAAGGTCGTGCCGAAGGCGGCCGGAAAGGTGCTGGAGCTCGGCATCGGGGGCGGCCTCAACCTGCGCTACTACGACCCTGCCCTCGTGGAGAGCGTGTCCGGTGTCGACCCGTCCGCCGAGCTGCGTGAGCGGGCCATGGCCGCGCCGCGGCCCGAGGGGCTGCAGGTCGGGATCCGGGAAGGCGTCGCCGAGGAACTGCCGTTCGAGGCCGGCAGCTTCGATTGCGTGGTCTGCACCTTCACCCTCTGCTCCGTGCAGTCGCCGCAGGCGGCGCTGGCCGAGGCGCGGCGGGTGCTGAAGCCCGGCGGTCGCTTCCTCTACGCCGAGCACGGGCTCGCGCCGGACGCCGGCGTGGCGGCCTGGCAGCGGCGCATCGAGCCGGCCTGGAAGGCCATCGCCGGCGGCTGCCATCTGACCCGGCCGATCACCGACGCCATCGCCGGCGCCGGCTTCGGCATCGACCGCGCCGACCGCATGTACCTGCCGGGGACACCGCGCATCCTGGGCTGGAGCGAGTGGGGCGAGGCGCGCGCCGCCTGACGGCCCCCGGTGCGATTGCAGATCGTCGGTTGACGGTGGAGGACCGCCTCCGTCAAATGCCCTGCCTGCTTCGGGGGACGGCCAGTTACGGCGAGGGCATGGAAGACGACTCCGTCGTTATCGAACAGTTTCGCGCCGCCGTGGACCGGCGGCTGGCGGAGCTGTCGCCGGATCACGACGCCCGGCCCGCCCGCCTGGCCGAGGCGGCCCGCTATGCCGTGCTGTCGCCGGGCAAGCGGTTCCGCCCCATGCTCACCCTGCTGGCCGCGCGCGAGTTCGGCGCCGAGCCCCTGATGGCCCTCGACGCGGCCTGCGCCTTCGAGATGGTGCATGCCGCCTCGCTGATCCTCGACGACCTGCCGTCGATGGACGACGCCGACCTGCGCCGGGGACGTCCCACGACGCACCAGGCCTTCGACGAAGCCACGGCGATCCTGGCGGCGGTGGGCCTGCTCAATCAGGCCTTCGGCGTCATCGCCGGCGATCCCGGCCTGCCGGATGCGGCGCGCGCGGACCTGCTGCGTCGCCTGTCGGCCTCCGTCGGCTTCCAGGGTCTCGTCTCGGGCCAGGCGCTCGACCTGCATGACCGGGATCACGTCCGCACCCCCGACGACATCGACCTGCTGAATCACCGCAAGACCGGGATCCTCATGGTCGCGGCCGCGCAGGCGGGGGCCCTGGTCGCCGGCGCCCCGGCCGGCGCCGTGACCGCCGTGGGCGAGTTCGCGCGGCGGCTGGGCCTGGCCTTCCAGATCCAGGACGACCTTATCGACGCCGCCTTCATCGCCGACAGCGGCAAGGATCTGGGCAAGGACGCGGGCATGATGACCCTGGTCACGGCGCTGGGACCGCAGGAGGCCGCCGCCGCCGTCGGGGCGCACCTCGAGGCCGCCGGGGCCGCCCTCGCCAGGGCCGGGGCCACCGGCCTGCTGGCCCGCTATGCCTTCGGGCTGTTCGAGGCCCGGAAAGCCGCCGCGTGACCGAAAGACCCATCCTCAACGTCTGGCGCGCCGAGCACGCCTATGGAACGCGCAAGGTGTTGCGCGGCATCGACCTGGCGCTTCGCCCGGGCGAGATCTACGCGCTGCTCGGCCCCAACGGGGCGGGGAAGTCGACCCTGGTCGGGGCCATCTGCGGGCGGCTGAAACTGTCGGGCGGAGAGATCGCCATCAACGGCGAGAACCCCTTCACCACCGCCTCGGCGCGCGCCTCCCTCGGCCTGGTGCCGCAGGAAATCGCGCTCTACGGCCACCTGACCGTGCGCGAGAACCTGGAGACCTTTGGCCAGCTGGCCGGGGTCAAGGGCAGGGCCCTGCGCGAGGCGGTCCAGCGGTCGCTCCACCTTACCCGGACGATCGATCGCGAACATGTTCCGGTGAAGCACCTCTCCGGCGGCTACAAGCGGCGGGTCAACATCGGCGCGGCGATCATGCACCGCCCGACCCTGCTGATCCTCGACGAGCCGACCGTCGGCGTCGACCAGGATGCGCGGGAAGCGCTGGACGCCGTGATCCGGAACCTGCGCGACACGGGCGTCGCTGTGCTGATCGTCACCCACGACCTGGAACAGGCCGGGGGCCTGGCTGATCGTGTCGGCTTCCTGCGCGAAGGCAGGAAGATCATGGAGGGCGCGCCCCGGGCGCTGATCGAGCAGGCCTTCGGCGAGGAGATGGAGATCATGGTCCACCTCACCCTCGAACCCGACAGCGCCGGTGAGATCCTCATGGCGGGTGAGGGCCTGGAGCGCGTGGGCCGGACCAGCGTCTGGACCAAGCTGGACCCGGGCGGCTACGCCACGGCGGGTCGGCTCGACAAGCGGCTGCGCAAAGCCGGGCTGGATCCGCGCGAGATCCGGGTGCGGCAGCCGTCGCTGCAGAACCTGTTCGCCCTGGTCGCCGACTGGAGCCGGGCCGCATGACTCTCGCGATGTTCCGCGTCATGGCCCTGGAGCTGTGGCGCGACCGCGGCGCGCTGGTGATGACCTTCCTGCTGCCGCCTCTGGTGTTCCTGATCTTCTCGGCCGTGTTCTCGGGCGCCACCGGCGAGGACATCCAGCTCAAGCTGGCCGTGGCCGACCAGGCGCGGACCGTCGACTCCCGCCGGCTGATGGCCGCCGTCGTCGCCGACGGTGACCTGCGCGCCGAAGAGGTGGCGAGCGATGAGGAGGTCCGGCGGCTGGTCCGCGCCGGTCGCGCCGACGCCGGCCTGATCCTCCGCGCCGATCCGGGATCACAGGGCGGGCCGGTGCTGATCGTCTCCGATCCGAGCCGGGCGGTCGCCGCGCCGCTGACCATGGCCCGGGTGCAGCAGGCCATGGGTCGTGCGATGCCGGACGTCCTGCTGGCCCGTACCCTGGCCGAGACGGCGCCCGCGTTCGGCGGCCTCACCCCCGTACAGCAGGCCATCGCCGGCCGGACGCTGCAGGGTCTGGCCAAGGCGTCGCCGGCCGAGGCCGCCGACAGCGGCCTGTTCCAGCGCGAAGACATCTCCGGCGCCCGGAAGGGCGGCGGCACCATCGCCTACTACGCCGGGGCGGTGACCATCCTGTTCGCGCTGTTCTCGGCCATGCACGGCGCGCTGAGCCTGATCGAGGAGCGCCGCTCCGGCGTCGCCGACCGCATCCTGGCCGGGGCGGCCGGGATGGGGCCGGTCATCAACGGCAAGTTCCTGTTCCTGCTCGGCCAGAGCCTGCTGCAGGCGACGGCGATCTTCTTCACCGCCCAGATCGTCTACCAGGTCCCGGTCCTTGCCCACCTGCCAATGTGGCTGGTCACGACGCTGCTCGTCTCCGCCTGCGCGGCGGGCCTGGCCATGGCCATCGTCACCTTCTGCAAGACCCGCGATCAGGCGCAGATGCTCTCGACTTTCGTGATCCTGATCCTGGCGGCGGTCGGCGGCAGCATGGTGCCCCGGTTCCTGATGCCGCCCTGGCTGCAGACCCTGGGGTGGGGTACGCCGCACGCCTGGGCGATCGAGGCCTATCAGGCCATCCTCTGGCGCGACGGAGGCATCGGATCGGTCTATATGGCGTGGCTGGTACTGGGCGGCATCGGCGCCGCCGGACTGTTCCTCGCTCATTTCGCGGCGAGGCGTATTCGCTAGAAGGCCCTGATGCTCGACGTCGTGATCTTCGCAGGCCTGATCCTGGCCGCCTTCGCCTTCATGGAAGGCTTCGCCTGGTTCACCCACCGCTATGTCATGCACGGCTTCATGTGGGTCTGGCACAGGAGCCATCACGAGCCGCGCCATGGCGCGTTCGAGCTCAACGACCTGTTCGCCGTCGTCTTCGCCACCCCGGCCATCGTCGCCATCTGGCTGGGTGTGAACACCGACATGACCTGGCTGCTGCCCGTCGGCATCGGCATCACCGCCTATGGCGCGGTCTACTTCCTGTTCCATGACGGGCTGGTGCATCGCCGCTGGGCCATGCCCAAGGCGAAGTCCGCCTACTGGAAGCGCCTGATCCAGGCCCACCGCTTCCACCACGCGGTGAATACGAAGGACGGCTGCGTCTCCTACGGCTTCCTGATCGCCCCGCCCGTGCGCAAGCTGAAGGAACAGCTGAAGGCGATGGGCGTGGAGGCGGAGTAGGGCGTCGGGGACACCTTAAACTGTCCCCGATGCCGCCTCAGATCTTCGACCACAGCGTCGGCCGCTCAGGTCCCTTGCGCCAGTGGTCCAGCGTCGCGCCGCGCGCCGCCATCAGGCCGCCGCCGAGGGCCAGCGCCACCTTCTCGCCCGTGCTGGTCGAGACCCGTTCATCCCAGGCCGCAGGGCCGCGCGCCACGACCTTCACGCCGATTTCGCGATAGACGCCCAGCGCCGCCGCCACCGCCCAGGCCGAGCGGAAGGGCAGGCCGCGCAGGCCCCAGCGGGCGGAAGCGTAGTAGGGCTCGGCCGCGTCGACGAGGCGCCTGGCGAGGCCGGCCACGGCGGTGCGGTGCTCCGGGGCCGCGATGGCCTCCTGCGGCACGCCCGCCTCTGTCAGCCAGTCGGCGGGCAGGTAGACGCGGCCGTTCTGCGCGTCCTCGACGATGTCGCGGGCGATATTGGTCAGCTGGAAGGCCAGGCCCAGATCCTGCGCCCGACGCAGGGTGACCAGGTCGCCGGGCCTGACGCCCATAACGATGGCCATCATCGCCCCGACCACCCCGGCGACGTGCCAGCAGTAGTCGAGGGTGTCCTCGATCGTCTCATAGCGCCGGCCGGCCACGTCCATGGCGAAGCCGTCGATGAGCTCTAGGGCGTATTGCTCCGGAATCGCTCGCCTTTGCGCGACCTCGCGAAAGGCGGCGAAGGCCGGGTCGTCGGTCGGCTCGCCGGCGAGTGCGGCGCGCGTCTGTGCATAAAGCCCCTCCAGCCGCCGTTGAATCTCGTCCGGCGCCAGCACCTCGCGCTCATGGCCGAGCGTCTGGCCGTCGATGACGTCGTCGCAGTGCCGGCACCAGGCGTAGAGCATCTCCGCGTCGGCCCGGGTCTGCGGGTCGAACAGGGCCGCCGCCGCCGCGAAGCTCTGCGAGCCCTTCTGGATGGTCTCCCGGCTGGCGGCGGCGAGGTCCGTCACGGCTGCAGGTCCGGGATCATCAGGGCCGCCGTCGCCTTGGCCGAGCCGACGACCCCGGGGATGCCAGCGCCCGGGTGGGTGCCGGCCCCGACGAAGTAGAGGTTGGGGATCTTGTCGTCGCGGTTATGGGTCCGGAACCAGGCGCTCTGCGTCAGGATCGGCTCCAGCGAGAAGGCCGCGCCGTTCCAGGCGTTCAGCTCGCTGGTGAAGTCGTCCGGCGTGAAGATGCGGCAGGTCACGAGGTCACGCGACAGGTTGGGGATGTAGCGATCCTCTAGGTATTTCAGGATCTTGTCGCGATAAGTTTCCCCTTCGCTCGCCCAGTCTACATCAGCGGTCTCCAGGTTGGGCACGACCGAAAGGACGTAGAAGGCGCTGCACCCCGGCGGCGCCATGCCGGGGTCGGTGGCGCAGGGGTTGTGCAGGTAGAGGGAGAAGTCCTCCGACAGCGTGTCCTTGTTGTAGATGTCGCCGATCAGTTCGCGGTAGCGCGGGCCGAAGCAGATGGTGTGGTGGCGGATGTCCGGGTGCTCGGCCTTGAGGCCGAAGTAGATGACGAACAGCGACGGGCTCCAGCGCTTCTTCTCCAGCGCCTTGCTGGCCGCCTTGCCCCGGGGGTCGTCGACCAGCAGCTCGCGATAGGTGTGCATGATGTCGGCGTTGGAGGCGACGGTGTCGAAGGCCTCGAACTCGCCGTCATGGCGGATGACGCCGGTGACGCGGCCGCCGGCCGTGGTGATCTTCGAGATCGGCGCCTCGAGCCGGATCTGGCCGCCGAGGTCCTCGAACAGCTTCACAAGGCCGCGGATCAGCGCGCCGGTGCCGCCGCGCGGGAACCAGACCCCGCCGCGCCGCTCCAGGGCATGGATCAGGGCGTAGATGGATGAGGTGGCGAACGGACTGCCGCCGACCAGCAGGCTGTGGAACGACAGCGCCTGACGGACATGCTCGTCCTTCACGTAGCTGGCGACCTTGCCGTAGACGCTGCGCCAGGCCTGCAGCTTCATCAGGGCCGGGGCGGCGGCGACCATGCTGCCGAAGTTGAGGAAGGGCACCGCGCCCAGCTCGACATAGCCCTTCTGGTAGAGCTCCTCGGAATAGGCGTGGAACCGGCGATAGCCCTCGACGTCGGCCGGGTTGCGGGCGGCGATCTGCCGGTCCAGCTCGTCCTGGTCGTTGACGTAGTCGAAGACGTCGCCGTCTTCCCAGACCAGGCGGTAGAAGGGGTTCACCGGCAGCAGCTCGACATAGTCCTCGATCCTGCGGCCGCTGAGCGCGAACAGTTCCTTGAGGCAGTCCGGGTCGGTGATGACCGTCGGGCCGGCGTCGAAGATGAAGCCCTCGTCCTCCCAGACGTAGGCGCGGCCGCCCGGCTTGTCGCGGCCCTCGAACACCGTGACGTCGATCCCGGCCGACTGCAGGCGGATGGCCAGGGCCAGGCCGCCGAATCCGGAACCGATTACAGCCGCGCGCGGCTTGCTCATGAGTGTTCGTCCTTTGGAAAGACCGATCGCTCGGACAATACGGCCATGGCCGCCGGGATCGGAACCGGCGGCTTGCCTATCAGGATGCGGGCCTTGTCGGCCAGGGTGATGCGGCCGGCGTAGAACCGCTCCACCAGGCCCTGCGACAGGCGGTAGAAGCGTTCCAGCACGATGTAGCGGCGACCGGGCTGCGCGGCCTTGAACAGCATGCGATTCAGCAGCCGGTAGTAGGCGCGCTCATGCCAGCTTTGTTTCGACCGCCCCTCGACGCAGGCCCGCACGGTGGCGCTGGTCACGGCGGGCAGGGTGGCGATCTCGTCGGCGAGGCGGGCGGCGTCGGGCAGGCTGTAGCCGGTGATCGGCTGGAACAGGGCCGCGCGCAGGCCGACCTGCGGCAGGCGGCTCTCCCGCCAGTGGGCCTCGATGTCGCCGGCCAGGGCGATCGGCAGGATGCCGTCCTCCTGGCGTTCGATCCGCGCGATGGTCCAGCCCCGGGCCGCTGCATAGGCCGTGATGTCGGCGCGCAGGGCGTCCTGGTCCAGCGCCGCCCCGTCGCTGTAGCGGGTGTCCTCGATCAGCAGCCGCGTCGGCGACAGCGGCAGGCTGTAGAGGAAGCGATAGCCGTCCAGCTGGTCGACGGTGGCGTCCATGATGATGGGGTGATCCAGGCCGTGCGGCGCGGTCAGCTCGACCTCCAGCCCGACGAACTTCTGCCAGCCGAGCGCCAGCGACGGGCTCGACCGGGGGCCCCGGCCGTCGATCACGCAGTCGGCCTCGATCACCCGGCCGTCGGCCAGGGTCACGCGGGTCTCGTCAAGCGCAGCAACGTCGACGCCGGTCCAGCAGTCCTCTCCCATCACTGCTGAAACCACCTCGTGGAACCGGTCCGACGTGATCGCCAGATAGGGCGTGGTCAGGTCGCGGCAATGGCCGGGAAACCGGACCTCATAGCCCTCCCAGCGATGTACGATGAGGGGGCTGAGCCAGTCGCCGATGGCGGCGCTGACGTCGGTGGCGAAGTGGCTCCAGGTGTGGCGGCCGCCAAGGGACGCGTCGCGCTCGACGATCAGAACCCTGAGTTCGGGTCGAAGGGCCTTGAGCCGCAGCGCAATGAGGCCGTTGGCCAGACCCCCGCCCACGAGCACGACGTCAGCGCTGTTGGGCCGGGAAGCGGTCATGCCCCCCGCATAACATGCTCCGGCGCGAAGGCCAGACGCGGCGGCCTCCGATTGCGCGACGGCGGCCGAACGGGTAGGGCGGGCGCCTGTTCGGGAGGATGCGGCATGGCCCAGGCGACGATCATCGACGGCAAGCTTTTCGCGGCCGATCTGCGCGCGCGCATCGCGGTCGATGTCGCCGCCCTGAAGGCCGAACACGGGGTCACGCCGGGTCTGGCGGTGGTCCTCGTCGGCGAGGATCCGGCCAGCGAGACCTATGTCCGCAACAAGGGGATCCAGACCCTCGAGGCGGGGATGCATTCGGAGACCCACAGGCTGCCGGCGGACACCCGCGAGGCGGACCTGTTCGCGCTGGTCGACCGGCTGAACGCCGACCCGAAGATCCACGGCGTGCTCGTGCAGTTCCCCGTGCCCGACCACCTGAGCCAGGACCGGATTGTCGCCCGCATCTCGCCCGACAAGGACGTCGACGGGCTGACGGTGACCAACGCCGGCCGCCTGGCCAGCGGCCTGCCGGCCCTGACCTCCTGCACGCCGGTCGGCTGCATGATGCTGCTGGAGGATGCGCTGGGCGACCTGCGGGGCAAGCGGGCCGTCGTCATCGGCCGCTCGAACCTCATGGGCAAGCCGATGGCCCAGTTGCTGCTGGCCGCCGACTGCACGGTGACCATCGCCCACAGCCGCACCACCGACCTGCCGGCCGTCTGCCGCGAGGCGGACATTCTCGTCGCCGCCGTCGGCCGGGCCGAGATGGTGCGGGGCGACTGGATCAAGCCGGGCGCGGCGGTCATCGATGTCGGCATCACCCGCCTGCCGTCGCTGGACCCGGTCCGGGCCGCCGAGGGCAAGACGCGACTGGTCGGCGACGTCGCCTTCAAGGAGGCGCTCGAGGTCGCCGGCTGGGTCACCCCTGTGCCGGGCGGCGTCGGGCCTATGACCATCGCCTGCCTGCTGCAGAACACGCTGACGGCGGCGAAGCGTATCCACGGGGTCGAGGGGCAGGGGAATGGCTGAGGCATTGCGTCCTTCGACACGCGCTCTGCGAGCGCTGCTCAGGATCACGGGCTGTCTTCCTGGTCGTGGTGAGGGGCGGCGAAGCCGCATGTCGAACCACGCACGGCGCTTCGGCGCCCTGGCCGCCGCCCTGGCCGTCACGGCCTGTGGCAGTCCGCCGCCGGCCGCGCTGACGCCGGAGCAGGTCATGGCCCTGACGCCGGGTGACGCGCGGCTGGCCGGGCTCTACGAGACCTCCTGCAAGGCCTGCCACGCCATGCCGGGCAACCTGGCGCCGCAGGTGCACGACCGCGCCGCCTGGGACCCGCGCTGGAAGCAGGGTGAGGCGGTTCTGCTGGACCACACCATCCAGGGCTTCAACGCCATGCCGGCGGGGGGGCAGTGTGCGTCTTGCACGCCGGACGATTTCAAGGCCCTGATACGATTCATGGCGGGGCGCGAAGACTCCGCGAAGTAGCGGGGGACTTTGCGATGATTTCCAGGCGCACAGCGCTGATCGCCGGCGGCGCCGGCGTGGCCGTGGTCGGCGGCGGGGCCGGGGCGATCGCCGTGGCCAACCGCGAGAAGCCCGAGCCGCCGTCGCCGCCGTCCACGAAGGACGGCAAGGTCCTGTGGCGCAACTGGTCGGGCATCCAGCACAGCTATCCCGCCCAGCGCCTGGCGCCGAAGGACGAAGGCGAACTGGCGGCGGCGATGAAGACCGCGCCGGTCCCTGTGCGGGTCGTCGGCTCCGGCCACAGCTTCACCGGCCTGATCCCCACCGACGGAACGCTGGTCACCCTCGACAGCATGAGCGGCATCACCGGCTGGGATGGTGACCGGGCGCAGGTGATGGCCGGCACCCGGCTGGGCGCGCTCGGACCGGCGCTGGCCGGGAAGGGCCGGGCCATGGCCAACCTGCCCGACATCAACAAGCAGTCGCTGGGCGGCGCGCTGGGCACCGCCACCCACGGCACCGGCCGCACGCTGAAGGCCATCCACGGCGACGTCGCGGCCCTGACGCTGGTCACCGCCACCGGCCAGGTGATCGAGGCCGACGCCCGCCGCCGGCCCGACGTGATGGCCGCCGCGCAGGTCTCGCTGGGCGCGCTGGGCGTCATCACCCGCGCGACGCTGAACACCACCGCCAACCGCCGCCTCAAGCGCCAGGTCTGGGTCGAGCCGTTCGAGGAGTCGCTGGCGAAGGCCGAGGAGCGGTGGGACAAGCACCGCAACTTCGAATTCTACGCCGTGCCCTTCACGGGCCTGGCCGCCAACATCAGCCACGACGAGACCGACGAGGCGGCCACCGTCCGGCCGCCCAGCCAGGACGACGCCTTCCTCGAGGTGCTGCGGTCCTTGCGCAACCTGCTCGGCTTCTCCACCGGCATGCGCAAGGCGGCGGCGAAGGCGCTGCTGGGCGGGACCGAGCCGGAGACGGCGATCGACGAGGGCTGGAAGCTGCTCTCGACTGAACGCCCGGTGCGCTTCAACGAGATGGAGTACCACCTGCCCGCCGAGGTGCATCTGAAGGTGCTGGCCGAGGTGGTGGCGCTGATCGAGAAGGAACGGCCGGACGTCTTCTTCCCCATCGAGGTGCGGCGCATCGCGCCCGACGACGCGCTGCTGTCGCCGTTCCAGGGGGGCGAGCGGGGCTCCATCGCCGTCCACGCCCACTACAAGGACGACTACAGGCTGCTGTTCGAGCTGGTCGAGCCGGTCTTCCTGCGCAACGGCGGCCGCCCGCACTGGGGCAAGCTGCACAGCCTGAAGGCCCCGCAGCTGGCGGCGCTCTACCCCCGCTGGGGCGAGTTCCTGGAGGTCCGGCGCGAGCTCGACCCGGACGGGCGGCTGCTCAATCCGTACCTGAAGGCGCTGTTCGGGGTGGGGTAGGGGATCGCCCTGTTGGCGCCGACGGTCGGGCCAGGTCACTGTCTGCAGTGGTCGGAGACCTGCGCCCGAACGGGTTTCCTTCCGGTGTGTTTCAGGCGGCGTCGAACGCGGGGTGAAATTCTACCTCGCCCTTCGGCCGGGAGCCGTTGAGCGTCAGGCATTGGAAGGCCCAGGCCGGCCCGCCGGCGTGTCGAAGGTCCGGATCGTTCTCGAAGCCGAAGCGAACATAATAGGCCGGGTCGCCGAGCAGAACGCATCCGCCGGCGCCCATCGATCGGAGACGCGCCAGTCCCTCCCGGATCAGCGCCTGGCCGATGCCCGTTCGCTGGCGCTCGGGCCACACGGACACGGGTCCAAGCCCGTACCAGTCTGCTGTGACGCCATCGATCGACACAGGTGAAAAGGCGACGTGACCAACGATCTCGTCACCATGGGTGGCCACAAGGGACAGGCTCAGCGCGCCGGCGAAACGCAGCCTATCGATCACACTGGCTTCGTCACCGTCGCTGTAGGGCATGCCCCGGAACGCCGTGTCGGTGAGTTTATGAATTGTCGTGGCGTCGTCGGGACGCTCCGGTCTGAGCTGCATTGTGATGAGCCTGAAGGGGTTCCGGAAACGCAGGGCCTCTCCGCCCCCTAGCCCCCGCTCGTATCCAACCCGTTCACCCAGCCCACGACCTCGCCGAGCACCTGGCTGAGCGCCTTGTCATAGGCGGGCACGATGGCGCTGACGCGGTTCTCGCTCGCCCGGACCTCGGCGGTGAAGGTGCGGTCACCGACCAGGGCGCGGTTGTCCGACCGGGTCACGACGCCGCGCACCGACACCAGGACCAGCGGCGCCGCCCGGGGGCCCTGGTCGTAGACCGCTTCGAACCCCTGGACGTCCAGCTTGAGGGCATAGTCGACCTTGACCAGGTCGCCCCGGGTGATGAGCCGGGCGCGGCCGCCGTTCTGAAACGCCTGGACGGTCTGCTCGTCGAACATCACGGAGGCCGGAGAGACCCAGCGCGCGCCGGCGATGTAGGCGGCTTCGCCCCCCGGGCTGACGGTCAGGATCCGGTCACCGGCCGCGGCGCGGGGGAACCCTGTGCTCAGGCGCAGAACGCCAAAGATCTGGCCGGCGGGCGCCGATCGGGGTTCGACGCGGGCCTGCAGTCTGTAGAGCTGCGACGGCTCGGTCTTGGGGAAGAGGCTGATGCAGCCCGAGAGCCCGATGGCGGCCAGCGCCAGGGCCATCACGGCGATACGACGGCTCACGGCTGGACCTCCACTTCCTTGGCGGGCGGTTTGGAGACCAGGCCCTGCGGGTTCTGTTCGATGTCGCCGACCAGCCGGTCGAGCGACTCGGCGGCGGATTGCAGCGTCGTGACCGCCCGCGTCAGCTGCGGCAGGCCGGTGTTGGCGAAGTCGGTCGTGGGACCTTCCAGCCGGGTGATCATGGCGCGGGCGTCCTTGGTCGCGGCCTTGAGCTCCTCAGCCGCGTCAGCCAGCTCGGCCAGGGTGCGCTTGCCGTCGGTTTCGACCAAGCCCTTGGTGGAGCGGGTCAGGTCCGCGATCTCGACGGCGGCGGCGTCGATGTTCTGCAGCGCCTTCTGGGCGTCGGCGATGATCGCCTTGCGCTCGCGGGCCTCGGCGGTGATGGCCTGGACGTCGCTCAGGGCGGCGCTGAAGGTCTTCACATTCTCTTCCGAGAGGACGTCGTTGATCCGGTCCAGCGCCTCGATCGTGCGGGTCAGCACGGTGCCGCCGCCCTGCAGCAGGTCGGACAGGGCGCTGTTCTGGCTGCGGATCACCGGGATCTCGCCTGACGGCACCGTGTCCTTGAGCATCCGCTTTGCGGAGGTGCCGGCGGTGATCTGGACGTAGTTGACGCCGGTGATGCCCTGCGGCTCCAGGGTCGCCGAGGAGTCCTCGCGGATCGGCACGTCCGAGGTCACCCGGATGCGGGCGATGACGCGGTTGGGATCGCGGCGGTCGAGCTCCAGCTCGGTCACCTCGCCGACCTTGATGCCGTTGAAGTGAACTTCCCCGCCTTCGGACAGGCCGCGGACAGGGCCGAAGAACAGGATGTCATAGACATCGTAGTCCCGGTTCACGGCGAAGCGCGCCAGCCAGACGCCGAACACGATCGCGCCCACGAAGAGCAGGATCGAGGCGATGCCGACCAGGGCGTAGTTGGCGTTTCTTTCCATCAGACCGTCTATCCCGCCTTCTGTCTGGCGCTCTGGGCCGCGCGACCGCGCGGGCCCATGAAGTAGTCCCGTATCCAGGGGTGCTCCGAAAGCTCCAGCTCATGAACCGGGGCCACCGCCGTCACCTTCCTGTCAGCCAGCACCGCCACCCGGTCGGTGATCGTATACAGGCTGTCGAGGTCGTGGGTGATCATGAACACGGTCAGGCCGAGGCTGCGTGACAGGTCCGCGATCAGTTCGTCAAAGGCCGCCGCGCCGATCGGGTCGAGGCCGGCGGTCGGCTCGTCGAGGAACAGCATCTGGGGATCCAGCGCCAGGGCGCGGGCGAGGGCGGCGCGTTTGATCATGCCCCCCGACAGCTCCGACGGCTTCAGGGCGCCGGCCCGGGGCGGCAGGCCGGACAGGGCGATCTTGAGTTCCGCGAGGTCGTAGATCTCGGCCCGGGGCAGGTCGGTATGTTCGAACATCGGCGCGGCGACGTTCTCCTTCACCGTCAGGGCCGAGAACAGGGCGCCCTGCTGGAACAGCACGCCGGAGCTGCGCTCGATGGCCTTCATTTCCTTGCGGGTGGCGTCGTTGACGTCGTGGCCGAACATGCGGACCGAGCCGCCGTCGGGCTTCTTGAGCCCGATGATGGTGTTGAGCAGCACCGACTTGCCGCTGCCCGAGCCGCCGACCACGCCCATGACCTCGCCGCGGTTGACGGTCAGGTTCAGGTTCTCATGAATGACGGTGTCGCCGAACTGCGAGAGCAGGTCGATGACCTCGATCGGCGGCGCATTGTCATCGAGGCCGTCCTCGTCGAGGTCGATGAAGGCGGGGCGCGGCGCGATCATCAGAAGTCGAGCTCCATGAAGATCAGCGCGAAGACGGCGTCGATCAGGATGATCGAGAAGATGGCGTGGACCACGGCGGCGGTGACCCGCTGGCCCAGGGACACGACGTCCCCGCCCACCTCCATGCCCTGCCGCGAGCCGATGCCGGCGATGACCGCCGCCATGATCGGCACCTTGACCATGCCGACGATGAAGTGGGTCAGGCCGACGTTGTCGACGATCCGCTGCAGGAAAAAGGTCGGCGACAGGTCGAGGACCAGCCAGGAGACCATCAGTCCGCCCATGAGCCCGGCGAGGTCGGCGACGAAGGTCAGCAGCGGCATGGTGAGCTGCAGCGCCACGAAGCGCGGCAGGACCAGCGCCTCGAAGGGATCGACGCCCATGACGCGCATGGCGTCGATCTCCTGCCGCATCTTCATCGCCCCGATCTCGGCGGCGAAGGCGGAGGCGGAGCGGCCGGCCAGCAGGACGGCGGTGATCACCACCCCGAACTCGCGCAGCACGGCCACGCCGATCATCTCGACCACGAAGATCGAGGCGCCGAACTCGCTGAGGACATTGATGCCGAGCAGGGCGATCACCGCCCCGATGAAGAAGGTGGTCACCGCGACGATGGGCAGGGCGTCGAGGCCCGCCCTCTCGCAAAGGGTGACGATCGGCGCCCAGCGGACCTTGTGCGGCATGGCGATGCCACGCCCCGCCGCGACCAGCACCCGACCGATAAAGGCGAAGGTTTCCACCGCCTCGTCGGCGAGGTGGAAGACGCCGCGTCCGATCCGCACCGCCAGATCGTAGAAGCCCCGCTGCACGACGGGCGGGCTCGGCTCGACCTGGACCGCGTCGCTGACCAGGTCGAGCAGGCGGGTCTGTTCCGGGCGGGCGACCAGCTGGCCGGCGCTGACCCGGCCCTCGCCGGCGCGGACAATGGCGTAGGCCCCGGCGGTGTCGCAGCGGCGTACAGCGCTCAGGTCCAGCGTGACCGCCCTGGAGCCGTTCAGCACGTCCGCCAGGCGCCGCCCGGCGTCGTCCAGTGATTCCGCGGTCCAGTCGCCTGACAGGAACGCGGTCGCGCCGTGCTCACCCTGCTGGAGCTTGAAATCGGCGGGCTTGCTCATCGGCGCGTCGGCGGCTCCATCGTCCGAGGCGAAACTGCCACGCCATGCTGCAATGCGCAAAGCGTTCGCGCGTTGCACAGGCGATTGCCAGCGGGGCGGGCATGGGGGAGTGTCCGCACCGATCCAGGAGGCATCGGTGTCCGACAGTCCGCACGACCCCCGTCAGCCCTTCCGTCGTCTCGGCGCCGCCCGGCTGGCCATCGGCCTCGTCGCCGGCCTCGCCCTCTGGGCCCTGAACGAGGCCGACGACCGGACGCTGTGGCCGGCGACGGTCCCGCCGCTGTTCGGCGCCCTGGTCATGGTGGCGGTCTTCCTGCCCTTCGTGCTGGTCGGCGGGCTGGGCGCGCTGCGAGTCCGGACCCTGGCGCTGTGGGCGGCCGGATCAGGGGCGGTGCTGGCGGCGCTGGGCGCGCATGACCTGTCCCGGATGGTCCGGCCTGTCGATGATCCGTCGGTTTCGCCGCAGCTGATCGTGTTCGGCGCGGCCGGCCTGTTCATCGCCCACCACCTGGTCGAGGGCGCCGATGCCGAACGGCGGCTGATCGCGCGTTTTCCGCGCTACTTCGAAATCGCCTGGAAGCACGGGGTCCAGCTGGCGCTGTCAGCGGCCTTCGTCGGGGTCTTCTGGCTGATCCTCTTCCTGGGCGGGGCGATGTTCGACCTGATCGGCATCAAGGCCGTCGGCGAACTGCTGCAGAAGGACTGGTTCGCGATTCCGGCCACCGCCACGATGTTCGCCGCCGCCGTCCATCTGACCGACGTCCGCGCCGGGTTGATCCGGGGGATCCGGACAGTGGCCCTGACCTTGCTGGCCTGGCTGCTGCCGATCCTGGTGGCGCTGGCGACCGCCTTCCTGCTCAGCCTGCCTTTCACGGGGCTGGATGCCCTCTGGGGCACGCGCAGCGGGGCGGCGATCCTGCTCAGCGCCATGGCTGTCCTGATCGTGCTGACCAACGCCGCCTACCAGGACGGCGAGCCCGACGGCCCGGTCCCGCCGGTCCTGCGCTGGAGCGGTCGGCTCGCCGGGCTGCTGCTGGCGCCGATGATCGCGCTGGCCGGCTACGCCCTGTGGCTGCGCATCGGCCAGTACGGCCTGACGCCCGACCGGGTGGTGGCCGCGGCCTGCGTCGTGGCGGGGCTGGTCTACGCCGCCGGCTACTTCATCGCGGCGGTGCGGCCGGGTCGCTGGATGCGCCGGCTGGAGATCACCAACATCGTCGCGGCCTTCGTCTCCCTGGCCCTGCTGCTGGCCGTCTTCAGTCCGCTGGCCGACCCCGCCCGGCTGTCGGTCGCGAGCCAGATGGCGCGGCTGGAGAGCGGAACGGTGAAGGCCGACAGGCTGGACTACGCCTTCCTGCGCTGGAATGCCGGGCGCTACGGGCGGGAGGCGCTGGTCGGGTTGCGGGCGGGGGGCGGGGAGGCCGGCAAGCGCGCGGCCGCCGCCCTGGCGGAAACCGAGCAGCGCGGCGACGCCCCGGACGCGGTCCTGCTGGACGCCGGCCACCTGCCGGTGATCTGGCCGGCGGGGCGTGCCTTGCCCGACGGCTTCCTCGACCAGCAGTGGGCGCGCGACCAGCAGCGGTCCTGCACCCTGGGCGCCGACGCCTGCCAGGCCGCCCTGCTGGACCTGACGCGGGACGGGGTCGAGGAGGTGGTGATCCTCAACGGCCAGCGGGCGTGGGTGCACGGCCGTGTCGGGGGGCGGTGGCGCTTCCTGGGCGAGGCCTCGCTCTGGCGACCGGGCCGCGAGGCAGACGGGTCGCTGGTCGAGGCTGTTCGCAAGGGCGGGATCGGCGCGCGCGCGCCAAGGCTCGATGACCTGATCATCGACGGGGAGCGGTACTTCGTCACGCCGGACGACTCGCCGTCGGCGGCGGTCGAGGTTCCGACCGTGCCGTCTCCGGCGCAGTGAGGTGGGGCGTCGCCAGCCCGCCTTCGCAAAGGCTGAGGCGCGGCATCGGTCTTGGAGGCGAAGCGGGGCCTGTCACGTCGTGGCCCGCAGGGTGAAGACAGATGGTGGATGCGACAGGGATTGAACCTGTGACCCCCTCGGTGTGAACGAGGTGCTCTCCCGCTGAGCTACGCATCCGCTCTGGGGCTCTCGGCCCGGGAGGCGGCGTCTATAGCGACTCGGGCCGCGCACGGCAAGACGCCACGAGGCCGGCGACGGCGCCGGGCAGGTCGTCGAAGTGATCCAGGACCACATCGCCACCCAGCTCTGCCGGCGGCAGGTCGTTGTAGCCGAAGCTCAGGACGATGCAGGGGACCCCCGCCGCCTTGGCCGCGCCGGTGTCCGGCGAGGCGTCGCCGACGAGGATGGCGCGGGCCACATCGCCGCCGGCGCGGGCGATCGCCTCCAGCAGCGGCGCGGGATCGGGCTTCTGGACGGGCAGGGTGTCGCCGCCGACGATGGCGTCGAAGAGGCGAGTCATCTCCAGCTCGTCGAGCAACAGCCGCGCCAGCCCCTCCGGCTTGTTGGTGCAGACCGCCAGCTTCGCGCCGCCTGCCCGCAGGTCGGCCAGCGCCGTCAGGCAGCCGGGGAAGGGGCGGCTCTCCTGCGCGATCCGGCCCCGATAGACATCAACGATCCGTGGGCGGAGGGTCGCGATCTGGTCCTCGCTGATGGTGAGGTCCGCCATGGCGTAGGCGCGGATCAGCATGCCCCGCAGGCCGTGGCCGACCAGCTGGCGCACGGCGGTCATCGGGGCCGGCGTCATGCCCTGCTCGACCAGGATGACGTTCAGCGCCCCAAGAAGGTCGGGCGCGGTGTCGATCAGGGTGCCGTCGAGGTCGAAGGCGATCGTCCAGCCGGCGAGGTCGTTCACGGGGTCATGCATTGGTCAGGGCTTTCGGCTAAACCCGACGCCAATGCAACGCTTTGAAGAGTCGCAACGATGACCGCACGCGCCGCCGTGATCATGGCCGCCGGACAGGGCACGCGGATGAAATCCCCGACGCCCAAGGTCCTTCACAAGGTCGGCGGCCGCGCCATGCTTGATCGCGCCATCGACGCGGTGCAGGCCGCCGGCTGCGAGCGGGTGGTGGTGGTCTGCGGGACCCACAGCCCGGCGGTGGCCGACCATGTGCGCAAGCGCCTGGGCGAGGCCGCCGTGGCCATCCAGGACCCGCCGCTGGGCACCGCCCACGCCGTCCTGTGCGCGAAGGCCGCTCTGGCCGGGTTCGAGGGCGACGTGCTGGTCACCAACGCCGACTGCCCGCTGCTGACCGCCGATGACCTGACGCCCCTGTTCGAGCGGCGCGCGGCGGGCGATGACCTGGTCATGCTGGCCTTCGAGGCCGCCGACCCGGCGCTGTACGGCCGGATGATCCAGGACGCCGACGGCCGCCTGCTGCGCATCGTCGAGGCGCGGGACGCCTCGCCCGAGGAGAAGGCTGTCAGGGTCTGCTACAGCGGCATGCTGGCCGCCGCCGCCGGGCCGCTATTCGACTGGCTGGCCGCCGTCGACAACGACAACGTCAAGGCCGAGTACTACATCACCTCCATCGTCGGCATCGCCAACGCGGCCGGCAGGCGGGTTGGCGTCGCCACGGCGTCCGAGACCGCCGTCATGGGCGCCGACGACCAGGCCGGCGTCGCCCGCGCCGAGGCCCTGTGGCAGGCTCGGGCCCGCGCCGCCCTTATGGCCGATGGCGTCAGCATGGTCGCGCCGGAGACGGTGTTCCTGTGCTTCGACACCAGGATCGCCGGCGGGGCGGTGCTGGAGCCCAATCTGGTGTTCGGACCCGGCGTCAGCGTCGAGAGCGGCGCTGTGATCCGGGCCTTCAGCCATCTGGAGGGCGCCGTGGTCCGCTCCGGCGCCATCGTCGGCCCCTACGCCCGCCTGCGGCCCGGCGCCGACATCGGCGAGAACGCCCACATCGGCAACTTCGTCGAGGTCAAGAAGGTCAAGGTCGGCAAGGGCGCCAAGGCCAACCACCTGTCCTATCTGGGCGACGGCACGGTCGGGGCGGGCGCCAACATCGGGGCCGGCACGATCTTCTGCAACTACGACGGCTTCGACAAGTTCGAGACCCATGTGGGCGAGGGCGCCTTCGTAGGCTCCAACTCCTCGCTGGTCGCCCCGGTGACCATCGGCGCCGGCGCCTACACCGGCTCTGGCAGCGTGATCACGAAGAGCGTGGACGCCGACGCGCTCGGCCTCGAGCGCTCGGTGCAACTGGAGAAGCCCGGCTGGGCGGCGCGCTTCCGGGCGATGAAGGCGGCGCGGAAGAAGGGGTAGCCCCCGGCCGGGGACCTGCACTTCAATGCATGCTCCCGCCGACAAAGAGTCCGACATTGTGCGCCGCCTCGTGTATATACACGTATATACGGAGCGCCTGCCATGACCGTCGTCACCAGCAAGATCTTCCGGAGCGGCAACAGCCAGGCGGTCCGCCTGCCGCGTGAAGTGGCCTATCCCGACAACATGGAAGTCACCATCGAGCGGTCGGGGGACGTGCTGACCATCCGTCCCAAGCGCATGTCGCTCGCCGAAATGTTCAGGCAGCTGGACGAGGCGCCCGGACCCGGATCCATCGAGGTTCGCGATACCGAGGAGATTCCCGAACGGCCGGGCCTCTAGGTGGCGGGGTACCTTCTCGACACCAGCATCGCGATCGGCCTGCGGGACGATGATCCGGCGATTGTCGCCCGAGCCAAGGCGTTGGGACCGGGCTTGGTGTTGTCCATCGTCACCGGTGTCGAGCTCGAAGGCGGCGTCTATCGCGACCCGACCACCGCCGATGCCCGGAGGCGCCGCTTCGACATCCTGCTGGCAGCCCTGCCTGTGCTGCAGTTCGACGCCGCCGCTGCGGAGGCATACGTCGCCATCGTCCGGGAAGCGGGCTACTCCCGTCGCAAGCTCCTCGACCGCATGATCGCGGCCCAGGCCATCGTCCACGACGCCACGCTCGTCACCCTGAACTCCGCTGACTTCGCCGACATTCCGGGTCTCAAGCTGCTGGCCTGGTAGGCGAAGCCATGCGACCGTCGATCATGCGCATCGCCACCGCCGCCGTCCTGTCCCTAGCCCTGCTGGCGCCCGTTCCGGCCTCGGCCGACGACGGCGGCCTGTTCGGCTACTTCCGCTCGATCTGCGGCTCGGTCGCTGATCCTGACGCCGCTGTCTCCCGCGCCGCCGATCAAGGCTTCGTTCGGGCCAAGAAGACGCCGAAGGTCGGCGACCTCAAGGCGGTGAAGGCCTTCGAGAAGACCGTCGGCGGGCGTGAGTTCTTCGTCATCACCGGCCGGGGCGTGGGCAAGGCCCGCGACGGCGTGCCGGCCTCGGCCACCGCCGCCTGCGGCGTCGGGGTCAAGGGCAGGGACGAGGCGGCCATGGCGGCCGGACGCCGGTGGGTCGGCGTGCCGGTGTCGCGCTCGGTGCTCGGCGTCGCCTTCCACGCCTTCCGCCAGGCCGGCGGCGCGCGCACGGCCCTGTCGTTCGACGACAGGGCCGCGACCAGGGCGGCGGTGCTGGCCGGCGACCTGAACGTCCTGACGGTCAGCAGCCTGGGCGGCTCGACCGTCCTGTTCCTCAGCCGCTCGAGCGCCGCCTCCTAGGCGGCCTGCGCCGCCTGCGCGGTCTCGGCCACCGGCTGGCGGATCAGGTAGTCGAAGGCCGACAGCGCCGCCTTGGACCCCTCGCCCATGGCGATCACGATCTGCTTGAACGGCGTCGTCGTCGCATCGCCCGCCGCGAACACGCCGGGGACCGAGGTCGCGCCGCGCTGGTCGACCTCGATCTCGCCGCGCGGCGACAGGGCCACGCTGTCCTTCAGCCACTCGGTGTTCGGAACGAGGCCGATCTGCACGAAGATGCCTTCCAGATCGAGGCGGTGCGTCTCGTCGGTGGTGCGGTCCCTGTAGCTGAGGCCGTTGACCTTCACCCCGTCGCCGTGGACCTCGGTGGTCAGGGCCGAGGTCAGGACGGTGACGTTGGGCAGGCTGTTCAGCTTGCGCTGCAGCACCGCGTCGGCGCGCAGCTGGCTGTCGAACTCGATCAGGGTGACATGGGCGACGATGCCGGCCAGGTCGATGGCCGCCTCGACGCCGCTGTTGCCGCCGCCGATCACCGCCACCTGCTTGCCCTTGAACAGCGGGCCGTCACAGTGCGGGCAGTAGGCGACACCCTTGTTGCGGTACTCTTCCTCGCCGGGCACGCCCATCTGCCGCCAGCGGGCGCCGGTGGCGAGGATGACGGTCCGGGAGGCCAGGCGCGCGCCGTTTTCCAGCTCGACCGTGACCAGCCCGCCGGGCGTCGCCGCCGGCGCCAGCTTCACGGCCTTCTGCAGGTTCATGACGTCGACGTCGTAGTCCTTCACATGCTGCTCAAGACCGGAAACCAGCTTCGGCCCCTCGGTGTGCGGCACGGAGATGAAGTTCTCGATCGCCATGGTGTCCAGCACCTGGCCGCCGAAGCGCTCTGCCGCCAGGCCCGTGCGGATGCCCTTGCGGGCGGCGTAGATGGCCGAGGCCGCGCCGGCCGGGCCGCCGCCGATGATCAGCACCTCGAACGGGTCCTTGGCCTTCAGCTTCTCGGCGTCGCGGGCGGCCGCGCCGGTGTCGAGCTTGGCCAGGATCTGCTCCAGGCTCATGCGGCCCTGACCGAAGGGCTCGCCATTCAGAAGGATGGTGGGGACGGCCATGACCTGGCGCGCCTCGACCTCGGCCTGGAACAGGGCGCCGTCGATGGCGACGTGGCTGATGTTCGGGTTCAGCGCGCTCATGGTGTTGAGCGCCTGCACCACGTCGGGGCAGTTCTGGCAGGACTGGGAGAAGTAGGTCTCGAAGCGGAACGGGCCTTCCAGCGCGCGGATCTGCTCGACCAGCTCGGCCTCGATGCGCGGCGGGTGGCCGCCGACATGCAGCAGGGCCAGAACCAGGGAGGTGAACTCGTGGCCCAGCGGCAGGCCGGCGAAACGGACGTCGGCGTTCCCCGCGGCGCGGGTGACGGCGAAGCTGGGGGCCCGGGCGTCGGCGCCGGTCACGTCCAGGCTGACCTTGTCCGAGGTCGAGGCGACATCTTCCAGAAGCGCCAGCATGTCGGTGGAGCCCTGGCCCTCGCCGAGCGTCGCGACCAGCGTGATCGGCTCGCGCAGGTTCTGCAGGTAGGCGGTCAGCTGGGTCTTGAGGGCAGCGTCCAACATGTCGGCTCCGGGGGACTTTGAAACTCGGGGGTGGCGCGGCGCCGCTCCGATGAGCGGCGCCGGCCGGGGCAGGCGTGGTCGTTAGATCTTGCCGACGAGGTCGAGCGACGGCGCGAGGGTCTTCTCGCCTTCTTCCCACTTGGCGGGGCAGACTTCGCCCGGGTGGGCGGCGACGTACTGGGCGGCCTTGACCTTGCGCAGCAGCTCGGCGGCGTTGCGGCCGATGCCTTCGGCGGTGACTTCCATGAACTGGATGACGCCCTGCGGGTCGACCAGGAAGGTGCCGCGGTCAGCCAGGCCCTGGCCTTCGCGCATCATGCCGAAGTTGTTGGTCACCACGCCGGCCGGGTCGCCGACCATGGTGTAGCGGATCTTGCCGATGGCCGGCGAGCTGTCGTGCCAGGCCTTGTGCGAGAAGTGGGTGTCGGTCGACACCGAATAGACCTCGACGCCCATCTTCTGGAACGTGTCGTAGTTGTCTTCCAGGTCTTCCAGCTCGGTCGGGCAGACGAAGGTGAAGTCGGCCGGGTAGAAGAACACGATCGACCACTTGCCGCGCAGGTCGGCGTCGCTGACCTCGATGAACTTGCCGCTCTTGTAGGCCTGGGCGGTGAAGGGTTTGATTTCGGTGTTGATGAGGGACATGTCGCGCTCCGCAAATGATGAGGCGTTCGGGATAGTCGCGACTCGGTGATAAAGGAAATTGATTTAATTGCGCTGCAGCATAGAGTGACCCTATGTCGCGCTGCGATGCGGAAACGCAGGCGGCTTTCCCTGTTCGCGAGCGGTGCTAAACAGCCTCAAGCAGCCGCCCGGACAAAGCCTCATGACCGCCGACGACCAGAAACGCATCTCCGGCGAGGCCGCCGCGCAGCTGGTCGAGGCCGGGATGGTGGTGGGGCTGGGCACCGGCTCAACGGCGGCCTGGTTCGTCAAGGCGCTGGCGGCGCGGGGGCTCGATGTCCGCGGCGTGCCGACCTCCGAGGCCACGGCGAACCTGGCCCGCGAGCTGGGCATGACCCTGGCCAGCCTGGACGATGTGAAATCCATCGACCTGACCGTCGACGGCGCCGACGAAATCGGCCCGGGCCTGTCGCTGATCAAGGGCGGCGGTGCGGCCCTGCTGCGCGAGAAGCTGGTCTGGGAGGCGTCCGCACGGTGCGTGGTCATCGCCGACGCCGCCAAGCACGTGAAGGCGCTCGGCAAATTCCCGCTGCCGATCGAGGTGGTGCGCTTCGGTCACCCGCACACCGGTCGGCGGCTGGCCGACATCGCCGTGGAGTTCGACCTGCCGCCGCCCCGCCTGCGCACCGCCGACCGGGGCGTGGTGGTCACCGACGGCGGCAATGTCATCTACGACATGGCCTCGGGCGTTATCGCCGAGCCGGCGGCCCTGGCGGATGCGCTCAAGAGCGTCACCGGGGTCGTCGACCACGGCCTGTTCCTCGACCTCGCCGACGAGGCGCTGATCGGGACGGACGACGGCATCGTGCGCCTGCTTCCCTGAGCCCCTACATAGATCCGACCTGACAGATCGACCGGAGCCCGCAATGGCCACCTACGACTACGACCTCTTCGTCATCGGCGCCGGTTCCGGCGGGGTGCGGGCTTCACGGCTGGCAGCGATGAGCGGCGCGCGGGTCGCCGTGGCCGAGGAGCACCGGGTCGGCGGCACCTGCGTGATCCGCGGCTGCGTGCCCAAGAAGTTCATGGTCTACGCCAGCGAGTTCTCCAATCAGGTCAAGACCGCCCGGGGCTTCGGCTGGACCGTGCCCGAGCCGACCTTCGACTGGCCGACCTTCCGGCAGGCCAACGACATCGAGATCGCGCGCCTGTCCGGCATCTATGTCACCAACCTGCAGAAGGCCGGCGCCGAGCTGATCCACAAGCGCGCCGTCCTGAAGGACGCCCACACCGTCGAGATCGTCGGCGAGGACCGCACGGTCACGGCCGAAAAGATCCTGATCGCCACCGGCGGCCGGGTGACGGTCCCGGACCTGCCCGGCGTCGAGCACGCCATCACCTCCAATGAGGCCTTCCACCTCGACAAACTGCCGGAAAGCATCCTGGTCGTGGGCGGCGGCTACATCGCCGTGGAGTTCGCCGGCATCTTCGCGGGCCTGGGCAGCAAGGTGACGCTGCTCTACCGCGGTCCCAACATCCTGCGCGGCTTCGACGACGACGTCCGCGCCCATCTGGCCGGGGAGCTGGAGCGGCGGGGCATCACGGTCGTGCTGGGCTGCCAGCATGAGCGTCTGGAGAAGACCGACGCCGGGATCGTCAGCACCCTGAACAACGGCATGAGCTTCACCACCGAGCAGGTGATGTTCGCCACCGGCCGCGAGCCCTATGTCGAGGGCTTGGGGCTGGAAAACGCCGGCGTCGAGCTCAACGAACGCGGCGCGGTCAAGGTGGACGACTACTCGAAGACCAGTGTCGGCAGCATCTGGGCCGTCGGCGACGTCACCGACCGCATGAACCTGACCCCCGTCGCCATCCGCGAGGGCGCCGCCTTCGCCGAGACGGAGTTCAGGAACAACCCGATCACCTTCGACCATGACACCATCGCCACGGCGGTCTTCTCCCAGCCGCCGATCGGCACCGTGGGTCTGGGCGAGGGCGAGGCCCGCAAGGCTTTCGGCCAGATCGACGTCTACCGCGCCGTCTTCCGCCCGATGAAGGTCACCTTCTATGGCGGGGAGGAGCGCACCCTGATGAAGCTGCTGGTCCGCGCCGACACCCAGCAGGTCGTCGGCGTCCATATCGTCGGTCCTGACGCGCCGGAGATGATCCAGATGGCCGCCATCGCCGTGAAGATGGGCGTCACCAAGCAACAGTGGGACTCCACCTGCGCCGTCCACCCCACGGCGGCGGAAGAGCTGGTGACCATGCGCGAGAAGTACCTGCCGGCGGAGCTGGGATAGGGGGGCGGGAGGGAACAGGCGTCCGCTTCGGCCGTTGTTGGTGGATCAACCCACCCACGAGGATACCCTGATGACCGACCTGACCGCGATCAAGGAAGACATGGACGTCATCGGCGCCGACGGCGTTCACCTCGGCACGGTGGACAAGGTCAAGGGCGACCGCATCAAGCTCAAGAAGGCCGACGCCGGCGCGCACGGCGGTCACCACCACTACATCTCGACGGGCCTGGTCGCCGACATCGAGGGCGACAGGGTCCGGCTGTCGGCCAACGCCGCCAACGCCCTGCTGCTCGAGGAAGAGAAGGGCGGGGAGGCCGTCGCCGGCGGCTGACGACGCTCAGCGCCGACCGAGCGGCACGTCGAGACGGCGGTCCCCGGGCAGGGTGTTCAGGGCCGGGCTGGCCTTCGACTTCTCAAAGCCGGCCATCACCCGCTCATACCGCTCACGGACCACGCTCTCGTACTCGACATGGCTGAAGATGTAGAGGTCGTCGTCCCTGACGGCCTCGACCACCCGCTGGCCGACGATCAGCGGGTCGATGCCGCCGGCCATCCATTCGCGCTGCTGCTCCAGGGCGGCCGGGTCGACCGGCCTGCCGTCCGGGCCATAGGCGTCCGCCGGGCGGTTGCGGCGGCCGGCGTAGATGTTGGTGCTGACCACCCCGGGACACAGAACCGAGACGCCGATGCCCCGGGGCGCCAGCTGCTCGCGCCAGCCCTCGCTCATCGCCACCACCGCGAACTTGGTCGCGCAATAGGGCTCCATGCCGGCCGGGCTGATGTGGCCGGCCATCGAGGCGGTGTTGACGAAGTGACCGCCCTCGCCGTGGCTCTGCATCAGGGGGGCGAACACCTCCATGCCGTAGACGACGCCCTTGAGGTTGACGTCGATGACCCAGTCCCAGTCGCCCTCCGGCACCTCGCCGAAGACGCCGCCGGCCCCGACGCCGGCGTTGTTGGCGACAAGGTGGACCTTGCCGAAGGCCGCGACCGTGGCCAGGGCGCCGGCGCGGACGGAGTCGCGGCTGGTGACATCGACCTTCACCCAGTCGGCCCGGATCTGTTTGGCGCGCAGGGCCTCGACCTTCTCGCGCGCCACATCGGCCTCGATGTCGGCGAGCATGACGTTCATGCCCTCGTGGCCGAAGGCCTCCGCCATGGCCAGGCCCAGGCCGCTGGCCCCGCCGGTGATGAAGGCGGTCTTGCCGCGCAGGTCCTTCATTGGGAATCCTCTCTGTCGAACTCGAGCCCGTCGAGATCGCCCCGGTCGCGCCATTCGGCGAGCAGGGCGTTGAAGCGGTTGATGCCGGGCGTGTAGGTCTGGCCGTTCAGCCCGCCGGACCGCTCGCCGCCCTCGTTGTTGTAGTAGCCGGGCGTGCAGGCGTTCTGGAAATCGCGGTTCTGGACGGCGACCTTGCGGATCACCTCGACCCAGGCCTCTTCCGCCTCCGCCGTCGGCTCGACGGTGGTCGCGCCGCGCGCCCGGGTCTCCTTGACGATGTAGGCGATGTGCCGGGCCTGGTCGTCGAACATGCCGGTCATGTTCACCGACAGCCCGTTCTGGCCGACGCCGATGTAGAACCAGTTGGGGAAGTTCCGGCTCGAATGGCCGTGCAGGGTGCGGAAGCCGTCCCGGTAGTGGTCGTAGAGCGACAGCCCGCCGCGCCCCTCGATGTCGAAGCCGATCCGCCGACGGAAGGCGGTCGAGATCTCGAAGCCGGACGCATAGATGATGCAGTCGACCGGATACTCGACGCCGTTCGCCACCACGCCGCCGGCGGTGATCCGGTCCACGCCCTTGCTCTCGCTGACGTCGACCAGGGTGACGTTGTCGCGGTTGAAGGTCGGCAGGTAGTCGTCGTTGAAGGTCGGCCGCTTGCAGAACTGGCGGTAGTACGGCTTCAGCTTCTCGGCGGTGTCGGGGTCCTTCACAGTCGCGTCGACCCGGGCGCGGATGCCGTTCATCTTGGCGAAGTCGGCCAGCTCCGCCGCCGCAGCGGCCTCCCGAGGCGTCAGTTTCTCGCCCCGCCGGGCCGCCGCGGCGACGCCGGAGGCGAGGTTGCGGAAGATGTCGGTCCAGCTGTCGTTGACCAGGTCGACCTCGAACGGCCGGCCCTCGACGATGTCGGCGAAGTTGTGCCGCCGCGCCCGCTGCCAGCCGGGCTGCAGCGACGCCGCCCAGGCCGGGTCGGTCGGGGAATTGCCGCGCAGGTCCACCGACGAGGGGGTGCGCTGGAAGACGTAGAGCTGCTGCGCATACCGGCCTACGAACGGCACGCACTGGATGGCCGTGGCCCCGGTGCCGATGATCGCCACCCGCTTGTCGGCCAGGCCCGTCAGCCCGCCGGTGGTGTCGCCGCCGGTGTAGCCGTAGTCCCAGCGGCTGGTGTGGAAACTGTGGCCCTGGAAGTCCTCCAGCCCCGGAATGCCCGGCAGCTTGGCCCGGCTGGCGGTGCCCAGGGCCATGATGACGAACCGCGCCTTCAGGTCATCGCCGCGGTGGGTTTCGATCCGCCAGCGCTGGATCGTCTCGTCCCACCACAGCTTCTGCACCCGGGTCTGGAACAGCGCCTGGTCATAGAGGCCATAGGCCTTTCCGATGCGCTGGGAGTGCTCGTAGATCTCGCTGACGTAGGAATACTTCTCCTTCGGCACATAGCCGAGCTCCTCGAGCAGCGGCAGGTAGCAGTAGCTCTCGATGTCGCACTGGGCGCCCGGATAGCGGTTCCAGTACCAGGTGCCGCCGAAGTCGCCGCCGGCCTCGATGATGCGGAAACCGTCGACCCCGGCCTCGCGCAGGCGCGCCGCCGCCAGCATGCCGGAGAACCCGCCCCCGATGATCGCCACCTCGATTTCGTCGTCGAGCGGCGCGCGGCTGAAGGTCGCGTCGGCATAGGGATCCTCCTCCGCATACCGCGCCAGGTCGCCCGACAGCTCCCGGTACTGCGCCTCGCCATCGGCCCGCAGCCGCTTGTCCCGCTCCTGCCGGTAGCGCTCGCGCAGGGCGTCGGGATCAAAGCCGAGGTCGGTCCCGGTCGTGGAGGTGTCGCCGGCCATGGTGAGCTTCCTGGATTTTTATAACGCGTTCCAGAGAGCTAACCGGGGCGCCGGTGGGGCAGGCAAGCGGTCTTGAGCCGATGGTGAAAAGGCGAGGCGCACGCCTTCCGCCGCGCGGGCGGGTGGCTGGCGCCGCCCCCTATGGTGTGAGGCCGTACTTTGCGAAGACCTCCGCGATGTCGGGAGCGATGGCGATGGCCGTGGCGATGTCATCGTCGCCTTCTTCGGTCAGTCCGATCCGCCGCTTGGTCAGGCCGCGCATGAACAGCGAGGCCGCCATCTCCGGCGCCTGTTCCAACGCCGCGTCGTAGTCCGCGATCGCGCGATCGAACTTGCCCATGCGGAACCAGACCAGGGCGCGGCTGTCCAGGTAGCCCGGGGTCTCCGGTTGCAGCGCGAGCGCCTTGTCACAGTCGGCCATTGCCTTCGGCAGGGCGCGATTGGCGCGGCCGAGAAGCCAGCAGCGCACATTGTAGGCGTCGGCCAGGTCCTTATCGCGGGCAACCGCTGCGTCCATCGTGGCGATAGCCTGGTCGACCCGGCCGAGTTCAAACTGGGCATCGGCCCGATTGGAGTATTCGAAGTAGGTCGCGCCCGTGCGGGCCGCCTCGATCTCCCGCTCCGGATCACTCCGTTTGTAGCCTCGCGGCGCCTCCAGGTAGATTGCGCCACTCAGGGCGCTCAGACTGGCCCCCGCAGCCGGCCCGTCCACGAACGGGATCTCGGTATCCATCACCCGCTTGCTGGTCACGCCGGTGAAGACGCCATCTTTCAGCGTCATGGTCCGCTGCAACTCGTAGGCTGACACCCGCTGGCTGACGTCCGCCCCCGTGAACCGGAAACCGACGCCGCCGCTCGGCAGTTTCACCTTGTATCTCGTCACCACATAGGCGGGCGCCTCCGTCGCGAAGGGCGCATCGTCGTTGGGCCCCGGCTCGCGCTTGAGGTCAGGACGCCAGCCGATGGTCAAGGCCTCCAGCTGCAGCCGGCGCGGCCGGGCTCCCAGCGCTTCGCTCCATCGCACGGATGCAGCGCCGTCCATGGTCATCCGCACATCGCCGGTGACCTCGTCGATGCTCCAGTCCACATTGACGGGCACGATGTCGCCGGACAATTCGGTCCAGAATGACTTCAGGGTTTCGTCCCGCTCGTCGTCGGAAACGGCCTTGAGCCCGATGGCCATCATCGCGCTGAGGGGGCCACGCAGCGTCACATCGCCCTTGACCAGCGCCGGGGCGTCGAGGCCCGCCGTGGTGTCCAGTTCGAACGCGACGTCCAGCAGCGGCAGCTCAGGCGGCGGCGTCAGGATCGGCTCCAGAGCGGCGCCGGCGCGGACAGGCAAGGCCCAGCGATACTCCGGCGGCAGCACCCGCTCGATGGACCGCTCTCCCTGGCGGGTCCCGTCGAGCCAGTAGGTCTTGCCGTCGATGCGCACGCGCACGATCGCATGATTGAAGGCCTCAATGAGCGGCAGCTGCTCATTAAGGCCGTCGCCGACGACCGTGCTCACGAACATGACCTCGGCGTCGATGCCCAGCTCCCGAAGCAGCGCGGCCAGGAGCACGCTCTTGCCCTTGCAGTCGCCGAACCGGCGAGCCCAGGTCTCGTCGGCGGCCACCGGTGTGTAGCCACCCAGATCCATGCCCAGGTAGAGATAGCGGATCTGGTCCTGGACCAGTCGCAACGCCGCGTCGGCGCGGCGCTTGGGATCGCTGGTCGATGCTGCGATTCTGGCGACCTCGGCGCGCAAGGGCGAGTCCGGGGCCAACTTGAGCGCCGCGTCATACATGGGCGCCATCACCGCGCCGATATCGCCCCAGTCCTTGAACTCGGTCACGGACACGCGACCGGGGCTGTTGAACCGCGGCGGCGCGCCGGCGGGCGGCGCCGCCGGCGGGTCGAGGTCCTTGAGATCGAGCAGGAGTTCGGTCTCGGTTGGCCCGCGGGTGATCTTCGGCGAGGCGAGCAGGCCTGTCGCCGACCACTGGACAGGGCGTTCGTTGGGCCAGATCTGGCGAAGGTACAGCCGGCTGACCTTGCCGCGATTCAGGCTCACCATCGACTCGGCGCGCCCCTGCATGACGGGGTCGTTGCGGCGGATGGAGTAGGCGACCTCGACGAAGTCGCCCACCTGCACGCCCTCGACCTGGAGCGTGGCCGTCAGGCGACCGTCGAGCATGGAGACCTCAAGGCCCTCCTCGCGGCGCAGGATGGTGAACCTGTCGCCCCGCCCGAGGACGTCGATCACGGCGCTCCCGCGGCGCAGAAGCACCTGATGGACGGTCACGTCGTCCGTCGCAGGGTTCCAGTTGATCTTGAGGTTGGCGAGCGGAAGGGCTTGAGGCGTGCGCAGTTCGAAGACTGTGTGGACGAAGGTTTCCGTGCCGCCAGCGCTGAGCCGGACCTGATAGTCCTGAAGCGCGAGCCGGGCCGCGTCATTGGTCGCGACAGGCGTCGCTTCGGCGAAGGTCTGCGCGCGGACCCAGGCCGACGGCCGCCCGTACCCTAGGGACTCACCCGCCGTCGCCGGCGCTGCCCACATCAGGGCGAGCCCGACCAACATCCACTTCATCATGATAGATACCCCCGGGCGATGAGAATATCGCCACTGTCCAGAGTTGCAACGCCATCAGCAGGCTGAAACCGCCAGGCCGGGCCCTTGCAGGGGGGGTGCCTCGCCTGTCACCGGGTGGGGCAATGGCGTCGGGCTCGGCGTGGCGGGGCCTGGCGAGGGGCGGCGAAGCGTAATGAAGACACTCTGCCCGTTCTGCCCGCCCGGGGGCCTTTCGCCGGCCGCGCGGGGCGCCCATCTGGGGGAGGCGGCAAATCGTTACGCCGGCAACCTTCGCGCACGACCATACCCCTTCATGCGACATTCACGCCTTTGGGGCGCATAATTTTGCCTTCGGAGCGGCTGTAGGGTAAGAACCGCGTCCCTTTTTAGAGTTTGAGACCATGACCGAGCGCTGGACCCCGTCCTCCTGGAGAGCAAAGCCCGCCAAACACCTGCCGACCGACTATCCGGATCAGGCGGTTGTCGAGCGCGTTGAAGGCGATCTGCGCAGGATGCCGCCGCTGGTGTTCGCCGGCGAGGCGCGGCGGCTGAAGAGCCTGCTGGGCGACGTGGCGCGGGGGGATGCGTTCCTGCTGCAGGGCGGCGACTGCGCCGAGAGCTTCAAGGAATTCCACGCCGACAACATCCGCGACACCTTCCGCCTGATCCTGCAGATGGCGGTGGTGCTGACCTTCTCCGGCGGCAAGCCGGTGGTGAAGGTCGGCCGCATCGCCGGCCAGTTCGCCAAGCCGCGCTCCGAGCCGATCGAGACCGTCGACGGGGTGACGCTGCCCTCCTACCGGGGCGACAACATCAACGGCATGGCCTTCGAGGCCGGCGAGCGGACGCCCGATCCCGAGCGCCTGCTCAAGGCCTACGGCCAGTCGGCCTCGACGCTGAACCTGCTGCGCGCCTTCGCCGGCGGCGGCTATGCCGACCTGCACAACATCCACCGCTGGACGCTGGGCTTCGTCGCCGACAGCCCCCAGGGCGCGCGCTACCGCGAGCTTTCGGACAAGATCAGCGAGAGCCTGGCCTTCATGGCCGCCATCGGCGTCACCCCCGAGAGCCATCCTGGCATGAAGCAGGTGGAGTTCTTCACCAGCCACGAGGCCCTGCTGCTGGGCTTCGAGGAGGCGATGACCCGGATCGATAGCACCTCGGGCGACTGGTACGACACCTCGGCCCATATGCTGTGGATCGGCGAGCGCACCCGCCAGCTGGACGGGGCCCATGTCGAGTTCATGAAGGGGGTCAAGAACCCCATCGGCGTCAAGGTCGGTCCGACGCTGGAGCCCGACGACCTGCTGCGGCTGATCGATGTGCTCAACCCGGCCAACGAGCCGGGCCGCCTGACCCTGATCGGCCGCTTCGGCGCCGACAAGGTCCATGAGCGGCTGCCGCGCCTGATGCAGGCGACCAAGCGGGCCGGGCGGGCGGTGATCTGGTCGACCGACCCGATGCACGGCAACACCCTGAAGGCCGGCTCCGGCTACAAGACCCGGCCGTTCGACCGGATCCTGCAGGAGGTGAAGGGCTTCGTCGACGTGGCCGAGGCCGAGGGCGTCCACCCCGGCGGCGTGCACCTGGAGATGACCGGCCAGAACGTCACCGAATGCACCGGCGGGGCCCGCGCCCTGACCGAAGGCGAGCTGGGCGACCGCTACCACACCCACTGCGACCCGCGCCTCAACGGCGAACAGGCGCTGGAGCTGGCCTTCCTGGTCGCCGAGCGCCTGAAGTCGGGCCGCGAGGGGCTGCGGCAGGCGGGGTAGGCCTTGCGTGGTTCGACACGCGCTCTGCGAGCGCTGCTCACCATGACGCAGTCGATCACGTCATGCTGAGCAGGCCCGGAGGGCCGTGTCCAAGGACGCAGGGCGCTACAGCGCTATCCCTTGATAAACAGCGCCGCCCGCTCGCCCTCCGGGTCGCCCGGGGTGCCGAATTCGACGTTGATGGACCGGTGCGTCTCGCCCGGCGCGGCGACGACCTCGGCCTGGCCGCCGGCGGCGCGCAGGGCCTCGGCTAGTCCCTCTGACTGGCGCTGGGCGTCCGGCCGGCTGGCGACGTGGAAGATCAGGAACGGCGGATAGGCCTGGCCGGCCCTCACCAGCAGGGTCGGCGACAGCTCGACCGCCCGCGCGCCAAAGGCGTTCTCGTACATGCTCGACAGCAGGACCTGCCGGTCCTGCAGCCAGGCCATCTGCGCCACCGCGTCATAGCCCGCGCCGTCGATGGTGATGATCCCGGCCAGGGTCGACGGATCGACGCCGTGGACGCCCAGGTACTGTCGGTCGATCGCGATCAGTGCGGCCAGATGGGCGCCGGCCGAATGTCCGGAGACGAAGATCCGCCCCGGGGCCCCGCCGTAGCGCGCGATGTTGGCGCGGACCCAGGCCAGGGCGGCGGCGACATCTTCGGCGCAGCCGCCGGCGTCGACCTCCGGCGCCATGCGGTAGTTGACCGAGACCAGCAGCAGGCCGTGGCGACGCGCGTACTCGGGCAGATCGTGGACCATCCGCTTGTCGCCGCGCCGCCAGCCGCCGCCATGAACGTAGAAAAGCACCGGCGCGGCGCTCAGTCCCGGCCGGGCGTGGACGTCCAGCCGGCGGTCGGGACCCTCGCCATAGGCGATCTCGTCCGACGCCCGTGCGGCGGTGGCGGGCAGGGCGAGGGCGGCGGCGAGGCCGAGCAGGGCGCGTCTGTCGATCATGGCTCTCGAACGGTCAGGACGGCTGACTCCGTCGCGCGCAAGTTGCGCGATCAGGCGCCCAGGATCCAGCCTTCTTCCCGCTCGACGGCGGCGATGTCGGCCTCGGAGGCCTCGCCCTTCGGTCCGAACTCGGCGCCCAGCTTGCCGGCCTCGTCCAGGCGCAGGAAGTGCTCGCACAGGGCGCGGACCTGGGCGCGGTCGAGGATCTCGCCGGGCTCAGGCCGCACGTCGCCCAGCGCCGGGTAGACCTCGGCGAAGACGGCGTCCACGCCCTCGAGGTCGGCGTCCTTGAGCGGCTTCCAGCCGGTCTGGAACGGCCAGACGCGGCCCTTGTCGCCCAGATCGTCGGCCAGGGCCTTGACCCTCGGGATGCCGACGATGGCCTGGCTGCCGACCGTGCCGTTGCCGAAGATCTGCCAGACGCTCTTGGCGCCCGACTTCCCCTTGCCCTTCGTGGCCAGGTCGGTGCGGCGAAAGTCGGCGGGCAGGCCCGTGCGGTCGTAGTCCGGCTTCGTCGTCGACAGCCAGCGCTGGGCGTCATTGGCCGGGCAGCCCCAGAACGGCCAGGGCTGGTCGGTCATCAGCCGGTTCATCTTGGCGGCGATCTGGAAGCGGTTGTTGACGTTGGTCGGCTTGTCGACGACGTCCTTGGCCAGGAAGGCCCACAGGCCGGCCCAGTCCTCGCCCTTGACCTTGAGCAGCGACGCCGTCCCCTCGGGATAGCCCAGCGCGAAGTCGACGCCGACCAGCGCCCGCTCACCCCGGCGGCCGAGGTCGGCGAGGATCTCCCGCAGCTGGACCATCGCCGCGTCGCGGGTGGCGGGGTTGAAGGCCTCGAAGGTCGGACGGAACCGGATGTCGCGCTTGATGACGCCGATCCAGATGGAGTCCTTGCCCTGGCGCGGCGCTGCGGCGGCGCTCCAGTCGATCATCACATAGGCGCTGAACAGGCGCGACACGGCATCGTCCTCCGGGGAATGGCGGCGCTTGTAGCCCCGCTCACGCGCCGGAGGAAGCGGCGCGGCTCACAACACGACGGATCGTGATCGCGCGAGGCTAGCTCAGCTTGACCAGCATCTTGCCGGTGTTCTCGCCCTTGAAGAGCTTGAGGAAGGCGCCGGGGGCGTTCTCGATGCCCTCGTCGATGGTCTCCTTCCACTGGATCTTGCCGCCGGCGATCCAGCCGGACATGTCCTTCAGGAACTCCGGCAGGTGCTGGAAGCTGTTGGAGACGATGAAGCCTTCCAGCCGGATGCTCTTGCCGACCGCCTGGATCAGGTTCTTCACGCCGTACATCTCGCCGGTCGAGTTGTACTGGCTGATCATGCCGCAGAGCGCGAAGCGGGCGAAGGGGCGGGCGGCGGCGATGGCCGCGTCCATGTGCTCGCCGCCGACGTTCTCGAAATAGACGTCGATGCCCTTGGGCGCGACGCGGTTCAGCGCCGCCGTCAGGTCGGGCTCGGCCTTGTAGTCGATGACCTCGTCGCAGCCGATGGACTTGAGGTAGGCCACCTTGTCGGCGCCGCCGCAGGAGCCGATGACCGTGTTGCCCTTGATCTTGGCGATCTGGACGACGATCTGGCCGACCGCGCCGGCGGCGCCGGATACGAAGACGACGTCGCCGTCCTTCATGGCCGCGATCTTCAGCAGGCCGACCCAGGCGGTCATGCCCGGCATGCCGGCCACGCCCAGGAAGGCCTGCGGCGGCAGGCCGAAGGTCTCCAGCTTCTGCACGGCGGCGGCCGGGGCGTTGAACGCCTCGCGCCAGCCGTACATCGACTGCACCAGGTCGCCGACGGCCAGCGACGGATCATTGGAGGCGATGACCTCGCCCACGGCGCCGCCCTGCATGGCCTCGCCCAGCGCGAACGGCGGGCTGTAGCTCTTCACGTCGTTCATGCGGCCGCGCATGTAGGGGTCGACCGTCATCCAGTGATTGCGCACCTGCACCTCGCCGGCGCCCGGCGCGGGCAGTTCGACGGTGGCCAGTTCGAAGTTGTCGGCGACAGGGGTGCCCACGGGTCGGCTCTTGAGGCGGATCTCGCGCGAGGTGGTCATGTGTCTCTCTCCCGGTTTACGGCGTATTTTCAAACAGTCGTTTAGACCCATTCGTAACCTTGCGGAAGCCGTCGCGCGACGTCGCAAATCCCGTTAGAAGCGGAGCCATGGAAAAGGTTCTCAAGGCTGGCGTCGTCGGATCGGGCGTCTTCGGCGGCTACCACGCCAAAAAGTACGCGGAGATGGACGGGATCCAGCTCGTCGGCATCTTCGACATCCAGCCGGAGCGCTGCGCCGAGATGGCCGGCCAGCTGGGCGCCGAAGCCTATGGCGATCTGGCCGACCTGATCGCGGCCTGCGACATCATCACGGTCGCCTCGCCGGCCACGACCCATGCGGACGCGGCGCTGCAGGCGCTGAAGGCGGGCCGGTCGGTCTATGTCGAAAAGCCGCTGGCCACGACGCTGGAAGAGGCCGACGCCCTGATCGCGGAAGCCGCGAAACAGGGCGCGATCCTCGCCTGCGGCCACCAGGAGCGGGTCGTCTCCCAGGCCATGGGCCTGCTCGACATCCCGGAAAAGCCGCTGCGGCTGGAGGCGGTGCGCAAGGGCACGCCCTCGATCCGCAGCAAGGACGTCTCCGTCGTGCTGGACCTGATGATCCACGACATCGACCTCGCCCTGTCGCTGACCGACGCCGAGCCCCTGACCGTCGAGGCCGACGGCGACGGCGACGAGGTCACCGCCGAGGCCACCTTCGACGACGGCTTCACCGCCGTGTTCACGGCCAGCCGCCGGGCGGAGGCGCGCGAGCGGACGATGAAGATCGTCTATCCGTCGGGAACGCTGGAGATCGACTTCATCACCCGCGCCTTCACCAACACCACCCCGTTCCCGCTCAACGAGGCCTTCACCGAAACCCCGGCCGGCCGCGACCCGCTGGGGACCAGCGTGGGCGGCTTCGTGGCGGCGGTGCGGGGGCTGTCGCCGAGGCCGGTCGTCACCGGCGAGGAAGCCGCGCGGGCGCTGGACCTGGGGCTGGCGGTGGAGCAGGCGGGCGGGTTTTAGGGGGGGCTGAGATCTCTCGGCCCCACGCAAGACTATTGCCGGACAAGCCCCGAAGCCTGAAGGCTTTCAGCACGCTATCCGCACGGCTGCGGCGCCTTGGCCCGCTGTTCGGCCGCGGCTCTGGCCTTCAGGTAAAGCTCATCGCGAGACGTGAGGTCGGAAGGGTTGAGCACCAGGGATTCAATGACCTTTCCGTCCCGTCCCTTGATCGCGACCGCGACCGAGGCCGCCGATTCAATGGACTCGCTGAGCTCGGGGCTGACCCGGCCGCCCCAGGGTGTCTTTACGCTCAACTGGGACAAGCCAAGACCAAGCATCCCTTGAAACGGCGCCGTCCAGCGCGGGCCCGATGCATACTCCAGTGAGCCGACGGCTCTCGTGAGGGCGCCGGGGTTGCTCAGATCAAGGTAGGTCAAGGTCACGGAGGTCACCGGACCGAGACCGTCCGGGACTTGAGCGACATAGGCGAGCTTCAACGACAGGCCCTGGGGGTTGTCCCGGCCGGGCGCGGCAAGGCGCCACTCAGCCTCACGATTCTCGATCTGCCCCCCTTCGCCGACCCGAAGCCTCACTTGCACGCTTTGCCCCCGCGCCTGGTCGGAGGCGACACCGAGGCAACTTCCGGGGCCAGCCAGCGCGGGGGCCGCGCCAGCCAGCATGAACAGTAGGGACAAACCCAGGCGGACGAACATCGGCAACCACTCCCACCGGCACAATGGCATGGGGCAAGAGGTAGCGAAGCTTGTTTCCGGTTTCTACCCGTGCCAGCCCTAAACGCTCCTGACCCGTTGGTCCTCACTGCTGAAGATGAGCGCCGTTGGGTGAGGGACGTTGGCCTTCGCGATCCCGCCGCTATAGTTCCCCGGAAACCCCGGAGCCCCCGCCATGACCACCGCCCATGACCACGCCTTCACCGCCATCGACGGCTCGGCCCTGCCGATGACCACCTTCAAGGACAAGGTTGTGCTGGTGGTGAACGTGGCCAGCCGGTGCGGGCTGACGCCGCAGTATGACGGGCTGGAAAAGCTCTACAGCGACTATCGCGACCAGGGCCTGGTCGTGCTCGGTGTGCCCTGCAACCAGTTCATGGGCCAGGAGCCGGGGACGGAGGCGCAGATCGCGGAGTTCTGCCGCACCACCTTCGGCGTCGACTTCCCGATGACGTCCAAGGTCGATGTGAAGGGCGAGGCGGCCCACCCCTTCTACAAATGGGCGGTCGACCAGGTCGGCGAGCCGGCCGAGCCGGTGTGGAACTTCCACAAGCTGCTGGTCGGCAAGGACGGGTCCCTGATCAACGTCTTCGGCCCGAGGACCGACCCCCAGGATCCCGAGATCAAGGCGGCGATCGAGGCGGCGCTGTAGTTCTATCCTCTCCCAGACGGGAGAGGACGGAATGGGGGGATAGAATGATTTCATCCCCACCCCTTCAGCCACGCCCATACTCACCTCGTCCCGTCGCACGGGGAGGGCGCATGGCCAGCGACCTTGCGGCGTCGGGATGGAGTTCGAGCGGGGACAGCCGGCAGGGGGTTACTGCCGGGGTCCGGGACGAGGCCGCTGCCTTGCCC
>JAIYCQ010000022.1 GCA_027487945.1 Caulobacteraceae bacterium
CAGCCGGGCCAGATGTTCGTGGAGAAGGGTTTCGCCGACTACGAAGAGGCCCGCGCCCTGACGCTGGAAGAGATCCCGACCATCGTCGACCAGTTCCGCCAGGCCGCGGTGCGCGCCAAGGCCGCCGGCTTCGACGGCGTCGAGCTGCACGCCGCCCACAGCTATCTGATCGACGCCTTCCTGCGCGACATGACCAACAAGCGGACCGACGCCTACGGCGGCTCGATCGAGAACCGCGCCCGGCTGCTGGTCGAGACGCTGGAGGCAATCATCGGCGTCTGGGGCGGTGAGCGAACCGCCATCCGGCTGGCCCCGATCGGCCACGCCTACAACGCCTGGGACAGCGATCCCGAGCCGCTGTTCACCTATGTGGTCGAACAGTTGAACCGGCTGGGCGTGGGCTGGCTCGACATGGTCGAGGGCGACACCGGCATCTCGCGCGAGGCCGAGCCCTCATTCGACACCCAGAAGCTGCGCCGGCTCTTCAAGGGCGTGCTGATCGGCAACAACCTCTACGACCGCGACCTGGCGATCTCGGCCCGTGACGCCGGCAGGGTCGACATGGTCGCCTTCGGCCGCGCCTTCATCGGCAACCCCGACCTGGTCGAGCGGCTGCGCGCCAACGCCGAGATCGTCGATGCGCCGCGGCAGGCCTACTATGGCAACGGCGCCCGCGGCTACACCGACTTCCCGACCCTGGCCGAAGCCGGCTGAGCCGAGCCACCAAGGAGACGCCCATGTCCCGCATGCCGCTGGTCGAACCCGAAGCCCTTCCGCCCTACCTGAAGACGATCCATGACGCGACGCCGGAGGACAACTGGCTGGGCCGGCACTTCGCCCGGGCCTTCGGGCCGGCGCCGGACCTCGTCGAGGCCTACCAGGGCTTCTACTACCCCTGGCACACCGGCGGGGCGGGCCAGCTCGAGCCCCGGCTCAAGGAGCTGATCCGACTGCGGATTGCGACCCTGAACGGCTGCGTGCTCTGCAAGACCGTGCGGATGGCGCCGGAGGTGGTCAGCGAGAGCGAGGCGGCCGCCGGGGTGGACGACGCCGACGCCGCCGAGTTCACGCCGCGCGAGCGGGCCGCGATCCACTTCGCCGAGAAGATGGCCGTCGATCACCACAACATCGGCGACGAGGACGTGGCCAACATGCGCCGCCATTTCAGCGACGCCGAGTTCCTGGAGCTGGCGATGATGGCCGGCCAGTACATCGGCTTTGGCCGGGTGCTTGCCATGCTGCAGCTGGAAGTCGCCAGCTGCCCGATCTGAGCGCGATGGGCCGGCCTCGACGCCGGGTCTGAAAACAGGTCCCGTCCCCTGTCGGGAGAGGCGACCGCCGCGCGTCCTTCGGGTGGCGGCGGCGGCGATCAGGCACGCGCCGGCCGAGGGGAAGCCGCGATGGATATCGAACAGCGCAGGTGGATGACCTGGACCGGCCGCGTCATGAGCGGGTCGGCGATCGTCTTCCTGGCGCCCAACATGGTCATCAAGCTGATCGACCACCCGATCGTACAGGAGATCATGGGCAAGCTGGGCTGGCCGCTGCACTACGACCGGCTGATCGTGGTCATCGAGCTGAACTGCCTGGTGCTCTACACCATCCCCCGGACCTCGGTGCTGGGCATGGTGCTGACGACAGGCCTGATCGGCCGGGCCATCGCCACCAACCTCCGGGCCGGGCAGCCCCTGTTCAGTCACGTCCTGTTCGGGGTCTGTCTGGGCGTCTGGATGTGGCTCGGCCTGTGGCTGCGCGACCCGACGCTGAGGCGAACCCTGCCGCTGCGGCGGTAGAGCGGCTCAGCCCGCCCGGTTGGGCGCATACGGCGCGGTCGCCAGGGTCTCGGCGATCCGGTCCGGATGGCTCATGACCAGGAAGCGCCCGGCATCCGGCAGAACCTCGATCGGCGTATCGGGCAGGGTGGCGCGCCAGAAGGCCAGCGTCCTGGCCGGATCGTGCAGGACGTCCTGGCCGCCCAGCAACACCCGCCAGTGATCCAGACCGGGCAGCGGAGCGCACGACCAGCGGGTCAGGGCGGTTTGCTCGTCGACGTAGCCGGCGATCCGGCCGGTGAGGAACATGCGATAGCCGCGCGCGTAGTCGGCCAGTATCGCCGGCTGGCTCATCACGGCGGCATCCGGCGGACAGGCGCCGAAGCTCCCGGCCATGATCCGCTCCACCTGACCGCGACCGAGGCTGACGACCCAGAGGCCAGCCAGCTTTTCGATGAGGTCCGGACGGCGCAGGAACGCCGCCTTGATCGCCGCGAACGGCCCCCGTTCTCCCTGGTCGCTGCGGGTCGGCGGATCGGGATTGACCAGCACGACCCGACCGATGCGGTCCGGGTGTTGACGGGCGAGGGCCAGGGCGACCTGGGCGCCGCCGCGGGCGACGATGTCGACACCGGGCAGCTTCAGGTGATCGCAGAGGGCGACGAAGTCCGCACAGGCGCCGCCGAACGGGTCGGCCCGGTGCGCCTCCCGATCACGGACGGCGTCGGTCAGCCCGAACCCGGGGCGGTCGATCGACAGGGGGCGGAATCCCCTCGCCTGCAACGCCCGGACCAGGGTCATCGGCGCGGGCCGGGAGGCGGAACTGCTGTGGAGCACCAGCACCGGTGCGCCCCCCCGTGGACCGTAGTCGCTGTAGGCGATGTGGGATCCGTCCGGCCGGGTGAACAGGCCGAGGGGCTCGAGGAAGTCGTTACCGATCTCGACGTCGTGGTGCGTCGCCTCGGTCAGAAGCGCCAGCGCCCGGATTTCGGTCACGGCGCGGGCCAGCGCCGCCGATGTGCGGACGCCCAGCGCCGCGAAGGCGATATCGAGGTCCTTTTTCGCGGTCGACTCAGAGATGCCGGAGGCCTTCGCCGCCTCGGCCCGGGTCTGCCCCTCGGCGAGGCGAAGCGCCAGGGTCGCCTGACGCGTGGTCAGGCCCCAGACGTCGGACAGGACGCCGGCGCCGTCCCGCCCCTCGGGCCAGATACCGAAGGACAGACGCACCAGACGCTCGATGAGGCTGGTCAGGCGGGGGGCGCCGACGCGGCGCATCGTTTCCGCCACGACCGTGCGAGCCGTCTCATAGGTGACCCCGGCCTCGCGGGCCGCGCCGCGCACATTGCCCGTCCGGACAAGGCCGGCGGCGATTCTTGTCTGCAGGGGTGTGAGGCGGAAGGCGCGGCAGGCGTCGTCCAGGGCATCGCCGCCGCCGATCCCGGCCACGGCCATGGCGACAAGGGCCGCTCCGGGCCGATCCAGCGCGGTCCGGACCTCCGGCGGGAGGGTCCAGCCGGCGACCTGGTCGAGCGGCGCGTAGATCACCGCGCTGGTCCGGGCGTCCTCGTCCCGGGAGGCCGGCGCCGCAATCCGCGCGCGTCGCGTTCGAAGGGCGTCCAGAGCGATATCGACCTCAGGCGGCGACTCGCCGAACAGCCGCCGGAAGGCTTCGTTGAGGAACAGCGGCCGCCCTGCGCGATCGAGCACGCCCCCGGCGAGGCGATCAGTCCTGATGATCGCATAGCCGAAGACGACCTCGCTGAATCCGTCGTCCAGCTCGGGAGCATCGTCCAGGATCGAGGCGGTCATCGCCTCATGGTCTTCCAGCCAGGACTCAAGCACGCCCCCGGCCGGATTGCCGCCGCTCACATCTGACGGGTCCGGGGCCATCCACTCGCACTCAAGACTGACGTATCTATCGCGCAAGAAGATGGAGCACAGCCGCGTGAGGCAAGGGGCTATCGCGGGATGAATCCCGAACGCGGGTGAAGAAGCCTTGGTGCGGGTGGTCGGACTCGAACCGACACTCCTCTCGGAAGGGGTTTTTGAGACCCCCGCGTCTACCATTCCACCACACCCGCACGGCGCGGCTCCCCGGAGGGCCGGGGCAGCGAGGGCGGCAATCTAGTCATGCGCCGGCCAAGGTCAACGCGCAGGCCACCGCGCGAGGGGATTGTCCTGCGGCGATATTTTGACATAGGCTGTGCCAACTGATCGCGGCCCGGGGGTCGCGGCCCCGTCCCAGGAGTCCTCGATGGAATCCCTTCCGCTGATCGGCGCGCCCGGCTCGCCCTACACCCGCAAGATGGTGGCGCTGCTGCGCTACCGCCGGATTCCCTACCGCTACATCTATCGCGGTCGCGAGCCTGCCGACTGGCCAAGGGCGAAGGTGCCGCTGCTGCCGACCTTCATCCTGAAGGACGCCGACGGGACGGCCCAGGCGGTCACCGACTCCACGCCGCTGATCCGGCGCTTCGAGAGCGCCTACGCGGGGCGCCCGGTCCGGCCGCCATCCCCGGCGCTGGCCTTCCTCGACTCGCTGCTCGAGGACTACGGCGACGAGTGGCTGACCAAGGCGATGTTCCACTACCGTTGGGCCTACCAGCAGGACATCGACCACGCCTCGGGCGTGCTGCCGTCCTGCGGCCCGGCGCCGCTGGACGACGACAGCCTGGCCGCGATGGGCAGGGCCTTCTCCGGCCGGCAGATCAGCCGGCTGCGCTATGTGGGGTCTAACGAGGTCACCGGGCCGGTGATCGAGGACAGCTACGTCCGCTTCGTCGATCTGCTCGAGGCTCACCTCAAGTCTCACCGCTTCCTGCTCGGCGACCGCCCGGGCGCCGGGGACTTCGGAGTCTACGGTCAGCTGACCCAGCTGGCCCATATGGACCCGACCCCGTCCACCCTGACCGAAAGGCGGGCGCCCCGCGTCTATGCCTGGGTCTGGACCACCGACGACCTCGGGGGCATCGAGGTGGCTGACGACGGCTGGCTGGACCCGGCCGCCCTGCCTGAAACCCTGCTGGCCATCCTGGCGGAGACGGGGCGGGTCTATGCGCCTTTGCTGCTGGCCAACGCCGCGGCGGTGATGGCGGGGGCGCAGAGCGTCGAGACCACCATCGACGGCAAGCCCTGGAGCCAGCAGCCCTTCGTCTACCAGGCCAAGTGCCTCGGCTGGTTGCGTGAGGAGTATGCGGCATTGGGCGAGACCGACCGCGCGTTGGTCGACAAGGCGCTGGCCGGGACAGGTTGGGTCGGGGTGTTCGGGTAGATCCCGCCCCTACCCCTCGCCCGACAACCGCGCCGCCGCGCCCTCAAGCCTCTGGAGCAGCCGCTTGAGCTGGGCCACTTCGCCCGGGGCGAGGCCGGCGAGCAGGGCCGCTTCATAGGCCAGCGCCAGGGGAGCGATCTCGGCGTGCAGGCGCCGACCGGTCTCGGTCAGGGCCAGGGTGTGGGAGCGGCCGTCGGACGGGCTGGCGGTGCGCGTCACCAGGCGCCGGGTCAGCATGCCCTGTGCGGCGCGGCTGACGGTGACCTTGTCCATGGCGGTGCGGGCGACGATGGCCTGGGGCGACAGCGGCCCCTCGGCCAGCACCGCCATCAGCCGCCACTGCGGGATCGACAGGCCGAAGCGGTCCTCGTACGCCCGGGCGATCAGCCGCGAGACCCCGTTGGAGGCCACGGACAGCCGGAACGGCAGGTAGTTGTCGAGCGCGAGGCCCTCGGCCTTGCCGCCCTCGCGGGCGGGCAGCGGCGTCACGTTCGAGGCCATGCCCTTGGGTCTCCTCACGTCCCCGAAACCGCCACCTCCTGTTCGATGGCGCCGAAGATGGAGTGGCGCTTGCCGTCACGCATCTCAATGCGAACCCGGTCGCCATGACGCAGGAAGGGCGTTTTCGCCTCTCCGGCGAGCAGCGTCTCCACCGTGCGCACCTCGGCGATGCAGCTGTAGCCAAGACCGCCCTGGTCGATCGGTTTGCCTGGACCGCCGTCGGCGTCGCGATTTGACACCGTGCCCGAGCCGATGATGGTCCCCGCCGACAGGGCGCGGGTCTTCGCCGCGTGGGCGATCAGGACCCCGAAGTCGAAGGTCATGTCGACCCCGGCGTCGGCCTCGCCGAACGACTTGCCGTTCAGCTCGACCTCCAGGGCGCCGTGCAGCTTGCCGTCCTTCCAGCGGTCGCCCAGCGAGTCCGGCGTCACCGCGACCGGCGAGAAGGCGCTGGCCGGCTTGGACTGGAAGAAGCCGAAGTTCTTGGCCAGCTCGCCAGGGATCAGGTTGCGCAGCGAAACGTCGTTGACCAGCATGACCAGCCGGATCGCGGCCAAAGCCTCCTCGCGGCTCGCGCCCATAGGCACGTCGCCGGTGATGACCGCCACCTCGCCCTCAAGATCACAGCCCCAGGCCTCGTCCTTCAGCGGAATCGGATCACGTGGGCCCAGGAAGCCGTCGGATCCGCCCTGGTACATGAGCGGGTCGGTCCAGAAGCTGTCCGGCATGTCGGCGGCGCGCGCCTTCCGCACCAGGGCCACGTGGTTCACGTAGGCGCTGCCGTCGGCCCACTGGTAGGCGCGGGGCAGCGGCGAATGGGCGTCGTGCTCATGGAAGCGCTCGCGCGGGACAGCGCCGTGGTCCAGGCTCGTGGCCAGCCCGCGCAGGAGGGGTTCGCACCGGTCCCAGTCGTCGAGCGCCGCCTGCAGGGTGGGGGCGATGGCGTCGGCGGGCGCGAACCACGCCAGGTCGGAGGAGACGACGACGAGGCGGCCGTCACGGCCGCCCTTGAGGGACGCTAGCTTCATTTTCTCTCTTCAAGGAGGGCGGCGAGCGCCGGGTCGGGTTTCTTGGGGGAGGTCAGGTCGTCGTGGGCGGCGCGCAGCTCGGCCATGCGGGCCGGCTTGTCGCTCCACCAGGCCTCGAACTCGCGCACGGCCTTGCGGACCATCAGCAGCTGTTCCTCGAGGGTCGGCGGCTTCTCTTCCTCTTCATCGTGATCGTCATGGCCGTGACCGGCGCCGTGGTCGTCGCCATGGCCGCCGTGACCGCCGTGCCCCCCGTGCCCCGGCTTGTCGTTGCCGATGTTGAGGGTGATGCTGTGGCCGTGGACGGTCTCGGCGACCGTGGTGGTCGCGCCGGCAGAGTGCTCGGCGGCGACGGGATGGGCCTCGTGCTTGCCGTGACCGCCATGGCCGCCATGGCCGCCGGCGCCGTGATCGTCCTTCTTCTTTTTCTTCGCGTCCTTCTTGTCGTCTTTCTTCTCGTCTTTCTCGCCCATCGCCTCGCCGAGCTTCTTCAGCTGCTTGCCGAGGCCGCCGCCGGCCAGGAGGACGCCGCCGAGGTGCGTCTTGATCACCCGCCGCAGGACGTCCGCCCCGCGCAGGATGCCGAACTCGTCCTGGCGGACCGCGAAGCGCGCCGCGGCGAGGATGTGGGCGTAGGTCTCGGACAGCTGGGACTCGTCGACCTTGCGTCGCCGCCCGGTCTCGCCCCGCATCGCCCCGATCAGCAGCAGCGCCAGCACCCCGGCGACAATCCAGCCGAAGACCCCCAGCGGCGTGAGCATGCCGGGAACCGCCTCGGGCCCCCACGGAAATTCGCTATGATCGACCATACCCAGTCCCCCTCAACAGGCGGCCCTTCTAGCCGCCCCGGCGGATTGTCCGGCTGACCCGGACACCCGCGTCGTAACGCGACGGCCCGCCGAACACCGCAATCTCGACCAGAATGTCCCCGCCTTCGCTCTCCGACCAGAGGTAGTTGCGTTCGACCTGCACATTTCGCCCGGCAGGCGAGATTCCGTCGAAGGTGTCGCCCCACGGAGTGACCTTCGACGCCTCGCGCCAGGACAGGGTCACGGCGCGGGAGAGTTCATCTTCGGCCATGGCGAGGAGATCTGGATCTGGGTTCATATGCGCACACCCTGCGGAGCCGTGAAGTCGGATATGGCGGCATCGCCGGTGTTCACGACGTCGGCGGGTTCGAAGACAATCACCTCGGCCTCATGGTCAGCCGCCGTGCGATGCTCAACGCCGCGCGGCACGACGATGAACTCGCCGGGCCGCAGGGTTTCTACCCGGTCGCGGAACTCGACCCGGAACTCGCCCTTCCAGACCAGGAACATCTCATCCGCCCCGGCATGCGAATGCCAGGGGAACAGACCCTGCACCTTGACCAGCCGCACCGTCTGGCCGTTCAGCTCGGCGGCGACCTTCGGCCGCCAGTGCTCGGAGAAGGCCGCGAACTTTTCGGCCAGATTGACGACCGTTGCGTCGCTCATCCCCGCGCCTTCCAGCTGTCGACATAGGCGGCGTTCTCGACAGCGGCGGCGCCCTCGCCGACCTCCAGCGGATCGCGGGTGTCGATCATCACCGCGTACTCGTCCGTGGCGGCCTTGGTCTGGACCAGCATGTTTTTCAGCGCCTTGGGGTGCGGCCCGTGCGTGAAGCCCGAGGGGTGGAAGGTCATCATCCCGGCGTCGATCCCGTCGCGGCTGAAGAAGTCCCCGGCGTGGTAGAACAGCACCTCGTCGTAGTCGTCGTTGTTGTGGAAGAACGGGATCTTGATCGCCCCCGGGTCGGTCTCGAACGGCCGGGGCGCGAAGGTGCAGACCACGAACCGGTCGGCCAGGAAGGTCGTGTGGACGCTGGGCGGCAGGTGGTAGCGGTGGCTGGTGAGGGGGCGGAAGTCCTTCACATTGATCCGCACCGGGGCCAGCTCGCCGTGCCAGCCGACGGCGTCGAGCGGGTTCCACGGATAGGTCGCCACCGAGACCTGGCCGCGCTTCTTGATATGCACCGCCGTCTCACCGTCCTCGGCCTGATGGGCGCGGAAGGCGTCGTCCATCACCGGCGTATCCAGCATGGCCGGGTCGAACAGCGCGTGCGGCCCGAGCAGCCCCTTGTCCGGCAGGGTGAAGTGGCCGTTGGTCGCCTGGATGGTCAGGATGGCGGTCGGCGCCGACGGAGTGAGCCGCCACATGGTCCCGCGTGGCAGGTACAGGTAGTCGCCGGCGACATAGGCGATGCGGCCGAAGTCGCAGAACAGGTCGCCTTCACCTTCATGCACGAACAGCAGCTGGTCGCCGTCGGCGTTGCGGGCCAGGGCCGGCATGGCGGCAGACAGCTTCCAGAAGCGCATTTCGCAGGCGGCGTTGTGCAGCACCACCGGTGCGTCCCACGGCGAGGGCGCGGCTTCGTTCAGGCCGTTCAGGTCGAAGGCGCGCGGCCGCAGCGGCCCCTCGAACGAGGTCCAGCCGGTCGGCGGACGGCGGTGGTAGAGGAAGGCGGCCGGGCCGAAGAAGCCCTCCTTCGACATCTCCCGCTCATAGGTCCCCTCGGGCAGGTCGGCGTGCGCCTGACGGCTGTGCAGCCCCTGCGCGCCGCGGACCGGGATCCAGTTTCGCTTGCTCATGGCTCGTCCTCGCAGATCGGGATCATAGCGCCAAGCCTCTCCCAAGAGGGAGAGGAGCGGGTCAGGCCTTCACCACGCCCCTGCGGATCTGGTCGAGCTCGATCGACTCGAACAGCGCCTTGAAGTTGCCCTCTCCGAAGCCCTCGTTGCCCTTGCGCTGGATGATCTCGAAGAAGATCGGGCCGACCTGGTTCTCGGTGAAAATCTGCAGCAGCAGGCCCTGGCCTTCGGTCGGCGCGCCGTCGAGCAGGATGTTCAGCGCCTTCAGGCGGGCGGTGTCCTCGCCGTGGCCGACCACGCGGCCGTCGAGCAGCTCGTAGTAGCTGTCGGGCGTGGTCTGGAACTTCACGCCGCGGGCGCGCAGCGTCTCGACCGTGGCGAAGATGTCGTCGGTGCCGAAGGCCAGGTGCTGGATGCCCTCGCCCTTGTAGTCGCGCAGGAACTCCTCGATCTGCGACTGCTCGTCCTGGCTCTCGTTCAGCGGAATGCGGATCTTGCCGTCCGGGCTGGTCATCGCCTTGGAGAACAGGCCGGTCACCTTGCCCTCGATGTCGAAGTAGCGGATTTCGCGGAAGTTGAAGACGCGCTCGTAGAACTCCGCCCACCTGGCCATGCCGCCCCGGAAGACGTTGTGGGTCAGGTGATCGAGGTAGGTCAGGCCGACGCTGTTGACGGCCTCCAGAGCTTGCGCGCCCTCGATCGGCAGGAAGTCGACGTCATAGATCTCCTGCGCCCCGTAGCGATCGACGAGGTAGAGGTTGGTGCCGCCGATGCCCTCGATCGCGGGGATGTTCAGCTCCATCGGGCCAACCTTGCCCTGAACCGCCGTGGCGCCGCGCTCGACCGCCATCTTCAGGGCCTTGGCGGCGTCGCGCACGCGGAAGGCCATCGCGTTCGCCGACGGGCCGTGGACGTCCCGGAACTCGGCGGGCTGACCCTCCGGCTCCATGTTCAGGATGAAGTTGATGTCGCCCTGCCGGAACCGCAGCACGTTCTTGGACCGGTGCCGGGCGACCGCCGTGAACCCCATCGACTCGAACAGCGCCTTCAGCGCCTCCGGCTCGGGCGAGGTGAACTCGACGAACTCGAAGCCGTCGGTGCCGAGCGGGTTGTCGAACAGGTCGGCATTGGGTTGGGCGTTCATGGCGGGCTCCGGCGTTTGGGCGGCGGTCTGGATGGGGGCGCTCTTAGTAACATATGAAACTATATGCGTCCGGTGACAAGGCTCGACCGGAACGGGCTCAATCCGTAGAAAGGCGCCATGACCCAGCCGGAACAATACCGCGACGACCCGGATCGCAGCTTCGTGAATCTCGTGGCGTTGATGTCGCGCGACTCCGGCCCGGACGGCCTGTCGATCAGCGAGATTCTCGACCGGCTGGACGAACGCGCCTTCGGCATCGTCATCCTGATCCTCGCCATCCCCTGTCTGGTTCCGGCCCTGTACGGCGTGCCGCAGATCGTGGGCATTCCCATCATCCTGCTGGCCGGCCAGATGCTGCTGGGCCGGCGCGAGCCCTGGCTGCCGGCCAGCTGGCTGCGCCGCCGGATCTCCCGCGAATGGCTCGGCCGCATGGCCGACTTCGCCGACAAGCGCATGCGCTGGATCGAACGCCTGTCCAGGCCGCGCCTGCGATTGATGACCAGCGCCGCGGGGGAACGTCTCGCGGCCCTTATGATGATCCTGGCGACCCTCACCATCATCCTGCCGATGACCAATTCGGTCCCGTCCCTCGGCCTGACGCTGATGGCCGCCGGGCTGATCGAGCGCGACGGCCTGTTCGTCCTGGCCGGCGAGATGGTCGCCCTGGCCTGGATCACGGCGCTGGCGGTCGTGGCCTTCGGCCTCGCTTTCGGCGCGACCTGGGCGGTGAGTCTGTTCGACAGGGTCGGCGGCCAGGCGGTCGTCGACTGGTTCAGCACCATGTTTGGCGGGTGATCCCGATGGACGTCGCCGCGCAATGCTCCGGAATGAGGCCATGATCCGACGTCTCGACGCAGTCCTGACCCGCTGGCGACTGACCGCCTTCCTGTCGTCGGCGCTGATGCTGGCCGTCGCGCACGGCTTCGAGCGGATCGGCGGCCTGGCCCCCTGCTACCTCTGCCTCAAGCAGCGTGAGGTCTACTGGGTCGCCATGACCGTCGCCCTGGTCGGAATGCTGGTCGTCCGCACCGGCCCCGGCGCGGGGCTTAAGCGGCTGTTCAACGCCGCGCTCGGTCTGGTTTTCCTGGTGGGCGTCGGCATCGCCGCCTGGCATGCCGGCGCGGAGTGGGGCTGGTGGCCCGGCCCCTCGGTCTGCAGCGGCGGCGGCAGCGGTGCGGTCAGCGCGGCGGACATGATGGCCGCCCTGAATGGCGAGGAGCGCATTGCACCGCCCGCCTGCGACAAGGCGCTCTGGAGCTTCCTCGGCCTGTCGATGGCGGGCTGGAATGTCCTGATCTCCCTGAAGCTCGCCGTGCTGAGCTTCCTTGCCACGCGAAAGGCCTACGGATGAGCGTCACCGCCCCCTCCCGCCCCGGTCGCGGCGCGGTCAAGGCCCGCCTGGCCGAGATCCTGCGCGTCGACCACGCCGGCGAACTGGGCGCCGTGCACATCTATCGCGGCCAGCAGGCCGTGCTCGGCAAGGCGCGGGGCCACGAGCGGATGACGGCCCAGTTGGCGGAGATGGAGGGCCATGAGGCCGTCCACCTCGCCCGCTTCGACGCCCTGCTCAATGAGCACCGGGTCCGCCCGACCCTGATGGCCCCGCTGTGGCGGGCCGCGGGCTTCATGCTCGGCGCCGGCACCGCCCTGATGGGTGAGAAGGCCGCCCACGCCTGCACCGAGGCGGTCGAGACGGTGATCGGCGAGCACTACGCCGCCCAGGTCGCCGAGCTGGCCGACCGCGATCCCGAACTCGCCGCCGAGCTGTCGAAGTTCCGCGACGAGGAACTGGCGCACCGTGACCTGGCCGTGGAGGAGGGCGCCCGGGAGGCTCCGGGTTATCCCCTGCTCGCCGCCATCATCCAGGCCGGCTGCAAGGCGGCCATCCGGGTCAGCGAGAAGATCTAGGAACCTTCGGCATCCGGCGGGGTTGGCATGGGAAGGAGCATCGCCCATGTCCGACCCCGACGCCTTCCCCGACACCGATCCGGCCCCTGCCTTTGACCCGGAGCCGCCGGAGATCGATCCCGACCTGCCAACCGGTCCGGACATCGCCCCGGCGACCGATCCGCAAGACCCGCCGACCGTCGCCTGAGACGGCCGCCTAGCGCAGGGCCATCTGGCTCCAGATCGCCCGCAGCACCTTGAGCTGCTTGTCTGTCGTCTCGCGCAGGTCGTGGCGCGCCTTGAGCTTCACCCCCACCCGCTTGCCGCGCCGCCAGATGACCTCGGCGTCCCAGGCGACGCCCTCGCGGACCTGCACCAGATGGAGCTCCGCCGGCACGAGGTGGGGGGCCTCGGTCTCGATCATTGCCCCGTCCGGGCTGAGATTGCGGATCACGCAGTCGAGGGTCCGGGTGGCGTCCTCGTTGGCGACCTTGCCGGCCAGCAGCGCACGGTTGCGCTGGCCTCGACGGCGTTCGACGGGCTTGAGAGACGGAGAGTCGGTCATGAACCCGATCCTCCGCCGTGAAGGTTGATATCCGGTATGCGGCCTCGCCGCGTCCGGGCCGTCAGGCCTCCAGCTCGATGTCCCAGTAGAGATAGTCCAGCCAGCTTTCGTGCAGAAAGCCCGGCGGGAACCGGCGGCCGTGATCCTGCAGCTCGTGCATCGAGGGCCGGCGCGGCAGGCGGTAGTGCGGCATCTGCGCCTCGCGCGGGGTGCGCCCGCCCTTGGCCAGATTGCAGGGCGCGCAGGCGGTGACGATGTTCTCCCAGGTCGTGCGGCCGCCGCGCGAGCGGGGGATGACGTGGTCGAAGGTCAGATCCTGGCCGGACCCGCAGTACTGACAGGCGAAACTGTCGCGCAGGAACAGGTTGAACCGGGTGAAGGCCGGGGGGCGGTCCTGGGAGACATAGGACTTCAGCGACACCACGCTGGGCAATCGCATCTCGAACGACGGGCTGTGGATCATCTTGTCGTAGGACGACACCACCTCGACACGCTCGAGGAAGACCGCCTTGATCACCTCCTGCCAGGGCCAGAGGGACAGCGGGTAGTAGCTCAATGGACGGTAGTCCGCGTTGAGCACCAGGGCGGGCCAGCCCGACGGCGGCGCCTTAAGCACCTGCATCGACTGCCTCCCGGCGGAGTTCCGGATTCAAGCTCGCGAACGACCTGAAGACCTGCCTCGCTTTCCGCGCCTCATCGGGGATCGCCACCATCCCCGAACGCGACTCAGAGGATAGACCCGCTTGGGCGACAGGACCAAGACAGGGTGTGCGCCCGGCGCCGGACGGGAGCTCCTCAGGCAGACGGGATGAAGCAGGCTTCGCGACTCTTCCCGCCGCCGCATTCGCGGCATCAACATAGAAAAGGGGCGCCGAAGCGCCCCGAAGTCCTGGTCTGTCCGCCTGCCCTTGACGGGGCAGGCGGATGGATCGAGCGAGAAAGCGGGCTCAGGCGCCGACGAAGGCGACCGCGCCGGTCAGGGCCGCGCCCATGGCCAGCAGGAAGACCACGGCCGAGCGGTCGAAAAAGCGTTCGAAGGCGACGAGGTTGGAAACCGACATGACACACATCCTTTGAGTTAATGGACCCGTTCACCGGGCCCCCGTTTTATCCCCTCGGGGAGGAGGGGCTGTCCGATCTGGACAATGCTTAGATAACACCAATCTGAACGACGTCAAGATCAATCTTTACGTCGTTCGGATTCAGTTTTAGAGTGACTGTCATGAGAGACGCCGCCGTCGCTGAATCCCGCCCCTATCACCATGGCGATCTACGCCGGGCCCTGGTCGAAGCCGCCCGCCGGATCCTCGAAAGCGAGGGCCCCACGGCCCTGTCGCTGCGCGCTGTCGCGCGGGAGGCCGGGGTCAGTCCCGCCGCGCCCTATCACCACTTCAAGGACAAGGGCGAACTGCTGGATGCGGTCGCGCACGTGGGCTGGGACATGCTCGGCGAGTCGATGACCGGGGCCAAACAGCGGGCCGCCGACCTTGCGTCATTGATGACCGAGATCGGCGTCTCCTACGTGCAGTTCTCGCAGCAGCACCCGGCCCTCTATCGCGTCATGTACGACTGCTCGCGCGACAAGGACGAGTTGCCCGAGGGCATGCAGGACAACGAGGACAGCGCCTACTGCCTGGTGCGCGAGACCTTTCGCAAGGTCGCCGGACCGGACGTGGAGATCGTCGATATCGAGCTGGCTACCATCGCGGCCTGGTGCGCCGCCCACGGCCTGGCCGAGATGAGCACCTTCAAGCAGTTCGACAGCCTGAAGATCGCCCTCGGCGGCGAGGAGGCCTTCCTGCGCGGTGTGCTCGGCCATCTCGGCATGTTCCAGGCGAACAAGCCGGCCAAGGTCTGAACGCCTCCCGAACCCATCTCCGGGGGCCCGGCGCCGCGCCCGGTGCGCCGAGGCTGATGCAATGGCGCGCCGGCCGGTCTAGAGAGGATCGGTGAGCGCCTCCTTCATCACCCGTTTCGCCCCCTCCCCCACGGGATACCTCCATCGTGGCCACGCCTTCTCGGCGCTCACGGCCTTCGAGGCCGCCCGGGCCGTGAACGGCCGCTTCATTCTGCGCATCGAGGACATCGACGCCACGCGCTGCAAGCCCGAGTACGAGGCGGCGCTGCTCGAGGACCTTGCCTGGCTGGGCATCAGCTGGGAGGAGCCGGTCCGCCGGCAGTCGGTGCATCTGGCCGACTACGAGGCAGCGATTGAATCGCTGCGCGCCCGGAACCTCGTCTACCGCTGCTTCCGCACCCGCAAGGACATCGCCGAGGCGGCCACCAACGCGCCGCACGGCCCGGTGGAGGCTTTCCGCGGCGGGCCGCTGCATCCCAACGAGGAAGACCGCTTCCTGTCCGAGGGGCGGCCCTTCGCCTGGCGGCTGTCGCTGGACGAGGCGCGCGAAGCGGTCGGCGCCTTCCAGAAACTGAGCTTCCGGGAGTACGGCGAGGGGCCGAAGGGCGAGCGCGGCCGCATCGTCGCCCGCCCCGAACTGGCCGGCGACGTGGTCCTGGCCCGCAAGGACGTCGGCGTCGCCTACCATCTGGCCGTCGCGCTGGATGACGCCAAACAGAAGATCACCCACGTGATCCGGGGTAACGACCTGTTCGAGGCCACCCATCCCCAGCGCCTGCTGCAGGCGTTGCTCGGCCTGCCGACGCCCGCCTACCGCCACCATCCGCTGCTGACCGACGCCGAAGGCCGCCGGTTCGCCAAGCGCGACAAGGCCCAGACCCTGCGCGAGATCCGCGCCTCCGGGGTCACCGCCGGGGCCCTGCGGGCCGAGCTCGGCTTTCCAGGATGAGCGAGGGCGCCGCGCCGACGGCGAGCGGCCACCGCGCCCTGCCCTTCATCGCCCTGATCGTCGGGGCCTGCGCCATCGGATTCGCGCCGATCTTCGTGCGAATGACCGAGACCGGGCCCGCGGCCGCCGGCTTCTGGCGACTGTTCCTCGCCCTGCCGGTGCTGGCGCTGATGGCGCTGCGCGACGGCAGGGGCGCGGCGACCCCGCCGGGGCGCATGATGCTGCTGGCCGGGCTGTTCTTCGCACTGGACCTGTCGTTCTGGCACTACGGGGTCAAGCTGACCTCGGTGGCCAACGCCACGGTGCTGACCAACCTCTCGCCGGTTGTGGTGACCACGGTGGCCTGGTTCCTGTTCCGCGAGCGGCCGGCGCGGATCTTTATCGCCGGCCTGACTGTCGCGCTGATCGGGGCCGGGATCATGGCCGGCGGGGCCGACGTGACCCGGGCGATCAATGCGCCGCTGGGCGACGTGCTCTCGCTGGCCACCGCCCTCTGGTACGCCTTCTACTTCATCGCCATGCGCTCGGCGCGGCAGGGCGCGGGCGCCTCGCGGGCGATGTTCTGGTCGACGGCCGTCTCCACCCCGATCCTGCTCGGCGTCGCCCTGGCGTTCGGCGAGCGGATCATGCCCGGCAGCGGCGCCGGCTGGCTGGCCTGTATGGGCCTTGCCGTGGTTCACATCGCCGGACAGGGCTCGATCGCCTGGGCGCTGGGACGCCTGCCCGCCTCGACGGCGTCGGTGGTTGTACTGGCCCAGCCGATCGTCGCCGCCGTCGCGGGCTGGATCCTTTTCAGCGAGGTCCTGACCCCGCTGCAGATGCTGGGCGGCGTGCTGACACTGGCCGGGGTGGTGATCGCCCAGCGAGCGCCGGTTCAGCGCGCCCAGTAGCGGTACTGGTACGCCGTCGTGAACCCGAGCTTCTCGTAGAGCGCGACGGCGGTCTCGTTCTTCGCCTCGACCTGCAGGTAGCTGCGCGTCGCGCCCTGCGCCTGGGCGAAGTCCAGCAAGGCCGAGACGATGCGCGCCGCCAGGCCCCGACGCCGGAAGTCGGGCGAGGTCCGCATCACCGAAACGCCGGCCCAGTCGCCGTCCACGGCCACCGCGCCGACCGCAACGGCCCGACCGCCCGCTTCGATCCGCGCGAACCGAACCGGCGGGGCGATGCGACGCAGGGTGGCCAGCCGTTCCTCCGCGTCGGCCATGTCTCGGTACAGCGTCTCGAACAGCCCGCTCTGGAACACCTCGCCCGGCGCGTCCTCCAGCAGAACGCCGTCATTGCCGCCGCCGACCGGGCCGGTCATCACCTTCGTCTCGGTGTTGGGCGAGAAGCCGCCCGCGCGCAGGAAGTCCTCGATCCCGGTCGGGTGCGGAGCCCCGTCGACGGTCTTGAACTTGGCCGGCAGCCCATATCCGGCGTACCAGGACTCGACCCAGGCCAGCGCCTGATCCAGCGGCCGGTCCGGCGCCTCCAGCGCCCAGCAGGTGTTGGCGCGGCCCGTGTGCCCGGTCGAGGCGTTCAACCGCCAACCGCCGACCCGCGCCGTGTGCAACGCCGGCCAGGCCCGGGCGGAGACGTCCTCGAGCGCGAGCAGGTCGTCCGGCGTCATTCCGCCAGCAGCCGCTCGATCAGTTCCCGCGCTTCCTTGCCGTTCCAGTCGGCGTCGCCGGAGAGGCGGGCCCGCTCGACGCCGGTCTTGTCGTAGATGATCGTGGTCGGGAAGCCCGCCGCGCGGGGCTCCAGCCCAAAGGCCAGCCTGTAGTCGGGGTCGCGGTAGAGCTTCAGGGGACTGTTCCGGCCGATGAAGTCGACGGCCAGGTTCAGGTCGGCCTCGCGGTCGACGCTGACCGGCGCCACGACCAGAGGCTGGGTCTGGTAGGCGGCCTGCAGCGCCGCCAGGGTCGGCATCTCGATCTTGCAGGGCCCGCACCAGGTGGCCCACAGGTTCACCACCAGCACCTTCCCCCGGAAGTCGGCGACCGAGACCGCCTTGCCGTCGGGATCGAGGAAGGTCTGGGCCGGCGCCGCGCGGCCGGGAACCGACACCACCAGCTTGGCCAGCTCGCCGCGCTTCAGATCGCGCAGATCGGCCGACTCCTTGGGTTTGAACGAACTGGCGGCGATGACGTATAGAACCGCCGCCGCGCCGATCAGGGCGAGGCCCCGGATGGCCCATTTCAACAGGTCGGGCCCGGGTTTGGCCGGCTGGACTTCGCTCATATGACTGACAAACCCTCCGAGACGACCAAGCCCTCCGGAGAGGGCCAGGCCATGTGGGGCGGACGGTTCTCGGCGCGCCCCAGCGATCTGATGCAGGCGATCAACGTCTCGATCAGCTTCGACAAACGCCTCTGGGCGCAGGACATCGCCGGCTCGAAGGCCCACGCCGCCATGCTGGCGAAGGCCGGGGTCATATCTAGCGAGGATGAGGCGCAAATCCAGCAGGGACTGGACGCCATCCGCGCCGAGATCGAAAGCGGCGCCTTCCCGTTCCGCGAGGAGTTCGAGGACATCCACATGAACGTGGAGGCCCGGCTGCGCGAGCTGATCGGCCCGGTGGCCGGCCGGCTGCACACGGCGCGGTCGCGCAACGACCAGGTCGCGCTCGACTTCCGCCTCTGGGTGCGCGAGGCGACCGAGCGGTCCGCCGCCCAGATCAACGGCCTGATCGCCGCGCTTCTGGACAAGGCGGAGGCCCACGCCGACGCCCTGATGCCCGGCTTCACCCATCTGCAGCCGGCCCAGCCGGTGACCTTCGGCCACCATCTGATGGCCTATGTTGAGATGTTCGGCCGCGACGCCTCACGCTTCCGCGACGCGCGGGCCCGCATGAACGAATGCCCGCTGGGCGCCGCCGCCCTGGCCGGCAGCCCCTTCCCCATCGACCGCGAGATGACGGCGAAGGCCCTGGGCTTTGACCGGCCGACGGCCAACTCGCTGGACAGCGTGTCCTCCCGCGACTTCGCGCTGGAGGCCCTGTCGTCGGCGACCATCTGCGCCACCCACCTGTCGCGCCTGGCCGAGGAGATCGTGCTGTGGATGACGCCGCAGTTCGGCTTCATCCGGCTGAGCGACGCCTTCACGACCGGCAGTTCTATCATGCCGCAGAAGAAGAACCCGGACGCCGCCGAGCTGATCCGGGCCAAAGTCGGCCGCATCCTCGGCTCGCTGACCACCCTGACGGTGGTCATGAAAGGCCTGCCGCTCGCCTATTCCAAGGACATGCAGGAGGACAAGGTCCCGACCTTCGAGGCCTTCGACGCGCTGGAACTGGCGCTGCTGGCCATGACCGGCATGGTTCGCGACCTGGAGCCGCAGACCGAACGCATGGCCGCCGCCGCCGGGGCGGGTTTCTCGACCGCCACGGACCTGGCCGACTGGCTGGTGCGCGAGCTCGACCTGCCGTTCCGCGACGCCCATCACGTGACCGGCGCGGCGGTGAAACGGGCCGAGCAGCTGGGCGTCGATCTGGCCGATCTGCCTCTGGCCGAGCTGCAGGCCCTCAACCAGGGCATCAGCGAGGACGTTTTCAAGGTTCTGACCCCTGCCGCTTCGGCCGCAAGCCGCGTAAGCTGGGGCGGAACGGCGCCCGATCAGGTTCGGGCCCAGGTCGCGCGTTGGAAGGACTCCCTGCGATGAAGGCTTCCCGTCTCATTCCGCTGTCGCTGGTGCTGGCGGGCGTCGCCCTGGCCGGCTGCGGCACGCTCGGCGAGCTGGAGCGTCCCGAGGACCCCGCCAAGCGGGCGGCCTTCGAGGCCGAGCGCCGCGCCATGGCGGGCCGCGGCAACCAGGCTTCGGAGCCGCGCTCGGACGAGGAACTGGCTGACCCGGCCACCAGCCGCGGCAATACCCGCGAGTCGCCGATCGGCGGCGGACCATCCGATCCCTTCGCGGGCCCGGGCTCCGACCCGCGCTAGACGAGACTTGAGAGCAGCGTGAACCACTTCGAGGTCCGGGGCGACGAGCTCCACTGCGAGAGCGTCCCCCTGTCCCGGATCGCGGACGAGGTCGGCACGCCGGTCTATGTCTATTCGCGGGCCACGTTCGAGCGGCACTACACCGTCTTCCGCGACGCCCTGGTCCTGGCCGGGGTCGCCGACCCGCTGGTCGCCTATGCGGTCAAGGCCAACAGCAACGTCTCGGTGCTCAAGATCCTCGGCGACCTCGGCGCCGGGGCCGACACGGTGTCGGAGGGCGAGATCCGCCGGGCGCTGGCCGCCGGCATCCCGGGTGAGCGGATCGTCTTCTCCGGCGTCGGCAAGACCCGCGGCGAGATCGCCTTCGCGCTGAAGGCCGGGGTCTCGGAGATCAACGTCGAGTCCGAGCCGGAACTGAAGCTGATCGCCGCGGTGGCCGAGGAGCTCGGGCTGCGCGCCCCGATCGTGTTCCGCGTGAACCCGGACGTCGCCGCCGGCGGGCACGCCAAGATCGCCACCGGCAAGGCCGAGAACAAGTTCGGCGTCTCCTTCGCCGAGGCGGCGCGGCTGTACGCCAACGCCTCCAACCATCCGCACCTGAACCCGTTGGGCGTCGCCTGCCACATCGGCAGCCAGATCACCGATCTCGCCCCGTTCGAGGCGGCCTTCCGCAAGATGCGCGGCCTGGTCGAGAGCCTGCGGGCCGAGGGGCTGACCGTCGAGCGGCTGGACCTCGGCGGCGGCCTGGGCGTGCCCTACTTCAACCAGCCCGACCCGCCGGCGCCGGCGGCGTACGCCGCTATGGTGGCGAAGGTGGTCGAGGGCCTGGAGGATATCCGCCTGGCCTTCGAGCCCGGCCGGGTGATCGCCGCCAACGCCGGGGTGCTGGTCGCCGCGGTGATCCACCTGCACGAGCGGCCGGAGGGGCGGAAGTTCCTGGTCCTCGACGCGGCGATGAACGACCTGATCCGGCCGGCCATGTACGACTCGTTCCACGACATCCGCCCGGTCAAGGCGACGGAGGCCGCGCCCGTGCCGCTCGATGTGGTCGGACCCGTCTGCGAGACCGGCGACACCTTCACCCGCGAGCGGCTGCTGCCGCCGATGGGCCCGGGCGACCTCGTCGCCTTCATGAGCGCCGGCGCCTACGGCGCGGCCATGGCCAGCGAATACAACAGCCGCCCGCTGGTGCCAGAGGTGCTGGTCGACGGCGACCGCTACGCGGTCATCCGCAAGCGCCCGACCTACGAGGAGATGCTGGCCGACGAGGTGATCGGGGAGTGGCTTTAGGCTCGGGACAGACACCGCAGGTGTCTGTCCCTGTTCGTCCCTACTCCCACCACGGGTAGACGTCCGGCATGTCCGTCGAGACCTTGCCCGGGAAGTTCGGCTTGCGCTTCTCCAGGAAGGCCGCGACGCCCTCCTTCACGTCCGCCGTGCCGCCCATGGCCATGGCCAGCGGGCCATCGACGCCCAGCACCTTCAGCGGGTCCGCCTCTTCGGAGAAGCGCCAGAGCAGGGCGCGGGTGACGGCGATGGAGATGGCGGAGGTCTCGTCGGCGATCTCGCGGGCGATTTCCATGGCGCGGGGCAGCAGATCCTCGGGTTCGACCACCTCGCTGACCAGCCCGCCGGCCAGCGCCTCGTCGGCCTGGAACACCCGGCCGGAGTAGCACCAGCGCAGCGCCTGCGGCAGGCCGACGATGCGCGGCAGGAAGGACGCCGCCCCGGCCTCCGGCGCCAGGCCGCGGCGCGCGAAGACGAAGCCGATCTTGGCCCTGGTCGAGGCGATACGGATGTCCATCGGCAGGGTCATGGTGATCCCGACCCCGACCGCGCCGCCGTTGATCGCCGCGATCGACGGCTTGCGGCAGGTATAGATGGCCTCGGTGAAGCCGCCCTTGGGCGCACCGGTCTTCGGCCGCCCCGCGCCGAACAGCTTGGCGCCCTCGCCGCCGAAGGCGTCCGAGCCCGCCGACATGTCCGCCCCGGCGCAGAAGCCGCGTCCGGCCCCGGTGACGATGATCACCCGCACCGCGTCGTCGGCGTCGGCCTGGACAAAGGCGTCGGCCAGTTCGGCGCCCATGGTCGCGGTGTAGGCATTCAGCGCCTCCGGCCGATTGAGGGTCAGGGTCAGGACGCCGTCGTCCAGCGAGGTGAGGATGGTTTCGTAGGCCATGGCCGCTTGCTCCCTGCCGGTCTGCGCCGGTCCGGGAGGCAGCCTGTCAGCCCGCGCAGCCGGGCGACAAGTATGACGTAGCGTCAGGGCTGCCGGAGAGGGGCTGAAAAAGATACTGGACTCTATGTCTAATATTTCTTACACTACGTCCAACATTTGAGACAAACCTGTCGGAGCGCACCTCATGTCCTTCCGTGAAAAGACCGCCTGGGTGTCGCTGCTCGCCACCACGGGTGTGTGGGGCCTCTACTTCTGGAGACTGTGGCCGGACCTTCAGGATCGGTCGCTGCAGCCCGGTTCCGTCGGTCTGTTCATCGGCGGCGTGGTGATCCTGACCGTCATCCAGATCATCGTCGCCATCGCGCTGGCCCTGGCCTCCGGCAAGGCCGCCGATGCGCCGATGGACGAGCGCGAGCAGCTGATCGACCTGAACGGCTCCCGCGCCGGCTTCTACGCCCTCAACGCCGCCTGCTTCTGCGCCTCGGCCCTGTGGCTGATCGGCGCCAGTCCGGTGGTCATGGCCAACGCCATCCTGGCCGCGATGGTGGTGGGCGAGGTCATCCGATCCGGCTTCGTGATCGTCGGCTACCGTCGGGGCGTCTGACCGTGGCCTCCCCGCCCCCGATCCGCAACCAGATCCGCCGCCTGCGCTTCGACCACGGCGAGATGACCCAGCAGGCCCTGGCCGACGCCATCGGCATGACCCGCCAGACCATCGTCGCCATCGAGGCCGGCAAGTACTCGCCCTCGCTGGAGGCGGCGTTCCGGATCTCTCGGGTGTTCGGGGTCGGGGTGGAGGATGTGTTCGGGTGGGAGGGGTGAGCCCTCCTCAGTCCATCGCCCCGACGTACGGGATGCCGCGCATGCCGCCGGCCACGTCCATGCCGTAGCCGACCAGGAAACGGGGCGGGGCCTCCCAGGCCACGAAGTCGGGCTGGATGGCGCGCTCGGTGGGCCAGGGCTTGCTGGCGAAAACGGCGGTCAGCACCTCGCTGGCCCCGGCGTCGCGGACCAGGCGGGCAGCCTCGCTGAGCGACAGGCCGGTGTCGAACACGTCGTCGACGATCAGCGCCTTGCGGCCCAGAACCGGGCGCTGCAGGTCGGCGCGAACCTCGCAGCGGCCGTAGCTCTGGCGCTCGTCGCGGTAGGAGGAGAGCCACAGGGCGTCGAACCGGGTCAGGCGGCCGAGCCGGGCCAGCGCCCGGGTCAGGTCAGCGGCGAACCAGATGCCGCCGGTGAGCAGGCAGACCATCACCGTCTCGTCGTCGATGCGGGGAGCGATCTGTTCGGCCACGGCGGCGACGCGGGCGGCGACCTCCTGTTCGGACAACAGGACCGTCGGCTGCGGCTCGCTCATCAGTGACCCTCCGTCGGGGCGTGGGCGGCGTCCTCGACGACCGGCGTGGCTTCGAGCACCGTCTCGCCGGCGGGGGCGTGATCGGTCGCGGCCGGCGCGTGACCGGCTGCCTCCGCCCCGACCTCGCCGCGCAGGGCGACACGCTGGCTCTCGCCCTTGGGCGCCGGGTGTTTCGACGTCTCGCCCTTCGCGCCCTTGGTCAGGTCGAAGCTGACCTCAAGCGTGGCCGCCGTGGTCGGCGGATCGAGCAGGGCCAGCGCGAAGTGGCGGGTCTCGCCGGGCGGGATCACGGGATCGGCCGGGCTGGCCAGTTTCACCGCCACCACCTTGCCGGCCTTGTTGAGCAGGCTGATCCGCAGCGGCGGCGCCGTGACCGGATGATCCTCGACATTGCGCATCACGCCCGACACCGCGAGGGCGGCATGGCCGTCCTGCAGCGCGGCCTCGGCGGCGACCTCCTCGATCTCCAGCCCGACGCGATTGACGTCCAGGCCCACCGCGGCGAAGGCGCTGGCCGTGCGCGGCCACATCTCGACGACCGAGCCGCGGAAGACGATGCCGCCCAGCACCAGGGCCATCAGCGCGACAGCCATGCCGGCCCAGACGATGCCGACGGTGGCGGCTTCGCGCACGCGGCGCTCGTTGGTGGCTTTCTGGCGGAAGACCTTGGGCAGTTCCTCGCCGGGCAGGTCGCTGACCGCGGTCTCCTCGGCCTTGTCGCCCTCCTTGGCCAGGGCGCCGGCTTCGGGATCGACGAACAGTTCGAGGTCGGCCTGGCCTTCGGCCGTCCAGCGATTGCCGCAGGCAGAACAGCGCACCGTGCGGCCGCCTGCCCCGACCTTGTCGTCAGGTACGAAATACCGGGTAGCGCACTCGGGACAGGTCAGTATCATGCCAGCGAATCGGACGCTCCCCGCTCCTCCTCCCGAGGTCGCCGATTTCGGCTCCCATGTCCAGAAACCAGAACGCCGTATTCGAGGGCGACGCGGTCGCCGGACCCGTGTTGCGCTTCGACGGCGTCGGCATGCGCTATGGCCGTGCGCCGGAGGTGCTGAAGGACGTTTCGTTCGAGCTGGCCGCGGGCAGTTTTCATTTCCTCACCGGCGCTTCGGGCGCCGGCAAGAGCAGCCTTCTGAAGCTGATCTATCTGGCCGAACATCCCTCAAGGGGGACCATCGAACTGTTCGGTCGGGATGTCGACGCCGTCCATGCGGCGGACCGCCCCTTCCTGCGCCGCCGCATCGGGGTGGTGTTCCAGGAGTTCCGGCTGCTGGAGCATCTGTCGGCCTTCGACAACGTCGCCCTGCCGCTGCGGATCGCCGGCGGCAAGCCGGACGCCTACCGCGCCGACGTCGCCGAGCTGCTCACCTGGGTCGGGCTCAAGGACCGTATGCACGCCCTGCCCCCCACCTTGTCGGGGGGCGAGAAACAGCGGCTGGCCATCGCCCGGGCGGTGGTCAACCGGCCGGACATCCTGCTGGCCGACGAGCCGACCGGCAACGTCGACGACGCCCATGCCATCCGCATTCTCAAGCTGTTCGTCGAGCTCAACCGGCTGGGCACCACCGTACTGATCGCCAGCCACGACGAGGACCTGGTCGCCCGCTCGGGCCAGCCGGTGCTGCACCTGGATCGCGGCCGCCTGCGCCTCTACGGACGCGGCGTCGGGGAGCGGGCCGGATGAGCGACATCTTCGACCCGCGCCGCTGGAAGCCCGCGCCCCTGCTGCCGCGCAAGGACCCGCGCGACGGGGCGCTGGTGTTCGTGGTGGCGGTGCTCTGCTTTCTGGCCTGCCTGACCGCCATCGGCGGGCTGGCCGCCGATCGGGCCGCACGCGGCTGGACCGGCCAGCTGACCGGCTCGGCGACCGTCGTGGTCCGCGCCATCGGCGGCGAGACGCCCGACACCGCCGCCGGCCGGGCCGCCGAGGCCCTGTCCGGGGTCAAGGGCGTGACCGAGGCGCGGGCGCTGGAAAAGGCCAGGGCCGAGGCGCTGCTTGAGCCCTGGCTCGGGCGCGAGGCGCTGCTGGACGACCTGCCGATCCCGCGCCTCGTGACGGTCGACCTCGACCCGAAGGCGCCGGCCACCGCCGTCGCCCTGGACAAGGCCCTCAAGGCGGCCGGCATCGATGCGACGGTCGACGACCACAGCCTGTGGATCGGCGACATCGAGCGCGCGGCCGGCATCGCCCGCTGGGCGGCCCTCGGCGTCTTCCTGCTGATCGCCTCGGCGGCGGCGGCGGCGATCGGATTCGCCACCCGCGCGGCCATGGCCGCTCACCGGGAGACCATCGAGGTGCTGCATCTGTCCGGCGCGCAGGCAGACTTTGTCGTGAAGCTGTTCCAGAGCCGCTTCGCGCGCGTTGCGGCGGTGGCGGGCTTGTTCGGCGCGGTCGGCGCGGCCAGTATCGGGGCGCTGGCCAGACTCGCCGGAGGCGGACAGGGGCTGACCCCCGTCCTGCCGGTCGCCTGGCTGGATCTGTTGGCTGTCGCGCCCACGCCGGTTCTCGCCGCGTTGGTCGCCGCGGTCGCCGCCCGCGTCGCCGCACGCGGGCTGATCGGAGAGATGGCGTGAGGACGCTGGCGGCCCTGTTCGTCGTCCTGCTGATCTGGGCGGTCGGCCTGGTGGCCTTCGCCCAGAGGATCGAGCGCTCGACTCCGCCGCCCGAGCCGCCGGTTGCCGACGCCGTGGTCGCCCTGACCGGCGCCTCGGACCTTCGCCTCGAAGCCGCCGCCCGGCTGCTGGAGCGCGGCAAGGGCAAGCGGCTGCTGATTTCAGGCGTCAACCGCGAGGCCAGCCGCGACGATATCCAGGCGGTCAGCCGGGCCGTGAAGCCGATCTACGACTGCTGCGTCGACCTCGGCTATGCGGCCGCCGACACGGTGGGCAACGCCGAGGAGATCGCCGACTGGGCGCGCGGCAAGGGCTTCACACGAATGATCGTGGTCACCTCCGACTACCACATGCCACGCTCTATCCTGGAGATCCGGGCGGCGATGCCCGAGGCCACCCTGATCGAGTATCCGGTCGCCACCACGGTGGTCGATGTCCGTCGCTGGTGGCGGGACGGAGGGGATGCGCGACGGCTGATCGTGGAGTACTCCAAGTATCTGGCGATCCTGGCGCGGGAGAGCGTCCTGGCGCTGGCCCCCCGTAAGGACGTCCCGGCGGCCCAACCCAAGGAAGAGACCTCTTGATCTGGCTCCGGTCGCTGCTTTTCACGATCGCCTTCTACCTCTACTCCACGATCGTCGCCCTGCTGATGGCCCCGCTGCTGCTGGGGCCGCGAGGTGCGGTGTCCTGGGCCCTGACGGTGCATGGCAAGGGCGTGGCGCTGCTGCTGCGGCTGATCGCCGGCATCCGGTTCGAGGTGCGTGGCCTGGAGAACCTGCCTGGGGGCGCCGCGCTGATCGCGGGCAAGCACCACGCCTTCTTCGACATCTTCGGCTGCTTCACGGTCATGCCGTCGGCCTGCTTCGTGCTCAAGAAGGAGCTCAGCTGGGTTCCGTTCGTCGGCTGGTACGCCGCCAAGGCCAGGATGATCGTCGTCGACCGCAGCGCCCACTCCACGGCGCTGCGCAAGCTGGTCCGCGACACCCGGGATCGCTTCTCCGAGGCCCGGCAGGTGGTGATCTTCCCGGAAGGCACCCGCAAGGCGCCGGGGGACGCCCCGGACTACAAGCCCGGCATCGCCGCCCTGTACCGCGAGCTGGACATGCCGGTCGTGCCACTGGCGCTGAACACGGGCTGCCACTGGCCGGCCCATGGCTTCCAGCGCTATCCGGGCAAGATCATTTTCGAGTTCCTGCCGGCGATCCCGGCCGGCCTCAAGCGCGGCGAGTTCATGCGGGAGCTGGAGAGCCGGCTCGAAGCCGCGTCGAACGCCCTCATCGCCGAAAGCGCGCGGTAGGGCGCGTCAGGCCGCCTTGCGCGCCGTCTCGGCCATCGGCATCAGCCGGTCCACGACCAGACGGCTCATCATCCGGCCATCCAGCGGAATGATCGCGTCGACGAACCGGCGGTCGGGATCATCGCCGAGGTCCGGCGGGTCCTGCGGCAGCGACGCATCGATGGTGAAGGTCTCCTGCACCCCGTCGACCAACAGGCCGGCGCAACGCTCGCTCTCCTGAACCACGACGATGACGTGGCGCGAGGACGGTTCGGTGAGGCCCAGCCCGAGCCGCGCCCGAAGGTCGATCACCGGCATGATCGATCCACGCAGGTTGATGACGCCGCGGATGTAGTCCGGCGCCTGGGGCAGCGGAGTCGCCGCGGTCCAGCCCCGGATCTCCCGCACGGTGCGGATGTCGATGCAGAACTCCTGGTCGCCGATCTCGAACGAGATCAGCTCGAGGGTTTCGGTGGCCTGGTCGAAGTGCGTGCTCATGAACGACCTCTGGTGTCTGCCGGCGATCGGGGAGCGCCGGGGCCGCGTCAACGACGCGAGTCTCCATGGAAGTCTGCGGGGTTATGGTTAACGGGGTCCAAACACCACAGGCCTTGATCGGCCCGGAAGCGCGCCGCGGAAGCTGTGGACTAGAACTCTTCCCAATCGTCGGTCGGCGCCGGCCGTGCGCCGCTCTTTGCGAAAGCCTGCAGGCGACTGCGGGCGGCATGCACGGGATTCTCGTCGAGCACGGGCGGCGGACGCCGGGGCGGCGGCGCCTCGAACCGGACCGGCTCATGCGGCGCGGGCGCGGGACGGCGCGGGGCCGGAGCGGGCGCCGGGCGGGGGGCTTCCTGGCGGGGCGGCGGGGCGGACTGGTCCTGCCAGCTGGCGGCGCGGCCGCCGTTGCGGTCGACCTCGAAGCGGTTGACCAGCGTGGTCAGCTGCCCGGCCTCGCCGCGCAGCGACCGGGCGGCGGCGGTCGTCTGTTCGACCATGGCCGCGTTCTGCTGGGTCATCTGGTCCATCTGGTTGACGGCCGAGTTCACGTCGCCCAGCGCCGTGGCCTGTTCCTGGGCCGAGGCGCTGATCTCGCCGACCAGATCATGGATCTCGCCGACCTTGCCGACGATGCCGGAAAGCGCCTGGCCCGTCTGGCCGACCAGCTGGACACCCTTGCCGACCTGGCCCGACGAGGCAGAGATCAGGGTCTTGATTTCCTTGGCGGCCTGGGCGGAGCGCTGGGCCAGGGCCCGGACTTCCGACGCGACAACGGCAAAGCCACGGCCCGCGTCGCCCGCCCGCGCCGCCTCGACCCCGGCGTTCAGCGCCAGAAGGTTGGTCTGGAAGGCGATCTCGTCGATCACGCCGATGATCTGGCTGATCTCGTTCGACGACCGCTCGATCTCGCCCATGGCCGAGATGGCCTGACGGACGACCTCGCCGGAATGTTCGGCGTCTTCGCGGGCGCCGGTCACCACCGTGGCGGCCTGACGGGCCCCCTCGGCGGAGCGTTTCACCGTCGCGGTGATCTGGTCGAGGGCGGCGGCGGTCTCCTCGAGACGCGCGGCCTGCTGCTCGGTCCGCTTCGACAGGTCATCGGCCGCGTTGGCGATCTCCGAGGAGCCGGCGTTGATCGCGGTGGTCGAGTCGCTGATCGAGGCCATCGCCGACTTCAGGCTGTTCACCGCCCCGTTGAAGTCATCCTTCAGCTTCTGGTAGGCGCCCGGGAAGCTGGCGTCGATACGGGCGGTCAGGTCGCCCCGGGCCAGCCGGCCCAGGCTGTCGGCGAGGGTGTTGACCACCGCCGCCTGCTCGGCCTCGTTCCTGCGGCTGGACTCTTCGGTCTGCTGCCGCTCGATCTGGTCCTCGGTGACGTCCTGGGCGAACTTGACGACCTTGTAGGGACGGCCGCTCGCGTCAAAAATCGGCATGTAGGAGGCGCGCAGCCAGATGGGGCGCCCGCCCCGGCCGACGCGGGCGTATTTGCCGACCTGGCTTTCGCCGTTGTTCAGGGCCTTCCAGAGGTTCCTGTATTCCGGGCTCGCCGCATGGTCGGGCGGGCAGAACAGGCTGTGATTGCGGCCCTCGATCTCACCTGCCGAATAGCCGACGGTGGCGAGGAAGTTGCTGTTGGCCCGGATGATCGTGCCGTCGAGGTTGAACTCGATGATCGCCTGGGCGCGATCCATCGCCGACACCTGGGCCTCGAGCTCGCGGAGCCGCTCCGCATCCCTGGCGGCCTTTTGCCGATCGCCTCCCAGAAAGCCGAACGCCATGAAACCTCATCTCCGGAATCGCGAAGCGCCGTACCTCACGACGCGACACTTCGGACTCGCATTGAGTGGTTAACAAGTTCGAAAAAACGAGAGCGACCATCTCCGGATTCGCCGGCGCGGGCGACCCCCGGGGACGGCGCCGGACCCCAGGTCAGGCATACGCCTCGCGGGCTTCCACGAGGGTCAGAAGCCGCTCCATGGCGGCGTCGCGGACCTGCTGGTCGCGAAGGTGGCCGACCAGATCGCTGAGGTAGTCGATGTTGCGCCCCGACAGGCCGCGCGCCCCGGCGATCAGCTCGGCCTGCCGCTCAAGCGTCAGGTCGCCAGCCCACTGCGGATGGGCCGTGTCGGACAGGAAGACCAGGCAGTCCGCCGGACCGGTCCCGTCGATCCTGACCCGCCGCCAGGCTTCGAAATAGGTCTCCGTCGGCTGCTCGCGCTCCCGCAGGTAGGCGTAGACCTCGTCCCAGGCCTCGGCCGACACCCGGTAGGCCACGCCGCGTGTCGATCCACCGGGCGCCAGCCCCAGCACCAGCCCCGGGCGCTCGGGCACGCCGCGATGGTGCACCGAATAGATGCAGAATGCGCGCCGGCGACCGTGGAGAACCGCGCCGCGGCGGTCTACAAACGGGAACCCGGGACGCCACATCAGCGATCCATACCCGAACACCCAGCGATCCTGCGCCGCTTCGCCGCCGTCCATTCGTTCCGCCAGTCCCAGGAGCCGTCCTGCCATGACCCTGCCCGAAGCCGAACGCGCTCGCAAACCCCGCAGGGGCGGACTTTTGCTGCCCTGGCTTCTAGCGCTGCTGCTGGTGATCGGCTGGAGCGGCGGCTGGTTCTGGCTGCGCGGCGAGGCGGTGCGGCGCATGGACGCCGCCGTCGCCCAGCTTCGCGAGCAGGGCTACGACGTCGTCTGGCGGCAAAGGACGGTGACCGGCTTCCCGTTCCGCCTGAACGTCGCCCTCGCCGGCGCGCGGATCGCCGAGCCGTCCGGCTGGGCGATCGCGACGCCGGTGCTGAAGTCCGAGGCCTATATCTACCGGCTCGATCACTGGGTCATGGTCGCGCCCGACGGTGTCACCCTGACGCGGCCGGACGGCGGGCCGGTGACGGTGCGCGCGCGGGCGCTGCGGGCGAGCCTCAGCAGCTTCGACGAACATCCGCCGCGCCTGTCCGTGGAGGGCGTCGACCTGGCGTTCGAGACCGCACCCGGCGGCAAGCCCTATCCGGTGGAGTCCGCCGGCAAGCTCGAACTGCATCTGAGAGCCGGCCCGCAGGACCAGGGGGGCGTTCTGTTCCGGGTCGAGGGGGCCCGGCTGCGGCTGGAGGGCCTGCCAGCCCGGGTCGTCCAGGGCAAGCCCGCCTCGATGATGTGGGACCTCGTCCTCTCGAAGATGAGCGCCTTCCGGGGCCGCGACTGGCCGGGGGCGGTGCGCAACTGGCGCGACGCCGGCGGCGTGATCACCGTGCGGGCCGCGGAGGTGCGCGGCGGCGACGCGGTGCTGTCGGGCAAGGGCGGCCCGCTGACAGTCGGCCCGGGCGGACGGCTGCAGGGCGGTCTGGAGGCGAAACTCACCGGCGGGGACGACGACACCCCGGCCTTCTCGGGCGAGGTCGACCTGGCCGACGGCGAGGCGCGGATCGGCCCGCTGCCGCTGGGCCCGTCGCCGCGGCTGTACTGACCGGGCGCAATATTCTTGCGCCACGCTTGGGGTATTGCCCTGCCCGGCGGGATGAAATACGTCCCGCGTCTCGTCTGAAGGGATGAAAATGGGCAAGGACGCCCCCGCCGCTCCGCTGACTCTCGACGCCGTCCGCGCCCGTATCGACGCGGTGGACGCCGAGCTTCTGCGGCTGGTCGGCGAGCGGGCCTCGCTGGCGCGGTCGGTGGCCGAGGCCAAGCGCGCTGCCGGCGACGGCGGCAAGTTCGGCCTGCGCCCGGCGCGCGAAGCCCAGATCGTCCGCAAGATCCTCGCCGGCAAGGCCCCAGCCGCCTCCAACGCTCTGGTCATCCGCCTCTGGCGCGAACTGATGGCCGACAGCCTGAGTCAGCAGGGGCCGTTCCACCTGTCGGTCTGGGGCGGCAAGCTGGAAAGCCGCGCGGTCGAGCTCGCCCGTCTGCGTTTCGGCGGAGCCCCGAAGCTGGCGCTGGCCGCGAAGCCGGAGGACGCCCTCGCCGCGGCCCGCACGCCCGGCGGCGTCGCTGTGCTGGCCCTGACGCCCGACACCGCGTGGTGGGGCCGCCTGCTGGCCGAGCCGACGCTGAAGGTGTTCGCCACCCTGCCCTGCCTGACCGTCTGGGGCCCCACCAGCGCCGTGGCCGTCGCCCAGGTGGAGATCGCGCCCACGGGCGCCGACCAGACCCTGTGGGTCACCGACGCCACCGACATCGGCAAGACCGTCGAGGCGCTGAGCCGTGACGGGGTGGCCGCCGCCCCGCTGGTCCAGCACGGCGGCCTGACCCTCTACGCCCTCGCCGGCTATTATCAGCACGATGACGCCAGGCTGCTCCGCGCGCCGGGTCAGCTGCATGGCGTCATCGGCGCGGCCCCCGAACCCTTCGACCTTTGAACCGGCCCCGTGTAGAAGCCCGGTTCCAGCATCCGGACTTCCGCACATGACCGACCAGAGCACCGACCGTTTCCAGGCCGACCGGCCCGTTCCCAAGCCCGGCATTCTCGCCATCGAGCCCTACAAGCCCGGCAAGGCCAAGGCCGAGGGCGTCGAGAACCCGATCAAGCTCTCGGCCAACGAGAACGTGCTGGGCGCCTCGCCGATGGCGCAGGAGGCGTTCGCCGTCGCAGCCGGCAACCTGGCCCTCTACCCCGACCCCCGCACCTCGATCGTCCGCGACGCCATCGCGGCCAGGTACGGCCTGGAGCCCGAACGTCTGCTGTTCGGCTGCGGCTCGGACGAGGTGTTCCAGCTGCTGTGCCAGACCTTCCTCGAACCCGGCGACAACATGGTCCAGCCGGCCCACGGCTTCGCGGCCTGGGCCATCGGCGCGCGCGCCTGTGGGGCCGAGGTCCGCAGCGCCCCGGAGAAGGACCTGCACGTCGACGTCGACGCGCTTCTCGAGCAGGTCGACGAACGCACGCGGCTGGTCTTCGTCGCCAACCCTGCCAATCCGACCGGCACCTGGATACCGTTCAGCGAGATCCGCCGCCTGCACGCGGCGCTGCCGCCTTCCGTGGTGCTGGTTCTGGACGGCGCCTATGCCGAGTTCCAGACCGGCGCCGCCACGACCGAGGACTTCGACCTGGCGCGGCATGAGCACAACGTCGTGGTCACCCGCACCTTCTCCAAGATCCACGGCCTCGCCGCCCTGCGCGTCGGCTGGGGCTATCTGCCGGCGGAGATGACCCGGGCCGTCGATCGCATCCGCCTGCCGTTCAATGTCAACATCCCGGCCCAGCTGGCCGCCGTCGCCGCCCTGGCCGATGACGACTTCCAGCGGCGGTCGGTAGAACTGGTCGAGATCTGGCGACCCTGGCTGGCCCAGCAGCTGGGCGGCCTCGGCCTCGACGTTGTCCCGTCGGCGGCGAACTTCGTGCTGGTCGGCTTCCCGAAGACGCCCGGCAAGACCGCCGTGGAGGCCGAGGCCTTCCTCGCCTCGCGCGGCTACCTGGTTCGCGCTGTCGGCAACTACGGCCTGCCCGACCACATCCGCATCACCATCGGTCTGGAAGAGCACAACCGCGCGGTCGTCGACCTCCTCGCCGACTTCATGAGCTGCTGACCATGCCCGGACAGGTCTACACCCGTATGGCCGTGGTCGGCTTCGGACTCATCGGCTCGTCCCTCGCCCGCATCGCCCGCGAGAAGGGCGTGGTCGGCGAGATCGTCGCCGTCGACGCCTCCGAGGCGCATCGCGCCCGGATCACGGCCCTGGGCCTGGCCGACCGGGTCACGGGCGACATCGCCGAAGGCGTGGCCGGCTGCGACCTGGTCATCTTCGCCACCCCGGTGCTGGCCATAGGCGAGGCAATGGCCGCCGCCGCCCCTGCCCTGAGCCCCGGCGCCACGGTGACCGACGTCGGCTCGGTGAAGGGCAGCGTCGCCGAGGCCATGGCCGCTACGGCGCCGGACAACGTCTTCGTCATCCCGGGGCACCCGATCGCCGGCACCGAGCACTCCGGGCCTGACGCCGGCTTCGCCGAGCTGTTCGACGGACGCTGGGTGATCCTGACGCCGGACGCCGCCCGCGAGGACGCCGCCTACGCCGAGGCGGTGGCGAGGCTGTCGACTTTCTGGCGGGCCTGCGGCGCCCAGGTCGAGCTGATGGACGTCCAGCACCACGACCTGGTGCTGGCCATCACCAGCCACCTACCCCACCTGATCGCCTACAACATCGTCGGCACGGCCTCGGACCTGGAGGGCGTCACCGAGGGCGAGGTGATGAAGTACAGCGCCGGCGGCTTCCGTGACTTCACCCGCATCGCCGCCAGCGACCCGACCATGTGGCGGGACATCTTCGTGGCCAACAAGGACGCGGTGCTGGAGGTGCTCGGCCGGTTCACCGAGGACCTGCAGGCGCTGAGCCGCGCCATCCGCTGGGGCGAGGCCGACAAGCTGCAGGACCTGTTCACCCGCACCCGCGCCATCCGCCGGGGCGTCATCGCGCTCGGCCAGGAAAGCGCCGAGCCGAACTTCGGCCGGGATCGCGGCAAGCACTAGAGCCGGGACTGGATGGCGGGTCCGCCGGGACGCGACTTCCAGTCGGTCAACAGCATCGGGCGGTGTTCAGGGGCAGCCACGCTTCGCGAAGCGCCCCGCCCGCCTACTCCCCCCCGGCCGCGACGTCGCGCAGGTTGACCAGTACCTTGGGGGTGTCCTTGCGGAGCCCGGCGCGGACGGCCATCGGCGGGGCGATGATCTTCGCCGACAGCCGGTTCTGGTAGGTCACGCGGGTCCAGCGACCCTCATTGAAGGCGGCCAGGCCCCACTGGCCCTCCATCGTCTTCAGATCGCCGTCGACCCGCCTGAAGCGGATCCGGCGATAGGGCTCGTAGTCGGAGCGGAAGACGTTGCGCAGCGTCGGCAGGAACAGGTTGCCCTTGGTGACATGCTCGCGGATGTCCCAGCCGGCGCCCTGCTGCAGCACCCGGCAGCGGGTGACGCTGGTGACCAGCTTCGCGGCGTAGCGACAGTCCGTCATCGCCTTCCAGATGCGTTCCGCCGGGGCGGGAATGTCGATGGCGGCGTGAATGCGGGCCGACTCGCCGTCGGGGTCGAGGGTGACGGAGATCCACGGAAGCCCGGCCCTGAGCGACTGGTCGGCGCCCTCGGGCAGCGCCGATGCGCCGGCCGGGCCGGCGATGGACAACAGCAGCAACGTCGATAGCGCGGCAGCCCGGATCATGGACCCGTCCTCCAGAAGTCTGCTTCTTCGTCCGTGGAAATCCTAGGCCGATGCGCCAGGGCGTCCAGCGGACTCGGCGGACACGGGAGCATCCGTCGCGCCGCCGTGGCTATCGAGAGAGTGCGACAGACGCGCAACAGTCAGACGACGGCGCGACGACAGGCTTGTCATCGATGAGACACCCGTGTTATCCGCCCGCCCCCTTGAGGACGAGGACCATGGCCCACAAAGCCCCAACCTTTTGCACCGCCGCCAATCGGCTCGATCGCCAGGTCGAGACGTTGGGTCTGCGCGTGTGCGCGGGAGAGGGTTCGTGATCCGGGGCTGACAGCTCAAGGACCGTACGAACGAACCCCTCCTGGCCCGGCCGGAGGGGTTCTTCGTATCTGCGAGGACGCTTTCGACCGTGACGCCAGGAGGGGCGGCAAAGAGAAAAACGAAAGCGTGAAAAGGAGAACCCCATGAGCGGGTTCGAACACATCGACAGCGGCGGCGCGCCGATCAAGGCCTGGACCAGGGGCGTGCCGATCGAGGAGTCGGCGATGAAGCAGCTGCGCAACGTCGCGGCCCTGCCCTTCATCCACAGCCACATCGCCGTCATGCCCGACGTGCACTGGGGCATGGGCGCGACCGTGGGCTCGGTGATCCCGACCGTCGGCGCGATCATCCCGGCCGCCGTGGGCGTGGACATCGGCTGCGGCATGATGGCCGTGCGCACCTCGATCCGGGCCGAACACCTGCCGGATAATCTGGCGGGAATCCGCTCGGCCATCGAGGCCGCCGTGCCGCATGGACGCACCGACAACGGCGGGCGCAACGACAAGGGCGCCTGGGCCTCCGAGCCGCCGGCGATCGCGGCGGCGAAGTGGGCCGAGCTGAAGGATGGCTATGACGACATCGTGGCCCGGTCGCCCAAGGCCGCCCACCCGCGCGGCTATGGCCACCTGGGCACGCTGGGCACCGGCAACCACTTCATCGAGCTCTGCCTCGATGAAGCGGGCGACGTCTGGGTGATGCTGCACTCCGGCTCGCGGGGCGTCGGCAACCGGTTCGGCACCCACTTCGTCGAACGGGCCAAGCACGACATGCGGCGGTGGTTCATCAACCTGCCGGACCAGGACCTCGCCTACTTCCCGGAAGGCAGCGACGGCTTCGTCGACTACATCCGGGCGGTGAGCTGGGCCCAGAAGTACGCGCGGGCGAACCGTGAAGTGATGATGGACCAGGTGCTGGGCGTGCTGCGCGCCTGGTTCCCGGACCTTGTGACGACGCAGGAAGCGGTGAACTGCCACCACAACTACGTCACCACCGAGCATCACTTCGGCAAGAAGGTCTACGTGACCCGCAAGGGCGCGGTGCGGGCCGGCGACGGCGACCTGGGGATCATCCCCGGTTCGATGGGCGCCCGGTCGTTCATCGTGCGCGGCAAGGGCAACGCGGACTCGTTCTGCACCTGCTCGCACGGCGCCGGCCGGGCGATGAGCCGGAACGAGGCCAGGCGCCGGTTCAGCCTCGCCGACCACATCGAGGCCACCGCCGGCGTCGAGTGCCGGAAGGACGCGGACGTGATCGACGAAACGCCGATGGCCTACAAGGACATCGACGCGGTCATGGCCGCCCAGGCCGACCTGGTGGATATCGTCCACACCCTCCGTCAGGTGGTGTGCGTCAAGGGCTAGGAGGGACCCGTCTTCCGCGAGGGAGGCGGGTCTTTTTTCGATACGGACCTTGCGCCGCGCGGCGTCGCGGGTAGGGAATAGGCGTGACGAAGGCCTTCAGGGCTTCGTGCTCTCCTGGAGACGCCGCCCATGACCGCCCTTCACCCGCTCGACGCGACCACGGCCCTGACGCCGACCGGCGAGCGCCGCGCCTCGGGCTCGACCAGCCCGCACTACGCCAACATGGCAGGGCCGTTCGGCGGGGCGACGGCGGCGACGCTGCTGCGGGCGGCGCTGGAGGACGAGGCCTGTATCGGTGATCCGCTGGCCCTGACCGTCAACTTCTGCGCCCCCATCGCCGACGGGGCCTTCGACGTCAGCTGGCGCGAGGTGCGAGCCGGAAAGACCACCCAGCACTGGGCCGTCGAGCTGGTCCAGAACGGCAAGGTCGCCGCCAGCGCCAGCATCGTCTGCGCGCGCCGCCGCGAGACCTGGACGCATCGTCCAGGCGTGATGCCGACGGTCCCGCCCGCGCATACCGTGCCGCCGCTGGACATGCAGGGCCGCGGCGGCTGGCTGGAGCGCTACAACTTCCGCTTCGTCGAGGGCGCGCCGGCCTGGGGCGAGGCCGCGCCGGCCGAGCCGCGCAGCGCCCGCTCGGTGCTGTGGCTCGATGACCTGCCCGCCCGACCGCTCGACTTCCTGTCCCTGGCCGCGCTCAGCGACGCCTTCTTCGTGCGGATCATCCAGGTGCGCGGCACGCGACAGCCTATGGGCACCGTGACCCTGACGACCTACTTCCACGCTTCGGGCGAGGTGCTGGCGGCCAACGGCGCCGCACCGATCCTCGGCGTGGCCGACGCGAAGATCTTCCACGACAACTTCGCCGACCAGGACATCAGCCTCTGGACAGCCGATGGCGTGCTGGTGGCGACGGGCGTGCAGGTGGCCTGGTTCAAGGAATAGGGGTCAGTCCTCGATCACCGGCGGGCGGCGCAGGAACTCGCCGGCCTTGACGCGCTCCTCGGCGTCCATGCCGCGCAGCCGCCAGCTCACATTGCCCAGTTCGCTGGTGGCGGCGTCGAACTTCCTCAGATCCGCCTCGCGCCGGAAGACGATCGTCCGCCCCGACCGCGTCCAGGCGCCGAAGCTGGCCAGCAGGATCGAGACCTGGTCCTTGCGCGCGGCCAAAACCTGCTCCTGCAGGGCGAGATTGCGGTCCAGGTCGCCCTGCCGCACGCCGAACTCCTCCTCGTAGCCGGGCAGGTAGGCGCGCTTTACCCACGGACTCAGCTCGTCACGCAGGGCCTTGCGGATCGACACCATGCGGGCCTTGACCGACGCCCGGTGGGCGATGGCCATTTTCTCGGCGGTGGTGAAGCGGTCTCGGCTGGCCTCCAGCCCCATGCGAGAGGTGTCGTTGCCGAGCTCGTCCTCCATCAACGCCTCGATGTCGGTCTCGAAGCGACGCGCTTCCTTCGCGAGAGCGGCGATATCGGCCTTGATCCGCTGTTCGACCTGGCCGACGCCGCCACGGGCCTTTTGCGGCGTGACCTTGTATTCGGCGTCGAGGGACTGCTTGAGGAAAACGTCGAGCGCCGCCCGGATCTCGGCGGCGGCGACCTGCTCCTGCCGCTGGCGGTCGAGGGTGTGGCCGAACACGCCGCCGGACAGGGCAAAGCCCGTCACCCCGGCGACCGCCAGCCCGGCCAGCAGGGGCAGGCCCCAGGCCGGGCGCGCCTTGCGCACCAGGGCGAACCACAGAACCGCCCACAGCGCCGCCGCGCCCGCCAGACCCAGGCCCAGGATGACGCCGATCGCCTTGGCGGCCTCGAGCGGACTGGCTGTCCCGCCCAGCAGGTCGGCGACCCCCGGCGCCACCAGCGGCGACATCAGGAACGGCACGCCGAGCAGCACCGCGAAAGCAGCGATGATCGCCGCCACCGGCGCCTCGGCCTTGCGCACGCGGGTGCGCCGCGCCTCCATCTCCGCCAGCAGATCCGACATGCCGATTCCCCCTCGCCCGCTCGCATTCAAGCCGCGTCAGGCGCCGGGCGCAACCGGAGGCAGGCCTCAGGCGCCGGCGGCGGCCCGCCGCGCCGCGCCCGGATCGCGGGCGATGACCTTCAGAAAGGCGCGGAACGTCGCGTTCGGACGGGCCCGCCCGGCCTCCACCTCCCGCAGGGCGTCCGGGTCGAGCGAGAAGGTCCGGGCGAAGGCGTCCTGGCTCAGGCCGGTCAGCCAGCGCACACGTTGCACTTCGGCCCGGGCGCAGACGGCCTGGGACGGCGAGGCGGCGTCATCGACGGGAAGGTCGGGGCGGGTGTGGGGCAGGCTCATCATCGACTCCGTCAGTGAAGGCGCCCCCGCCGCCCGCTGCGATCTACGCCCCGGACATTGCAGCGGTGCGACGGGAAGGAGTCGGTTTGGGGGCGGTCAGGAGGGCTTCAGAAAATCAGCCGTCGCTTCAATGGCCTCGACCAGCCCCACCCGCTGCAGCTCCACCCCCTCGGGCAGGCCGCTGAACAGCCTTGTCGGGGCGGCGGCGTCGAGCATCACGAAGACGCCCTTGTCGTCGGCGCGGCGGATCAGCCGCCCGAACGCCTGCGCCAGCCGGGCGCGGGCGATGCCGTCGTCGTAGCCCTTGCCGCCGAAGCGCTGGCGGCGGGCCTTGTGCAGGATGTCTGGCCTCGGCCAGGGCATGCGGTCGAAGACCAGCAGGCGCAGCGACCGGCCCGGCACGTCGACGCCGTCCCGAACCGCGTCGGTGCCGAGCAGGCAGCTGTCCTCCTCGGCGCGGAAGATGTCGACCAGGGCGCCGACCTCCAGCGGGTCGACGTGCTGGGCGTAGAGGGCCAGGCCCTTGTCGGCCAGCGGCGCGGCAATGCGTTCGTGCACGGCCTTCAGCCTCCGGATGGCGGTGAACAGGCCAAGGCCCCCGCCCCCGGCGGCGAGGAACAGCTCGCGCATGGCGGCGGCGACCTGACGCGGGTCGTCCTTGCCCACGTCCGTGACCACAAAGGCCCGGGTGTTGGCCGCGTAGTCGAACGGCGAGAGCAGCCGCAGGGTCTGTGGCCGGTCCGGCAGCCGCGCGGCGCCGGTGCGCATCTCGGCCAGGGCGAACGGGTCGTCCAGGGTGCTGTCGGCCAGGGTTGCGCTGGTGACCAGGACGCCGTGCGCCGGGGCGATGACGGCGGCGGCCAGCGGCTCGGTCGGGTCGACCCAGTGGCGGCGGCAGGCGGCGTCGACCACCCGGCCGTACAGGAAGGTGGCGTCGAACCAGTCGACGAAGTCGGGATCGTCCTCGGCATCCTCCTCGATGGCCTTCAGCATCGAGCGCCAGCCTGGCAGGGTCATCCGGGCGCGGCGGTCGAGGCCGCGCAAGGCGCCCTCAATTCTTACGCGGTCGGAGGTCGGCAGTTCATCGGTCTCGTCGTCGAGCAGGTCCTCGAGGTGGCGAGCCAGGGCCAGCAGCGGCGCCTCGACCCGGGCAAGGGCGGCGGCGGCCAGGGCGGCAGTGTCGCGCACCAGGTCGGTGGCCGGCCGGGCGGCGGCCTCCAGCCCCTGATCGCCGGGCGCGGCGCGGCCGCGCAGCTGCTCTATGACCGCGACGAGGAAGCCCTCGACCGGGCCGATCGGATTGACCTGACCGTCGGGCGGGGCGATGCGGCCCGACCAGCCTTCGCCCGGCAGGGCCGCGGCGGCGTGGATCGCGTCCTGAAGCGCGTCGCGGGCGGCCTCGCGGTCACCGACGATCTCCATCAGCCGCGCCTCGAGCCCCCGGCCGCGCCGGCCGCGTCCCTCCGGACCCCGAATCCACCGGCGCAGCTCCGCCGACTCCGCGCCCGACAGGGCGGCCGAAAAGGCGCTGTCGGCCGCGTCGAACAGGTGGTGGCCTTCGTCGAAGACAATGCGGCGCAGGCTGGTCGTCTCGTTGTCGCCCTTCAGCCCCCGCGCCGTGCGGGCGCCGTCGAAGGCGGCCTGGCTCATCACCAGTGCATGGTTGGCGATGACGATGTCGGCGCGCCGTGAGCCGCGCACGGCCTTTTCGATGAAGCAGGCGCGGTAATGCACACACCCGGCGTGGACGCATTCCCCGCGCCGGTCGACCAGATTGCCGGCGCTGGCCTGGACGGCGGGCGGCACGGCGAACAGGGTCGGCAGCCAGGCCGGGAAGTCGCCGCCGGTCATGTCGCCATCGCGGCTGGCCCGCACCCAGCGGGCGGTCAGGCCCAGACCCACCAGGTCGCCGTTGCCCAGCTGAGCCGCATTAACGGACTCCTGAAAATTCAACAGACACAGGTAGTTCTCGCGACCTTTTCGCACAACGACCTTACGCGCTCGCACCGCGGGATCGGGGAAGATACCGGCGCTCTCGCGCTCGATCTGTCGCTGCAGGGCGCGGGTGTAGGTCGAGATCCAGACCGCCGGCCCATTGGCCTCGGCCCACAGGGAGGCCGGCGCCAGATAGCCCATGGTCTTACCGACGCCCGTGCCGGCCTCGGCCAGCATCATGCGCGGCTCGCCTTCGCGGTCGCGGGGCTGGAAGGCCCAGGCGGTTTCGGCGGCGAACACCTTCTGCGAGGCGCGCGCCTCGTCGAGCCCGGCCCGCTGCAGCAGTTCGTCCAGCCGGCGGCCGGCGGCTTCCGGGTCGATCGGCTTGCTGCCCGGCTCGCCGGCCGGGGCCTGGTCCTCCCACTCCGGGATACGGCTCCAGACCTCCAGGCCCGAGCCGCGCGGGCTGTGTTTGATCGGCTGGCTGCGCAGGGCGCCGACGACCGCCGAGCCCCAGGCCCAGCCGCCGCGATCCAGCGTCTCGGCCAGGACCAGCGCCTCCTCGCGCGAAGGCCAGGGCGTGGCCGCGAGCTCGGCCAGCAGGATGCGACAGACCTCGCGCAGCGCCTGGGCCTGGGCCGCCACGCCGCGCGGCTCGGGCAGACCCAGCGCCAGCGCCAGCCCTACGGCCGAAGGCGCCGTGAACTTCGCCGGCCGCGCGAAGGCATAGAGCTCCAGTGCGTCGAGGATCCGCCTTGACCGTCCCGGCGCGTTCAGCCCCAGTCGCCGGGCCGTCATCGCCGCATGGGCGACCAGCACGGGCGCCGCCTCGATCAGCTCGCGGGCATAGGGCGGGCGCAACTCCCGAGCAGCCCCCCCGTCGGCCGCGCCGGATTTGCCGCCCGGCAGGACGACGAGGGCAGTGGGCAGGTCGAGGACAGGCACGGGAAGGTCGGTCACCCTGTCTGGATAGCGGGACTCGCGTGGAAACGGAACGGGAACATGCTATATCGACCCGTATCTGACTTCGTCATCCTGGGGAGCCGGCGCGAAGCGGCGGCGTCTCGAAGGCGGCACGACGGTCCTGCGTGGTTCGCGAAGCGTCCTGACGGACGCTCCTCACCATGACGAAAGGTGGTGATGGCCGACTCCGCGGTTTCTGATGCAGTGCTCCTCCCTCCCCGCTTCGCCGACTGGTTCGCGACGCGCGGCTGGGCGGCGCGCGAGCATCAGCTGGCGATGGTCGCCAAGGCGCGCGAGGGCCGCCACGCGCTGCTGATTGCGCCGACCGGCGGCGGCAAGACCCTGGCCGGATTCCTGCCCAGCCTGATCGAACTGGCCGAGCGTCCACCGGCCAATTCGCCCCGCGGCATCCACACCCTCTACATCTCGCCCCTGAAGGCGCTGGCCGTCGACGTCGAGCGCAACCTGATGACACCGATCCGGGAGATGGGCCTGGGCATCGTCGCCGAGAGCCGCACGGGCGACACCGGCGTCTCCCGCAAGCAGCGGCAGAAGGTCAGCCCGCCCGACATCCTGCTGACCACGCCCGAGCAGCTGGCCCTGCTCTGCGCCTGGGAGGGCGCGCGAGGTCTGTTCGAGGATCTTCGCTGCGTGGTGCTGGACGAGATCCACACCCTCTGGCCGACCAAGCGCGGCGATCTGCTAGCGCTGGACCTCGCGCGACTGCAGACCCTGGCGCCGAACCTGCGGCGGGTCGGGCTGTCGGCGACGGTGGATGATCCGGACCTGATCCGGGACTGGATGTCTCCCAAGGCTGGCATCCCGGACGCCGCAGGCGATCCCGGACCCGGACCCGGCGCGGGCGCGGGAGCCCTGGGTCCCGGCTCTCCCCCCAGCTCAAGGTCGGGGTCCGGCCGGGACGACGTCGGAGTAGACCTCGTCCTCGGCCCGCCCGGCCCGCGGCCGGTGGTGGAGGTGCTGGTCTCCGAGGGCCGGGTGCCCTGGGCGGGCCATACCGCCCAGCATGCGATGGCCGAGGTCTATGAGATCATCAAGCGGCACCGCACGACCCTGGTCTTCGTCAACACCCGCTTCCAGGCCGAGTTCGCCTTCCAGGAGCTTTGGAAGCTGAACGACGACTCCCTGCCCATCGCCCTGCACCACGGCAGCCTCGCGGCCGAGCAGCGGCGGCGGGTGGAGGCGGCGATGGCGCGGGGCGAGCTGAAGGCCGTGGTCTGCACCTCCACCCTCGACCTCGGCATCGACTGGGGCGACGTCGACCTGGTCATCCAGCTGGCGGCGCCGAAGGGCGCGGCGCGGATGGTCCAGCGGATCGGCCGGGCCAACCACCGGCTGGACGAGCCGTCCAAGGCCATCTTTGTGCCGGCCAACCGCTTCGAGATGCTGGAGTGCCAGGCGGCGATCGAGGCCATCGCCGAAAACAGTCTCGACACCGAAGCGCCGCGCACCGGCGCGTTCGACGTGCTGGCCCAGCACATCATGGGCTGCGCCTGCTCCGAGCCGTTCGATCTCCTGGCCCTCTACGACGAGGTGCGCACGGCGGGTCCCTATCGGGCGCTGACCTGGGAAGACTACGAGGCCGTCGTCGATTTCGTGTCCACGGGCGGCTATGCGCTGAAGTCCTACGACCGGTTCCGCCGGATCGTGAAGGGCGCCGACGGCCTGTGGCGGGCGCGCACGGCCGACACGGTCCGCCGCCACCGCATGAATGTCGGGGCCATCGTCTCGGCGGCCACCCTCAACGTCCGCATCGCCATGCGGGGCGGCAAGGGCGGTCGCAAGATCGGCGAGGTCGAGGAAGGCTACCTGGAGGTGCTCGACCCGGGCGACACCTTCGTCTTCGCCGGCCAGGTCTGGCGGCTGGTCGGCGTGACCGGCGTCGATGTGCTGGTCAGTCCGGCTCCGGGCGCCGATCCGAAGATGCCGAGCTGGGGCGGCAGCAAGTTCGCCATCTCCAGCTTCCTGGCCGACAAGGTGCGGCGGATGATGTCGGACGAAAACGCCTGGACGGTCCTGCCGACCGACGTGCGCGAGTGGCTGGAGGCGCAGCGCGACCGGTCGATCATCCCGGCGCCCGACCAGATGCTGCTGGAGACCTTCCCGCACGGGAAGCGGCACTACATGGTGGTCTATCCGTTCGACGGACGCCACGCACACGCGACACTCGCCATGCTGCTGACGCGCCGTCTCGACCGGCTGGGCATCGGGCCGCTGGGCTTCGTCTGCAACGACTATGCGATGGCGATCTGGGCGCTGAAGCCGATGGACGGCCTGGACCTCGCCGACCTGTTCGACGAGGACATGCTGGGCGACGACCTCGAGGCCTGGATGGACGAAAGTTTCATGATGAAGCGGTCCTTCAAGGCCTGCGCCCTGATCAGCGGGCTGATCGAGCGGCGCATGCCGGGCGCGGAGAAGTCGGGACGTCAGGTGACCTTCTCCACCGACCTGATCTACGACGTGCTGCGCCGGCACCAGCCGGACCATCTGCTGCTCCGATGCGCGCGGGCCGATGCGGCCAGCATGGTCATCGATGTCGCCCGGGTAGGCCGCCTGCTGGCGCGGGTGAAGGGCAAGATCCGCCATGCGGCTCTGAACCACCTGTCGCCCTTCGCTGTACCGATGTTCATGGAGATCGGCCGCGAGCGCGCGCCGGGCGGGGCCGCTGACATGATGCTCGCCGAGGCGGCCGACGACCTGATCGCTGAGGCGATGTCTTGAGGTGCGTCCTTCGACACGCGGCCTGCGGCCGCTGCTCAGGATGACGTATTCAGTGAAGCGTCTGGATATGGATTCGATGCAGCCAACTCTCGCACGTCATCCTGAGCAGGGCGCCTCAGCGCCCCTGTCGAAGGACGCAATGACCTTCACCGCTTCCCTCTGCGGCGGCGTCGCCATGGCGGTCAACGGCACGCAGGTCATCCTCAAGGCCTCCGGCGCGCTGTACGTCCCGGCCGCGGACGCCCTGCTGGTCGCCGACCTGCATTTCGAGAAGGGTTCGGCCTATGCCCTGCGCGGGCAGCTGCTGCCGCCCTATGACACGCGCGAGACCCTCACGCGGCTGGAGCGGGCGGTGGACGCCTGCGCGCCGCGCCTGCTGGTGTTTCTGGGCGACAGCTTTCACGACGGCCGCGCAGAGGACCGTCTGGCGCCGGACGACGCGGCGCGGCTGGCGGCGCTGGCCAGTGGCCGTACGCTGGTCTGGGTCGTCGGCAATCACGACGCCGACGGGCCGCGCGCCCTGCCCGGCGAGATCATCGAAGAGATGCCGCTGGAGAGCCTGGTCCTGCGCCACGAACCGCTCCCGGGCGTTCAGCCGGGCGAGGTCGCTGGCCACCTGCACCCCGCTGCCCGCATCGCGGGACGGGGCGGGCGGGTGCGGCGGCGCTGCTTCGTCACCGACGGCTCGCGGATCATCCTTCCGGCCTTCGGCGCCTATGCGGGCGGGTTGAACGTCAAGGACGCCGCGTTCGCGCCCCTGTTCATGGGGCGACCGCTGGCGGCGGCCCTGGGGACCGACCAGGTGCATGCCATCGGGTGGAAGAGCCTGGTCGGGGACTGAAGCGCCCCGACCGGTCTACATCCTCATCGCCTGCTCGAGGGCGAAGGCCAGGGCTACGGCCGCGCCGGCGGTGATGAAGGTGCGGTAACGCGGACGCCAGGCGGGGCCGTCGCCGGCGCGTGTGTCCCACAGCCACATCAGCAGGAAGGCGACCATGAATCCGCTGACCTGCTGGACCGGTGACAACTTGCCGGTGAGCGCCCCGAACAGAAGGCCCAGCGCCGCGACCGGCGACAGCATCGCCAGGGCGACGCTCCACAGGCGGGGCTGGCTGTGGCTGTCGATCTCGAGGCCGGCGCGCACGCCGCCGAGGTAGCTCAGCATCGCGGTCGACCAGCCGAGCAGGCCGAGGAAGGCCTGACCTCGCAGGGGCGGCGGGCCGTAGCAGTAGAGCCCCGCGAACAGGTAGAAGGGGATCAGGCTGATCAGCCCCATCGTCCAGGCGGTCGCCGGCGCGTGCGCGATGGCCTGCCTCATGCCCGCTAGCTCCCTGAAAACGCCCTGCGGGGCCCCCGTCCACGGCCAGCGCAGCGGCGACCAGACGGTAACCATACATGCGAGGCCGCTGGAGGTCGAAGCGCAAATACGCCGCACCGGCGCCGCCCGTTTGGGGCGTCTAGCGGGTGTAGACCGCCAGTTTGGCCGCCGTAGCGCCGTCGAGGTTGCCCGTCGCCTGCAGCCCCTTGTCGCGCTGGAACGCCTGGATGGCCCCCTTCAGCGCGGCTGACTGGGCGCCGTCCTGCGGCCCCCGGTAGTAGCCGAGCATCGACAGGGCCTTCTGGGCCGAGGCCACGCCGCCCGCCGGGGCGGCTGCGGCGGCAGCCGCGGGGCGAACCGAGGCATTGGGCGTCGCGGCCCGGTAGCCGGCGGCGGAACGCTCGGCGGCCGACCGGGCCTCGGGCGACAGGTCGCGCTTCAGGCGGTCCGCGGCCAGCCGCGCCTCGCCGTCGCCGCCGCGGGCGGCGATCAGATACCACTTGTAGGCTTCGGCCGGGTTCTGCGTGACGCCGTAGCCCTGCTCGAACAGGCTGGCCAGATTGTACTGGCTGTCACCCATGCCGAGGTCGGCGGCGCGGCGGAACCACTGGGCGGCGGTGGTCTTGTTCATCGGACCGCCGCTGCCGTGGAAGTAGGCGAGACCCAGATTGTGCATCGCCCGGGAGTCGCCGGCCTGGGCGGCGCGTTCGGTCCAGCGGCGGGACTCCGCCTCGTCCTTCTTCACGCCCAAAGTGCCGGTCAGATAGGCCTTCGACAGGTCGAACTGGGCGGCGGCGAAACCCATGTTTGCCGCCCGGCGCAGGCGGTCGAGACCGGCGGGATCCTTCGCCTCGATCAGGCGCTGCGCCTCGGCGTAAAGCGTCGCGGCGTTCTCGACCCCGTCAGCCGTAAGGGTCGCGCCCGCCAGCGGCGGAGTCGTCGCCTGGCCCGGCCCGGCGGGACTGACGGCCATGGCCACCATCGGCGTCGTATCGGCCTCGGAGCCCTTGATCTCGCCCCGAGCATCCGCGGCTGCGATCCGCCGGCTTTCCTCGACGCGGGGGCTGGAGCCGCCGCCGCCGATCACGCCGGAGTACATCAGGCCCCCGACGCCTAGCGCCGAGACCGTCGTCAGGGTGGTGGCGACCAGCATGGCCGACATCAGGGCCGAGCCGGCGCGCTTCTTCGGCTTCTTGTCCCGGGCGCCGAACAGGCCCCGGCGGTCATCCGTCGCGGCGGCGGAGGGGGCCGCGCCGCCGCCGACGGCGCGCGCCGCCATCCGGGCCTGCTCGATCACATCGCGGGTCGAGCGCGGCGCGGCGGGCGCGGGGTCCACCTCGAAGGGATCGATGGTCGGCAGGGGCGCGATCTCGGGGGCGTCCGGAATCTCGGGCGCTTCGTTGATGGCGACAAACTCGTCAGCCGCGTCGAAGTCTTCCCGGGAGAAGGCCGGCGTCCCGCGCTCCGCCGCCGGGAAGGGCGCGGGGTCGCCCGGGGCGGCCATGGCCGGCATGCGGGAGAAGACCTGGGGCGCGAAGGCGTCTTCCGGGATCGCCCGGGCCGAGGTCTCGAACGGGTCGGCCGCGAAGGGATCGGTGAAGGTTTCGCGGACAGGGTCGGGCTTGCGCGGCGCGGCGGCGACCGGCGCGGCGGCCGGCGCCATCTGCTCGGCCAGTCGGCGGTGCGAGCCGTTCAGGCTGGCGTCGATCTTCTCGCGGGCCTCGTCGAGCAGGCGCGCCGTACGCTCCTCGCTCTGGCGGATGCGTTCGGCGAGATCCGTCGCCGTGCGCTCCTGACGCTGGCTGATCCGCTCGGTGACCCTGGCCACCTGCTCGCCGACCTCGTCGATGGCCAGGGCGCCCCGGCGCTCCGAGTTGGCGATGCGTTCAGCGAGGCGCTCGGTGATACGGGCGATCTCGACGCCGAGTTTCTCCAACGCCTGGGCCTGGGCGGTGTCGGCGCGTCCGAGCTTCTGTTCGACCACGGCGGCGATGCGGGCGACCTCCCCGCCGACCTGTTCAAGGGCGTCGGCGCCGCGGTTCTCCACGGTCTGCACCTTGCGGCTGAGGTTGTCGGCCATGCTGACCATCTCCCGGCCCACCCGCTCGATCGCCTGGGCCGACCGGGTCTCGGCGGCGGCGACATGCTGGGTCATTTCCGACAGGCGGCGGTCCATGCGGTCGAACCGCGCCTCGGCCGAACTCGCCAGCTTCTCGGCCAGCTCGGCGCGGGTAGCCTCCATCCGCCGGGTCAGATCAGCGGCGAGCGCCTCGAGGCGATCGGCCCCGCCGCCGCTGGTCTCGACAGCCTTGAGCCGACGGTCCAGCGCCACGAAGGAGGCGCCGAGCTCGCGCAAGGCGTCGGTGGTGCGGGCTTCGGCCGACTCCAGCCGCTCGGCCACCCGGGCGGCCACGGCCTCGACCAGGCCGGAGGGATCGGACTTCTCAAGGTCGGCGACGCGGGCCTCGACGGTCGCCAGCGTCTCGCGCGTGCGCGCCTCGCCGTCGTACATCTGGCCGGCGACCTTGCCGAGCATGCCTTCCAGCGACCGCAGGGCCTCGGCCGAACGCGGGCCGGCGGCCTCCTGCTCCAGGCGGCGCAGGCGGTCTGCGACGCGCGCGGAGTCGGTGCGGATCTCATCCACCGCCCCCTCGAAGCGGGCCGCCACGGAGACCTGCTCCCGCTCGGAGGTCTCCAGTCGGGCCAGGGCCCCGCGCACCGACTGGTCGATCCCGGTGATGGCGAGGGTCGAGCGCTGCTCCGCGGCCTCGATCCGCTGGCTGAGTCGCTCCATCGCCTCGGCGACCCGACCGACCTCGTCGGCGGGATGGCCGGGAATCTCGAAGCGGGGACCGGCCTGGGGGCGGGAGATCTCGAGCACCCGGGGCTCGTCGGGCGCATCGAGCGCACGGTCGGGCGCGTAGTCCGCGCCGCCGACGGGCTCCCCCTCGACGATCATCCTGTTGAGCCATTCGCCGAGCGTCATTCCGGACCGACGCGCAAGATCCTTGGCGATCTCACGCGCTTTGGGGTCGATACCCTTCACGCTCCAGGGCGCCCCCGACGTCATTCGAATCGCACCTCCGGCACTCCAGAGTGGACGCTAGCCACCCACCCCTTGTGTGTAAACGCGAGGTTAACGCCAAATCTGGGGTCTGCGACGATTAGCTGTGGATGACGCTTGCAGACCCGGGGGCCGCCCGCCATCTGGCGTCCATGACGCTCGAGATTTCCCTGGCCGTGACGGCCGCCCTGCTGGGTCTGGCGCTGTTCGCGGCCTGGCGAGGAGCCCAGCCCCCCGACTTCATGAAGGGCGTACGGATGATTCCGTGGCGGGGCGTGATGCTGTTCTCATCAGCCGGGGTGGTGTTCATGCTGGTGCATGTCGTGAACCTTCTGGGGTTCACCACGGGCCGCTGAGGCTCCGGCCTCCGGCTTTGGCCGTCGACGGGTCAGCCCGACCATGCCGCCCGAGCTGAGCAGGCCGACATCGGCCATGACCATGGGAATCTGCCACTTGTGCGGTGCGGCGACATAGCGCGGCTGCCAGACAGGGTCGTACTTGTCCTTGTACCGGCGCACGCCCCGGAAATTGTAGATCTCCTCGCCCCGTTCGAAGAGCAGCCGCCCCACGCGCGACATGATCGGGGCCAGCGGCCGGTCCTCGAGTCCGGCCAGCGGCGAGGCGCCGAAATCGAAGGCGACATAGCCCTGCTCGCGCCCCCATTCGAGGAGCTCGACGAACAGATAGTCCATGACGTTCTTGGGCGCGGCGTCCCCGTAGCGCATGAGATCCATCGAGAAGGACTTGCGGGTCGCCGTCGGCCACAGGGTCGCGAAGGCCACGATGCATCCGCCCGAACGGACAAGGGCCATCGGAAACTCGGCCACATAGCGGGGTATGAAACCGCCGAGGGAAAAGGCCTTCTCGCCGCCGGCGTGGTGCGACAGCCATTCGTCGGAAACGGCCTTCAGCTCGTTCATCAGGGGCGGTACGGCCTCTGGCGGGATCACCTCGAAGCTGGCCCCGCCCTCCCCGGCCTTGCGCCAGTTGCGGCGGAGGACCTCGCGCCGGCGACCGGCAAGCGAGAATCCGTCCAGCGGCACGGCGGCGGCCTCGCCGATCTTCTGGATCGAGAAGCCCAGCTCCACGGCGTCGGGCAGGTCCTCGGGGCCAATGCCGTAAAGCGACGGCCGGGCAGCGTGGGCGTCAGCCAGCTCGCGGAACCGCCACAGCAGCTCCATCCGCTCGTCGGTGCGGCCGACCGGCCCGTCCATCGCTATCCAGGACCGGCCGCGCACCCCGAACATCAGGAAGGTGTCGCCCGAAGGGGAGAACAGGAACCGCTTGTCGCCGAGCAGCGCCAGGTTGGAGTCCGGCTGCGACCATTCGGCCTTGCCCAGTATGGCCCGGACCCGGTCGAAGTCGGGATCGGTGTCGCCGACCACCCTGGGTGTTGCCGGCACGGCGAACAGCCGCCACAGGCCGAAGCCCAGCAGGGCGAGCGCCGCCCCGGCCGAGGACCGGATCGCCCGCTCGAGGTCCTGGTCGGCGATGACGCGCCAGACCGGCATGTCGCCGTAGTCGGCGTTCTGGAACGACCACAGGCCGAGCAGGATGGCGCCGAGGAGCACCGCCGCCGCCGAGATCAGCCAGCCCGGCGTGACCTCCATCCGCGACAGCCGCGCCTTGCGCGGAAAGCCGTCATGCAGCGGCAGAAGCACCAGGAAACAGCCCAGCAAGACGACCGCCTCCTCCCAGTTGAACCCCTTGAACGGCGCCAGGAGGGCGGCCAGCAGAATCACTACCAGCGAAGCGCTCCAGGCCGCGTCCAGCCGGGCCCGGAGGCCAAAGGCCAGCAGGATGAGCACCAGGCCGAGGATCGACGACAGGAAGTGACTGGTCTCGACGAGCAGCTGCGGCGTCAACCGCATCAGCTCCAGCACACGGGACGGCACCGACGGCGTGGCGCCGGAGGCGACCAGCATCGCCCCCGCCGACAGCGCCGCGATCGCGCCGACGGTCGGTGCGGCGCCGACCAGCGCGGCCCTCAATTCCCGAAAGACCTGCATCCGAATCCCGCGACTGACGAAACTCAATATAGCGCGTCCCGCGGCGCGGCGCGCCGCAAGAGGAGTCGAACACGCGTTTGAACGCGCTTGCTCCGCCGAACGCGCACGCTAAGGTGCGCCGCAACAGAAAACGACGGGAGAAGGTCATGGCGGATTTCGGCGCAACCGAGCTGGAAACCTTCCGTATCGAAGTGCGTGACTGGCTGGCGGCCAACTATCCGCCGTCGCTCAACGCCCCGATGGATGACGAAAGCGAGTCGCCCTGGGGCGGTCGCCGTTTCAATCCGACCAACAAGGACGCGAAGCTCTGGCTCGACCGCATGGCGGCCAAGGGCTGGACCGCGCCGATGTGGCCGACGGAATACGGCGGCGGCGGCCTGAGCCGTGAGCAGAACAAGGTGCTCGAGAGCGAGCTGCGCCGCATCAAGGCCCGCCCGGCCCTGATGAGCTTCGGCGTCTGGATGCTCGGCCCGGTGCTGCTGGAGTACGCCACCGAGGAGCAGAAGCAGAAGTTCCTCCCCGGCATCGTCAAGGGCGAGACCCGCTGGTGCCAGGGCTACAGCGAGCCGGGCGCCGGCTCCGACCTCGCCGGCCTGCAGACCCGCTGCGAGGACAAGGGCGACCACTTCCTGATCAACGGCCAGAAGGTCTGGACCAGCTACGCCGACCAGGCCGACTGGATCTTCTGCCTGGTGCGCACCGACACCGGCAAGAAGCATGAGGGCATCAGCTTCGTGCTGTTCGACATGGCCAGCGAAGGCGTCGAGACCCGCCCGATCAAGCTGATCAGCGGCTCCTCGCCCTTCTGCGAAACCTTCTTCACCGACGTGAAAGTCCCCAAGGACCAGCTGGTCGGCAAGCTGAACGGCGGCTGGGAGATCGCCAAGCGCCTCCTCCAGTATGAGCGCCAGAACATCTCGGCCGGCGGCTTCGGCGGCGGCGCGGGCATCGACGTCGTCGACGCGGCCAAGGACCATGTCGGCGTCGATGAGAAGGGCCGGATCGCGGACGCCGACCTGCGCGCCCGCATCAGCACCCACAAGATGGACTCCGCCGCCTTCCAGCTGACCGTCCGCCGGGCCGAGGCCGAGGGCAAGGCCAGCAAGGGCCCCAGCGCCGCGACCTCGATCATCAAGTATGCGGCCGCCAAGTTGAACCAGGACCGCACGGAACTGACCGTCGAGGCGCTCGGCCTGCAGGGCCTGGGCTGGGAAGGCGACAGCTTCCAGCCCGCCGAGATCGGCGCCCTGCGTTCGATGCTGCGCGCCAAGGCCAACTCGATCGAGGGCGGCACCAGCGAGATCAACCTCAACGTCGTCGCCAAGCGCGTCCTGGGCCTGCTGGACCACCAGTAGGTCCGCGGGGAGCGCAGGGTCATGATCGAGTTCTGGTACGAGTTCGCCTCGACCTACTCCTATCCAGCCGCCATGCGCATCGAGGCGCTGGCGGAGGCGGCGGGCGTGGAGGTCGTCTGGCGCCCCTTCCTGCTCGGGCCGCTGCTGCATGCCCACCAGGGCATGACCGACAGCCCGTTCAACGTCGTGCCGATCAAGGGCAAGTACATGTGGCGGGACATGGAGCGGGTCTGCGAGGAACAGGGCCTCCCCCTGACACACCCCACCCAGTTCCCGCGCAACACCCTGCTGGCCGCCCGCGTGGCCATCGCCGGGCTGGAGGACGGCTGGACCCCGGCCTTCACCCGCAAGGTGTACGAGGCCAACTTCGTCGCCGACCAGGACATCTCCAGGCCTGATGTGCTCGAGCCGCTGATCGCCGAGGTCGGCGCCGCGCCCCTGGCCGTGCTGGAAGCCGCGAACGGCCCTGCCGTGAAGGCCCGGCTCAAGGACCACGTCGAACAGGCTACCGCGCGCGGCGTGTTCGGCTCTCCCAGCTTCATCACCGCCGACGGCGAGCTCTTCTGGGGCAACGACCGTCTGGAACAGGCCCTCAGCTGGGCCCAACATCACACAACTCAAAACACCTTTGGGGAACACGCCTGATGGCCGTCCTGAACGAAGAACAGACCATGCTCCGTGACGCCGCCAAGAGCTGGGCGCAGGAGGCCTCTCCGGTCAGCAAGCTGCGCGCGCTGCGCGACAGCGGTTCGGGGGCGCCGTTCGACGCCGCCGCCTGGGCCGAGATGGGCCAGATGGGCTGGGCCGGCGTGATCGTGCCGGAAGACTTCGGCGGCAGCGCCTTCGGCTACCTGAGCCTGGGCCTGATCCTCGAGGAGACCGGCCGCACCCTGACCGCCTCGCCCCTGCTGTCCACCGCCCTGATCGGCGCCAGCGCCCTGACGCTCGGCGGGAGCGACGCCCAGAAGGCGCAGTGGCTGCCGAAGATCGCCGAGGGCGCGATCGTCACCGCCCTGGCCGTCGACGAGGCCGCGCACCATGCGCCCGAGCGCATCGCGCTGAAGGCCGAGAAGAGCGGCGACGGCTACGCCCTGACCGGCAAGAAGACCTTTGTCATCGACGGCGACGCCGCCGACCTGCTGATCGTGGCGGCCCGCACCAGCGGCAAACCGGGCGAGACGGCCGGCATCACCCTGTTCCTGGTCGATCCGGCCGCTTCGGGCGTCAGCCGCAAGCATCTGGCCCTGGCCGACAGTCGCGGCGCCGCCGAGATCACCTTCTCCGGCGCGGCCGGCGAAGTGCTGGGCGCCGTCGACAAGGGCTGGGACGTGCTGGAGCCGGTGCTCGACCGGGCCCGGATCGGCCTGTCGGCCGAGATGCTGGGCAGCGCCCTGCAGGCTTTCGAGATCACGCTGGACTACCTGAAGACCCGCACCCAGTTCGGCCAGGTGATCGGCACCTTCCAGTCGCTGCAGCACCGCGCCGCCAAGATGTTCACCGACCTGGAGACCACCCGCTCCTGCATCGAGGCTGCGCTTGAGGCCATCGACGCCGGGTCGACCGACAACCGCGCCGCCGCCTCGATCGCCAAGTGCAAGGCCAGCGAGCTGGCGCATCTGGTCACCAACGAGATGGTCCAGATGCACGGTGGCATCGGCATGACCGACGTCCATGACGCCGGCCTGTTCCTCAAGCGCGCCCGGGTCACCGAGCAGCTGTTCGGCGGCGCCGGCTACCACCGCGACCGCTTCGCCACGGTCTCGGGCTTCTAGGATGAACGTCGCGGGCGTCGTCGCCGTCGTCACGGGCGGCGCCTCCGGGATCGGCTTCGGCATCGCCGCCGCCCTGGCCCGCCGGGGCGCGAAGGTGGTCATTGCCGACATCGAGGCCGAGCGCGCCCTGGTCGCCGCCGAGCGGTTGCGGGACGAGGGACTGGAGGCGACCGGCGTCTTCCTGGATGTGATCGACGAAGCCAGCTGGGCCACCCTGGCGCAGGTCGCCGCGGGTCACTGGGACCAGCCGGTCCAGCTGCTGTTCAACAACGCCGGCGTCGGTGCGCCCGGAACCGTCCACGGCGTGTCCCGCCAGACCTGGGACTGGGTGTTCAAGGTGAATGTCGAGGGCGTCTACCTGGGCGTCCGCACCGTCGCCCCCGCCATGCTGGCCAGCGGCCTGCCGTGCGCGATCATCAACACCGCGTCCGAGCACGCGCTCGGCCTGCCCGACAGCGTCACCGGCGGCATCTCGGCCGCCTACACCGCCGCCAAGCATGCGGTCATGGGCTACAGCCTCTGCGCCCGCCGCGACTTCGAGGGGACCAACATCGCGGTTGGGGTGATCTGCCCTGGCCCGGTGGCGACCGACATCTGGAACAGCTTCCGCAACCGCCATGGCGACTTCGGCGGCCCCCGGACGCTGAGGGTGGAGGGCGAGACGCCGATGTCGCAGCATCTGCCCGCAGCCGCAGCCGGCGAACGGATTGTCGCGCAGCTGCAGGACGGCGCCTTCTTCATCTTCACCAACGGCCCCAACGAGGCGGCCGTCATCGACCGCTATCAGCGCGAGGTGACCACGGCGATCGCAGCCTTCCGGGATCGTTACCCGGACTGACCGGAACCTCCCCGTCCCGCCCCAGGTTCTCCCTGCAATACAGCCGCAAGGGAGCGCTTCATGAGTACCGACATCAACGACCACGGGCAGGTCGAAAAGCGTCTGTGGGACGAGATCAGCAAGGACGGACGCACGGTCATGCTGGGCGCGGAAGTCCACCCGATGCACCATTTCCAGCCGATGACCGCCTTCTGCGAACCGGACGAGGGGCTGATCTGGTTCTTCACCCGGTCGGACACCGAGCTCGCCCGCTCCATCGCCGAGGGCAAGGCCGCCATGATGGTCGTTCAGGCCGGCCAGGCGTTCCAGGCCTGCGTGGGCGGCGAGCTGACGCTGCAGGTCGATCCGGTCCGGGTCGAGAAGTACTGGAACCCCGTCGTCGCGGCCTGGTACCCGAAGGGACAGGCCGACCCGCACCTGACCCTGCTCTGCCTCGACGTCTCCGACGCCCAGGTCTGGATCAGCGCCGGCGGTCCGATCAAATTCGCCTTCGAGGTCGCCAAGGCCAACGTCACCGGCCAGACCCCCGACGTCGGGGGGTCCACCCGTCTGACCCTGAACTGAGCGCCATCACGGCCGGCGCGAAGCGACGATCCGGGAGGACCCGGCCTTCTACTTCCGCTTGAACGGCGCCGGCTCGCGGCGGCCGCCCTGGCGGTCCAGCATCCAGCCCGGATACTCGGGCGGCAGGGCGCTGACCGCGTCCAGCGTCGCCATCTCCTCGGCCGTCAGGTCGATCTCGGCGGCGGCCAGGTTGTCGTCCAGCTGCTCGACGGTCTTGGCGCCGATGATCACCGTGGTGACGAAGGGCTTGGCCAGCACATAGGCCAGCGCGATCCGCGCCACCGACACGCCGCGCGCATCGGCGATCACCTTCATGGCGTCAACGCAGTCCCAGGCCCGGTCCCGGTTGACGGGCGGGAAGTCGAAGCTGACCCGGCGCGCCCCGTTGGGGCCGGCGCCGTCCCGGCTGAACTTGCCCGACAGCAGGCCGCCGGCCATCGGCGACCAGACCATCAGCCCCATCTGCTGATCCTGCAGCATCGGAACGACGTCCCGCTCCAGGTCGCGGCCGGCGATGGAGTAGTAGGACTGGACAGTCTCGAAGCGGGCGTAGCCGCGCGCATCGGCGATGCCGTGCGCCTTCATCATCTTCCAGGCCGCCCAGTTGGAGCAGCCGACATAACGGACCAGGCCCTGGCTCACCAGGTCGTCCAGCGCCCGCAGGGTCTCCTCGACCGGAGTGATCGGGTCGTTGGCGTGGATCTGATAGAGGTCGATGTAGTCCAGCTGCATCCGCTCCAGGCTGGCCTTGACCGCATCCATGATGTGGCCGCGCGAGGCGCCCTTGTCGTTGGGGCCGCTTCCCATCTCGCCGAAGCATTTGGTGGCGATGACCACGTCCGAGCGCTTGACCCCGAGGTTGCGCAGGGCCGCCCCGACCATCTGCTCGGACTGGCCGGCGGAATAGATGTCGGCGGTGTCGATGAAGTTGACGCCGCTGGCCAGGGCCCGGCCGATCATCTCGTCGACACCCTGCTGGTCGACGGCGCCGATGGCGCCCCACATGCCGGTCGCCTCGCTGGCGAAGGTCATGGCCCCGAGGCAGATTTCAGAAACATAGAGGCCGGTGCGGCCGAGGCGGCGGTACTTCATCTGATGGCGTTCCCTCGTTTTGAAGCCATCCTAGACCCCGATCCGACAACAACAAGCGGGCGCTGGTCGGGCAAGGACAGGGGCTGCCCCTGCGTCAGGCTTTCCGCTCCCCCGACCCTGCGCAATACTTCCCCAAACACATAAGGGAAGCGACAGGCATGAGCGGTGATCTGGACGCCATCGTCATCGGCGCGGGCTTCGGCGGACTGACCGCCGCCATCAAGCTGAAGGAGGCGGGATTCGGCCGGCTGGTGGTGCTGGAAAAGGCCGACCGCATCGGCGGCACCTGGCGCGAGAATACCTACCCCGGCGCCTGCTGCGACGTGCCTTCGCGGCTCTACTCCCTGTCCTTCGCCCTCAATCCGGACTGGAGCCGCGCCTACTCGCCGCAACCGGAGATCCGCGACTACATGGAGCGGGTGGCCCGCCAGTTCGGGGTGATGGACCTGTTCCGCTTCAACACCGAGGTCGAGTCGGCCGACTGGGACGAGGCCGCCGGCCTGTGGCGGGTGGCGGTCAAGGGCGGCGATACGGTGAGCGCGCCGGTTCTGGTCTCGGGCCTCGGGCAGCTGAACAAGCCCGGCTACGCCGGCATCCCCGGGCGGGAGACCTTCCAGGGCGACAGCTGGCACGCGGCGCGCTGGCGGCACGACGTCGACCTGAAGGGCAAGACCGTAGGCTGCATCGGCGCCGGCGCCAGCGCCATCCAGTACATCCCCGAGATCGCCAGGGACGCCGGCAAGGTCATCGTCTTCCAGCGCACGCCCAACTACATCGTGCCGCGCCTGGACAAGCCGTTCAGCCCGTTCGCGAGGTGGCTGTTCCGCACCCTGCCCTTCACCGACCGCGCGCTGCGCTGGTTCACCTGGAAGATGATGGACCTGCGTTTCGAGGCCTTCAAAGCCGGCACGAAGGCGGCGGAGGACTTCAAGGCCCTGGCGCTGAAGTATCTCGACGACACGGTCACCGACCCGGCGCTCAAGGCCAAGCTGACCCCGGACTACCCGATCGGCTGCAAGCGGATCCTCGTCTCTGACGACTACTACCAGACGCTGGTGAAGCCCAACGTCGAGGTGGTGACCGAGGCGGTCCGGGAGGTCAACCCCGCCGGCGTGCGCACCGGCGACGGCGCCGAACATGCCTGCGACGTGCTGATCTTCGGGACCGGTTTTATCACCACCGACTTCATCTCGCCGGTGCGGATCACCGGCCGCCAGGGTCTGACCATCAACGAGGCCTGGAAGGACGGCGCGGAGGCCTATCTCGGCGTCACCGTGGCCGGCTTCCCCAACCTCTTCCTGCTCTACGGGCCCAACACGAACCTCGGCCACAACTCGATCATCGTCATGATCGAGGCGCAGGTCGGCTACATGGTCGAGGCCCTGAAGGCGCTGAAGGCGCGCGGGGCGAGGGCCCTGAGCGTCCGGCCGCAGGCCCACGCCCGCTTCAACGCCCAGCTGCAGCAGGATCTCGCCGGCACCGCCTGGGCCGGCTCCTGCTCCAGCTGGTACAAGACTGACAGCGGCAAGATCACCAACAACTGGTCGGGCGACACAGCGACCTACGTCAAGTTGATGAAGCAGCCGGCGCTCGAGGACTACGAGGTGGCCTGACCGCCTTGCGGGCTTCGACAGGCGTCCTGCAGACGCCGCTCAGCATGACGTTGCGGAGCACCCTTCAAGCTACGTCATCCTGGGCAGCCGCGAAGCGGCGTGTCAAAGCCGGCTCTCGGGCCGGTCCACGGCCGGTCCCGGGGGGACGCACGGCCTAGAACGGCCAGGCCCTGTCCAACGTCGCCACCAGCACCCGCACAAAGGTCACCGCCGCGGCGATAATGGCGCCCGACAGAAGCGCCATGACCGACAGACTGATCGCCGTCACCACCCCGCCAAACAGCCCCAGCAGACCGTCGCGCTCGGCGATACCCAGCCCGAAGGCGGCGATGGCCAGGGCAGGCAGCATGTTGGCGCCCGGGATCGGCAGGAAGACGATGATGGCCAGAGCCAGGCAGACCAGCCCCGTCACCCCGTCCAGCCAGCGGTTATAGAGGAAGGTAAACCGCGGCTTCAGCCGTCGTTCCAGCCATGTCAGGGAGGGCGCCAGCTTCTCGACCAGCCCGGCGAAGTCGCCGCGCGTCATGGTCCGGTCAGCCAGCACCTTGGGCAGCCACAGGGTGCGCCGTCCCATCATCAGCTGCGAGGTGATGAACAGCAGCGGCGCGCCGAGGATGGCCGAGACGCCCGGCGGCATGGGCAGGGCGACTGGCGCGGCGAACACGAACATCAGCGCCCCGAAGGCCCGGTCGCCGAAGGCCTCCAGCACATCGCGCAGGGACACGGTCTTGCGCTTCGCCGAGGCGATGCCCTCAAGGATTTCAGAGATTCGGGGGGCGTGCTGGGAGTCCGACATCGTCGGGCGGGCTTACAACCTCCGGCGGGTGCGGTCATCCCAAAACGGGGGGGCGGACGCGTTCCTTCAGGGCTGCAGCGCGGTGGTGATGTCGACGCCTGCCTTCAGGGTCAGGGTCACCGGCGTTCGCTCGGCGATATCGGCCAGCCGCGCCCGCTGCGTCTCGTCCAGGTCGCCCTCCAGCCAGATCTTGCGGGTGATCTTCGAGCGGTCGTCTTCCTTGTGGTGGGAGAGGTCGATGGTGACCTCCTCCAGCGGCCACGCCTTGCGCGCGGCGTACATGCGCAGGGTGATCGCCGTGCAGGACCCGAGGCTGGCCAGCAGCAGATCATAGGGCGCCGGCCCCGCGTCCGCCCCGCCCAGCGCGGCGGGCTCGTCGGACATCAGGCCATGGCTCCCCAAGGTGACGGCGGTCGCCCAGGCGGGTCCGCTGCTGGCGATATGGGCGTGGGCCATGGGGAGTCTCCGAACGGGGCGGGGTGACTGTACAGTCGTCCCCAGACCCTGGGGAGGGGGACCGCTCGAAGAGCGGTGCAGGGTGAAGCGCCAACGCCTGACGACAATTCGCCCTGCTAAGCGCCTTGTCCTGAAGCCGCGGCGCCACCCCCTCCGACCTCGCTCCGCCAGGCCACCTCCCTCTCGCTGCGCTCCGGGGAGGATGACAAGTCCGACCCGCCGTTCCAATCTCCACTCATGACCCTGCCTCCGCTCCCCGCCCAGCCCGCCGACACGCCGTGGCCCACCGCCGAGTGGACCGCCGGCCCAGGTCTGCCCGCCGCCATCACCGCGACGCTCGACGCCGCCTTCACAGCCGAGGCCGCCCCCCGGCTCGGCCGCACCGACGTTGTGCTGATCGTGCAGGGCGGGCGGGTCGTCTATGAGCGCTACGGCGAGGGCCTGTCCGCAGACAGCACCTTCCCGTCCTGGTCCAAGGCCAAGAGCATGACCCAGGCGCTGGCCGGCCTCCTGGTCGGCGACGGGAAGCTGGACATTCACGCCCCGGCCGACGTGCCGGAGTGGCGCGCCACCCCCGATGACCCGCGCGCCGCCATCACCACCGACCAGCTGCTGCGCATGTCGAGCGGGCTGAAGTTCGTCGAGGACTATGTGCCGGGCCACGTCTCGGACGTGATCGAGATGCTCTACGGCGCGGGCAAGGAGGACACCGCCGCCTATGCGGCCGGCCAGCCGCTGGCCCATCCGCCGGGCGAGATCATGAGCTACGCCAGCGGCACGACCAACATCGTCGCCCGCGTCCTCTCCCGCGCGCTGGGGACTGACGCCGCCGGGTTCGAGGCCTTCATGCGCGCGCGGCTGTTCGCGCCGCTGGGCATGGCCTCGCCGCTGCCGAAGTTCGACGCGGCCGGAACCTTCATCGGCTCGTCCTTCTGCTTCTGCTCGGCCCGGGACTTCGCCCGGTTCGGGCTGCTGTATCTGCGTGACGGCGTCTGGGACGGCGCGCGGCTGCTGCCCGAGGGCTGGGTCGACTACGCCCGCACCCGCACCGCCTCGAAGGACGATCCGGACGCCCCCTACGGCGCCCACTGGTGGCTGGGCGTCGGCGGACCGGGCAGCTTCTCGGCCAACGGCTATGACGGCCAGTACACGGTGGTGGTCCCGGACCTGGACCTGGTGCTGGTTCGCCATGGCGCCACGCCGCTCGACCTGAAGGACAACCTCAAGGCCTGGGTCGGCGACGTCATCGGCGCCATCCGGCAAGGCGGCTGAGGCCGTGCCGTTCAACGCCGCCCTGGTCGGGTCGCGCTGGGGGCCGCTGGACTGGCGGGTGACCCCACGCCGGGCCCTCGCCTTCCGCGCCGTGCTGGCGCCGGAGGAAGCTCGCGGCCTCGACGACGCAGCCGGCCCGCTGACGATGCTGCCGATGCAGGTGGTGGCGCCCGAGTGGGTGCTGGCCCTGGAATCCCGCGCCGACCCGGTCCAGACCCTGTCGGAGGACGAGGCGCGGCGCGGCGTCCATGCCGTGCAGGACACCCGCTTCCTGCGCCCGGTGATGGCCGGCGAGACCCTGACCGTGACGGCGGAGCTCGTCAGTGTACGAAGCAGCCGGGCCGGCACAGTGGCCACAACGGTCTATGAAAGCCGCGTCGGCGCCGAGCTCGTCGCGGTCTCGACCTCGGTCAGTGTGTTGCGCGGCGTGGCCGTCGAGGGGGCCGAGACACCGGCAACCGAAGACGACGCATGGCCCGCGTTCACGCCGACGACCGCCGCGTCGACCCTGATCGCCACCCCGCGCGGCTTCCCGCACCTCTATTCCGAGTGCGCGGAGATCTGGAACCCGATCCATACCGAGCGCGCCGTCGCCTTGGCCGCCGGCCTGCCGGACATCCTGATCCATGGCACTGCCCTCTGGGCGCTGGCCGGCCTTCGCGCCGCGCCGCCGGGGGCAAGGATCACCCGGCTGGCCGCAAGGTTCCGCTCCCCGGCCTGGGCGGGCGAGGACCTGCTGCTGGCCTGCGGCGAGGCGGTCGGCGCGGCCACCCCCTTCCGTCTGACGGCCCCGGACGGCCGCCTGCTGACCGAGGGGTTGGTGGAGGCCGCCGCCTGAGCGTCAGTCCCGGCACCGCCCGTCAGCCAGCAGGGCCGGCCGGAAGTCCCAGTAGTGTTCGTAGCCTTCGGCGGCGATCGACAGGGTCGGACGGCCGAGCTCGGCGGTCATCAGCGCCGTCACCCCGCCGACCATCAGGGCCAGCGACAGCGCGATCCAGGCCAACGGCCAACGCGTCGCCGGCAGCCAGCCGGTGACCTTGTCATGGAGGACGGCGATCACCGGATAGAGCACCGCCGCCATCACGATCAGGTTCAACGCCTGAACATGCGGCATGTAGACGAACTCCAGCGACATCACCGTCGGCCGGGCGGCGGGAAACGGAAAGCCTGTCGCATGGAAGCCGCCGCCGTCGGCGGTCAGTCCGCAGACCGGGCTCCACCACTGCAGGGCCAGCGCCGCCTGCGCCGACAGCGCCGCGACCAGGGTCAGCAGTGCAGGGACGTATCGCCGGATGTCGAACAGCCTTCCCAGCACAAGCCTCTCCCGCGCCCGTCGTCGCGCCGCTTGTAGATCACGCCTGTGCAGGAAAAATGGAGCGGCCGGGGGGAATCGAACCCCCGACATTCAGCTTGGGAAGCTGACGTTACACGTGTGATGTCAGCAGGTGAGCGCCCAAATGAGCGGTTTTGGGCTCCAGAAAAACCAATGACTTCCGAGGTTTTTCCCAAACAGAAGTAGAGCCCCGCACCGGGTTCTCGGCGAGGTTTGGTCACGGTCGCGCGACCATAATGTTCCCGTCTTGTTCTCTTTTGGCCAGCCGCTACGGTGGCGGTCAGCGAGGGAGGACAGAGTATGGAAGGCCCCACACCAGGCACACCGAGACGGCGCGTTCGGCTCGACGACCTGCGGCCGGACTACCGGCGCGTCATCGAGCAGACCGCGGCTGAGGAGATCACCCGGTTCGGCGCCGATGGCGATCCGGGGGCCATCGAGCGGCTGGCCGCGTCAGGACGCCTCGCGGACTGGCCGTCCGACGAAGGCAGGATCCTTGCCAACCTGGTGTCTGACGCGCAGGTCGAGATCGCCGCACGGCTCCGGCAGGCACGGGCGATCCTCTCCCTGTTCGGCGGCCTGGGCCGGGCTCACAAGATGGCGGTGCGCGAGCCCGCCGGCTGACCGATGGCGGCGAGACACCAGTTCCTTGGACCTTCGCTGGGCGAGTCCGGTCGGCTGATCCTGCGCTGCACCAAATGCGACTACGAGGTAAGCATGTCGGCCACGGTGGCGATCCGGCGCTTCGGGCGGGGTGCAACTCCCCACGGCATCCGCCTGCGGTCGCGCTGCTCGGTCTGCGACAGGACCGACCATATCGCCGTGACCATCCGCTAGCGGCCGGTGCTTGTCGGCGTCTGGCCTGCATGATCTGCTTCAAAGCCGCTTCAGCCGGCCAGGGACGCCCCCGATGTGCAACCTCTAGCGCATGCGGACCGACAACGCCTTCATCGAGGCCTTCAACGGCCGCTTCAGGGCCGAGTGCCTGAACGCCCACTGGTTCCTGACGCTCGCAGATGCGGCGGAAAAGCTCGAGGCTTGGCGCAGAGGCTACAACGAGGTCCGGCCGCATGGGGCCATCGGCAGCAAGCCGCCGATCGCGTTCATGAACCCGGGTGACACAGCCAGCCCGTCACCCTGACTCGGGCGGGGAAACTCCAGCTCCGTGTGCTCCAGAGAATGGGGGTGGTTCACCAACGCCGATTGCTCACCCTCGAACTGGATGAGAAGCCGGGGGACCGTCAATCATCGCTCGTTCGAGGGGCAGGCGCCTATCGGTCCAAGCGGGCGGATACAGACGCCCGAATGTCCTCAGGACTCAGCGTCTGGCATCCGCGATCGCCGATGCGGCGGCGCGGATCGGCGCGTCCCAGTCCCCACGGGATGGACAGCGGAACAGACGCGTGCGCGGATACCAAGGCGTTGCATCAGGATCCATCATCCAGCGCCAGTCCCCCAACCAAGGCAGGATCATCAACACGGGGACGCCCATCGCACCGGCGACATGCGCCACGGATGAATCGCAGCACACGGCGAGATCAAGATTGGCGAGCATCCCCGCGGTGTCTTCAAAGCTGGTGCGCCCCGGGGCAATGTCTTCCCGCAGGACTATACCCAACTCGCCTAGAAGATCGCGTTCCGCCCCGGCTTCCGGCTGGAGGTTGTAAAGAGGGACATCAGCGATCCCGGCCAACAGCGCCAGCGCTGTGGTGGGGATGGACCGCTCCGGTCCGCGCGCTTGCCAATGGATGCCCACGCGAAGGCCTTCATCTGGCATGCGACTGGACCACCATCGCGCAAGATCGGGGGCCGCGGAAAGATACGGTATACCGCCGGGAATGGTCGCGACGGTTGTGCCGAGCCGGTTAGGCAGGCTCATGAGCGAGGTGTGACAATCAAAGTCCGGCAGTGGATCGCCGACGGCGATCAACCGGTCTATGCCCGGCACGCTGGCAAGCAGTGTCGCGAGTTCCGGCTGGCACAGGAAGATCGTCTGCGCGCCCATTGCCTTGAGGACCAGAAAATAACGGACGAACTGTACAGTATCGCCCAGGCCCTGTTCAAAATAGACCAGGATTGTACGGCCGGCGATGGCATCGCCGCGCCATTCGGGTTTCCCCGAAAAATCCCGGTTCCAGCTCCAGACCTTTTGTGCTCGTCGCGCCTCATAGTTTCGGAACCCCGAGACCAGCTTGCCCTGCAGCAGTTGGCTGACCCCCAGATTCTTTCGATAGGCTGGCGTCCCGGTATCCATGACCGCGGCGCGGCGATAGAGACGCTCCGCGTCAGCGGGACGTCGCTGGGCCATGAAGGCGGCGCCTAGATTGTTGAGCATGGGCGCGCCAGCCGGATTCTGTACCAAGGCGCGTCGCAGCGGGGTCTCCGCCTGATCCGGGGCCTCGGTACGCAACAGAGCGAGGCCGAGCGCTTCGTCGAGACCGACATGGCCCGGTGCGACCTTTTTCAGACGAGAGAGCTGGGTGAGCGCCTCTGAAAAACAGGCCATTTCGCTCAGGAGCTCCGCGAGGCCAAACAGCACCTCGGGTTGATCGGGAAGATGGTCGAGGATCGCCCGCAGCATCTCGACGGCTTCCGGTTTCCGGCCTAGCTGGCGGAGCGCCAAGGCCAGATTGAAACGGGCCGCAGCATCATCAGGGTTATGCCTGAGCGCTTCCTCGAAACAGTCCCGCGCCTGATCGTGCCGACCGGCGCTGCCATAGGCGAGCCCCTCGGAAAAGGCGCTAGCGGACCGGTCCCGCTGTTCCGTCAACGCTTGAACCTTTTCCTCACCGCATCCTCTGTATAGGCGGCGATCCTGGCGTGGCCAAGCCGATGCGGCTACCGGGCGCGCAAGGCAGTGGCCGCCACGTTCGAACCGTTGCCGGACGCGGAGGGAGCCCGGGCGGCCAGACGAACGCTGCGACCTGACCACCATATCGTTGTCTTCGGTGATGCCATCGCTCGACCGCGATCAGGAATCCATAACGGTCCGGGTCCGGGCCGAAGCGCCGGCGCCGACGCTGCGGATATCGCAAACCCGTTGCCGGCGGGGTGGCAGCGCCAATGTCCCGCGGAATATCGCCATGCGGGGATACGGGTGAGGTTGCCTGCCTTCGTCGCAGTGGATTCCGAAAGCCGTGTGCTCACGAGTATGCTGGTGCAGGCGGGTATGGCTTGCCGTGCCCGGCATGCGGCAGGATCGCGAACCATCGTGAAGATGCGCGCCCGCCCGCCCCCGACGGCCAATGCCCTGACATCCTGACGTGTCCGAAGGTCCCCTTCCCCATCATCCCGCCGAGGCGCTCCGTCGCCCTTCAGCTAGAGCCCACGCAGCCATGCTTCGCGGTGAAGCGCTTCGGCGACGCGCATGAACACCTTGTTCCAATCGCGGTCCGCGCCCTGACGGAACAGCCGCATTGTCGGATACCAGGGCGTACGGTCGTTCCGGTGGCCGTAAATCCAGTACGGAACGTGCTGAACGAGATTCCAGACCGGCTTGCCCAGCGATGCGGTGAGATGCGCCACCGAGCTATCCGTCATCACCACCAGATCGAGGAGCTCGATCGCTGCGGCGGTGTCAGCGAAATCGTCGAGGTGGGGGCCAAGCGGCGTGACAAGGCGCTGGGTGTCTGGATCGTCCAGCTCGGCCGAAGGGCCATCCTTCTGGAGGCTGTACAGGCGCACCGAGGGCAGTTCCGCCAGCCGCATGAACGCATCCAGGCTGGTGGCGCGCAGATTGTTCTCGCCAAATGTCACGCGGCCGGACCAGACGATGCCGACACGCAGGATGCCGGGCGGACAGGCGCCGATCAGTGCAGCCATCTTGACCCGGGATGCATCCGGCACATGAAGGGAAACCGGCGGCGGCAAATTGTCGGTCCGCGCGCCGAGGACGACCGGCAGATCCATCTGGAACAGCCATACGTCATAGTCAGGAAACGGGGCGCCACGGACATGAAACTCGTCCGCCGGCAGACCGTGGAGCACCTGCCGCAGTTCAGGGTGATACTGGTAAACAACGTGGCCGCCCAAAGCCTTCACCTGCGCGACATAGCGAGCAACCAGCAGCGCATCGCCAAAGCCTTGTTCCGAGGCCAGAAAGATGCGGCGACCGTTCAGCGGCCGACCATCCCATTCCTCTCCGGGCAGCGAACTGATGTAGAAGCTCGATAGATGGCGGCGAGCGCCATAGTCCCGGAACCCTGTCGCATAGTCGCCCAACTGAAGCCGTACGAGTGCGCGCTCCCAGGCAACGGCGATGTTATCGGGATCGAGCCCTTCCAGTACGTCCGATGATTCAAGCGAGCCGTGGAAATCGCCCGCGCGCCGTTGGGCGACAAGACGGTTGAAGCGAAACAACGCATCGCCAGGGTCCAATGTCGTCGCCTGCGCATGGGCGACCAATGCCTCGTCGAGGCGACCCGCGTCCATCAAGGCATTGCCGAGGTTTGACCAGATTTTGCCGTCGTGCGGGTCCAGTTCCAGTCCGCGCCAATGGGCCGCAATGGCGGCCGGCAGGCGTCCGGCGCCCCGCAGAGAAACCCCCAGCAAGCTCCACGCATAGGCATTGCCGGGGTCCTGATCGAGGGCGTTTCGAGCGAATGCGAGTATCTCGGCCCTGCTGGGCTGATCATTAGGCGCGGGGTCGGTCATGCCGCGATCTTATCGCTGTTCGCCCACGATCCTAGAGAGTGGATCGGCCGCCCCGTCGTGACTGGACCCAGGCGCATTGCCTGCGATTGTGCAATCGCTCGACCGCCTTGCACAGGCCGGAAAAGCTTGGTTCGCCCAGCCCTTGTCGCAGAAGCATGATCCGGCAATGGCGATCCGTTTATCGAGGCGGCAAGCCTGTCACCCGCCAACACATTCTTGACACTGGAGAAAAATCCGGATGGCTGGCTCCAAGCTTGACCACAGTAGCTGATCCCATCCAAAAATCTGTCTCGGTTCTGGTGGATGGCCGGGACATGATGGGCTATCCGAGGCGCGTGTCCGGTCGAAGGTCAGTCAGCGGGGGTTTACTGTGCATCGCTCAGCTAGAACGGGTCTGAGGACTTCGATTTTTTCTGGCAGGAGCGTGCGCCGGGCGAGCCTTGTACTGTTCTCGGCCATATCGGCCTTCACGTTGCTGTCGGGCCAAGCGATTGCGGCTCTTGCCGCGGCCTACGACGCGGAGTTGTCTGGAAACCGAACCGGTCACGCCATAACCGTCCAGCCGCGGATTGCGTGGTGAGTTATCCCGCGCCAAAGGACATCGGCGACCCCGGTTCGACCGATCCCGACCTTGCCTGCGCCCACACCGGGCTGCGGGGGCTGGTCGCGGTCGCGCGCTTCAACGGTCTGCATGTATCGCTGGAGCAACTGCTGCACGATCATGTGGTCGGCAATGCTGAGGTGTCGAACGCGCAGATCACTGCAATCGCCACCGCGATCGGTCTACGCGCCAAGGTAAGCACGCTTCACTGGACCGACCTGTTCCGGATGGGCGACGCTTTTCCCGTGCTGGTGCGATTGAGCAACGGCAATATCATGGTGGCGACGGGCGTGGCCGAGCGCGGCGGTACGCAGCTGCTTACATTGCACGATCCGATAGCCGAAGGCGTCGACGCGCTGGTGCTGGACGAAGCGCGTTTCACGCAAGCCTGGGACGGCACAGTCATCTTCGTGAAGCGCCGGTTTGAGGCGTCGGATCCCGAACGGCCATTCAACCTTGCCTGGTTCTTACCGGAGATACGCCGTCACAAGCGGCTGTTTCGCGATATCGCGGTCGCGTCGCTTCTGATGGGGGTCATGGCACTAGCGCTGCCAGTATTCACGCAGCTAGTGATTGATCGCGTCTTGCTCTATCGCAGCATAGACACGCTTGTGGTGCTAATTGTCGGCATGTTGTTCGTGGTGCTGTTTGACACTGTGTTCAACTATCTTAGACAGTATGTAACTCTATTCGCTACAAGCAAGATCGATGCACACGTCAATGTCAGCATATTCCGCAAATTGACCAGTCTGCCGATCGAATACTTCGAGCGCAATGCATCCGGCATGATCTTGAAGAATATGGCGCAAAGCGACCGAATTCGTAACTTCCTTACAGGACAACTGTTTGCGGCGTTACTGGATATGGCGATGCTGTTTCTTTTCGTGCCGCTACTGTTTTTCTACAGCCCATTGCTCGCCTGTGTGGTGCTGGCGTTCACGGCAGCGATCTGCGGCTGCTCGCTGATGACGATTCCGATCATCCGTTCGCGGCTGCGCGATGTCTATGAAGTGGAGGCAGAGCAGCAGTCGTTCCTGGTCGAATCGGTACAGGGCATGCGTACCGTCAAGACGCTGGCGCTCGATGCCTATCGGGGACAGGAATGGGATGCCCGCGTCGATCGCACGATCCGCACCCGGTTCAATGTCGCCAAGCTGGCTATCCTGCTCAACGCGTTGACGATGCCGCTGGAAAGGCTGATGCAGATCGCGGTGATCGGCGGCGGCGCCTATCTGGTGCTGAACGGTCAGATGCTGGTCGGCGGCCTGATCGCCTTCAACATGCTGAGCTGGCGCGTCACCCATCCGTTAGTGCAGATATCCCAGCTGCTGCAACAGCTTCAGGAGGTATCCCTGTCGGTGAACATGCTCGGCACGATCATGAATCATCCCAGCGAGGACCGCAGGAACGGTGAAGGAATACAGGGGCCACTGGATGGCGCCATCACTTTCGACAAGGTGCGTTTCAGCTACAATGGCGCGGCCACGCCCGCCCTGGATGGCGTGACCTTCGAGATTCCCGCGGGCACGATATTTGGCATCGTCGGCAAGAGCGGATCGGGTAAAACCACGGTGACCCGCTTGTTGCAGGGGCTTCATACCGTTGACGAAGGCCTGATCAAGATTGACGGGCACGACCTGCGCGAAGTGGACCTGAACCACCTTCGTTCGTCGATGGGGGTGGTGCTGCAGGAAAGCTTCCTGTTCACGGGCACGATCCGTGAAAACATCGTGATCGGTCGGCCCAGCGCCACCACCAGCGACGTGCTGCGGGCATTGCGTATGGCAGGTGCGGACGAATTCGTGGAACGCCTTCCGGCGGGACTCAATACCCGGCTTGAGGAAGGTTCGTCCAACCTCTCCGGCGGTCAACGCCAGCGACTGGCCATCGCCCGTGCCTTGCTGCGCGATCCGCCGATTCTCATCCTGGACGAGGCGACGAGCGCGCTGGACGCTGAGAGCGAGGCGATCATCCAATTCAACCTGGCGAATATCGCGCGGGGGCGAACGCTAGTGATCGTATCGCACCGCCTGTCGTCTCTGGCGTCGGCCGACAAGATCATGGTGATCGACCAAGGGCGGATCAACGACATCGGCACCCATGCCGAATTGATGCGCCGCTGCGCCATTTATCGCAATCTCTGGAACCAGCAGAACCGCCATGCCGTGGAGATCGACGACGATCGGGACGCCGCATGAACCAGCTTGCCCCCATCCCCCGACCCGGCAACAGTCCGGCGCTCAAGAACCATCAGTTCCTGCCGGTTGCCACGTCGATCGATGCGGAACCCGAACCTCGCGTCGCGCGCATGACGCTTTGGACGATGGGCGCTCTGGTCGTCGTGTGCCTCTTGTGGGCGGCCTTTGCCACACTCGACCGGGTCGTCTCTGCGCGCGGCAAAATCGTCACGGCGGCCCCTACCATCGTGGTGCAGCCTTTTGAATCTGCGACGATCAAGAGCATCGACGTCAAGGTAGGCGATGTGGTGAAGGCCAATACGGTGCTGGCACACCTCGATCCCACATTCGCGCTGGCCAACATAGGCCAGATCCAAGCGAAAGTGGATAGCCTGAACGCGACCATCGAGCGACTGGAATCAGAGCAGGCCGGGCGTCGCTATGTCATTCCCGCGCAGGGGGCGACGCCGTATCAGCAGCTTGAGCAGGCGATCTGGCTGGAACGGCGTACGAAGTTTGCCGCACAAATCTCCAGTTTTCAGGAACGCATGAGCGGAGCGCAGGCCGGAATCTCCGCCCGTGATCGGGAATCAGAGAATTTGCGCGCTCGGCTGGCCTTGGCCCGCGAAGTAGAAGCTATGCGCACCGACCTTCTGGAGCGCGGATACGGCACCAAACTGAGCGCTCTTGCCGCGCGCGACGCCCGCATCAACATCGAATCCAACCTGATCGTATCCGAGAATAGCAGTATCGAGACCCAACGCGGGCTGGCTGCTTTGCGTGCCGAGCGCGACGTCTTCAGCCGTGGGTGGTATACGGACATCGTGCAGGAACTGGTCGTGAAACGTAACGAGCGCGACGGTCTCCAGGAGCAACTGACCAAGGCGCAGCGCATCAAGGACATGGTGGAACTCCGCACGCCGGTGGACGCGGTGGTTCTGGAAGTGGCGCCACGCTCCGTGGGGTCGGTGATCAACAGCGCAGAGCCGCTGTTTCGGCTCGTGCCCGCCGACGCCAAGCTGGAAGTAGAAGCGGCGGTCGAGGCGAGCCAGCTGTCCCGCGTGGCGGTAGGCGATACCGTACAGATCAAGCTCGATGCCTACCCCTATCAGGAATATGGGATGCTGACGGGCAAGATCTCGACGATAAGCGGCGATTCCTTCACCACCGAACGGCCATCTTCGGATGCGCCGCAGGGAAGTTTCTACCGCGTGCGCATTGCCGTCTCCGCCGAGGGACTGCGCGATGTACCGCCGAAGTTTCGGATGACCCCCGGAATGCCGCTGACGGCCGAGATCAAGATCGGCAAGCGCAGCGTGCTATCCTACCTCACACGCCCGATTACGCGCACCGTCGACCAAAGCATGCGGGAACCGTGATCAGGCTATCCATCCCTTTTGCCCTGCCGGCGCTGGGTATCGCGCGCCGCTTGCGACACACCAAGCTTCCGCCTGCAGTCAGGCGCTTGGCGATGCGGCTGCTGCCACCGCGCTTGGCGAGCGCGCGGGTCTTCGTAACGCCCGATCTGGCGAGTGGCCTTGCTGCACTCGATGCCGGAGAGGTTCAGACTGCCCTTCTGCACCTTCGCCCCCTGGCACTGCAGGGCGTGGCCGAGGCCGAGTACCGGATGGGTATTCTCTGTCTCCATGGCGTCGGGCTGGTCCAAGACCATGGTGACGCTGTGTTCTGGCTGAGCCGTGCGGCACTACAGGGACATGGAGAGGCGGAGAGCGAACTGGGCATGGCCTACATCACGGGCAGCGCCGCCCCAGCTCCGGACGGCAGCCTTATGCGCTGGCAACGCATCGCTGCCCAGACTCATGCCCAGGTCGCCAAAGCGAACCTGACCCAGCTGTACCCCAATGGTTTGGGCCTTGAGCGCGATCTCGCCAGAGGCCTGGCATTGCTAAAGGCTGCTGCTTCTCGAGACGTGGTATCGGCGCAGTTGCGGTTGGGGAGCGTCTATGCAGATGCCGCCCATGGTGTGCAGGATTTGGACGCTGCGATGTCTTGGTATCGGGCCGCTGCAGCGCAGGGCAATGTGGATGCCCAGTTCAATCTGGGCGTTTTGCATGCCAGCGGGCAAGAGGCCGGGCAAGATCTGACCGCCGCACTTGGTTGGTTCCGCAAGGCCGCTGAGCAGGGGCACGTCGTCGCCATGTTCAACATGGGCCTGATGCACGCCAATGCCTATGGCTGCGAACGCGACATCGCTGAAGCGATCCGTTGGTATCAGAAGGCCGGGGACGCAGGCGACGTCAACGCGCAGTTCAATCTGGGCCTTATTCATGCCAACGGCTTGGCGGGGCAGCATGACTACCCCGCTGCGATCACCTGCTTCATCAAGGCGGCCGAGCGGGGCAATGTGTCCGCTCAGTTCAACTTGGGACTACTTTACGCCAATGGCATTGGTTGCCCGCGCAACATCGCCGAGGGGACCCTCTGGTATCGCAAGGCGGCAGCCGCGGGCAGCGATGCGGCGCAGGTCAATCTCGGGCTTCTGTATCTCGACCGGACCAATCCCGCGCGCGACGCGGGAGAGGCAGCGCTTTGGTTCCAGCGCGCAGCCGAGACCGGCAATGCCCTTGCCCGGTTCAATCTGGGCACGCTTTATGCTGCCGGAAATGGCGTCCCTCGCAACGACGCCGAGGCTGCTCGCCTGTTTGCGCTCGCTGGGGAGACGGGTAGCGTCGACGCGCACATCGCGTTCGCCCGGCTGGTCGTCGAGGGCCGCATCGCGCCCGCTGAACGAAGCCGGGCCTATGGCTGGCTGTGGCGGACCACTGAAAGGCTCGACGCTGGTGGACAGCGCGACGACGCGCATGCGATGCTGGACGCGTTGGCGGACGGTATGAGCGAAGCAGACATCGATCAAGCCAAGGCTCTAGCCATCGGCGCACTTCCAGTGCCTGCCACCGCCTGATTTCAGCGCCAAGCGGAAGGAAGCGCATATGGGCTATTATGATATGGTCGAGCAATGCTGGGGCCTGAGCGAGGCAGCGCGCGACTATGTCAAGGCTGCCGGACGCGACGTGGCCCGTGGCGAGATGTGGGAAAGGGTGTTTTCGGCCTCGCCACTGGTCGATATCGACCGCACGCTGCGCGAAAGTCCGCAGTTCGAACGGGTGTTCCTTCACTCTCCCTATGGCCTTCAGTATCGTGCCGATCACAAGGACTGGATTCCGTTCCGGCACAGTGCGATCGATTTGACGGACGAGGCCAATATCTGACGCTGCGCCCGCTTCGATGCCGACAGTGGACAACCTGCTGGCCGAAGGCCTTGCCCGATTTCGCGGAGGCAGGCCCGGAGAGGCCGAGGCGATTTTTCGACATATCCTGAACTCTGATCCCGATCAGACGGACGCGCTGCATCTACTGGCGCTGGTGCACAAGAGCACGGAACGTCATCCGGAAGCGCGGGCGCTGTTCGAAAGGGCGTTAAGGCTGCGCCCGGAAATGTCCGATGCGCGGTTGAACTTTGCGACATTCTTGAAGACGCGCGGTGAAAATGATCAGGCGGCAGCGCATTTGCGGGTCGCGGTGACTCTTGATCCCGCCGTGGCGCTGGCGTGGCAGGTGCTTGGCAGCATCGCGCTGGAGGGCGGCAGCGCCGGCCATGCGCGCGCGCTGGAACTGCTCGACCGCGCTGTCACCCTCGATCCGTCTCATGGCGAAGCCCATTACCAGCGGGGGATCATCCTTCGCCAGATGGAGCGGGTCGACGAAGCGATTGTGAGCCAGCGCCTCGCCATCGCCAAAGGCATGGAGGGACCGGGGGCCTATATGGCGCTGGGCAACAGCCTGCTTGGCAGGGGCGATGAGGCGGCCGGTCTGGCCGCTTTGCAGGCGGCGCTTTCAGTTGCGCCTGACAGCCGGGAGGCCTGGTACAACTACGGCAACGCGCTCTACGCCAGCGGGAACGCGGCTGCGGCGCTGACGGCCTATGGGCGTTCGGAGCAACTCGGCCTGCCGATTGCGCGCACCCGCCAGGCGGCGATGTTGGTGGAATTGGGCCATCACGCGGAGGCGGAGGCGACGCTGCTTCGGTCCCTGCCTCTGCCCGGTACGGAGGTCAGCGTCTGCATCGAACTGCTGCATACGGCGATGGTCGCCCAGGGTCGGCTGGCAGAAGCGCAGAGTGTCTTCACGACCCTGTCGACGACCCCGCTGGGCGGGCGGATCTATGCCGCCGAATGTCGCACGGCGCTGGCGGCGCTCGATCTGGCTGCCGGCGATAATGCATCGGCGGCACAGCGCCTGAGCGGAATTGCGAGCGACAACTGCTGGCTGTTCACGACACGGTCGCTTGCCGCGCTGCGGGCCACGTTGGATGAGCAGGGGCAGCTGGTCGAGCGCTGTTCGAATCCAGATCCGGCCCGGCCACGCATCGGGTCGACGACGCTCGGCACCCGGGGGCGGTTCGCGCACAACGTCCTCGAATATGTGATGCTGCGGCTTTATGCCGAGCGCTACGGCCTTGTCCTGGAAACACCGGACTGGGTCGGGGGACTCTATTTCGACGTGAACGATCCAAAGCCCAGCGGCGCGCTGCCCCCTTGGCTGTTTCCACGGCACGCGCTGAACGACCTGGTAGACGGAAGAGGTGAGCCCCGCGCCGACCGCGATATTCTCTCGCCGCTGTTCCTGTTCGACTATCCCGAGCGGTTCCGTGAACGTGTGCAGCATTGGCTGAAGCCGCGAAAGGAATGGCTTCCAAGGATCGAGCCAGCCGTAAAGGCGCTGCGTGACGGTGGTCGAACGGTCGTGGCGCTGCACATTCGTCGCGGCGATTTCGTTCAATATGGCTATCCGGTTACGCGGACTGATCGCTACGTCGAGTGGCTGCGCGACCTTTGGTCAGAGCTGGAGCGGCCGGTCCTGTATCTGGCGAGCGACGATCTGGACGCGGTGCGCGGCGACTTCGCCGAATTTGCGCCGGTGACGCTGGCCGATGTAGCGCCTCCCTGGCCCGATCTGGAGTATCTGCAGGATTTCCATGTCCTCAGCGAAGCGGACGTCGTGGGGGTCAGCGCCGCCAGCGGCTTCAGTCAGCTTGCCGCGCGCCTCAACCAGCGCGCGCGGATATTGGTACAGCCGGACATCGCGACGCAGCGCATTGTGCCGTTCATTCCATGGACCGGCGACTGAGCGCCTCTGTCAGCCGCCGAACCACCCCGGTCCAATCTCCCCGCTGATCCTGACGGAACAGCCGCATGGTGGGATACCAGGGCGTATCCTCCCGCAGTTCCATCCATCGCCAGTCCGGTGAGAACGGGATCACCGTCCAGGTCGGTCGCCCGAGCGCGCCGGCCAGATGGGCTGGTCCCGTACAGGAGGTGATGATCAGGTCGAGATTGGTCATGATGGCGGCGGTATCCGCGAAATCCCGGATCTCGTCGTTCAGATCGACAAAGTGCGGCGGCAGCCAGTCCGCTCCCACCAGGTCGTTCCGACCAGCACCTTTTTGCAATGCGAACAGCGTGACGCCCGGAACATCGAAGAGCGGTCGGAACGCCGCCAGCCCCGGCGATCGGAGGCGGTCGGCCTTGAATTCGGGATTGCCGGCCCAGATCAGCCCGACCTTCAGTCCGTCATGACTGCCTAGCCGCTTGGCCCATTGGGCCGTCAACTCAGGTTCGGCGGTCAGATAGGGTGTATTGGCAGGTATGGTCGCCAGCGTGGTGCCCAGCAGATGGGGCAGGCTCAGCAGGGACGCCTGATAGTCGTGGGGCGGCAGCGTGCCAAAGCGCGGGATCACGCCCTCGACGCCTGCCATCCCGCCGAGCAGGCGGACAAGCTGGCTGTTGCATTCCAGAAAGACGCGCGCGCCCATCGCGTTCAGCAGCGGTGCGTATCGGGCGAACTGGATCGCGTCGCCCACGCCCTGTTCGTCATGCAGGATGATCGTCCGTCCGCGCGGATCTTCGCCCTGCCATGCCGGCGCGGCAAAGTGGCGCCTGGGGGATGGAAAATCCGCCATGAGCGAGCGCCACTCGTATTCGGCGAAGCCTTCGATCAACTCCCCGCGCATCAGCAGCGCCATCGAGAGCGCGGTATGCGCCGGCGGCAACCCCGGGTCGGCAGCGACTGATCGCCGGGCTGCCCGGATCGCCTCATCAACATGCATCAGATCATTTTCAGCAAGGCTAAGGTTGAGCCATGTATTGGCCGCGTCGGGCTGCGACTCCAGCGCGCGGTGAAAGCAATCGACGGCCTCCTGCGGCCGGTCCAGGTCCTTCAGGGCGATGCCGTAGTTGTTGAGCAATCCTGTATCGTTCGGGGCCAGCGCCAGGCCGGTGTGATAGGCGGCCATGGCCTCGTCCACACGATCGAGTCGACGGAAGGCGACGCCCAGGTTGGTGTATGCGGCTGTGGACAGGGGATCCAAGCCAAGCAGATCATATAGAATATCGATCGCCTTTTCGGCCTGGTTGCCGGCAATGCGCAGGCTTGCAAGCCGAAGGTAGAGATCGACGCCTGGGCCGAGCATCGCCATCAGTTGCTCGACGGCCTCAGCGGCCTCACCATGACGGTTCAGACCTTCGAGGATGTTCGCCAAATTCTGCCGCGCGTCGGTGAAGCCAGGCGCGAGTTCCACCGCGCGGCGCACGGAAGCGAGAGCCTCCTCCAGTCGCCCGGCTCGCCGCAGCGCGCTCGCGAGGTTAGAGGCTGTTGCGGCATCGGCGGGCGCCAATCGCGCCGCTTCGCTCAGCAACTGGACAGCCGTTTCGACCTTGCCGACCTGCAACGCCAACACGCCCATCATATGCATCGCGTCGAAATGATGCGGGTTCGCGGTCAGAACCTGGCGATAATGGGCCTCCGCCTCCGCCAGCGCGCCCCGCCGATGATGCCGCAGCCCCTCCGTGTAAAGCGACGCAGGGTCGTCAGGCAGTACCGTCGATGTCATGCCCGTCTACTATCCCCAATCTGCTTTGGGTCCTGGTGGCTCAGGGTTCCTCGTGTACAGATTTCTTGCTATAGCGCCATATGACTTCAAGCGAAGTGGTCCGGCGCGCCCTTGTCACAGGCATAACGGGCCAGGATGGCGCCTACCTCGCGGCCTTGCTGCTGGATCAGGGCTATCAGGTCACCGGCGTCTTGCGACCCTCTGGAGTCAGCCTGGACAGCGCGTGGCGATTGAAGGCGCTGGGGATCGCGGATCGGCTGAACTATGTGACCGTCGACCTTTCGAACCCGGCGGAGGTGGTGCGGCTGGTGCGATCAGTCAGCCCCGACGAAATCTACCACCTCGCCGCCCTGAGTTCCGTTCACGCCTCGTTCGACGCGCCGGCTGAAGCATTCGCCAGCGCTGCAACCGCGACCACCCATTTGCTGGAGGCAATCCGGCACTGCAGTCGGCATACACGCTTCTACCACGCCTCGTCGTCCGAGATGTTCGGCGCGCCGCCGCAGGCCTTGCAGGACGAGCGCACGCCCTTTCATCCGCGCAGTCCCTATGCCGTGGCCAAGGTCGCGGCGCATCAGATGACCAGGCTGTATCGCATCGCCTATGGTCTCTTCTGCGTGAACGGCATTCTCTACAATCATGAATCCCCTTTGCGGGGCGAGGAATTCGTGACGCGGAAGATCGTACAGGGCCTGTGCCGCTGGCAGGCGGGCGAGCGTGGAGCGATGGCGCTTGGACGGCTGGACATGCGCCGCGACTGGGGCTTTGCCGGGGATTATGCGCGCGGCATGTACCTGATGATGCAGGCGGCGTCGCCGGACGATTACATTCTTGCGACCGGCCGTACGCACAGCGTGCGTGACTTTGTTGACCTGACGGCGCGGGCGCTGGGCATTCCACTCCGTTGGGAAGGCGAAGGCGTGGAGGAGCGAGCGATCGACCTTTCGACCGGCAGCATCTGCGTGACGATCGATCCCGCGCTCTTTCGTCCGGCCGATGTCGCGGCTCTATGTGGAGACAACAGTCTTGCCCGCGAGACCTTGGGTTGGTCACCAACGGTCGACCTGCCCGCGCTCGTTGAGATGATGGTCCGCGAGGAAACGAACCGCGTTCAGGCGGCGATGGCGACCCGTTTGCGCCACATGGCGCGATAAGCGTCCTCGACGTCTCGCGCAAAGCGCGCATGGTTCATGATGGGCGCCGCACGCATACAAGAGCGAAGATCCCGACGATATGTGGCGAGGCGATCGGGATCGGCGGCCAGCCTCGCCGCTCGCTCGACATAGTCTTCGGCGGTGTCGGCAATCAGTTCCTCCAGCCCTGAATGGGCCAGGATGCTCGCAGACACGCGCGAGACATGGTGTTCCCCAAGCAAGGCGATGACAGGAACGCCCATCCAAAGCGCTTCGCAGGTGGTCGTCGTGCCGTTGTACGGCATGCAATCCAGCGCAATATCCATGCGGCCATAGGCCTTGAAATGATCGTCTGTTGGCACGATCTCGCCATCCAGCTCGACCCGTGAAGGATCGATGCCACCCAATGCAAAGCAATCGAGGAAGCGCGCGCGTGTGGCAGGGTCGCCGAACGCCCTGCCCTTGAGCAGGATATGCGAATCCGGCACACGCCTCAGCACCCTGCACCACAATGCGATGGTCTCGGCGTTCACTTTCGCCAGGTTGTTGAACGATCCGAACGTGATGAAGCCGCGGGCGACAGATGGCGGCGCGCTGGCCGGCGGGATGTCCATCGTGGGTTGATAGGTCAGGAATCCGTGCGGCAGGCGAACCAGCGCCTCGCTGTGCCAGCGGTCAGTGAGGCCGGGCGGATCAGCAATGGCGTCGGTGAAGCGATAGTCGATCGCGGGCATTCCCGTGGTGTCGGGATAGCCCAGCCACGTCACCTGCACCGGCGCCGGCTTGCGTGCGAACAGCAGGGGACGGGAACCTGCGGTATGCCCGGTCAGATCAACCAGGATGTCGATGCGATCCCGCATGACCTGGGCGGCGGCGGCTTCGTCCGACAGGCTGTCGATCGAAGCCCAGTGATCGCTGCGCGTCCGGATGCGGGCTGTCACGTCATCCTGTCTCGAAGAGATCGCGTAGCAGAAGACTTCAACCTGTGACGAATCGTGTCCGAACAGGAGCGGCTCGAAGAAGCGAGACACCGGGTGGGCGCAGAAATCGGGTGACACATAGCCGACGCGCAACCGACGCGCAGGATCGCGGTCGGCAATCTCCAGGGGCCGTTCCGGCAGAAGCGGCTGGGCGTGGAGCGCATTCCAACGCTTGTGCGCGCGCCAGATGACCTCTGGCGGCACCAGCGGCGTATAGTGAAGCGCGAAGAGAAGATTCGAGTGGAGCAACGGAACCGCAGGGTGCCGTTCGGCGCCCTCGCGGAGCAGGCGGATTGCATCGATCACGCGCCCGGTGGATTTCAGCAACTCGCCCAGATTGGCAAAAGGCTGCGGCAGTTCCGGCTTTGCCGCGATAGCGGCGCGAAAGCACTGCTCGGCCAGATGCCAGTCGCCGCTCGCGAGATGCACATCCGCCAGGTTGGTATAGGCTTCACCCAGGGACGGGTCGCAAAGCAGAGCGCGACGATAGGCTAGCCTGGCGCCCTCACGATCTCCCATTGCATTGACCGTCATGCCAAGATTGAACCACCCCTCCGCATAGTCGGGGCGGAGCGCGACGGCGGCACGCGCGCTCGCCAGCGCTTCGGCGTAGCGATCCAGGCCGGTCAGAACGCCGACCAGATTGCTGCGGAATGCCGCTTCGTCAGGCGAGGCAGAAATTGCGTGGCGATAGAGGTCGATGGCTTCTTCGAAACGCGATTGCCCGCGCAGCAGGACCGCCAGATTATTGCTTGCATAGGCATGGCGGGGATCGCTTTTCAGCAGCGCGCGATAGCAGGCTTCGGCCTGGCTGAGTCTCCCGGCGCCGTGATGGGCTATTGCCTTCTCGAGCAGCGCGGTCATCCCATCATGCCTTCGGCTGACAGGATGTCGCGCAGCTTGCGTGTGGCCTGGCCCCAGGTGAAGTTGGCCATCAGGTGCCCACTTGCATCCGGCAGCGCAACGTCACGATCCCTGACGATCGCCTCCACGATGGCGACCGCGGCGTCCTCGTCCGGTTGCCACCAGTCCAGCCCGAAAAATGGAGGATAAGGGGCATCGACATAGGGCTGGCGCGCTGGCGCCACTGTCGCCGGGATCATGCGGGCAACCGATGGATTGAGATAATCCAGATAGGCGCTGTGGGCCGGCGCGATCAGACCAAGCCCCATCGCCCCGGCCTTTGACATCGGCAGATCCCAGCCTTCGCCGTGCGACATGCTCCAGTAGTAGGTGGCGGCGGCATAAAGGCCCGCCATCTGCCGTTCATCGAACATCTGATCGATCAGCAGGATGCGCCCGGCATCGGCGAAGCGTCGACCGACCGCTGCCTCACTCTTCTTGAGCAGGTCGCGAAGGATTTCGCTTTCCTTCTCTTTCCCACGACCCGTTTTCAGGATCAGCACGGCATCGTCCGTGCGCCGTGTCGCGCGCAGCCAAACGCGAAACAAGCCGGCCAGATTCTTGCGAGGGATCAGGTCCGAGACATTGAGAAAGCGATGGCGAAACGAAGAGACATCGCGGTCGCCCTCCGACACCAGCACTATCGGGCTTATGTCGCGCGCCATCTGCTCGGCATCCACGCCCAACGGGCACACGCGAAGCCGGGTCTCGGGGAAACCCTGAGCCGCCCAGGCTAGCCGCGAGGATTCGGTCGGCACGATAACAAGATCGCTCGACTCGCTGTGTCTAGCCCACGGGGGCGGAATGCGGGTCCCTTCGAACATCGAATAGGTCACCGTTGCCAGACCCGGCGCCTTCTCAACAGCGATCGGGATTGCGATGTTGACCAGCGCCCGAGCGGGAACCGGGACGTGCAGCGGTTCAGCGGCCCAGCGTTCCTTGCCCGTCAGCCCGATCACGTTGAGCGGAACGTCTTGCTCGCGCAGCGTCTGGATGTAGCGGCGGCCCATGTGCGCATAGCCACTGATCGTGTCGAACGGGCCGCGCAGCACCAGGCCAGGCGCCGCTTCGCCGGGGGGCGGAACGGCGTTGACCGCTGCGCGATAGCTGCGGATGCGGTTGGCTATGCCGGCTGCATCTTCGGAGGCAGGGTCGGCGCTTTGTGTCTTTTCAATGAGCGCGGTGGCGCGGTCCAGGTCTCCACGCCGCAGGGCAAAGGTGGCAGCGAACATGTTCGCATAGCCATCGTCAGGAAAAAGACGGAGCGCGTTGCCAACCGTGGCCTCTGCGCCTTCCGCATCGCCCAGATGGAACATGGCGAAGGACGCACCCACCCAGTAGGAAATATCCCGCACAGCAAGTTGGGCCGCCCGCTTCATCAGTCTTGCCGCGGCATCCAGATCGCCCTGGTCGAGACGAATCTGGCCCAGGCGACTAAACGCGAGCGCATCGGAGGGGTCGAGCACGCAGAGTTGGCGCAGCCGGAGAATGGCGCCGTCGAGTTCGCCAACCATCTGTAGCGCGATGGCCAGATTCGTCAGTGGGCCACTATGCGTCGGGTCAATCTCTACCGCCGCGGTCAGCGCGGCCATCCCATCTTCGACTCTGCCCGATGAGGTCAGCGCAACGCCAAGCAGATTCAGCAGATCGAGATCGCGCGGGGCATCGGCCAGCGCGGCCTGACAAACCTGTACCGCTTCACTCCAGCGGGCGGCCTGGATGTGACTGCGCGCCAGGGCGAAGCTGTTCATGGCTATCCGACGGCCTGCACGAATTGCTCTGCGAAACTGCGCCAGGTCCGCTCGCCACGTATAAAGGCCTGTCCGCGCTGCCCCAGTAGCTGCGCGCCCTCCCGATTGGCGTACAACGTCTCCAGATGGGCCACCAATTCCTCGACCGAGGACTCGCCCCAACCGCGTCTACGTCCATGGGGATCATCGACTGGATACTGGCGTGTGATCGGCAACGCTACGCCCGGTCGAAGCAGATCACGGTGACCAGTGTTATCCGACAGGATGGTTGGTACTCCGCACGCCATTGCCTCCATGGCCACCAGATTGGTGGCCCCCTCGCAGCGATTGGGAAAGATCGCGGCATGGCATTCCGCCAGCACCGGCGCGACCTGGTCGCGCGAAAGGAATCCCAGATCAACGAAACCGTCCGCCGGGGCCCCGTGCGCTATGGCCCAATCGGCGATCTTGAGCGTTCCTGTTGCGCGGTCGATCTCAGCGGGCGCGGGCGTCAGGCGTGACTCGGCGATACTGCCTGCCAATTGCGGCCAGGGATTGTGCCACGCGGTGACCAATACGGAATCGGGGTGGCGGGCATGGAAGATGCGGAACGCGGCCAGGACCAGGTCCTGCCCTTTCCGGAACTCCAGTTTGCCACCGGAGAATATCACAAAGCGATCCTTGAATGCTCCGCGCGCGGACAGGATCGGCAGCTCGTCGGGATCAACGCCTTGCAGGACGCAATCGATGTTGGTGAACCCCGCCTCGATCAGGAGATCGCGATTATAGGTCGAATGAACGACGATGCGTTCGTACTGCCGCGCGCGCGCGATGACCGGCTCGTCAAGCAAGGTATCCTCGAATGCGATCACACCGATATTGTGATCGCCGCGAAACCGTCGTGATGTGTCGCCGGCTTCGAACTGGTTGCCCAGCGCGTGCAGAACGGTGCAACCGCCCAGATGGAGAAGCTGGTGCTCCCGCCCGGCCGCTGTGGCAGCGATCTGGCGGTATCCATCCATCAATGGCGCCAGCTTTGCTTGATTCTCAGGGCGTAGCGTCGAGAGCTTGGGCTCTTCCAACAGCAGAAGCGGCAACTTCCGCTCCCTGCAGAGTAGCGCAATATGCACCCCTACCAGCCCCCAACCGTGAACTTCGGTCAGTTGCCACGTTAATGCAAGCCCAGACGCCACCTTAACCACCCCAGTACTTTGGGCTCTTTAAGCGACATGCCCGCAACATGCGAGGCTAGGCGCCAAAGATTACATTATGGCCAAGCGGATTTTTACTGCCGCTTATCACACCCAACAGACTGATGTCGCCGGTTCCCACCTTGGCGCTCGCGGTGGTCATGTTGACCATGTAGATGCCGGTGTCGGTGCCGTTAGACACCATCACCATCACGCTGCTACCCGCCTGCGCATTGTTGATCGATCCGATTGCGGCTCGAACCTCGGCAAGGTTCGCGTCGGTGAGGTTGGTCACGCTCGCAGTCAATCGAACAATTTCGTCCGTCTGGATGTTGATCCCGCCCGTGCCACGGTTGGCCCAATCGATCACGCCGTTACCAATCTGGTCCAGCATGGTGCGAAGCTGCCCGCCAACCACGACCTGGTCCACGCCGGACTGGAGTTTCTCGATCTGGTCATGGCCAATGTTTGCACTGGCTGCGGCGCCTTCGGACGTCTTGGTGAACACGACTTGATCGGCCCGGCCGTCCAGCGCGATCCGGTCCGCACCGCCGCCGCCGCCGGTGAAGCGGACGCCCCTGTCGCCGACGATGGTGACCACATCCGCCAATGCGCCGCCGGCAAGCGTCTCAATGCCGCTAGCCAACATTGTGATCCCGGTATTGCCGATCGTCACCATGTCCGGGACCTTGGTGATAGAGCGTGCGCCACCCAATGTGACACGGTCGAGGCCTGTGCCACCCGCATGGTCAACGAGGCTGTAGGTCAGTGCATCGCCGTCTTTTGCTGAAACTGCGCTGACCACGGCTCCCGCCGAAGCCGTGACCGACGCATAGAGCGTACCGCCAAGGCTGCCCGGCGCGACGGCATCAATCGCGATGGCGCCGCCCTGCACAGTGGCGGCGGCGATTGCCGTGCCGAGTCCGCCAACCACGCCCGATCCGCTGCCGACGAAATCCAGACGCAGCCTCCGTTCGCCGGCGACCATATTGATCGTTGCCGGATAGGCGCCGCCATCGCTTCCGACCGGCTCAATTTCGCTGACGGCGCCGACGAGCGAAGACGTGCCGACGACGGCGAATTCGGCCTTCTCGACACCTGCCACTGACCTGGCAGTGCTGCTCGCTGCTGGCGGTGGGACGGCGAAGGTCAGCAGCGTGTTGCCGCCGCTGTTCACGACCACAAGGTCGGCAATGCTGAGGCCAGCCTGTCCCTTGAGCACGACGACGATCGGGCTGCCAACGCCGATAGTCAGGACGGCGTCCGCACCACTGGTGGCGATCGAGATGTCGCTGGCGGTGAAGGTCGCGCCGCTTAGACGCAAGCTGTCGCCGCTTTTCTTGAAATCAGTAATGACGTCGCCGTCGGTGACGTCGAACAGGTCCTGGCCGGCTCCGCCCGTCAGTGTGTCCCCGCCGCCGCCACCGATGATCGCGTCGTCGCCGACGCCGCCGATGATCGTGTCGTTGCCGTCGCCTCCGTCCACAGTGACCGAAACTGTGGAACCGGGTGCCACGACGATGCGGTCATTGCCGCTGCTGCCCGCAATCGATTCGACCGCGCTAACGGCCAGGGTCGACGCCGCGTTGAGCTGCACAAAATCTGTTCCGGCAGATCCAAGAACGACCTCCGCGCCCGATATCGCCAGAGTCTGGCCGCTGCCGCCGAGCACGATCCTGTCAAATCCAGCGCCACCCAACAGGGTTTCGACGGCAGACACCGCTATTGTGCCGCCGGATGTGGCGATGCTGACGACGTCGTTTCCGCTGCCGCCGGTGACGGCCTCCACAGCGACCACGCTGATGGTCTGTCCGCCAGCGCCCAGCACCAGGCGGTCCCTGCCGTTGCCGCCCGTGACCGACTCCACGGCGGCAACCGCGACCGTCTGGCCGACAGTGCCCAGCACCAGGACGTCATCGCCGCTGCTGCCCGTGATCGATTCGACCGCGCTAACGGCCAGGGTCGACGCCGCGTTGAGCTGCACAAGATCGGTTCCGGCAGATCCAAGAACGACCTCCGCGCCCGATATCGCCAGAGTCTGGCCGCTGCCGCCGAGCACGATCCTGTCAAATCCAGCGCCACCCAACAGG
>JAIYCQ010000036.1 GCA_027487945.1 Caulobacteraceae bacterium
AAACCGGTTGCGATGGGCGAGGGCGGCGAAGCCTCTGACGGCGCCGTCATCTCCCCCATGCCGGGCAAGATCGTCTCCGTTTCGATCAAGGCCGGCGACACGGTGACCAGGGGCCAGACGCTGCTGGTGCTCGAAGCCATGAAGATGGAGCACGCCCTGGCCGCGCCGTTCGACGGCGTCGTCGCCGAGCTCTCCGCCGAGGCCGGCGGGCAGGTCAGCGAGGGCGTGGTGCTGGTGAGGCTGGAGGCGAGCGCCTGAATCCTTCCCCCTGGAGGGGGGAAGGTGGCCCTGCGGAGCAGGAGCAGGGTCGGATGGGGGTGAGGTGGGTTGAACCGTCGGCTCCGGCCAGCCCCTCACGCACCGCCCGTCGCAACCTCTCCCACCCCCAACCCCGACCCTTCCCCCCTCCAGGGGGAAGGGGGTAAGCAGCACCCATGCCCCTCCACCTGATCAAGCTCTGTGTCGGCATCGACAGCGTCGCGGACCTGCGGGCCTGGCGGGCGCATCGGGCGGCGCAAGGGCATCGCTCGGTCGCGCCGACGCGCCAGACGCCCAAGCGGGCTGTGGAGCTGCTGGACGGCGGCTCGCTCTACTGGGTGATCAAGGGCCAGGTGCTGGTGCGGCAGGCGATCGACGAGATCGTCACCGAGGAGGGCGGGCCGCAGCCCTGCCGCATCTATCTCAAGCCCGAGCTGATCGAAACCGCCCCCCAGCCGAGGCGGGCCTTCCAGGGGTGGCGCTACCTCGAGGCCGGGGACGCGCCGCCGGATCTGGCGGTTTCGGGCGAGGAGGCGGTGCCGCAGGACCTGGCGCGGCAGCTGCGGGAGCTGGGGGCGTGGTAAGGGGCCTTCTCCCCTTGCGGGAGAGGGAAGGGCTTACACCCCCCAGTTATCGATCAGCCGGGTCTTCCCCATCCAGGCCGCCACGAACACCCGCGCCCCGGCGCCGACCGGGCCCGGGCCCAGCCGCTCCAGCGTCTCGCCGTCGCGGACCTCGACGTAGTCGATCTTGCCAAAGCCCGCCTCGCCGAGGATCGCCTTGACCCGGCCCTCGACGCCTTCGGCGGCCTGGCCCTCGCGCAGCCATCCGACGGCGGCGGCCATGGCGGCGGGCAGGGCGCTGGCCATCTCGCGCTCTTCGGCGGTCAGGTAGGCGTTGCGCGAGGACATGGCCAGGTTGTCGGCCTCGCGGCTGGTCGGCCCGCCGACAATCTCGACGCCCAGGTCGAGGTCGCGGGTCATGCGCCTGATGACCAGCAGCTGCTGGTAGTCCTTTTCGCCGAAGATGGCGACGTCCGGCCGGCACTGGTTGAGCAGCTTGGAGACCACCGTCGCCACCCCGCCGAAGAAATGGGGCCGCGAGACGCCCTCCAGCGGCTCGGAGACGCCGGTGGCGACATTGACCGTGGTGGCGAAGCCGTCGGGGTACATTTCGCCCACGGTCGGGGCGAACAGCAGGGCGCAGCCGGCGGCGGCCAGCAGGGCGCTGTCGCGGTCCTCGCCGCGCGGATAGGCGTCGAAGTCCTCGTGCGGCGCGAACTGGGCCGGATTGACGAAGATCGAGGCCACGGTCCGGTCGGCCTTCTCGTTGCCCAGCCGCACAAGCGACAGGTGGCCCTCGTGCAGCGCGCCCATGGTTGGGACCATGGCCACCCGCAGGCCCTCGCGCTTCCAGGCGGCGACCTGGGCGCGCAACGCGGCGACGGTGCGGACGACGGGGAGGGGAGACTGTGTCATGGCGCGCGGCTTATCGTGCGGCCTTCCCCTGTGACAAGCCGCCTGTGGACAAATCACCGCCGTGAGATTGCGGCGGCGCCGTTGCGGGTGTCTCGTCCGAACATATCCGACGCTGAGTCGGCGAAAAGTCGGGGATCCCGAAATGGCCACTACCCAGCCAAAAGTCATCGTCATCGGTAACGAGAAGGGCGGCGCCGGCAAGTCGACCATCGCCGTTCATCTGACCACGGGCCTGCTGCATGGCGGCGCCTCGGTGGCGGTGATCGACCTCGACCTGCGCCAGTCGACCACCGCGCGGTTCTTCAACAATCGCCTGACCTGGAGCGCCTCCAACAGTGCGGTGCTGCCCGAGCCGCTGGCCCGCCACCCGGCCGTCGACGGCGTGGCCCTGGCGCTCGCGCCGGACGCCGAGCAGGTGGAACGCTTCCACGAGGCCTTCGACAGCGCCCGCCGGGACGCCGACTTCGTGGTCATCGACACCCCGGGCGGCAACACCGCCCTGTCGCGCACCGCCCACGCCCATGCCGACATGGTCGTCACCCCGATGAACGACAGCTTCGTCGACTTCGACATGCTCGGCCACGTCGATCCCGTCACGCTCGAGCTGCAGAAGCCGGGCCTTTATTCGGAAATCGTCTGGGAGGCCCGCAAGGCGCGCGCCCTGGCCGGACAGCGGGCCCCGCTCGACTGGGTCGTGCTGCGCAACCGCCTCGCCAGCGTCGAGGCCCGCAACCGCAAGCGGATTGACGACCGGCTGTCGGCCCTGGCCAAGCGGGTGGGGTTCCGGGTCGCTTCCGGCCTGCGTGACCGGGTTATCTACCGCGAGCTGTTCCCCTTCGGCCTGACCGTCGCCGACCTGTCACCGAAGGTGCGGCCGATCCCGGTATCGCTGACCCACGTAGCCGCGCGCCAGGAGTTGCGGGCGTTGCTGCAGGCTGTGGGCCTCTCGGCCTGGACCGGCGAACGTTTGCTCGCCGCCGAGTAGCGGGCGGGCTAGAAGCGACGACATGATCTACATCCTGATCGGCGTCGCCCTCTTCGGCCTCCTCGTCTGGGCCGGTCGCCGCGCGCGGCCGCTGCTCGCCAGGCGTGAGATGAAGATCCTCGCCGGCAGCATCGGGGGCGCCATTGTTGCGGCGGGCGGCCTGCTGGCGGCGAGCGGCCGCTACCTTCCGGGCGCGATCCTGTCGGCCGTGGGCGTCGGCCTGGTCGTGATCGGCCGCGGCGCTGCGGCCCGCCCGGCCGCAACACCCGAAGACGCCGATGTTTCGGAAGCCCGAGAGATCCTGGGCGTCGGACCGGACGCCACCCGCGAAGAGATCCAGGCCGCCTATGCCCGGTTGATCCGCGCCGTGCATCCGGACGCCGGGGGCACGAGCGGTCTGGCGGCGCGCCTCAACGCGGCGCGGGATACGCTGTTGAAGCGTTAGCCGTCAGCGGCCTCTCGGTCAGGGCGCGATCACCATACAGGCCTGCTTCTTGGCCTTGAGGGTCTTGCAGGCGGCCCGGGCGGCGTCGGCGGTCATGCCTTCGAACCGCACCCGGAAGTACCCTCCGACCGCGCCGCCGATGTCGGCCTCGGCCTCCGCGAAGGCCGAGGAGAAGCGCTTCTGGATCAGCTTGAGCTGCTGACGCGCCTGATCCTTCGACTTGAAGGCGCCGGCCTGGACCACGTACTGCCCTCGCGGCTTCTTTGGCGTGGCCTTCTTTGCCGGGGCGGGGCGGGTGACAGGGTCGGCGATCGGGGCCATGGACCGTTGCACGGCGATCGGGCCGGCCGGGGCAGGGCCGTCGGTCAGGACTACGCGCAGGCCGCCGACGTCGCCGGCGTCGCCCATGGCGGTCGGCGGCCGAACGACGGGCCCCTCCATCACCGGCTCGAACATCGACTGGGCGACCGTGATGCTCTCGCCGAGCGAGCGACGCTTGAGAACGTCGAAGCCGGTGAGCAGCAGATCCTCGACGTGGTCGTCGCGGGTCACCGTCGAGCGACCGCCCAGGACCACGGCGATCAGTCGACGGCCGTCGCGCACGGCCGAGGCGGCGAGATTGAAGCCGGACGCGTTGATGTAGCCGGTCTTCAGGCCGTCCATGCCGGCGAACTGGCCCATCAGGCGGTTGTGGCTCGTGATGAGGCGGCCCCGGAAGTAGAAGGACTTGATGCCGAAGTAGCCGTAGTATTGCGGAAAATCGCGCATGACCGCGCGCGACATGATGGCGATGTCGCGGGCGCTGGAGATCTGGCGGCTGTCGGGCAGGCCGGAGGCATTCACGAAGCGGGTGTTGCTCATCCCGAGCTCCTGCCCGCGCAGGGTCATCAGGGCGGCGAAGCGTTGTTCGGTGCCGGCGATATGTTCGGCCAGGGCCACGGCCATGTCGTTGGCTGACCGCGTCGCGAGCGCCTTCAGGGCGTCATCGACGCTGACCTGGTCGCCGGCCGCGACGCCGAGCTTGGTCGGCGGTTGCGAGGCGGCGCGCGCCGAGACGGTAACCATGTCGGTCGGCTTCACCCGTCCATCGGCCATGGCCTCCATGACCAGATACATGGTCATGACCTTGGTGATCGAGGCGGGATATCGCGGGCTGTCGGCGCGCTTGGCGTAGAGGACCTCGCCGGTGTTGGCGTCCACGACGATCGCCGCGTACTTGGGTTCACTCGCCGGGATCGAAAGGTAGGGGACCTGCGCGTGGGCGTGACCCGGCGACAGGAAACCGGCCGCCGCGGTTGCGATCAGGGCGAGTGCGAGAAACGCGCGGCAGGCGGACTGGTACATGGTTCGTCCGTCGATGAGGCTGAAACGGGACGCCCCCGAAGATGCCTCCGGGCTACTCATCTAGCATGCATGCTGTCGCCTTTCGCCAAAGTAAACAACTGTTGAGCGAACCTGCGGGGCCCGGTCACACGGCTGCGGGCAGGGCGGGCGGGCCGCGCCCGGGGCCGTTGCAGACGGTCATGGAGTTGTCATTGTGCAGTGCACAAAAACTCGTTGACTGCTGCACTGCAGCATGAGAGAACACGGGTCAGAAGCGGCGACGGATTCGCGGCTTCACCCCTTCTCTCCAGGTCCTCCCCGACCCCCACAAGGAGACTACCGATGGCCACCGGCGCCGAAACCCTGAAGACCACCGTCGAGCAGTTCACCACCGCCGGCAACCAGGCGTTCAAGGACAACGTCGAGAAGTCGCTCGCGACCCTCAACGAGGTGAACAGCTACTCCAAGAAGAACCTCGAAGCCGTTGTGGCCTCGGTCACCGCCGCCACCAAGGGCGCCGAAGCCCTCGGCGCGCAGGTCATGGCCTTCTCCAAGAAGTCGATGGAAGACCAGGTCGCCGCCGCCAAGGCGCTGGCCGGCGCCAAGAGTGTTCAGGAAGCCGTCGAGCTGCAGACCGCCTGGGTCAAGGCCGCGATGGAAGGTTACCTCGCCGAAGCCTCGAAGATGGGCGAAGTCGTCGCCGCTTCGGTCAAGGACTCGGTGAAGCCGCTCAACGAGCGCGTCACCGCGACCGTCGAGAAGATGCAGGCTGCGAAGTAAATTCACGGACGGGCCGGCCCCTCTCCCCCCAGACAGCCGGTCAAGTTCGCGTGAGGCCCGGGTCCCCTGACCCGGGCCTCTTTCGCGTCTGCTTCCGTCCGGCTCCGGCGCGGGCTAGAAGCGCGACATGTCCAAGGTCGAACATCGCCTCGCCGCCGCCGGGATCACGCTGCCCAGCCCCGTCGCCCCCATCGCCAACTATGTGCCCTTCGTGCGCACGGGTGATCTCGTCCACATCTCCGGCCAGGTGTCGCTCGACGCCTCGGGCGGCATCACCGGAATCGTGGGCGAGGCCGTCGACCTGGAGACCGCCCAGCGCGCCGCGCGCCTGTGCGGGATCAACCTGCTGGCCCAGATGCGCGCCGCCTGCGACGGCGATCTCGACCGCGTGATCCGGGTGGTCAAGCTGGGCGGCTTCGTCCAGGCCGGTCCGGATTTCTTCGATATTCCCAGCGTTGTGAACGGCTGCTCCGACGTCATGGTCGAAGCGTTCGGCGAGGCCGGGCGTCACGCCCGCTCGGCGGTCGGCGTCTACCGCCTGCCGCGCAACTTCGCGGTCGAGGTCGACGCGGTGGTGGAGATCGCATGATGAAGTCCCGGGCGCGTCCGAAACCCCAGGAGTTCGGCGAGGCCTGGGACCTGCTGTCGGGCCCGGCGATCGCCCACCGCGGCCTTTGGATGCCGGACGGCGCGCCTGAGAACTCGCTGGGCGCCTTCCAGGCGGCCTGCGCGCGGGGGTACAGCATCGAGCTTGACGTCCAGATCACCGCCGATGGCGAGGCGGTCGTCTTCCATGACTATGGGCTGGCGCGGATGACCGGCGTCGAGGGCAGGCTCTCCGACCGTGCGCTGCACGACCTCCGCGATCTGCGGCTCAAGGGCGCGGATGAGGGCATCCCGACCCTGGCTGAGGTCCTGGTCGAGGTGGGCCACCGCGCCATGATCCACATTGAGCTGAAAACGCCCTTTGGCGAGGTCGGCGTCCTGGAGAAGCGGGTCAGCGAGGTGCTGCTCGACCACAATGGCCCCACCTGCATCATTGGCTTCAACCCTTACAGCCACGCCTGGTTCGCTGATCACCACCCTCAGATCCTGCGCGGTCTGGACAGCTACCAGTGGAGCGACGACAACGCCAAACACCTGTCGCCCGAGATCCGCAAGGCGATGGCCAACCTCGAGCATGTCGAGATCGCCCGCCCCGACTTCCTGGCGCTTGAGCGGAGCATGCTGCCCTGGGACAGGGCCGAGGCTTTCCGCGCCGAAGGCATGCCGATCATCGCCTGGACGGTCCGCACCGCCAAGGAAGTGGAGCGCCTGCGCCCACACGTCGACAACGTGATCTTCGAAGGCTTCGCGGCCTAGGGCCGGTTTACGCCGTGCATGCTTCGACACGCGCCCGTGGCGCTGCTCAGCATGACGAAGGTTGGTGGGTGGCCCTGCTGAGTTCGTCAGGGTGAGGAGCGCCAAGCGCGTCGCGAACCCCGCACGGCGGCGGCGACGCTGCCGAATGTGCGCCGCCCTCAGCCTTCCCCGTTTGCCACGGCCGCGACGCCGCCTATCTTGCCCTTGCCGTGACCATCCCCCTCAAGCCCGCCGTCCGCATCCACCGCCGCATCGCCGAGCTTGAGCGGGCGGACTGGGACGGCTGCGCGCCGTCGGGCGCTGGCTACAACCCGTTCGTGTCCTTCGATTTCCTCGACGCCCTTGAGCAGTCGGGCAGCGTCGGCGACCG
>JAIYCQ010000001.1 GCA_027487945.1 Caulobacteraceae bacterium
ACCTCGATGGTCCACTCGGTGGCCGGGCTGATCGCGCGGGGCGAGCTTACGCGCGCCCGGCCGTTCCGGGCGCCGCACCATTCCGCCAGCATGGCCGCCCTGACCGGCGGCGGGCTGAAGGCCAAGCCGGGCGAGGTGTCGCTGGCGCACAACGGGGTGCTCTTCCTCGATGAACTACCGGAGTTCAGTCCGCAGGCGCTCGACAGCCTGCGGGCCCCGCTCGAGACGGGGGAGGTGATGGTCGCGCGGGCCAACGCCCATATCCGCTATCCGGCCCGGGTGCAGCTGGTCGCCGCCCAGAACCCCTGCCGCTGCGGGCATGGCGGCGCCGGCAAGGGCTACTGCGGCAAGGCCCCGCGCTGCCAGCGGGACTATCAGGGCCGGGTCTCCGGGCCGCTGATCGACCGCATCGACCTGCAGATCGACGTGCCGCCGGTCAGTGCGGCCGACCTCGCCCTGCCGCCGCCGTCGGAGGGGTCGGCCGAGGTCGCCGCCCGGGTCGCCGCCGCCCGGCAGGCGCAGGTTGACCGCGCCGGCGCCTGGGCCTCCGGGGCGCCGGCCCTGAACGCCCTGGCGGACGGCGACTTCCTCGACAAGGCGGCCGGTCTGGACGAGGCGGCCCGCTCGCTGATGGCCCGCGCCGCCGACGCCGGTCACCTGACCGCCCGCGGCTGGACCCGCGCCCTGCGCCTGGCCCGCACCATCGCCGACCTGGAGGGCGCGGCGAGCGTCAGGCGACTGCACATCGCCGAGGCGCTGATCTATCGCCGGGTGGGGGCCGGTCCGGCGTCGGCGAACCCATGACCCGTTTGGCGCGCCGCTTCATTTCGGCTAGCCCTTCGCCCCGGCCGGGCCGGCCGATGAACACGGGAACGATCATGGCGCCGCGACAGGCTGTCCTGGGCATGGAGAACGCAAGCTTCGGCCACGGCGCGACGCCCGTGTTCGAGGGCGTTTCCTTCCTGCTCGACGGGGCGCGAACGGCGCTGGTCGGCGAAAACGGCGCCGGCAAGTCGACGCTGTTGCGCTGCCTCACCGGCGAGCTGGAGCTCGACAAGGGCCAGGTGATCCGCTCGCGCAGCCTGCGCGTCGGCTCGCTGCCGCAGGACACGCCCGAGGGCCTCGCCGACCTGCCCGTCCGCGAGGTGCTGCGCCGGTCGCTGGAGACCATCGGAGCCGGGGACGACGACTGGCGGATCGATGTGCTGCTCGATGAGATCGGCGTCGCGCCGGCGGTGGCGGACCAGACCTTCGGCTCGCTGTCCGGCGGCTGGCAGAGGCTGCTGCTGATCGCGGCGGCGGCGCGTCTGGAGGAACCGGACATCCTGCTGCTGGACGAGCCGACCAACCACCTGGACCTCTCCAACATAAACACGCTCGAGCTGTGGCTGACCGCCGGGTTCGAGGCGCCGATGCTGATCGTCAGCCACGACCGCGAGTTCCTGAACCGGGTGACCGACCGGACCCTGTTTCTGCGCAGCGACGGGGTGCATGCGTTCAAGACGTCGTTCTCGGCCGCCCGGGAGGCGCTGTTGCGTCGCGACGCCGTCGCCGCCGCCAACCGCAAGCTGGAGGAGAAGGAGGTCAAACGGCTGGAGGCCGCCGCCGCCCGCTACAAGGTCTGGGCGGTCAAGAACCCCGAGCTGAACAAGCGCAAGGCGGCGATCGAGACCCGCATCGCCCGCATCGAGTCCGACCGCACAAACGCCTATGTCTCCCGCGAGCGCCGGCTGGAGCTGTCGGACGCCGAGATCGACGCAAAGGTGGCGTTGAGGGTTCACGGTCTGACGGTCAGGACGCCCGACCAGGCCCGCGCCCTGATCACCATCGACCGGCTCAGGGTGGCGTCCGGCGACCGCATCGCCATCCTGGGCGTCAACGGGGCCGGCAAGTCGACCCTGCTGACCGCGCTGGCGGCGGCGTTCGATCCCGCGCGCGAACACTACGACGGCCAGGCGGCCGTGCGATTCAATCCCGCGACCCGGCTGGCGGTGTTCGACCAGTCGATGCGGGCCCTGCCGCTCAAGTCGACCCTGCTGGACTATGTCGCCGCCGCGCCGGACGCCACCGACCGGGACGCTACGCGCCTGCTGGCCCAGGCCGGCTTCTCCTTCACCCGGATCCAGCAGCCGATCAGCCTCCTGAGCTACGGAGAGCGGTCACGGCTGATGTTCCTGCGCATGAAGCTGGAGCGGCCCAACCTCTACCTGCTCGACGAGCCGACCAACCACCTCGACATCGAGGGTCAGGAGGCGCTGGAGGCGCAGCTGGAGGAGAGCGAGGTCTCCTGCATCTTCGTCTCCCACGACCGCTACTTCACCCGCACGGCGGCGACGCGGTTCCTGGAGATCCGCAGAGGGAAGCTGGTCGAGGTCGAGAGCCCCGACGCCTTCTTCGACGCCCAGGGGGCCTAGAGCGGCGCGAACTTCGCGGTGAAGTGGCGCATGGCCGACGGCTGCCAGGTGATCCCGTAACCCGTCAGCCCGTCCTTGCGGGCCACGATCTCCTCGAAGACCTCGACGATGTAGTCGGCGTGACTCTGGGTGTAGACGCGGCGCGGGAAGGCCATGCGGACCAGGTCCATCGGCGCCTCCACCTCCGTGCCGTCCGGCCTGAGACCGAACATCACCGTGCCGATCTCGCAGGAGCGGATGCCGCCCTCGAGGTAGAGCGCCACGGCCAGGGCCTGGCCGGGATACTCCCGGGGAGGAATGTGCGGCAGCAGGCGGCGGGCGTCGATGAACACCGCATGGCCGCCGGTCGGCCGCACGATCGGCACGCCCATCGCCTCGAGCCGTTCACCGATATAGGCCATGCTGCGCAGCCGGTAGCGCAGGTAGTCCTCGTCGACGATCTCGACCAGACCCTGGGCGATGGCGTCGAGGTCGCGGCCGGCCAGGCCGCCGTAGGTCGGGAATCCCTCGGTCAGGATCAGCCGGTTGCGCGCCGCCTGGGCGAGGTCGTCGTCATTCAGGGCCAGCCAGCCGCCGATGTTGGCGAAGGCGTCCTTCTTGGCCGACATGGTCATGCCGTCGGCGTCGGCGAACATGTCGCGGACGATGGCCTTCACCGAGCGGTCCGCCTGTCCGGGCTCGCGCATCTTGATGAAATAGGCGTTCTCGGCGAACCGGCAGCCGTCGATGATGAAGGGCTTGCCATGGGCTTTCGCGATCCTGGCCGTGGCCCGGATGTTTTCCAGGCTGACCGGCTGGCCGCCGCCGGCGTTGTTGGTGACGGTGATCATCACGCAGGGCACCGCCGCGCCGTGCTCGGCCAGGTAGGCCTCGAGCCGGTCGAGGTCCATGTTGCCCTTGAACGGGTGCAGGCTGGTCGGGTCCAGCCCCTCGGCGATCACCAGATCGGCCGCCTCGGCGCCGGTCGACTCGATGTTGCCGCGGGTCGTGTCGAAGTGGGTGTTGGACGGGATGTACTTCCCCGCGCCGCCCAGGATCGAGAACAGGATGGCCTCGGCCGCCCGGCCCTGGTGGGTCGGGATCACGTACTTGAACGGCATCAGGTCCTTCACCGCCGCCTCGAAGCGGAAGAAGGACGGACTGCCGGCATAGCTTTCGTCGCCCGACATCAGGGCGGCCTGCTGCCGGGCGCTCATCGCCGAGGTGCCGCTGTCGGTCAGAAGATCGATCAGCACGTCGTCGGAGTGGAGCGCAAAGAGGTTGTAGTCCGCCGCCGCGATCAGGCCGGCCCGTTCGTCCCGCGTGGTCATGCGGATGGGCTCGACCGCCTTGATGCGGAAGGGCTCGATGATGGTTCTCATGTGATCTGTATCCATTGAAGCGCGCGGCGACGCGCGCTAACCGGTTTGCGATGCCTTTATCCGTCCGCGCCGCCTACCGCGAGCGCCTTTCCGCAGGGGATATCCGACCCGACGCGGCCCAGGAGGCGGCGCTCGGCGCCCTGTCGCGGCTGGAGGGCGACCTCAACGCCCTGGCCGAGCCGGGCTTTTCCCTTTTCCGCAAGCCGAAGGGCGCGCGCGGCGTCTATCTCTGGGGGCCGGTGGGGCGCGGCAAGTCCATGCTGATGGACCTGTTCTACGACTCCGCGCCGATCGCGAAGAAGCGGCGGGTCCACTTCCACGTCTTCATGGCGCAGGTCCACGCCAGCATCGATGCCTGGCGCAAGGGCGACGCCGCGGCCCGCAAGGCGCGCTTCGGCCAGAGCCGCGGCGACGATCCGATCGCCCCGACCGCCGAGCGGATCGCCGGGGAGGCCCGGCTCCTGTGTTTCGACGAGTTCCAGGTCACAGACATCGCCGATGCGATGATCCTGGGCCGGCTGTTCGAGCAGCTGTTCGCGCTGGGCGTGACCCTGGTGGTCACCTCCAACCGGCCGCCGGACGACCTCTACAAGGACGGCATCAACCGCCAGTTGTTCCTGCCCTTCATCGCCATGCTCAAGGAGAAGCTGGAGATCGTCGCGGTGCGGGGACCGGTGGACTTCCGGCTCGACCGGCTGCGCGGGGCCCGCACCTGGCTGGCGCCGGCCGATCCCGACAACCAGCGGACCTTCGACCGGCTGTGGGCCGACATGCTGGACGGCGCGCCGGAGACCGGCGCGACGCTGGAGGTCCTGGGCCGCCGGTTGCACCTGCCGCGCGCCAGCGGCGGCCTCCTGCGGGTCAGCTTCTCCAGCCTCTGCGACCACGCGCTGGGACCGCAGGACTACCTGGCCGTGGCCGCGCGCTTCCACACGGTGTTCCTGGAAGACATCCCGCGGCTGGTTCCGGCGAAGCGTGACGCGGCGAAGCGCTTCAACACCCTCATCGACGCCCTCTACGAGGCGGAGGCCAAGCTGGTCGCCCTGGCCGATGTGGAGCCCGGGAATCTCTATCCGGAAGGCGACGGATCGTTCGAGTTCGAGCGCACCGTCTCGCGGCTGCAGGAAATGCGCTCGGCCGACTGGCTCGAACGGGTGCGGGATTGAGGAGATCGCCGTGAGCGTCAAGGATCGGGTCCGCGTCCGCGAGACGCGGCTGCTGTCGGACAACTGGTATGTCCTGAAGACGACCAGCTTCGACTGGAAGCGTCGCGACGGGACCTGGCAGACCCAGCATCGCGAGCACTACGACCGGGGCAACGGCGCGGTGCTGCTGCCCTACAGCCTGCCCGGCCGCACGGTGCTGCTGGTTCGGCAGTTCCGCTATCCCGCCTTCGTCAACGGCTACGACGACCTGCTGATCGAGGCCGCTGCCGGCCTGCTGGACAACGCCGAGCCGGAAACGCGCGTCCGCGCCGAGGTCGAGGAGGAGCTCGGCTATCGGCTGGGCACGGTCAGCAAGGTCTTCGAGGCCTATATGAGCCCGGGCTCGGTGACCGAGATCCTGTACTTCTTCGTGGCCGAGTACGACGCCGGGATGCGGATCGGCGACGGCGGCGGCCACCCTGACGAGGGCGAGGACATCGAGGTGCTGGAGACGACCATCGACGAGGCGCTTTCCATGATCGCCGACGGACGGATCCGCGACGCCAAGACCATCATGCTGCTGCAACATCTGGCGCTGACGGTCTTCCGAAGCTAGAGCCCGGACCCTTCGGCGCAAGCACCGGAAGACCAACAACAAGGGAAGGAAACCACCATGTTCTCGCACATCATGATCGGCACCAACGACCTGGAGCGGGCGAAGACCTTCTACGACGCGCTGCTCGGCACGCTGGGCGTGCCCGCCGGCTTCGTCGATCGCCACCGGATCTTCTACCGCACGCCCACGGGCGTCTTTTCGGTGTCGCTGCCGATCAACGGCGAGCCGGCCACCGCGCCCAACGGCGGCACCATCGGCTTCGCCTGCGACTCGCCCGCCCAGGCCGACGCCTGGCACGCGGCCGGTCTCGCCGCCGGCGGCGCCGCCTGCGAAGACCCCCCCGGCGTGCGCGGCGAAGGCCCGGGCAGCATGTACCTCGCCTATCTGCGCGACCCGGACGGCAACAAGCTCTGCGGTCTGCACCGGATGTGACGGCCGGGGAGCGGCGGGGCCCGCCGCTCCCTCACCCGTTTCGACCGCGGCGATGCGCAGGTCGTTCGCCGAAAAGGCCCCGCTCGCGTTGACACCCGCGCCCCGGGGGTTAAATCCCGTCCGATCTTCTTCAGAAGACCGCGCAACCACGAGTCCCAGATGACCGAAGCTTCGCCGGGGGTCCGCGAGCGGCCCCTTTCGCCCCATCTCCAGGTCTGGCGCTGGCATGTGACCATGGCAGGGTCGATCCTGCATCGCGGCAGCCTGATGGCGCTCTATGTCGGCGCCCTGGTGCTGGTCGGCTGGCTGCTGTCGCTGGCCTCTGGTCCGGACGGCTACGCGGTCTACATGGCGTTGCTCGGGTCGCCGCTCGGCAAGCTGGTGCTGCTGGGTCTGACCTTCGCGTTGTTCTTCAACCTGGCGAGCATGGTGCGGCACATGATCTGGGACGTGGGCAAGGGCTTCCAGCCGAAGTTCGCCGACACCATGACCATCGCCAGCTTCGTGTTCGCCGCCGTGGCCACCGCCGCGGTCTGGCTGATCGCCGCCAGCACGGGAGCGCTCTGATGGCCGGGACCAGCACCAACTTCCGCACACCGCTGTCGCGCGCCCGCGGCCTGGGCGCCGCCAAGCACGGCGCCGGCCACTTCATCGCCGAGCGGGTCAGCGGCATCGCCCTGATCCCGCTGGTGCTCTGGGCCGCCTTCTCCGGCCCTCTGCTGGCCAAGGGCGACTTCGCCTCGGCCTCGATCTGGCTGGCCCAGCCGCTCAACGCGGTGCTGGCCGGCCTGCTGGTGGTGGTCGGCTTCTTCCACCTCCGCCTGCAGATCCAGGTGGTGGTCGAGGACTACATCTACGGCTTCGTGGCCAAGACCGGCCTGCTGCTGCTGAACCTCTTCGTCTGTGTCCTGGGCGCCGCCCTGGGCCTGTTCGCCATCCTCAAGGTGGCTCTGCTGTCGGGAGCCCTTTGATGGCCGCCTACAAGTTCATCGACCACAAGTTCGACATCGTGGTGGTGGGCGCGGGCGGCTCGGGCCTGCGCGCCGCGCTCGGTTGCGCCGCCGCCGGTCTCAAGACCGCCTGCATCACCAAGGTCTTCCCGACCCGGTCGCACACGGTCGCCGCCCAGGGCGGCATCTCCGCCTCGCTCGGCAACATGGGCGAGGATGACTGGCGCTGGCACATGTACGACACCGTCAAGGGGTCGGACTGGCTGGGCGACCAGGACGCCATCGAGTACCTGACCCGCAACGCCCCGGCGGCGGTCTATGAGCTCGAGCACTGGGGCGTGCCCTTCTCGCGCACCCCGGAAGGCAAGATCTACCAGCGCGCTTTCGGCGGCATGACCCGCAACTACGGCGAAGGCCCCGTCCAGCGCACCTGCGCGGCGGCCGACCGCACCGGCCACGCCATGCTGCACACCATGTACGGCCAGGCGCTCAGCAAGGACGTCGAGTTCTTCATCGAGTACTTCGGACTCGACCTGATCATGGACGACGGCGTCTGCCGCGGTGTGACCGCCTGGAAGCTGGACGACGGCACCCTGCACCGCTTCCAGGCTCAGCGGACCATCCTGGCCACCGGCGGCTACGGCCGCGCCTACCTGTCGGCCACCAGCGCCCACACCTGCACCGGCGACGGCGGCGGCATGGCCCTGCGCGCCGGCCTGCCCCTGCAGGACATGGAGTTCGTGCAGTTCCACCCGACCGGCATCTTCCCGGCCGGCTGCCTGATCACCGAGGGCGCCCGGGGCGAGGGCGGCTACCTGACCAACTCCGAGGGCGAGCGCTTCATGGAGCGCTACGCCCCCAGCGTGAAGGACCTGGCGCCGCGCGACATGGTCAGCCGCGCCATGACCATCGAGATCCGCGAAGGGCGCGGTGTGGGGCCGAACAAGGACCACATCTTCCTGCACCTGGACCATCTGGATCCGAAGGTCCTGCACGAGCGCCTGCCCGGCATCTCCGAGACCGCCAAGGTCTTCGCGGGCGTCGACGTGACCCGCGCCCCGATCCCCGTCCTGCCGACCGTCCACTACAACATGGGCGGCCTGCAGACGAACTACCACGGCGAGGTGGTGACCAAGACCGGCGACAACGCCGACACCATCGTCCCGGGCCTGATGGCCGTCGGCGAGGCGGCCTGCGTGTCGGTGCACGGGGCCAACCGCCTCGGCTCCAACAGCCTCATCGACCTGGTGGTGTTCGGCCGGGCCGTCGGCCTGCGCTGCGCCGAGATGGTCAAGCCGGGCGAGGTCCAGCCGGAAATGAAGGACGTCATGACCGACGCCCATCTGGCCCGCTTCGACCGCCTGCGTCACGCTGACGGCACGCGCACCACTGCCGACCTCCGCCTCGAGATGCAGCGCGCCATGCAGGAAGACGCCGCCGTCTTCCGCACCGGCGAGTCGCTCCAGAGCGGCGTCGACCGCATCGCCGCCGTCGTGTCCGCCCGCAAGGACCTGAAGGTGTCGGACCGCGGCCTGATCTGGAACAGCGACCTGATGGAGACGCTGGAGTTCGACAACCTCGTCGGCCAGGCGGCTGTGACGGTGAACAGCGCGCTGAACCGCACGGAAAGCCGCGGCGCCCACGCCCGTGAGGACTTCTCGGACCGCAACGACGGGGAGTGGATGAAGCACACCCTGTCCTGGTTCGACGACGCCAGCGGCAAGGTGACGATCGACTACCGCCCGGTCCACAACTACACGATGACCAACGAAATCAGCTACATCCCGCCCAAGGCGCGGGTGTACTAGACCCAGTCGCCGCAAGGCTTCCGGAACGGCGCGTCACCCGGTCGGGCGGCGCGCCGTTTTCGCTTGAGGGCGGCTTCAGGATCGAGGCTTGATGCTGTCCGCGCCGCCCCTCCACGCCGTCTGCACGGCGAGGGCGTCTGCTGCGCCTCCGATCATCACGGAGGGGCATGATGTCCGACCCGATACCCGAAACCGCCGGCGCCTACATCCGGCTGCCCAGACCGAAGTCCGCCGGCTGGGGCGGCAAGGCCCTGCTGGTCTGCCTGCTGGCCCTGCTGATGGCCATTCCCGGCCTGTTCGTGCTGGGCCTGGTGCACGACCGCGCCAACCGCTCCGAAAAGGTGGTGGGCGAGGTTTCCGGCATGAAGGGCGGCGCCCAGCAGGTGCTCGGCCCGCTGATCGTCGCCCCGTACGTCATCCCGGCCGCCAAGGCGGGCGAGGAGGCCCGCTACGGCTGGTACGTGCTGTCGCCGGACACCGGCGCGGCCACCGCAAAGGTGGCCAGCAGCACGCTGAAGCGCGGCATCTTCACCGTGCCGGTCTATGAGGCGAGCGTCGACATCGAGGCGGTGTTTCCGGCCGTGCCGACCGCGCCCGGCGTCCCGGCCGGCGCGACCGTGGACTGGAGCCGGGCCCGGGTTGTGCTCGGCTTCTCCGATCTGCGCGGCGGCAAGCTGGATCCGGCGGGCGTCGTGGCCGGCCCGAACGGCCCGGCCCAGCTGGCCTTCGCCCCCGCGTCGGACATCGGCCTTGGCCAGCCCGGTCGGGCGACCGAAAGCGGCGAGGCCCTTCCCGACGGCGGCGGCTTCGGCCTGATGAGCGCGCCGGCCGCCTCGCTGCTGGCCGGTGGTAGCTTCCGGACGCGGCTGGTCTTCACCGGGGCCCAGCGCCTGTCGATCATGCCCTTCGCCCGATCCACCCGGGTGACCGTCACCGGCGACTGGCCTGATCCGGGCTTTGACGGCGGCTTCTCGCCGACCGCGCGGCAGGTCAGCGACGCCGGGTTCAAGGCCGACTGGACCGTGCCCTTCATGGCGCGAGGGCTGGCGGCGGAAGGCCCGTCCGACGCGGTGTCGCTGCTCGAACTCGGTCGCAAGGACCTGGGCGTCAGCTTCGTGCCGGCCAACAATCCCTATCAGTTCGTGATGCGGGCCCTGAAGTACGCGGTGATGTTCATCGGCCTGGTCTTCCTGACCTTCTTCGTGTTCGAGGCGCTGTCGGGACGCCGGCTGCACGCGGCCCAGTATGTGCTGATCGGCCTGGCCCAGATGGTCTTTTACCTGCTGCTGCTCAGCCTGTCGGAGTATGTCGGCTTTGACTGGGGCTTCGCGATCGCCGCCGTGGCGACGGTGCTGCTGATCGGCCTCTACGCCGGCGCCGCCTTCCGGGCCGCGCGCTACCGGGTGCAGGCGATCGTGGTGTTCAGCCTGGTCTACGGCCTGATCTACCTGCTGATGCGGCTCGAGGATTTCGCGCTGCTGGCCGGCTCGGTCGCCGCCTTCACCGGCCTGACGGCGGCCATGTGGCTGACCCGGAACATCGACTGGTACGGCGGCAAGGGTCAGGTTGTCGCGAGCGACTCTCAGAAACCCCCGTTGCAACAGGGGTAACGCCACGGAATGGCCCCTGTCCGGCGTGGACAGGGGCCGCTACGCGCACTAGATCGTCATCCAGGCAAGGTTACGGAACGAAGCGGCGTCATGGTTCAACTCGCGCTCCCCAAGAATTCCCGCGTCGGCAAGGGCAGGCACTACGCCGCTCCGGTCGGGGCCAAGCGCGTCAAGACGTTCAAGATCTACCGCTACGATCCGGAAGGGACCGAGAACCCGCGCTGGGACACCTATGACGTCGACGTCGACGCCTGCGGCCCGATGCTGCTGGACGTCCTCATCCACATCAAGAACCACGTCGACCCGACCCTGACCTTCCGCCGGTCCTGTCGCGAAGGGGTCTGCGGCTCCTGCGCCATGAACATCGGCGGCCGCAACACCCTGGCCTGCACCCAGGGCTGGGAAGACGTCGTCGGCAAGGAAATCCAGATCGCCCCGCTGCCGAGCCAGCCGGTGGTCAAGGACCTGGTCCCCGACCTGACCCTGTTCTACGCCCAGTACGCCTCGATCGAGCCCTGGCTCCATACCGAGACGCCCGAGCCCCAGACCGAGTGGAAGCAGTCGGAGACCGACCGCGCCAAGCTGGACGGCCTGTACGAGTGCATCCTCTGCGCCTGCTGCTCGACCTCCTGCCCCAGCTACTGGTGGAACGGCGAGAAGTACCTGGGCCCGGCCACGCTGCTGCACGCCTACCGCTGGCTGATCGACAGCCGCGACGAGTCGACCGGCGACCGCCTCGACGCGCTTGAGGACCCGTTCAAGCTCTACCGCTGCCACACGATCATGAACTGCGCCCAGGTCTGCCCCAAGGGGCTGAACCCGGCCAAGGCCATCGCCGAGATCAAGAAGATGATGGTGGAGCGCGTGGCCTAGGCCAGCTTCAGGCCGCAGTGGGCTTCAAAGTGTCGGAAGTCGCTGTCCAGGGTGATGAGGGCCAGTCCTGCATCTATGCAGCATTGGGCTATCAGCGCATCGAGCGCGCGCGCCCTCAACCCTTTGGCCCTCAGCGTTCGGCGGGCGATTCCCGCGCGATCCCAGAAACCGTCGATGAGCGGCAGCGTCGGCGCGTCGTTGAGCAACCTGTCCATCGTCGGATTGTGGACGGACCCGGCGCGCAATTCGGTCACCACCGGAGGCGGCAGCCACAGGGTTTGAGCTCTGATGGCGGCTGAAAGCTGCCTGACCCGGGGATCGGGATCGCCTCGCAGGAAGCCGATCAACGCCGAGGTATCGGCAGCGATCACCGGTCCCTGCCGAAATCATAGTCCTTGTCTTCACGAGACGCCTCGAGATCGTAGTCGAAGTCGACCTTTCCCTCGAGCGCCTGCAGGCCTTTGTAGAAGCGCTCGTGAGCGATCTTCTGCAGGCCGATGCGCAGTGTTTCCGAGATACCGACCCCCGTCTCTTCCTGGGCCGAGGCCAGGAGACCGGCGGGGACGAAGGCGGTGATTTTCTTCATCTCGGTCATGACCGTATCGTGCCATATCTGAGGTATGGCGCCAAATGCTGGCAAGATGACCAACCCGTGGTCCTGGGCCGCCCTGCTCTGGGGCGCGGCTGAGGGATTCCTGTTCTTCATCGTGCCCGATGTGATCATCGGTTTGATCGCCCTGCGGAAAGGCCTTCGGGCCGGCCTGCTGGCCGCCCTGCTGGCCGCCACCGGCGCGGCGCTTGGCGGCGGGGCCATGTACCTCTGGGCGCAGAGCCAGCCGGCGCAGGCCCGGGCCGCCGTGGCCGCCGTGCCGGCCGTCTCCGACGCCATGGTCGCCCGCGCCGACCGCGAGATGGCGGCGGGCTGGCTCACGGCGGCGATGAAGGGTCCGCTGACCAGCACGCCCTACAAGGTTTACGCCGCCCTGGCCCCGGCACAGGGGGTCAGCCTGCCGGCCTGGGTCGCGGCGGCCTGGCCGGTGCGACTGCCGCGGTTCCTGCTCGTGGCGGTCGGGATGGCGCTGATCGGAGGCGTGATCCGCGAGCGGTTGTCACCCCGTATTGGGCTGGCCGTCTTCACGTCGGGCTGGGTCTTGTTCTATGGCTGGTTCTGGCTGAGCCATCCTGGCTGAGACAAAATGAGCCGACAGGCGGAGCGCCGCTTGCAAAAAAGTGACGCGGTCGTCATTTTCCGCGCGAAGTTCGGGGAGATCCTGGGTGTCTGATCCCAAGGCGAAGGTCGTGATCCTTGGCGCCGGCCATGCCGGCGGGTCGATGGCGGCCTTTCTGCGCCAGTTCGGCCATGAGGGCCCGATCGTGCTCATCGGCGACGAGCCGATCCCGCCCTATCAGCGACCGCCCCTCAGCAAGGCCTGGCTCAAGGGCGAGGCGGACGCCGCCAGCCTCGCGCTCAAGGACAGGGCCTGGTACGCCGACAACGGCTGCGACCTGCGGCTGGGCGTTACGGCCACGGCCGTGAACCGCGGCGACCGGACGGTCACCCTGTCGACCGGCGAGACCCTGTCCTACGACATCCTGGTGTTCGCCACGGGCGCGCGGGCGCGCAAGCTGCCGGTCCCGGGTGCGGACCTGAACGGCGTGCTGGAGCTGCGCACCGCCGCCGACGCCGAACAGCTGAAGGCCGCCCTCGGCCCGGACCGCAGGCTGGCCATCGTGGGCGGGGGCTATGTCGGGCTGGAGGCGGCCGCCTCGGCGCGCGCGCTCGGCGCCCACGCCATGGTGCTGGAACGCGAGTCGCGGATCCTCGCCCGCGTCGCCTGCCCGCAGCTGTCGGACTTCTTCACCGCCTACCATCAGGCGCGGGGCGTCAGGTTCGAGCTCGGGGTCGAGATCGCCGGCTTCGAGGGCGAGGACGGTCAGGTCCGCCGGGTGCGCCTGGCTGATGGCCGGGCGGTGGACTGCGACGCCGTCCTGGTCGGCATCGGGGCCATCCCCAACGATGATCTGGCCCGGGCGTCAGGGCTCGAGTGCGTGAACGGCATCGTCGTCGACCTCGACGCCCGCACCGCGGACCCCGCCGTCTTCTCCATCGGCGACGTGACCCACCGGCCGCTGCCGCTCTATGACCGCATGGTCCGGCTCGAAAGCGTGCCCAACGCGCTGGAGCAGGCCAAGGTCGCCGCGGGCGTCATCGCCGGAAGGCCGCCGCTGACGCCGGAAGTGCCGTGGTTCTGGTCCGACCAGTTCGACCTCAAGCTCCAGATCGCCGGCATGCCGTTTGACGCCGACGCCATCCTGGTGCGCGGCGATCCGGCCACCGCGAAGTTCGCCATCTTCCATCTGAAGGGCGACCAGATCCAGGCGGTCGAGGCGGTCAACAGCCCGCCCGAGTTCATGATGGGCAAACAACTCATCGGTAACCGCAAGCCTGTCTCGCGCGAGAGGCTTGCGGACACGACAGTTTCCATGAAAGAGGTCGCCGCCTGAACGGCGGGAACCCGAGAAAGAAGAGGCGTCAAGGGAGCGTATGGCCAAGATCACCTACATCGAGCATAGCGGCGCCGAGCATACGGTCGACGTGAAGACCGGCCTGTCCGTCATGGAAGGTGCGATCAAGAACAACGTCCCCGGCATCGACGCCGACTGCGGCGGGGCCTGCGCCTGCGCCACCTGCCACGTCTATGTCGACGCCGCGTTCGAGGGAAAGACCGGCGAGAAGTCGGCCATGGAGGAGTCGATGCTCGACTTCGCCGAGAACGTCGAACCCAACAGCCGCCTGTCCTGCCAGATCAAGGTCACCGACGAGCTGGACGGCCTGATCGTCCGCCTGCCGGAAAGCCAGCACTAAGGCGACCGGGGACAGCTACCGGCGATAGGCGGCAGCTGTCCCCCTCTAGAACCCCAGTTCCCGCTGGCCGCTGACCACGAGGGCGGCTTCGGGCAGGTGGCAGGTGAAGGTGGCGCCCTGGTTCGGCTCGCTCTCCAGCGCCACCCAGCCGCCGTGCAGCTCGATCAGAGCCTTGACCAGGGCCAGCCCGAGGCCGGGGCCCCCGCGTTCGCGGCCGACGAAGCGGTCGAAGATGTGGGCCTGGACGTGAAAGGGTACGCCGCGTCCGGTGTTGGTCACCGACAGCCGCACCTCGCCCGCCGCCCGAACCGCCGACAGCGTCACCCGTCCCTCCGGCGGCGTCTGGCGCAGGGCGTTCTCGACCAGATGGTCCAGGGTCTGACCCAGCCGGCGCGTGTCGCCGCGGATCAGGCCGATGTCGTCGCCGATCTCCAGCACCAGTTCGACCTTCTGGGCGCCGGCCTGCGGGCGCCAGCGCTCGGCCGCCCCGGTCATCAGGCCGTCGACATGGACATCGCCCATCTCCAGCGCCATCTCCCCGGCGTCGATGGCGGCGATGTCGAGCACGTCGTCGATCGAGCGGCCCAGCTGGGTCGCCGCCTGCCGCACGGAGGACAGGTGCGAGCGGCCGCGCTCCGGGATGGCGTCGCCCATCCGGTCGAGCAGCTCGGAATAGCCGATGATCGTCGTCAGCGGCGTGCGCAGCTCGTAGGAGACGTTGCCGACGAACTCCCGCTTCAGCCGCTCGGCGCTGTCCAGCGCCTGCTCCCGGTCGGCCAGGGCGCCCTCGAGACGGCGGGCGTCGGTGATGTCGGCGAAGGCGATCAGGGTGGCCCCGTCGGGCAGGGGCCGTGACTGCCAGGAGACGATCCGCCCGTCCGAGGTGCGGTTCTCGCCGGAGGTCGGCGCCCGCGCTTCGGGATCGGGATCGGCTACCCGGGCCTTCAAATCGCGCCAGAAGACCATGTCGTGCAGGCGCGGCACGCAGATCTCCACGACCCGCTCGAAGTCGACCGCCGCCTCCATGTCGGCGGCGCTGACGTTCCAGAAGCGCTCGAACGCCTCGTTGTGCAGCCGCAGCCGGCCATCCGAGCCGAACACGACGACCGCGTCGTTCAGCTTGTCGAGCGTCGCCTTCTGGACCTTCAGCTGGGCGTTGTACTGGGCCTTCAGCTTCAGGTCGTCGGTGATGTCGGAGAACAGCAGCAGCAGGCCGCCCATCGGATGCGGCTGGCGCACCAGGCGAAGGGTGCGGCCGTCGGGCAGCATCCACAGATCGTCGGGCTGGCGGCCGAGCGTCTCGTAGCGGGCCAGCTCGGCGGCCTTCCACTTCGCGTACTCGGACGTCTCCGGCAGGCGCTGACGCTGGCGTAGCCGGTCGAGGATCTCGCCGTGCGTCGGCCGCTCCGACAGCCAGGCCGGTTCCAGGGCCCAGAGCTGGGCGAAGGCGGCGTTGTGGAACACCAGCCGCCGCGTGGCGCCGAAGATGGCGACGGCCTCGGCGATATGGTTCAGCGTCTCGTCATGGGCCTCGACGTGGCGGCGGAAAGCGTCCTGGGTCTCCTCGGCCTGGGTGACGTCGGTGCTCCGCACCCCGACCCCGCCGCCCTCCAGGGGCTGGGCGACCAGCTTCAACGCCCGGCGACGACCGCCCAGCGACACCCAGCGCATGGCCTCGCGGCGTTCGCCCAGGTTGGCGGCCTCGGCGGCCAGCATGTCGGCGCTCTTGTCGAGCGACAGGCCCCGCGCGGCCGCGTCCTGGGCCGTCGCGGCCCCGACCGCATCGAGCCAGGCGCTGTTGGCCCACTGCACCGTCCCGTCGGCCGAGGCGATCCAGGCCGGGTCGGCGGAGGCGTCGAGGAAGGCGGCCAGCCGCGCGGCGCTGGGCAGGGCGGCCTCCTCCTCGGCCGAGGCGGTCAGCCGCAGCCAGGCCAGCACCCCGGCGGCCCGTCCCTCGACCGAGACCGTCCCCCTCGGGCCGCGCACCTCGAAGGCGCAGGCCTCGCCGCGTTCGAACAGGGCCCGCAGGCGGGCGGCGTGGTCCGGATCGGCCCGCATCAGGGCGTTGACCACCGCCTGCGGCTCGACCCCCTCCACGGCCATCGCCGCCGCGCAGGCGGTCAGGCTCTCGTCGCCGGAGGCCAGGTGGGCGCGGCCGTCGTCGATGACCAGCAGGGCGCTGTCGAAGGCCTCGGCCGAGGCCTGGGCGGCCTCGGCGCTCATCTGGGCGATCTCCAGCCGGTCCTGCAGGCGGCGCAGGCGACGGTCCATGGCCCGCCGCTGGGCAAGGCTCCACAGCGCCGCGCAGAGGGCCAGACAGACCGCGCCGGCCGCCGCCGCGACGATCAGGTCCATCTGCGTCATTGGAATCCAGCCCGAATCATCTCGGGGCCAAGATAGACAAGGCGGGCGCCCCCGGCGACTGGCGAACCGTCGCCCCCGGCGCCATGTTCACCGCATGACCCGTACATTCGGCCCCGCGCCCTCCCTCGACGACTTCGCCGCTATCGCCGGGCAGGCGTTCATCGACCTGCCCGAGCCGTTCCGGGGGCTGGCGGCCGAGGCGGTGATCCGCATCGACGACTTCGCCGACGAGGCCGTGCTCGACGAGATGGGCATCCCCGATCCGTTCGAGCTGACCGGCCTCTACCAGGGCGTCGACCTGTCCCGGCGCACGGTGTTCGAGGCGACCCCGCCGCCGATGATCTTCCTCTACCGTCGTCCGATCCTCGACGAATGGGCAGAGCGGGGCGACGTAACGCTGGAAGAGCTGATCGCTCATGTGCTCGTGCATGAGATCGGCCACCACTTCGGCCTGTCCGACGACGACATCGACGCCATCGAAGACGAAGCCTGAACGAATCTGCTAGCCCGACCCCCGTCCGCTGAAGAGCCGCCCATGCACGCCCCCGCCTTCGACTATGACGCCGTCACCCGCGACATGCCCGAGGCCCGGGTCAAGCGCGGCGAGAACTATGCCGACAAGGGCTGGGCCAGCCTGGTGGAGGTGACGCCGGCCGGGGTGCTGGCCCATGTGCTCGGCGAGCAGGGCATCGCCTATGTCGTCGAGGTCTCCGCCGCCGACGGCTCGGACGGCCGCTGCACCTGCAAGGATTTCGAGGAGAACCGTCTGCGCTGCAAGCACGTCGTGGCGGCGATCCGCACGGTGCTCGACGCCGATGACGCCACGCTCGAGGACGCCGCCGAACGCCTGCCCCGCCTGCTTGACCAGCTGGAGATGGAGGCGCGCGACGACTGCGACGCCCTGGTCGAACGCGCCCGCCGCGACCCGGCGCTGCTGCGGGCCCTCGAAGGGGCGGCGGACCCGGAAGGTTAAACCTTCGTTAGAAGATGACGCCCCCGTCACTTTCCCGTTGACCTTGCGTCCCGCCAAGTGGACAGTGTTCACATCATGCGAGAGGCCCGGCCAACGGGTCCCGCTTTCCCACGAGGCCGGAGGAGTTTGCCGTGAGCGACAGGAACATCACCAAGGACGCCATGTACGACGCCGTGGCGCCGGACGACTTCGAGTCGATGCTCGAGCTCGACCGCTACGGCAACCGCTCGACGGCCTTCGACAAGATCATCTCGGCGACCCACGACCACTTCTGGGATCCGCTGGACAAGAACTACATCGACTTCGATGAGCCCTTCGACATGGAAAACCAGGCCATCGTGCCTGAAGACATGGTCGTGGCCCTGGCCACCGACTACGTGTCCAACCACCTGTCGGACCCCAAGACCCGCATCGCCTTCATCAACGAATCCACGCTGCGCAACTTCTCCTCGATCCTGCACGGCGAGCAGGGCGCGCTGAACCTGTCGGCCAGCCTCTGCCATGTGCTGAAGGACCAGGGCGCGCAGGAGTACGCCGCCAACCAGACCCGCGAGGAAGCCCGCCACGTCACCGCCTTCGCAAAGTACGTCAAGGCGCGCTGGGGCAAGCCGGTCGAGTGCGGCCCGACCCTGAAGGCGCTGCTGGTCGAGATCATCGGCGCGCCGGAAGTCTACAAGAAGATCATCGGCATGCAGATGCTGGTCGAGGGCCTGGCCATGGGCGCCTTCGCCACCTTCTACAACAAGCTGAACGACCCGGTCGGCCGCAAGCTGATGCAGCTGGTCATGACCGACGAGGCCTTCCACCACAAGTTCGGGAAGATCTGGGCCGACCGCACCATCCCCAAGCTGTCGGCGGAAGAGCACGCCATCATCGAGGACTGGGCCGCCCACTGCTTCCAGGCGGTCCTGTTCAACCTGGTCGGCCCCAACCAGCAGCGTGACCTGTACGAGAAGTTCGGCCTCGACCCCGACAAGGTCATCGCCGAGTTCGCCCAGATCATGACCGACGACATCCGTCGCGAGAGCATGAAGGAGCAGACCAACATCTTCCGCGTGCTGGTCAAGACGCTGCTCAACGCCGGCATCATCACCGACCGCACCAAGGCCTTCTACGGCATGTATGTCGACCTGGAAGAGCTGAAGATGGAAGGCGACCGGATGGTCGGCGACGACATCGCCGAGGACGGCATCCGTTACCTGCAGGCGATCAACTTCAAGGATCGTGAGCACAAGCCGGTCAGCATCGCCGCCGAATAGGCCAGGCGCCCACCGGATTTTCGGGACGCCCCGTCGCAACCGCGGCGGGGCGTTTCGCGTTCTGGCGCCTTCCGCTAGAAGAGCAGCGTCATGAGACCCGTCACCGCCATCGCCGTCGCGGCCTTGCTGGCCGTCGCCTCCGCCGCCTCCGCCGCCGCGCCGCCGCCGGCGCGGGCCGTGCCGGCCGCCTTCTACAGCGGCCGCTGGTACGAGATCGCCCGGGTCCCGAACCTGGGCCAGCGTGACTGCCAGGCTCCGCGCAGCGAGTTCACCCCGATCGGCGGCGGCGGTGATGTCGCCTTCATCTCCACCACCGGCGAGTTCGTCGTGCGCCAGATCTGCCGCAAGGGCTCGGCCGACGGCCCGGCCAAGGTGATCTCGACAAAGGGCCGGGTCCTGCCGGGCAGCCGCAACGCCCGGTTCGAGATGGTCTTCCTCGGCGGGGTGAAGACGCAGGAATACTGGGTCCTCGACACCGCCGCCGACGGCGGCTGGGCCATCATGGCCACGCCCGGCGGCAACTATGTCTGGCTGCTGTCGCGCCGCCCGTCGATGAGCGAGGCGGCCAGGGCCGCCGCCGTGGCCCGGATCCGCGCGCTGGGCTACGGCCAGACGCTGGAGTTCCCGGCCCAGGGCTAGGCCGCGGACGCCTTGACCCCGAACAAAACCCGAACATAAATGGCGACATGGACGCCGTCGCCCTCTCCATCGTCACGGTCACAAGGCCCGAGACCACGCTCGCGGTCACGCGTGGCGCGGCGCGGCTGCTGGTGGAAATGGCCTATGCGCCACTGGCCGAGGTCTGCCTGCCGAACGGGCGGCGGGCCGATCTGATGGCGTTGGGCCCGAAGGGCGATATCGTCATCGTCGAGGTGAAGTCCTCGGCCGAGGACTATCTGACCGACCGCAAGTGGGGCGAGTACGCGCCCTGGTGTGACGCCTTCTACTTCGCGGTGGCGCCCCACTTCCCGGTCGACCTGCTCCCCATCGAGCCCGGGCTGATCGTCGCCGACGGCTTCGGCGGCGCGGTGGTCCGGGACGCGCCCCTCACGCCCCTGGTCGCCGCCCGGCGCAAGGCGCTGACCCTGGCGTTTGCCCGGCTGGCGGCGCTCCGGCGGTGATCGCGGACCGCTGATCGGGGTCAGCGCGGCGCGCGCTTGGCCAGGATGCGCTGCAGGGTCCGGCGGTGCATCGACAGCCGTCGTGCGGTTTCCGAGACGTTGTGGCCGCACAGTTCATAGACCCGCTGGATATGTTCCCAGCGCACACGGTCGGCGCTCATCGGGTTTTCGGGCGGGGCCGCGGCGGAGCCGCCGAGGGCGAGCAGGGCGCGGGCCACGTCGTCGGCGTCGGCCGGCTTGGCCAGATAGTCGACGGCCCCCGCCTTCACCGCCGCCACGGCGGTGGCGATGTTGCCGTAGCCGGTCAGCATCACGACCCGGGCCTCGGGCCGGGCGTCCCGCACCGCCTGGACGATCCGCAGGCCGGTCCCGTCGTCCAGCCGCATGTCGAGCACGGCGTGGGCCGGGGGCGAGACCCTGACCGCCTCCAGCGCTTCCGAGACGCTGCCGGCCAGCCGGACCTCGAAACCGCGCTGCTCCAGCGCCCGGCCGAGCCGCGTTCGAAGCGCCGCGTCGTCGTCCAGCACCAGCAGGCTCCGGTCAGCGAGCCCCGCGACGACATCGGCAATTTCGACCATCGATCAGCTCCCGTTTGGGTTCTCGAAGCGTTTGACCCGGTTACGCGTCACTCTGTCGCAGTCCCGAGGGGTTCATCAAGCCCCGTGAGCGGATCGACCCGATCCGGGGCCGCGATCGCCGCCCTCGGCCAGCGGGCCGTGACCACCGCCCCGCCGCCGCGACCATTGCGGAAATCGACGGCGGCCCCGGTCCGTTCCAGCAGGGTCTTGGCGATGAAGAAGCCCAGACCCATTCCGACATGACCGCTGCGCATGGTCTCAGCCCCCGGTCGGCTCGTGACATAGGGCTCGCCCAGCTTGGCGAGAACCTCCGGCGCGAAGCCCGGCCCGTCATCACGGACCTGTACAGAGATATGGCGCGCGTCGAAGCGGGCGGTAACGAGAATTTCCGACCGGGCGAAATCGACGGCGTTCTCGACGAAGGCGGTCAGGGCGTGCAGCACCTCGGGCAGGCGCCAGATGTCCGGCGGCGGCTCGTCCGGCGGACCGGAGACCACCGCCTCGACCCGGACCTGCGGGCCCCGGGCGTGCGGCTCGATCGCTTCCTGCACCATCTGCAGCAGGCTCATCCGCTCATGGACCTGATCGCCGGCGTCGGGCGCCCGGGTCAGGCCCTGCAGGATGTCCCGGCATCGCGCCGCCTGGGACATCAGCAGTTCGGCGTCGTCCCTCAGCGGCCCTGGCGGGGCTTCGCGCACCATCTCCTTGGCCACGATCGTGATGGTGGCCAGGGGCGTGCCCAGTTCATGCGCCGCCGCAGCCGCCAGGGCGCCCAGGGCCGAGAGCCGCTGCTCCCGGGCCAGGACGGTGTGGGCCGTGTCGAGCGCCAGCTCCATCCGCGCCGCCTCCCGCGCGGCCTGCCAGGCGTAGCCGGCGCAGAAGGCGATCCCCAGGACCCGCGCGATCACCGCTCCCACCCGGTTGATCAGCGGTGGATCGAACGGCTCGGCCTGGGGCGCGGGAAGCGGCAGGGCCTGGATGGCCAGCGCCGTACAGGCGAGGATGGCCAGCAGGCAGAGCGCCACGACGTAGCGTACCGGCAGGGTGGCGGCGGCCAGAACGGCCGGGCCGATCAGCAGCAGCGAGAACGGATTGAGAATGCCCCCGGTCAGGTAGAGCATCCCCGAGAGCTGCAGGATGTCGAAGGCGATATGGGCCGACGCCTCCCGATCAGTGGCCAGGCGCTGCCCCGATGTGGCCAGCCCGACGAGGACGTTGAGCCAGGCGGACAGCGCGATCAGGCCGAAACAGGCCGCGAACGGTATCGGCAGATCCATCACGAAGCCGACCACGACCACGGTGATCGTCTGGCCGGCGATGGCGAGCCAGCGAAGGGTGGTGAGGGTGCGCACCCTCAGTCGCCCGCGACGCGGCACCCCGCTCGGCCACAGTGCGTCCCACCCTTGCGCGGCCGGGCGCCCCGGCCTATCGAGACCGGGCTTCAGGTCGGCGACCGTCGCCGTATCTGGTGTCAGCGCCATATCGCGATCTGGCCCCAATTCGCGGCCGATAGCGAGCCCCTACGGAGTGTCTTGTGACCCGCCAACGCATCCTGCTGCTGATCGCCTGCATCGTCGGGATCTTCATCGCCGGCGCCCTGGCCTGGCGCGCCGGCGTGTTCGACGGACCGGCCCCCGCGGCCGGCGCGGTCGGCGGGCCGTTCAAGCTGGTCGACCAGACCGGCCGGCCGGTCGACGAGAGCGTGCTGAAGGGCAGATGGAGCGTGGTCTTCTTCGGCTTCACCTACTGCCCGGACGTCTGCCCCGGCACGCTGCAGGCCCTGACCGCGGCCCATGACCAGCTGGGCCCCCAGGGCGAGGACGTCCGTCTGGTGTTCATTTCGGTCGACCCCGAGCGCGACACGCCGGCCAAGGTCCGGGACTGGCTGGCCGCCCAGCGCCCGCCCGAGGGGACCCTCGGCCTCACCGGCACGGTCGCGCAGACCGATGCCGCGGCCAAGGCCTACCGGGTGTTTCACGAGAAGGCGGGCGACGGACCCGACTACCTCGTGAACCATTCCACCGCCATGTATGTGATGGACCCTCGCGGCCGGTTCACCAAGGTGCTCGCCTACGGCATGACCCCCGACCAGCTGGCCGAGGAGCTCCGCAAGGCTCTGCGCGGCGACTGACCCCTCTGCCGCCAACTTGCCGCGTTCACCGATCGCCGGTACTCAGGCGACAGACCGAGGGAGCGATCAATGTCTGACGACAGCCTGCAAAACTTCCGGCGCGAACTCATCAAGCTCGGCATCCTGTCGTTCCAGGAGCAGGACCGGCTTTTCGACATCGGCATGAGGTGCGCGCGGACCAGCGGGATCGCCCTGGGCGGCGCCGGCGCCGTCATGGGGGCGGGAACGGCCAATGTGGTGCTGCCGCTCATCGGCACGGTTCCGGGCGCGGTGGCAGGCTTCCTGGCCGGCCTGGCGACCGGGACCATGGCCTGTACGGCGCTTCACTACGGCATGAAGGACCAGCTGAGGACCCTGCTGGACTGATCCCGCGCCCGGGCGGCGGCAAGACACATCGCCGCAACGAATCGATCTGGACTTCGTTAAGGCGCGTTGTGTTATGCTGCGCTGCACAACGACCGAGGTCCGATGCTCTACGCCCTGCACGAAGCGGCCTACTACGCGGCCACCCCGATGCGCGCCGCCGCGCGCCTGGCCCGCGACTGGTGGTCCTCGCCGCTAAATCCCGCCCGCAACTCGACGTTCGGCCGCAGCCTGTCGGCCGGCGCCGACCTCTACGAGAACGTCACCCGTCGATACGGCAAGCCTGACTGGCACATCGACGAGATCGAGGTGAACGGTCACCCGGTGCGGGTGCGCCAGACGGTGGTCTGGGAAAGCGCCTGGTGCCGTCTGGTGCAGTTCGACCGCGACATGGCCGACATGCGCCATGCCGGCAAGCTGCAGCTGGACCCGGCCGTCCTGATCGTCGCCCCGATGTCGGGCCACTACGCCACGCTGCTGCGCGGCACGGTCGAGGCCTTCGCCCCCGACCATGCGGTGTTCATCACCGACTGGAAGAACGCCCGCGACGTCCCGATGATGGAGGGGCGTTTCGACTTCGACGACTATATCGAGCACATCCAGCTGATGCTGCGGACGCTGGGCCACCGCGCCCACGTCGTCGCTGTCTGCCAGCCGGGCCCGCCGGTGCTGGCCGCCGCCGCCCTGATGGCCGAGGACAACGACCCCCGGCGGCCGCGGACCATGACCTTCATGGGCTCGCCCATCGACGCCCGCCTGTCGCCGACCGTGACCAACAAGCTCGCCGAGGAGCGGCCCTTCACCTGGTTCCAGTCGAACATGATCTACACCGTGCCGGCGCCCTACCCGGGCGTGGGGCGGCGCGTCTATCCGGGCTTCGTGCAGCTGGCCAGCTTCATGTCGATGAACATGGAGCGCCACAAGGACGCCCACCGCCGCTACTTCGACCATCTGGTGTCCGGCGACGGCGACAGCGCCGACAAGCACCGCGCCTTCTACGACGAGTATCTTGCGGTGATGGACCTGACCGAGGAGTTCTACCTCCAGACCATCGACAAGGTGTTCCAGGACTACGCCCTGCCCAAGGGCGAACTGCTGCACCGCGACCGGCGGGTGAAGCCCTCGGCCATCACGGACATCGGCCTGATGACGGTAGAGGGCGAGCTGGACGACATCTCGGGCATCGGCCAGACCCAGGCCGCCCACGAGCTCTGCGCCAACATTCCCGCCGACATGAAGCTGGACCATGTCCAGGAGGGCGTCGGCCACTACGGTGTGTTCAACGGCCGTCGCTTCCGCGAGGAAATCTTCCCCAGGGTCGCCGCCTTCATCCGCCACTGCGACCCGGACTTCTGAAACGGGGCTTTGCGGTCGCCGGTGGCGGGCCTATCTGAAGGCCATGAAACTGTTCGGCGGATCGGGCCTCGCCCACGGTGACCGGATCGAGGCGGACGGCTATCCCGTGCGCCTCTCGGTCAACGCGCGCGCCCGCCGCGTCAGCCTGCGCATCGACCGCATCCGGCGCGAGGTCGTGGCCACGGCGCCCAGCGCGCGCCGCCTGCCAGAGGCCGTGGCCTTCGCCCGGGAGAAGGCCGACTGGATCGCCGGGCAGCTGGCCGACCTGCCGGCCGGTGAAACACTTGTCCCCGGCATGACCATCAGCCTGTTCGGCGCGCCCTGCGCCCTCATCGCGGGCCCCGGTCGCGCACGCTTCACGCCGGCCTCCGAAGGCGCACCCGCCCGGATCAGCGCCCCGGAAGACGCCGCCTTCGCCGATCGCGTGCTTCGCCTGATCAAGCTCGAGGCGCGGCGCTGGCTCACCGACCGGACCCTTGTCTATGCCGGGCGACTGGAGCGGCCGATGCCGAAGGTTGCGGTCACTGACGCCCGGGGGCGCTGGGGCTCATGCCGTCCGGCCAGCCCGCGGGCCGGCGCCTCGATCCGCTACAGCTGGCGGCTGGCCCTGGCCCCGGCCGACGTGGCCGACTATGTCGCCGCCCACGAATGCGCCCACCTGATCGAGGCCAACCACGGCCCGCGTTTCTGGGCCCTGGTCCATGGCCTGGTCGGAGACCACGCGCCGCACCGCGAGTGGCTTCGCCGCGAGGGCGCCCGGCTGCACGCCTTCGGGCGGGGCTAGTAGGGCACTTCTTCCGGCAGGCGCGGCGGCGGGGCCTTCTGCTCGGGCGCCGGCGCCGGGGACGGGGGCGCATCGCCTCCGCCGATACCGAGGTTCGACAGCAGGTCGCCGATGGCGTCCGGCTCCTGGGCCGGCGGCGTGGCGTAGCCGCCGGGGATGGCCTGGGCGCGCAGCCGGGGAAGGGCCTGCGCCATGAAGGTCCGCCAGATGCCGGCCGGAACGCCGCCGCCGCTGACCGTCTTCATCGGGCGGTTGTTGTCCTTGCCGGTCCAGACGGCGGTCACGAAGCCGCCGGTATAGCCGACGAACCAGGCGTCGCGATAATCGCTGGTCGTGCCGGTCTTGCCGGCGATGTCGTAGCCGGCGACCCGGGCGCGCTTGCCGGTGCCCGTGACCACGACCTCGCGCATCATCTGGTTCATGTACTGCAGCGACGGCGAGCCGATCACCGATCGCCGGGCCCGCTTCTCGAGATTGTGGTCGTAGAGCACCTTGCCGCCGGCGGTGCGGATGCGCTGGATACCGTAGCCCCGGGCCAGGAACCCGCCGTTGGCGAACGGGGCATAGGCCTGGGCCATTTCCAGCGGGCTGACCTCGACCGCGCCCAGCGCCATCGACGGGTCGAGCTGGATCTTCGAGGCGATGCCCAGCCGCCGGGCCACGGCCGCCACATTGCCGGTGCCGACCTCGTTGGCCAGTCGCGCGGCCACGGTGTTCACCGACTCCGCCAGGGCCGTCTGCAGGGTGATGTCGCCCAGGTACCGCCCGGTGTAGTTGCGCGGCTCCCAGTTCCCGATACGGACCGGTTCATCGGTGACCATGACCGAAGGGGTGCGGCCCGCCTCCATGGCGGCGAGGTAGACGAAGGGTTTGAAGGCCGACCCGGCCTGGCGGCGGGCGGTGGTGGCGCGGTCGAACTGGCTCTCACCGTAGTTGGCGCCGCCGACATAGGCGCGGATACGGCCCTCGCCGTCGATGGCCACCAGGGCGGCCTGCTCGGCCCCCTGGGCCTTGCCGCCGCTGACGCCGCTGCGGATCGCCGACTCGGCGGCCGCCTGGATGGGCAGGTCCAGGGTGGTCTCGACGATCAGGTCCTCGGTCGGCTCCCCCACGAGGGCGCGCACCTGGCCGTCGACCCAGTCGGTGAAGTACTGCGCCCGCTGGTTGGCCAGCACGGCCGACACCCGTACCGGGGTGCGGATCGCCTCGGCCCGCTCCTCGGCGGTGATCGCCTTCGTCCGCACCATCTCGTCGAGCACGATGTTGGCGCGGCGCTCGGCCCGGCCGGTGGCGGTGACCGGGCTGTAACGCGAGGGGCCCTTCATCATCCCGGCCAGCAGCGCCGCCTCGCCGATGGTCAGCTTCGACGCCGGCTTGTTGAAGTAGCGCTGGGCTGCCGCCTCGATCCCGTAGGCGCCGGCCCCGAAGTAGACCCGGTTCAGATAGAGGGCGAGGATCTCCTTCTTGGAGAACTTCATCTCCAGCCACAGCGACAGGATCAGCTCCTGGGCCTTGCGCCGCCAGTTCTGGTCGAGGGTCAGGAAGAGGTTGCGGGCCAGCTGCTGGGTGATCGTCGAGCCGCCGGCCACCACGCACATGCAGGACAGGTTCTTGACCGCCGCCCGGCTGATGCCGACCGGGTCGAAGCCGGGGTGGTAGTAGAAGCGACGGTCCTCGATGGCGATGAAGGCCTTCGGCACGTAGTCCGGCAGCTTGTCGAGGTCGACCGGGGGCGCGTACTGGCTGCCGCGCACGGCGATCAACCCGCCGGACCGGTCGAGGTAGGAGATCGACGGCTGGCGCGTGACGTCGTTGAGCTTGGACACGTCCGGCAGATCGGTGGCGAACATGGCGAAGAAGGCCACCAGGAAGATCAGGCCCCAGACGCCGACCACCGCGCCCCAGTAGGTGAACGCCTGAAGCGGCGTGCGCCGCGCGCCCTGTGGATTAGCCATCGTCTGTTCGCTTGTCCGGATCTCGATAGACGCGGATTTCCCGCGCTGCGCCTGTCAGGCCCCATCATGATTGACGACATATGAACGCGACGTTTTCGCGGCGGTAAAGCCCGCGAATATGGAGGTTTGGTGCAGCCGCGCGATCAGGGGGTTAGCAAGCCGCGCGACGCTCGCCATAACCGCCCTGTGACCGATTCCCTTCAGCCTGCCCGCGAGATCCTGCGCCGCGTCTTCGGCCATGCCGAGTTCCGCGGGCTGCAGGGGCAGGTCATCACCGAAATCCTCGCCGGGCGCAGCGCCATGGCCGTGCTGCCCACCGGCGGCGGCAAGAGCCTCTGCTACCAGATCCCGAGCCTGATCCGGCCGGGTCTGGGGCTGGTGGTCTCGCCCCTGATCGCGCTGATGGCCGACCAGGTCGAGGCCATGAAGCAGTCGGGCGTCGCCGCCGAACGGCTCGATTCCAGCGCCGACATGGACCAGCGCCAGGACATCTGGCGGCGGATCGACGCCGGCGAACTCGACCTGCTCTACCTGTCGCCCGAGGGCCTGGCCCAGCCGGCCATGCTCAACCGCCTGTCGCGGGTGCCGCTGGCCCTGATCGCCATCGACGAGGCCCACTGCGTCAGCCAGTGGGGCCACGACTTCCGCCCTGATTACCGCCTGCTCGGCCGGCTGGCCGACATCTTCCCGGGCGTGCCCAGGCTGGCCGTCACCGCAACCGCCGACTCCCGCACCCGCGAGGACATCCGCGCCGAGCTGCGGCTCGAGGATGCGGCTGAGTTCGTCGACAGTTTCGCCCGGCCCGAGCTGATCCTGTCGGCCGAGCGCAAGCGTGGCCAGGGCCATGCCCGGGTCGAGGAGCTGGTGGCGGCGCGGCCAGGCCGCTCGGGCGTCATCTACACCGGCTCCCGCGAGGGGACCGAGAAGCTGGCCGAGCGGCTGGTCGCGGCGGGCGTCCCGGCGCTGGCCTATCACGCCGGCTTAGACAAGGCCGTCCGCTCGCAGCGACTGGAGAAGTTCCTCGAGGCCGACGCCGCCGTGATGGTGGCGACCATCGCCTTCGGCATGGGGATCGACAAGCCGGACGTGCGCTTCGTGATCCACGCCGACCCGCCGGCCTCCATCGAGGCCTACTGGCAGGAGATCGGCCGGGCCGGCCGCGACGGCCAGCCGGCTGAGGGCATCACCCTCTACGGCTCGGCCGACATGGCCTGGGCCCTGCGCCGCATCGAGGGCCGCGAGGTCGCCGACGAGGTGCGCGCGGTGCAGATGCGCAAGGTGCGCCAGCTCTACAACATGCTCGACGGCACGGCCTGCCGCGCCGCCGCCGTCCGTCGCTACTTCGGCGAGGAGGGCGTCGCCCGCTGCGGCCAGTGCGACCTCTGCGTCAGCCCGCCTGCCGCCATAGACGCCACGGTCGCCGCCCAGAAGGCGCTGGCCGCCGTCCACCGGCTGGGCGGTCGTTTCGGCCGCGGCCGGCTGGTCGACCACCTGCTGGGCAAGACAAAGGACGTCTCGGAGTCGGAGGCCGCCCTGTCGACCTGGGGCATCGGCAAGGAGTTCAGCGCCGCCGGCTGGCGCGACCTGATCGACCAGCTGCTGTTCGAGGGCCTGCTGCGCGAGGACCCCAACGATGGCCGTCCGCTGATCGGCCTGGGCGACGCCGACGCGGTCAAGGCCACCTACCGGGGTGAGCGCAAGGTGGCCGTGCGGACGCCGCCGGAGGGCGCCGACGCGTCGGGCCGGATCGGGCGCGCCTCGCCCCGCAAACGCGGCAAGAGCGCCGGGGATGAGCTGACGGGCGATGCGGCGGTGCTCTTCGAGGCCCTCCGCGCCTGGCGCCGCGAGGAGGCGCACGAGCAGCATGTGCCGCCCTATGTCATCTTCGCCGACAGGACCCTGGAAGACATCGCCCGACTGCGCCCCCGCTCGGCCGGCGACCTCATGCTGGCCAACGGCGTCGGGGCCTCCAAGCTGGAGCGCTACGGCCAGGCGGTGCTCAAGGTGGTCCGCGAGAGCTAGACGTCCACCTCGGCGTCGAGCGCGTTTTCCTGGATGAACTCGCGGCGCGGCTCGACCAGGTCGCCCATCAGGCGGCTGAACATGTCGTCGGCGTCGTCGGCGTGGTTGACCCGGACCTGCAGCAGGGTGCGGGCTTCCGAGTCCAGGGTGGTTTCCCACAGCTGCTCGGGGTTCATCTCGCCCAGGCCCTTGTAGCGCTGGATGGCGAGGCCTTTGCGGCCGGCGTCCATCACCGCCCCGACCAGGTCGAGCGGGCCGCGCACCGTGGTGCTCTTGTCCTTGCGGCGGTAGACGGCGGGCGCGGCGAACACCTCGGCCAGGGCGGCGGCGCGCTCGGACAGGCGACGGGCGTCGGCGGCCTGCAGCAGGGCGTCCTCGAGCACGATCTTCTCGGACACGCTGCGCTTGATGCGGCTGAACACGAAGCCGGTCTCGCCGCGGGCGCCGGACCAGGGACCGTCGCCCTCCTCGGCATAGAGGTTCAGGCGCGCGGCGGCGGCCTGGGGATCGGGGGTTTCACTCATCAGCCCGGCCAGGGCCGACTGCTCGATGGCGAAGGCCGGAGCGCGGGCTGACAGGCGGTCGATGTTGGCCTTGGCCTGGCGCGCCTGGGTGACCAGGGCCAGCAGGTCCTGGCCGGTCATCCGCTCGCCGGTCGACAGGTCCAGCTCGGCGCCCTCGACGCCCTCGTCGATCAGGAAGGTCTCCATCTCGGGGTCGTCCTTCAGGTAGCGCGAGGACTTGCCCTTGGTGGCTTTGTAGAGCGGCGGCTGGGCGATGTAGAGGTAACCGCGCTCGATCACCTCCGGCATCTGCCGGTAGAAGAAGGTCAGCAGCAGCGTGCGGATGTGGGCGCCGTCGACGTCGGCGTCGGTCATGATGACGATGCGGTGGTAGCGCATCTTCTCGATGTTGAACTCGTCCCGCCCGATGCCGGCGCCCAGCGCCATGATCAGGGTGCCGACCTGGTCGGACGACAGCATCTTGTCGAACCGCGCCCGCTCGACGTTCAGGATCTTGCCGCGCAGGGGCAGGATGGCCTGGTTGTCGCGGTTGCGAGCCTGTTTGGCCGAGCCGCCGGCCGAGTCCCCCTCGACGATGAACAGTTCGGACTTGGCCGGGTCGCGCTCGGAACAGTCGGCCAGCTTGCCGGGCAGGCTGGTGATGTCGAGCGCGCTCTTGCGGCGCGTCAGCTCGCGGGCCTTGCGGGCCGCTTCCCGGGCCGACGCGGCCTCGGCGATCTTGCTGACGATGGCCTTGGCCTCGACGGGGTGTTCCTCGAACCAGGTCGACAGACCCTCCTGGACCAGACCCTCGACCGCCGGGCGCACCTCGGAGGAGACCAGCTTGTCCTTGGTCTGGGAGCTGAACTTGGGATCAGGCACCTTGACCGACAGCACGCAGGTCAGGCCCTCGCGGGCGTCCTCGCCGGTGACCGAGATCTTCTCCTTCTTGGCCATGCCGGAGGTCTCGGCATAGTTGGTGATGACCCGGGTCAGGGCCGCGCGGAAGGCCGACAGGTGGGTGCCGCCGTCCTTCTGCGGGATGTTGTTGGTGAAGCACAGCATGTGCTCGTGGTAGCTGTCGTTCCACTCCAGCGAGAGGTCGATCTCGACCTTCTCGCGGGCCCCGCGGATGACGATCGGCGACTTGATCAGCGCCGTCTTGGCCTTGTCCAGGTGGCGGACGAAGGCCTCGATGCCGCCCTCGTAGTGCAGGATCTCTTCCCAGGGTTCGGCGTCGCGGTCGTCGCGGAAGTGGATGGTCACGCCGCTGTTGAGGAAGGCCAGTTCGCGCAGGCGGTGCTCCAGCGTCTTCCGGTCGAATTCGATGAAGGCGAAGGTGGTCACCGACGGGAAGAAGGTCACCTGGGTGCCGGTCAGCGGCTGGCCCTGGCGGCTGTCGCCCTCGCCACGGATCGGGGCTTCGCCGGTGATCTTCAGGGACGAGACCGCATCGCCGCGCTCGAAGCGCATCTGGTGCGCCTTGCCATTGCGGAAGATCTTCAGCTCCAGCCAGTCGCTCAGCGCGTTGACCACCGAGACGCCGACGCCGTGCAGACCGCCGGAGACCTTGTAGCTGTTCTGGTCGAACTTACCGCCGGCGTGCAGCTGGGTCATGATGACCTCGGCGGCGCTGACGCCCTCACCCTCGTGCATGTCGACCGGGATGCCGCGGCCGTCGTCGGTGACGGTGCAGGACCCGTCGGCGTTGAGGATCACCTCGACCTTGGTCGCGTGCCCGGCCAGCGCCTCGTCGATGGCGTTGTCGACGACTTCGTAGACCATGTGGTGCAGGCCCGAGCCGTCATCAGTGTCGCCGATGTACATGCCGGGGCGCTTGCGCACCGCGTCCAGGCCCTTCAGCACCTTGATGGAGTCGGCGTCGTATTCGCCGTTGTGCTGCGGCTCGGAAGCGTCGTCGATTTGGTCGGTCATCTATCGGTCCAGAACGGTCAGGCCGGACGGCTCCACACGGACGCCGAGGGCCCGACCCTTGAAGGGGTCGAACAGCGACTCGTCGGTTCCAGTCAGAAACGCCTGGAGGTCGAGCGCCGCGATTTCGTCGGCCAGCGCGGCCCGGCGGAGCGGGTCCAGATGCGCGGCGACTTCGTCGAGCAACAATACAGGACTTGGCGCTGATTCTACACGGGAAAGTCTCGCCGCCTGGGCCAGGACGAGGTTCAGAATCAGGGCCTTCTGCTCGCCGGTCGAACATTCCGCCGCCGGGCGGTCCTTTTCGGCGTGCACCACCGCCAGATCGCCCCGGTGCGGGCCGGTCAGGGCCCGTCCCGCGGCGCCGTCGCGGGCCCGCGCCGCGGCCAGGGCGGCGGCCAGCCGGGCCTCGAGATCGGCGAAGTCGAGGCCGCCCAGCGCCAGCTGCTCCCACTCGCCGGTCAGGCTGAGCACCGCCTGCGGGAAGGGCCGGTCGCCCCGGTCGTCGATCTCCGACTGCAGCACGGCCAGGGTCCGGGCCCGGGCCTCCGCCATCAGGGCGCCGCTCTCGGCCAGCCGCGCCTCCAGCGCCGACAGCCAGACCGGATCGGGCTCGCCGACACCATCACTGGCGTCGGTCAGCAGCCGCATCCGCTCGCGCATCGCCTTGTCATAGGCGGCGGCGTGGGCGGCGTGTTTCGGCTCGGCGGCGAAGACCAGCCGGTCGAAGAAGCGGCGGCGGTCGCCGGCGGCTTCGAGGAACAGCCGGTCCTGGGCCGGGGTCAGCCAGATCGGCCGGATATGGTCGGCCAGACGTCCCGGCGGGACCGTCTCGCCCTCGATGCGCACGATGCGTCGCGCCGCCCCCGGCTGCTCGACCCCGGTGCCGATCCGCACCGCGTCGTCGTCGTTCCACACGAGCGCCGACACCGCCCAGGCCCGGCCGGTCTTCTCGCCCGGCAGCCGCCGCCCGACCTCGGCGATCGCCGACCCGCGCAGGCCTCGCCCCGGCGACAGCAGGCTGATCGCCTCCAGCAGATTGGTCTTCCCCGCCCCGTTCGGCCCCCAGAGGCAGACGCTGGCCCCGTCCGGCGACAGTTCCGCCCGTTCGTAGGAACGGAAGTTCGTCAGGGAGAGGGTGGTGAGCACGGAGCGCATGGGGGTCCGTACCATGCTCCCCTTTCATCCGTCATGGCCCGGCTGGTCCGGGCCAGCCATGCGTGGCGCCTTGGCCGGCGTCCTGCCTGCTTAGACAGGCGCTCTTCGAGCGCTGCTCAGCATGACGTGGGTGAATAGCCCTCCAGATACGTCATCCTGAGCCGCCGCGAAGCGGCGTGTCGGAGCCTGCCCTCGGGCCGGCCATCGGCCGGTCCCGGGGGGACGCACGGGACAGGCGGTGTTCATGGGTCCCCGGGCTCGGCCGGAGGCCGACCCGAGGGCAGGCTAAGGAACAGGTCCGACGATGACGGTGTTGGGGAAGTCCCTACCGCGTCCCCAGCCTCGCCAGCACTTCCTTCGGAATGCCGTAGTGCTCGATCAGCGGCTTCTGGTTCCGCTGGCCCATCAGCTCGCGCTGGATGAACAGGGCCCAGACCGCGTCGGCGGCGGCTTTCAGCGCCGCGGGGCGGTCATCGGCGGAGGCGTTGCGCAACGCCGCCAGCGTCGTCTCCACCCGCGTCCCCGCCCGGCCGAGCGAGGCGGCCTGCTCGGCCATCAACTCGGTCTGCAGGCCGGCGTCGAACGGGTCGGTCTTCGCGGCGAACAGCGACTGGGGGAGGCGGAGGGACATGTCTGCACTGTAGTGCGAGGCGGGGCGAATGCGTAGGGTTCCGGCATGGCTCCGACGCGCCACATCCTGATCCGCAAGGCCCGCCCCGAGGACGGGGCAGCGCTGAAAGCGATCCTGCGCGACACCTTCGAGAGCACCTGGCTGCCCCAGCTTACGCCCGAGTCGGCCGAGGCCTTCCGGAGTCAGGACCGGCCGGCGGCCTATGTCGGCGACCGAGGGCTATTGTTCGTCGTGGCGGAGGTCGACGGCGCGGTGGTCGGTTTCGTCGACCGCGAGGGCGACTTCGTGAACGCCCTGCATGTGCAGGCGAGCCACGCGCGGTCGGGCGTCGGCGGACGGCTGATGGATCATGCCGAGGCCACCATGGCCGCCGACGGCCACACGCAGGCCCGGCTCGAGACCGACACCTTCAACATCCGCAGCCAGGCCTTCTATGCGAAGCGCGGCTATCGCGAGGCGGATCGCTACCCGGATGAGGAGTGGAACAGCGGCCTGACGACCCTGCTGCTGGTCAAGCCGTTGGGGTCGGGGACACCTTAAACTGTCCCCTAATGGCCCCGGAATTGCCGCATCAGCGCTTCCTCGGAGTAGGCGCGCCGCTCGTCGTTGCTGACCCCGCGATAGGGACCCAGCTCCATCAGGCGATGGAAGGTCATCATCGCCTCGAACGGCGAGTGGGCCTCGAAGGTCGTCACCAGCCGCGCGTCGATGTCGAGCTGCGCACGAAGGTCGTCGCCGTCGGGACCCGCCACCATGCAGACGGGCAGCCAGCGACCGTCGTCGTCCGTCGTTTCCCAGATTTCGTGCAGCAGCGCCGCCAGCGGTCAGACCCGCAGCGGCATCAGCACGTACTTCACGCCGGCGTCGGTCGGATCCAGCACCAGCGTCGGGCTGGCCGGGTCGGCGAAGCGGAACTCGGCGATCTCGCCGCCGATCTGGCCGGTGACGTCGAGCAGGTAGCGGGCGTTGAAGCCGATCTCGAAGGCCTCGCCGTCGTAGTCGATCTCCAGCTCTTCCACGCCCTGGCCGGCTTCCATGTTGCGGACGGTCAGGGTCATGCGGCCGGGCTCGACGGCCATCTTCACCGAACGGCTCTTCTCGGCCGAGATGGTGGCGACGCGGTCGACGGCCTGGGCGAACAGGGTGTTGTCGACCAGCATGATCCTCGCGTTGTCGCGCGGGATGACCCGCATGTAGTCCGGGAAGGAGCCGTCGATGACCTTGGATGTCAGGGCGGCGGCCTGGCCGAACTCGAAGCGCACCTTCTGGGCGCTGACCTGGAAGTCGACCGTCTCGCCGGCGTCGTCGAGCAGGCGGCGGACCTCGTTGATGGTCTTGCGCGGGATGATCACGCCCGGCTGGCCGGCGGCGCCCTCGGGGGCCGGCATCTCGGCCAGGGCCAGGCGGTGGCCGTCGGTGGCCACGCAGCGCAGCATCGGCGTCCCGTTCTCGACCACCGTGTGCACGTAGAGGCCGTTCAGATAGTAGCGCGTCTCCTCGGTGGAGATGGCGAAGCGGGTCTTGTCGATCAGCCGGGCCAGGTCATTGGCGTCGACCGGAATGCGCGCCGACAGGCCGTCGGAGCTCATCACCGGGAAGTCGCCGGCCGGCAGCACCGGCAGGTTGAACCTGGAGCGGCCGGCCTGGACCTGCAGCCGGGGGTCGTCGCCGGTGAAGGACAGCGAGACGTCCGCCCCCTCCGGCAGCTTGCGGACGATCTCGTACAGCGTATGGGCCGGGGCGGTGATCTGGCCGGGGACATCGACCTGGGCCACGCCCTGGTCGATGATCTCCATGTCCAGGTCGGTGGCCGAGAAGCCCACCTGTTCGCGCTCCGCCGTCAACAGGACGTTGGAGAGGATCGGGATGGTGTTGCGCCGCTCGACGACACTCTGCACGTGACCCAGGGCCTTCAGCAGCGCCGTCCGCTCGATGGTAAGCTTCATGTCTCGTCCGAAGTCAGGAAGTGCGGGCGAATCGTCGAGGCCCCCGCCGGTTCGCCTTCAAGGGGACTTGCGACATTAGCGTAATCAGCGGCTTGCGGAAGGGGGCGCTCACAAGGATCGTCATCCTCGGGCTTGTCCCGAGGACCCCTCGTTCAGCGTCATCGTGAGAGCGTGATCACACGCTCACCTGCGAACCGACAAAGGGGTCCTCGCCACGAGGGCGAGGATGACGAAGGTGGAAGATCAGGCCTTCGTGTCGACCGATCCGCCGCTGGCCTCGCCCTCGGCGGCGTAGGGGTTGCTCGCCGGCGTGTCGGCGGCCGGCGGGGCGGCCGGGCCCTTGGCGGCGACCACGACCATGGCCGGGCGGACGATGCGGCCCTGCAGCTCGTATCCGGCCTGCAGGGTCTTGATCACCGCGCCGGGCGCTACGCCGTCGCCGGCGGGCTGTTCCATCATCGCCTGGTGCAGGTGCGGGTCGAACTTGCCGCCCTTTTCCGGGGCCAGCTTCTTGAGGCCGTTGCGCTCGAAGGCGCTCATCAGCTCCTTGAAGGTCATGTCGACGCCGACGACGAAGTTCTTGACGATCTGGTCGTCGCTGTCGCGCGGCGCGTGGGTGGTGGCGGCGGTCAGGTGGTCGGCGACGCCGAACAGGTCGCGGGCGAACTTCTGGATGGCGTAGGCGCGGGCGTCGTTCTGCTCGCGCTCGGCCCGGCGGCGGGTGTTGTCGGCCTCGGCGGCGTAGCGCAGCACCTGTTCCTTAAGCGCGGCGTTCTCGACCTTCAGCGCCTCGATGTCGGCGTCGAGCGCCGCCTCGATGGTCTCGAGGTCCTCATCATGGCCGTTGGCCTGGGTCTCCTGGTCACTCATCTCTTCATCCGTCCAGCATTCGGCCGAGCACCCGCGCGGTGTAGTCCACCAGCGGAATCACCCGGGCATAGTTCAAACGCGCCGGCCCGATCACACCGATCGCGCCCAGCACCTTCTGTCGGCCCGACATATAAGGCGCCGCGATCACGGCGGAACCCGAAAGCGAGAAAAGTCGCGTTTCGGCGCCGATGAAGATCCGCACGCCCTGGGCGTCGCGAACGTCATCGAGCAAACCGATGAGCTGCTCCTTCTGTTCCAGGTCGTTGAACAGGCGACGGACCTGCTCCAGATCCGCCACCGCCCCGGCGTCGCCCAGCAGATTGGCGCGACCGCGCACGATCAGCGACCGGTCGGCGTCCTCGCCGCCGCTCCAGGCGGCCAGACCGTCCTCGACCAGCCGGGCGGCGGTCTCGTTCAGCTCGCGGCGGGCGCGGTCCAGTTCGGCCCGCATCTCGCTGCGGGTCTCGGTCAGGGTCCGGCCCTTCAGCCGCGTGCCCAGGAAGCTGGAGGCCTCCAGCAGCGCCGAGGGCGTCAGGCCGGGAGCCAGCCGCATCAGCCGGTTCTCGACCTGGCCGTCGTCGAAGACCATGACCGCCAGCGCCTGGTCGGGGCCGAGCGCCACGAACTCGACGTGCTTGACCCCGGCCTCGCGCACCGGACTGACCACGATGCCGGCCCCGCCGGCCAGGCCCGACAGGATGCCGCTGGCCTCGTTGAGAGCGTCCTCGAAGGACCGGCCCCGCACCGACAGCCGGGCGTCGATCTCCCGCTTCTCCGCCTCGCCGACATCCCCGACCTCCAGCAGGCCGTCGACGAACAGCCGCAGCCCGGCATGGGTCGGCAGGCGTCCGGCGCTGGTGTGGGGCGAATCGAGCAGGCCCAGCTGGGCCAGGTCCTGCAGGGTGTTGCGGATCGAGGCCGGAGACAGCTGGATGCCGCCGCGGGACAGGGTGCGCGAACCGATCGGCTCCCCGGTCTCCAGATACGCCTCCACCACGCGCCGGAAGATGTCGCGGGCGCGCTCGTCCAGGTCGGTCAGGGTCGGGGTCGGCGCAAGGCCGCCGGTGATGATCGAGGACATGGGGTTCACTTCAAGGGCCGTGGACGACCCTTCCTCCGATAGGATAGGCAGCCCCTGCCCGCGCGCAAGCCGCGCAACGCTTTGAAGAGACAGATGATGCGACCGTCAGAACGCGCCCACGACCAGATGCGGGTCGTGACCCTCGAAACCGGGGTCAACCGCTACGCCGAGGGCTCCTGCCTGGTCACCTTCGGCCACACCAAGGTGCTGGTCACCGCCAGCGTCGACGAGGGCGTCCCCGGCTGGATGCGCGGCAAGGGCGCCGGCTGGGTCACGGCGGAGTACGGCATGCTGCCGCGCGCCACCCACACCCGCGGCCGCCGCGAGGCCGCCCAGGGCAAGCAGTCGGGCCGCACCCAGGAGATCCAGCGCCTGATCGGCCGCTCGCTGCGCGCCGTGGTCGATATGAAGGCGCTGGGCGAGCGCCAGATCCAGATCGACTGTGACGTGGTCCAGGCCGACGGCGGCACCCGCACGGCCTCCATCACCGGCGCCTGGGTCGCCCTGCGGCTGGCGACGAAGTACCTGCTCGACGAGGGCGTCATCAAGACCGACCCGATCCTCGACCAGGTGGCTGCCGTGTCCTGCGGCGTGTTCAACAACCTGCCGGTCCTCGACCTCGACTACGAGGAGGACTCCTCGGCCGAGGCCGACTCGAACTTCGTGCTGACCGGCAATGGCGACATCGTCGAGATCCAGGCCACCGGCGAGAAGCGCGGCTTCACCCGCGCCGAGTTCGAGGCCCTCTACGGCCTGGCCGAAAAGGGCATCGGCGAGCTGTTCCTGCTGCAGCGGGCGGCGGTGGGGATGTAGGCCTCTGTCCCTCCCCTTCATGGGGAGGGACAGACCCGCGTAGCGGGTCAGGGTGGGGAAGCAAGGCGCCACCCACGATGCCCGACGATTGGCCTCCCTATCCCCCACCCGGTCCGGCTGCGCCGCACCACCCTCCCCATGAAGGGGAGGGACGAACTCAAGCGCCCCCGTACGCCTCTTCCGCCTCGTCCTCTTCGACGCCCGAGCCGCCGCCCGGTTCGAAGATGACGATGTCGCCGGGCTGGCACTGCAACTCGCGACAGAGCGCGTCCAGCGTCGAGAAGCGGATCGCGCGGGCCTTGCCGGTCTTCAGGATCGACAGGTTGGCGATGGTGACGCCGACGCGGTCGGCCAGCTCGGTCAGCGACATACGCCGCTCCAGCAGGATCCGGTCGAGGGTGACCTTGATGGCCATGATACGCTCCCGCCTAGATCGTCAGCTCGGCTTCGCGACGAAGGCGGGCGCCCTCGCGGAAGACCTCGGCCAGAACGAAGACGACCAGAACCGAGAACCACACCGTGATGTTGAATCCGTCGATCTCCCAGCTCAGGACCGGGGCGACCGCCAGCAGCGACGCGCCCAGCGCGTAGCGGGTCAGCTCCATGCCGGCCAGCACGAAGCCGATAAGCCGGAGCCGGGGAATGTTGTCGGGCTGGAACGGGTCGCCGGCCGTCAGGGTGGCGAACACCTTGCGCAGCCGGCTCAGGATGGCGATCAGCGCGCCCAGGTAGAGCATGCCGTAGACGGCCAGGATGACGCCCAGCGCCGCCAGGCGACCGGGGGAGACCTCGCCCTCGATCTTCAGGCGCTCGGCGATCTCCCGGAACAGGTCCGGAAAGAAGCTGATGGCCAGCAGGCCGGCGACCAGGCCGAGCGTCAGCAGGGCCAGGATCACCGCCGTGCCGTAGTAGACGACGTCCAGGACCGTCTTCAGGAAGCTCGACACCGAGCCAGGACCCAAGGCGCGCATGGCGCAACTCCCCCAATGCCGGCGGCGACGCGCCGGGTCGTTCCGTCTGCCCGGCGCCGACGCCGGATACGGGCGGCGGAAGGCCGCTCGCCCGTTGCTGTCGTTGTTGACGGCGCCCCTCCCGGAGCCGGCCTCGCCGCAAGGGATCGTCGTCGATCCCCTGGGGAGAAGCCGGCCCTCAGGCGGGCGGCGAGAATGCCCTGTGCGGGACCCTCATGAAAGGGAGCCCGATCAGATCGAGTTGGTCACAAACAGCACCGCCGAGATCGGCAGGGCGGCCAGAAGGGCGACGTTGACCAGGGTCATGGCGATGGTGTCGACGAGGTTGGTCATCTTTTGAGCGGACATGGATGTCTCCGTTGTGCAGTGCAGCGCGAATGAGGAGCCTTCCCCACCCGGAGGGCGGCCCGTTGCGGCCCGTCCACGTCACTCATGTAGAAGATCATCGACTTTCGATCAAAGGAATTATCGATTATCGATATTAAACTTGCGTAACATCATTACATGGTCGTAACGCACTGCAGCATAACGCCACGGCCTTGCGCGGCGGGGCGTTCGGGGCGAGGAAGGCGGGGAGAGGATCACGCCATGCCCCTGCTGCTCGCCCCCGGAACCACCCTGGTCGCCGCCACCCACAATCCGGGCAAGGCGAAGGAGCTGGTCGCCCTGCTGGACGGGCGCTTCGAGATCCTGTCGGCCGGGTCGCTCGACATTCCCGAGCCCGATGAGACTGAAAGCACCTTCGTCGGCAACGCCCTGCTCAAGGCCCGCCATGCGGCAGAGCTGTCGGGCCGGATCGCCATCGCCGACGACAGCGGCCTGTCGGTCACCGCCCTGGACGGAGCGCCGGGCATCTTCTCCGCCCGCTGGGCCGGACCGTCGAAGGACTTCGCCGAGGCGATGGCCAAGGTTGAGGCGCGGCTGATCGAGACCGGCTCGGACGACCGCAGCGCCTGGTTCACCAGCGCGCTCGCCGTCGCCTGGCCGGATGGACCGTCGGTGGTGGTCGAGGGGATCGTACGCGGCGACCTCGTCTTCCCGGGGCGGGGCGTGAACGGCTTCGGCTATGACCCGATCTTCGTGCCCACCGGCCATGACCTGACCTTCGGCGAGATGGAGCCGGCGGCGAAGGACGCCATGAGCCATCGCGCCGTCGCCTTCGAGAAGCTCAAGGCCGCCCTGTTTTGAGCGACCTCCCACCGCTCGGGGTCTATGTCCACTGGCCCTATTGCGCGCGGATCTGCCCCTACTGCGACTTCAACGTCGTCCGCGACCGCAGGCAGGCCGAGCAGGCTGCGCTGGCGGACGCCATCGTCGCCGACCTGACCGCCCAACGGGCGATGACCGGTCCCCGCCGGCTGGTGTCGGTGTTCCTCGGCGGCGGCACGCCGTCGCTGATGGACCCGGCCTGGGCGGCCCGCATCGTCGAGGCCGCGAAGGCGCTGTGGACGCCGGACGAGGCGGTCGAGGTGTCGCTGGAGGCCAATCCCACCGACGCAGAGGCCGGCCGGTTCGCCGCCTTCCGCGACGCCGGGGTGAACCGGCTGTCGCTCGGCCTGCAGTCGTTTGACGATGCGGCGCTGACCTTCCTCGGCCGCAACCACGACGCAGGCCAGGCGCGACGGGCGGCGGAGGTGGCGGCGGCGACCTTCCCGCGGCTGTCAGTGGACCTGATCTACGCCCTGCCGGGCCAGACCCCCGCCGCCTGGCGCGAGCAGCTGGCGGCGGTCATCGCCCTCGGCGCCGAACACGTCTCGCCCTATCAGCTGACCATCGAGGCGGGCACCGCCTTCGACCGGGCCGTGCGGCGGGGGGCGTTCACCCCGCCGGACGACGCGGTCGGCGAGGCGCTCTACGACATGACGCAGGTCACGCTCGAGGCGGCCGGGTTCGAGGCCTACGAGGTCTCCAACCACGCCCGCGGCGAGGCCGCCCGGTCGCGGCACAACCTCGTCTACTGGCGCGGCCAGGACTACGTCGGCGCCGGTCCCGGCGCACACGGCCGCCTCACCCTGGACGGCGTGCGTACGGCGACGACCGCCAGGGCCGGCGTGGCGGACTACATCCGCGCCGTCGCTGACGCAGAAACAGGCTTCGAGGCCGAGCCGCTCACCGCGATCGAGGCCGCGGAGGAGCGCATCCTGATGGGCCTGCGCACCTTCGAGGGCGTGGGTTGGGAGGAGCTGGCGGCGCTGCGTATGGAACCGTCGAGCGCCGTGGTCCGGGGTCTGGTCGACCAGGGCCTGCTGGCCGACGACGCAGCGCGGCTTCGCGCCACGGCCGCCGGCCGGCTCGTGCTGGACGGCGTCACGCGGGCGCTGATCGTCCGCTGACGGGGACATGCTCCGATGGAGCGCGTCCCCAACCCTTTGCGTGGTTCGACACGCGCTGCGCGCTGCTCACCATGACGATTCTGAATCCGTCATCCTGGGCAGCAGCCGAAGGCTGCGTGTCGAAGGACGCACGGCAGGTGACAGGCGCCTTCGGGCATGTCCCCCCTGGCCTCACTTCATCGTCGGGATGACGAAGCTCGAGTCCCCGACCTCGCCCTCGGGCCAGCGGGCGGTGATGGTCTTGACCTTGGTCCAGAACTTCACGCCCTCCATGCCGTGCTGGTTGGTGTCGCCGAACGCCGAGCGCTTCCAGCCGCCGAAGGTGTGGTAGGCGACCGGCACCGGGATCGGCACGTTGATGCCGACCATGCCGACCTGGACCCGGCTGGCGAACTCGCGGGCCACGCGGCCGCTGCGGGTGAAGATGGCCACGCCGTTGCCGTACTGGTGCTTGCTGGGCAGCTCGACGGCCTCCTCGAAGCTGTCGGCGCGGACCATCTGCAGCACCGGGCCGAAGATCTCCTCATGGTAGGTCTGCATGCCGGGCTTCACGCCGTCGAAGAAGCTCGGGCCGATGAAGAAGCCCTTCTCGTAGCCCTGCAGGGAGAAGTCGCGGCCGTCGACGACCAGCTCGGCGCCCTCGTCCTGACCGATCCGGATGTAGTCGGCGATCTTCTGGCGGTGGGCGGCGGAGACGACCGGGCCGTACTGGGCGCTCTCGTCGCTGCTGAGGCCGACCTTCAGGGTGTCGATCTCGGCCACCATCCGCTCGCGCAGTTCGTCGGCCACGGCCTTTCCGACCGGGACGACGACGGGCAGCGCCATGCAGCGCTCGCCGGCCGAGCCGAAGGCCGCGCCCGACAGGTCCTTGACCACCTGGTCCAGGTCGGCGTCGGGCATGACGATGCCGTGGTTCTTGGCCCCGCCCATGGCCTGGACCCGCTTGTTGTGCAGCGTGCCCTGCGAATAGACGTAGTGGGCGATGTCGCTGCTGCCGACGAAGCTGACGGCCTTGATATCGGGGTGCTGCAGGATGGCGTCGACGGCGGCCTTGTCGCCATGCACGACATTCAGCACCCCCTCCGGCGCGCCGGCCTCCATCATCAGCTCTGCCAGCCTCACGGGAACGGTCGGGTCCTTCTCCGAGGGCTTGAGGATGAAGGTGTTGCCCACCGCGATCGCCACGCCGAACATCCACATCGGGATCATGGCCGGGAAGTTGAACGGCGTGATACCCGCCACCACGCCCAGCGGCTGGCGCATCGAATAGACGTCGATGCCCGGGCCGGCGCCCTCGGTGTATTCGCCCTTCAGCGCGTGCGGGATTCCGCAGGCGAACTCGATGACCTCGAGGCCGCGCTGGATGTCGCCCTTTGAGTCGGCGATGACCTTGCCGTGCTCGGCCGACAGCATCTCGGCCAGGTCCTGCATATTGGCCTCGACCAGGCGCTTGAACTCGAACATCACCCGCGCCCGGCGCTGGGGATTGGTCGCCGACCAGCCCGGAAAGGCCCTCAGCGCCGCCTGGACGGCCATGTCCAGTTCGCCGGCCGTGGCCAGCTGCACGCGGGCCTGGACCTCGCCGGTGTTGGGGTTGAACACCTCGCCGAAGCGGCCCGAGGCGCCCTCGAAGGACGAACCGTTCACGAAATGGCGGATGTCCCGCATGGCGATCTCCCGGAGGCGTGTGAGGCCGGCGTTCTAGGCCTTTGCCGCGGCTTCGACTAGGCCGCTTTGCGCGCGCGACGGACGCCGCTAGACTCCCGTCATGGCCGACGCCGTGACAGTCTCGACCCCGGATGCCGCCCCTTCGCGGGCGGCGGCGCATATCGTCGACCTGCTGATCGAGGAGCGCGCGCCGAAGCTGTCACGCTCGCCGGTCTGGCCGATCCTGCGGCCGCTGCTTTACGCCCTCCTCGGTTACGAAAAGGCGCGGCGAATGGCTGACGCCATCGCGCCGATGGACGGAAAGAGGGCGCTGGACTTCGTCTCCGACCTGCTGGGCATCGATGTCGCGGTCTCTGGCCTGCACCACCTGCCGCGCGAGGGCCGGGTCATCATCGTCGGCAACCACCCGACCGGCATAGCCGACGGGGTGGCCGTCTATGACGCGCTCAGGGGCGTGCGGCCGGACATCATCTTCTACGCCAATTCCGACGCCCACAGGGTCTGCGCGAAGTTCGACGAGACCCTGATTCCGGTCGAGTGGGTTGCGGCCAAACGCACGCGCGATCGAACCCGCCTGACCCTGACCATGACCAGGGCGGTCATGGAGGCCGAACGGGCGCTGATGGTGTTTCCGGCGGGCAGGCTGGCGCGGCGCGACCGGCACGGCGTTCTGACCGACCCGCTCTGGATGCCGACGGCGGTCTCCGTCGCGGTGAAGTATGACGCGCCGATCGTTCCGGTCCATGTGGAGGGGCCCTGGGCGACGCTGTTCCATCTCTTCGACCGGTTTTCGCCGGAGCTTCGCGACATCACCCTGTTCCACGAGTTGCTCAACAAGTCGGGACGGCGATTCACCATCACCATCGGTCGTCCCATCGTGCCCGAGACGCTGGACGGCGACGCGGCCGTCGCCAGCGCCGCCATCAAGGCCTATGTGGAGCGCACCCTGCCGTTCGATCCTGATCGCCCCTTCGCATGATCCTTCCCGCCGAGATCGCCCTGCCGGACGAGGCCGCCACGTCGCGTCTGGGCGCGGCGCTGGCCACCGTGCTGCGCGACGGCGAGGCGATCTGCCTGACCGGTCCGCTGGGCGCCGGCAAATCGACCGTGGCCCGGGCGCTGGTGCGGACCCTGACGACACCGTGCGAGGACGTGCCCAGCCCGACCTTCACCCTGGTGCAGTTCTACGAGACAGTCGCCTTCCCGCTGGCCCACTTCGACCTCTACCGGCTGACCAGTCCCGACGAGGCGTACGAGATCGGCCTCGACGAGGCGCTCGACGAGGGCGCGGTCCTGATCGAATGGCCGCAGCGGCTGGAGGGGCGGCTGCCGCCCGACCGACTCGATATAGACATCGGCCTGGGAGACGGGGCGGACGGCCGCATGGCGCGGCTGACCCCCCACGGCGCATGGAAGGGACGGACGCTTGAGTTCTGAGCGGGAGGCCGCCAAGGCCGCTTTTCTGACGGCCCACGGCTTCGGCGACGCCCGTCGCCAGCCGCTGAGCGGCGACGCCTCGACCCGCGCCTATGAGCGGCTCTATCCGGCCGACGGCGGCCGCTCTCTGATCTTTATGGACCAGCCGCCGGCGGTGGAAACCCCGGTTTGCCCGCCGGACGCCAGCGAGGCCGACCGCCTGGCCATGGGCTATAACGCCGCCGCGCGGCTGGCCGCCGGCTCGGTCGCCGCCTTCGTCACGACCGGCGCCTATCTGCGCGAGCGCGGCCTCTCGGCGCCGGGCATCCTCGCCTACGACGTCAAGGCAGGCCTGGCCGTGCTGGAAGACCTGGGCGATGGCCTGTTCGCCACCCTGATCGCCGAGGGGCAGGACGAGGCGCCGCTGTACGAGTCGGCCGTCGACCTGCAGGCGAGCCTGCACGCGGAGATCCCGCCCGAGGTTCTCGTCGTCGATGACGTGCGCTGGCCGCTGCTGACCTACGACACCCTGGCCCTCAAGGTGGCCACCGACACCTTCCTCGAATTCTGGCCGCCGTTCGCGAACATCCCCGCCTTCACGGCCGAGGCCGTCGCCGACTGGGACCAGCTGTGGGCGCCGGTGTGGGTGCGCGGCGAGGCGGGGGCGACGGTCTTCGCCCATCGCGACTATCACGCCCAGAACCTGCTCTGGCTGCCGGACCGGGCGGGGGTCGCCCGCGTCGGCCTGCTCGATTTCCAGGATGCCCTGCGCGCCCACCCGGCCTGGGACCTGCTGCATCTGCTGCAGGACGCCCGGCGCGACGTGTCGCCGGCGCTCGAGACGGCGATGCTCGACCGCTACCTGGCCGCCCGGCCGGAGCTCGACCGCGAGGGCTTCCTCGCCGACTACCGCGCCCTGGCCGCCTCCAACGCCGCGCGCATCCTCGGCCGGGTGTTCGCCCGGCAGGTCCTGCTCGGGCGGCCGCAGTACCGCGACTACATGCCCCGCACCTGGCGGGCGCTGGAACGCAATCTGGCGACTCCGGGGATGGAGGACCTGCAGGCCTGGTTCGACCGTCATGTTCCGGCGGAGGCGCGGGCATGAGGGGTCCCCCGAATGGCCCGAAGACGGCGATGGTGCTGGCCGCCGGGCTGGGCACCCGCATGCGCCCCCTGACCGATGACCGGCCCAAGGCCATGGTCGAGGTCGGCGGCCGGATGCTGATCGACCACATGCTCGACCGGCTGGCCGAGGTCGGGGTCGAGACCGCCGTGGTCAACGTCCACTACTTCGCCGATCGCCTGGAGGCGCACCTGCGGGCCCGCGACGCTGCCGGCGTCAAGCCGCGCATCGTCATCTCTGACGAGCGCCCCCAGGCGCTGGAAACCGGCGGCGGCGTCAAGCAGGCCCTGCCCCTGCTGCCGGACGCGCCCTTCTGGGTGGCCAACATCGACTCGGTCTGGATCGGGGATGACGGCCTCGCCCTGGAGGCCGTGGCCGCGGCCTGGGACCCGGACCGGATGGACGTCTGCCTGCTGACCGCCTCGACGGCGGAGTCGATGGGCTTCCATGCGACGGGCGACCTGTTCCTGTCGCCCGGGGGCGAGGTCCGCTTCAAGGAGGCGGGTGAGCAGGCGCCCCTGGTCTATGTCGGCGTCCACATCTGCAAGCCGTCGGTGGTGGCCGACGGTCCGGACGGCCCGTTCGGCCTGTTGCCGATCTGGAAGCGGCTGACACAGGGCGGCCGGGTGCACGGCGTGGCGCCGAAGGGATTGTGGATGCACGTCGGCGATCCCGGCGCCCGCGACGCGGCCGAAGCCCGGCTGGCGGCGACCGGATGACCGGCCCCTTCGAGCGTGCGGCCCCCCGCTGGTTCTCGATCCCGGCTCACCGGCCCTTCCTTGACGATCTGGCGACGGGCCTCGTCGCCGCCCTGCCCGACCCCGAGGCTCTGGCCGAGGCGGTGGTTCTCGTTCCGACCCGGCGCGGAGCGCGCGTTCTGGCCGAGGCTTTCGTCGGCGCGGTCGGCGGCCGCGCGACCCTGCTGCCGCAGATCCGCGCCATCGGCGACCTCGACGAGGGCGAGCCGCCGTTCGAGCCGGGCGACCTGTCGCTGGACATCCCGCCCGCCGTCGATCCGCGCACGCGGCGGTTCGAGCTGGCCCGGCTGGTGGCGCGCGACGGCGCGCTCGGCCGCCGGCTGGACGCCGCCGGCGCTCTGGAGATGGCCGACGCCCTGGCCCGCTTTCTGGATGATCTGCAGATCGAGGAGGTCAAAGGCGCGGCCGACCGGCTCGACGGGCTGGTCGAGCTGGACATGGCCGCCCACTGGCGGCGATCGACCGGCCTCCTCCGTATCGCGCTGGACGCCTGGCCCGTCTGGCTGGCGCAGCGGGGTCTGATCGATGTCGCCGAGCGCCGGGTCCGTCTCCTGGACGCCCTGACCGACCAGTGGACCCGCCACCCGCCGGCCCATCCGCTGATCGCCGCCGGCTCGACCGGCACGGCGCCGGCCACCGCACGCCTGCTGGTCGCCGTCGCGCAGGCTCCGCGCGGCGCCGTGGTCCTGCCCGGCCTCGACGAGGGCCTGGCCGACACCGCCTGGCGCAAGGTCGAGGACCAGCACCCCCAGGCGGCGATGAAGCGCCTTCTGGAGGTCCACGCCCGGGTCGATCGCGCGGCGGTCATCCCCTGGCTGCCCGACGCCGACAGTCGCGGCCGCTGGCGCCGTCGGGTGATCAACGAGGCGCTGCGTCCCGCCGAGGCCACCGCCGACTGGCGCAAGGTGCTGGACGACCTGCGCCGCGAGGGCGCCGTCGACGGAGTCGACCCGCTGGCGGAGGGCCTGACCGGCCTGTCCGTCATCGCCACCCGGCATGAGGAAGAGGCTGCCGACGTCTGCGCCCTGCTGTTGCGCGAGACGCTGGAAGATCCCGACCGCACCTGCGCCCTCGTGACCCCCGACCTGGCCCTGGCCCGACGGGTCAGCGCCCGGCTGGCGCGGTTCGGCGTCATCGCCGACTCCTCTGCCGGCGCGCCGCTGGCGGGCTTTCCGATCGCCGTTCTGGCGCGGCTGGTCGCCGACCAGGCCGTCGACCCGCTGTCCCCGGTCCTTCTGCTGGCCATCCTCAAACATCCCCTGACGGCGCTCGACCGCCTGCCGGAGGATCTGGCGAGGGCGGCGGTCCAGCTCGAACGCGCCGGCCTGCGCGGTCCCCGGTCCGGCGACCGGGAGGCCCTGCTGGCCCGTCTCGAGGACACCGACGCCCGGGCGCTGGCCGATGACCTGTTCAGCGCGCTGGACATCCTCGGCCTCGCCTTCGTCGACGGCGAGGCCGCCGTCGACGACGCGGCGCGCGGACTGACCCTGGCGCTGGAAGCCCTCGGCGGGCCGGGCGTCTGGAACGGCGCCGATGGCGAGTGCGCCGCCGCCCTGCTGGCCGGGCTGATCGAGGACGGCGCCGCCCTGCCGACCGTCTCGCCACGCAACTTCGTGGACCTGCTGGCCATGCTGCTCGACGGCGAGAGTCTGCGGTCCGGCGGCGTGCATCCGCGCCTGCGCATCCTGGGCGCCCTGGAGGCGCGGCTGCTCCGTGCCGACCGGCTGGTGCTGGCGGGCCTCGAGGACGGGGTCTGGCCGCGCGGCGCGCCGATCGACCCCTTCCTGTCGCGGCCCATGCGCGAGCGGCTCGGCCTTCCGTCGCCCGAGCGGCGACTGGGCCTGACCGCCCATGACTTCGCCCAGGCCGCCTGCGCGCCGCAGGTGACCCTGGTTCACAGCCATCGCCGCGAGGGCTCGCCCGCCGTCGAATCCCGCTGGCTCTGGCGGCTGCGCACCCTGGCGCGCGGGGCCGGCCTCACCCTGCCCGGGCGGCCCGAGCTGCTCGACTGGGCCGGGGCCCTGGACGCGCCCGGTCCTTACGCCCCCTGTGAACGGCCCAATCCCAGGCCGCCGGTCGCGGATCGCCCCGACCGCTTTGCGGTCACCCGTATCGAGGCCCTGACCCGCGATCCCTACGGCGTCTGGGCGCGCGATATCCTTCGGCTGTTCCGCCTCGACCGCCCCGACGAGCCGGTGGAGTCGAAGGCGCGCGGCACCGCGATCCACACAGCCTTCGAGCGGTTCGCCGAGGCCTGGGCCGACGGCGAGCCGGCCGACGCCCCCGGCCTGTTCGAGCGGCTCTACCTCGACGCCCTGGTCGCCGAGGGACTGCCCCGGCCCGCCCTGGCCCGTGAACGGGCGCTGGCGCGCGAAGCGGCGCAGTGGGCGACCGGGCTGGAGCGCAGCCGCCGGGCCGACGGGCGGGCGGTCCATGTCGAGCGGGAAGGGCGGCTGCCCCTGTCAGTCGAGGGGCGCAGCTTCACCCTCACCGCCAAGGCCGACCGCATCGAGGTCACGCCCGAGGGCTTCGGCCACGTGCTCGACTTCAAGACCGGCGGCGCGCCGTCGCCCAAACAGATCAACACCGGCTTCTCACCGCAGCTGACCCTGACCATGGCCATCCTGACGTCGGGGGGCTTCGAAGGGCTGAAGGTCTACGCGGGCGACCTGACCTATCTGAAGGTCACCGGCCGCAAGCCCGCCGGCGAGGTGCTGGTGCGCAAGCCCGCCGGGTCCGACAGCGAAGAGGCTGCCAAGCAGGCCTATGACGGCGTGATCAAGCTGCTGGCCCTCTATCAGGATCCCGAGCGGGGCTACCTGTCGCGCACCGCCCCGCAGTTCGTGAAGACCTGGGCGGGCGATCACGACCACCTGGCGCGGGTGTTCGAATGGTCGACCGGCTCGGACGGGGAGGCCGAGGAATGAGCCTGCACGATCCCGCCCAGCGCCTTGCCGCCGATCCGGCCCTCAACGCCTTCGTCACCGCCAATGCCGGCTCGGGCAAGACCAAGACCCTGATCGACCGGGTGGCCCGGCTGCTGCTGGCCGATGTGCGGCCGGCCGCCATCCTCTGCGTCACCTACACCAAGGCCGCCGCCGCCGAGATGCAGCGCCGGCTGTTCGAGGTGCTCGGCGGCTGGTCGGTCATGGAGGACGAGGAGCTTAAGGCGAAGCTGTTCGAGCTGGAGGGTGATGCGGCGCCGCGCGACGAGAGGGGCCTCTCCAACGCCCGCACCCTGTTCGCCAAGGCTCTGGAGACGCCGGGCGGGCTGAAAATCCAGACCATCCACGCCTTCTGCGAGAAGCTGTTGCGGCGCTTCCCGGTCGAGGCCGGCGTATCCCCGACCTTCAAGGTCATGGATGACCAGGCCTCGGCCCTGATCGCGGCCGAGGCCCGGGCCGACGTGGCGCGCCGCGCCCTGGAGGCCGGCGATCTCGTGACCGATGCCTACGCCCGGATGGCCGTGGCGCTTGATTTCGACAGCTTCAACAAGATGTTCGCCGCGTTCGAGGCGAAGCGCGAGGCCATCGCGACCTACGTCGAGCACTGTGGCGGCCTCAAAGGCCTGCCGGCCGCCACCGCAAGGGTGTGCGGCTTCGACGATGGTCGCCTGCCCGACGCCGAGGCCATCCTGGCCGAGGCGCTGAGCCCGCCGGCGCTCGACCGCGAGGCCTGGAAGCGTCTGATGACCGCCGCCCTCGCCAGCACCAACGAGAATGACGTCGCCAAGGGGCGGCGGTGCGCCGAGATCGTCGAGGCCGCCGCCCTCGGAGATACCCGCGAGTCGCTGGTGATGGGCATTCTCTTCACCGACAAGGCCGAGGCGCGCGCGCGGTCCCGCATCTTTACAAAGGCCATCGGCGAGCCGCTGAAGGACTGGCTCGAGGCGGAACAGGCCCGTGTAGCGGCAGCGCTCGAACGGTCCAGGGCTGCCCGGGTCGCGGAGGACACGGTTCTCGTCCTGGCGCTGGCCAGCGTCTATGCCGATGCCTACGAGACCGCCAAGGCCGATCGCGGGGCGCTCGACTTCGCCGACCTGATCAGCCGGACGCGCCGGCTCGTCGACGAACGACCGGACGCGGCCTGGGTGCTCTACAAGCTGGATGGCGGCATCGACCACATCCTCGTCGACGAGGCCCAGGACACGGCGCCGGAGCAGTGGGACATCGTCCGCCGCCTTACCGGCGAGTTCTGGGCCGGCGCGGGTCTGCGCCAGCAGGGCGCGCCAGACCGGACCCTGTTCGTGGTCGGCGACGAGAAGCAGTCCATCTACAGCTTCCAGGGCGCCGACCCGCGCCGACTCCTCGACGAGACCCAGCGCTACATCAGCGACATCGTCGCGGCCGGTCAGCCGGCAGCCGGCGTGCCCCTGGTGGTCTCCTACCGGTCGACGCCGCAGGTCCTGACCTTCGTCGATACCGTGTTCGTCGCGCCAGAGACCCGGAACGGCGTCCCGCCGCCGCGCGACCAGGATGTGGTCAGGCACAAGCCCTTCCGCGCCGACCACGCCGGCTGCGTCGACCTCTGGCCTCTGGACCGCGACGAGCCCGGCGAGGACCGGCAGGCCTGGGATGCCCCGCTGGACACGGAGGCCGAGACCTCCGCCAACCGGCGACTCGCGCGGCGGATCGCCGCCGAGGTCCAGGCCCTTGTCGAACGCGGCGACGCCGTCTTCGACAAACAGACCCGGACATGGCGCCCGGCCGGCTTCGGCGACGTGCTGGTGCTGGTCCGCCGGCGCAAGGTGCTGTTCGAGGAGATCATCCGCGAGCTCAAGCGCAGGGGCGTGCCCGTGGCCGGCGCCGACCGGCTGACACTCTCGGCCCACATCGCCTTCGACGACCTGATGGCGCTCGCGCGCTTCATCCAGTTCCCGGACGACGACCTGACCCTGGCCGCCCTGCTGAAGACGCCCTTCTGCGGCCTGGCCGACGACGACATCTACACCCTGGCGAAGGATCGCAGGCCCGACAGCCTCTGGACGGTTCTGCGGCGGCGGGCGGGGGAGCAGCCCGGCTGGGCTGACGCCCTGACCTTCCTCGACACCGCCCGGGACCTGGCCGGAACCCGCTCGCCGTTCGACCTGTTCACCCGGGTGCTGGGCCTGACCGGGCCCGACGGCCGCTCGATGCGGGCGCGCCTGCTCACCCGTCTGGGACCGGAGGCGGGCGATGTGCTCGATGAGATCCTCGCCCGGACCCTCTCGGCCGAAGCCCAGGGCATGCGCGACCTCGAGACCCTCGTCCACGCCTTCGCCGGGCTCGACATCGCCGTGAAGCGCGAGATGGAGGGCGCCGGCGACGAGGTGCGGGTGATGACCGCCCACGGCTCCAAGGGTCTGGAGTCGCCGATTGTCTTCCTGCCGGAAACCACCGTGAAGGGCATGGGCAAGGGCTCGCCGCTGCTGGAGACTGTGGACGGCGGATTCCTCTGGAGCGCGAAGAAGGCCGACGATTGCGAGGCCAGCGCCGCCGCCCGCCAGCTCCGCGCCGACCGCGAGACCGATGAGGCCTGGCGCCTGCTCTATGTCGGCCTGACCCGGGCGCGCGACCGCCTGGTCCTGTGTGGTCGTATCGACGCCCGCACCAAGGATGAGAGTGTCGGCGGCTGGTATGCGGCCCTGCGTCAGGCCTTCGCCCACCCGGACGTCGCCGGCGGCGTCCGCGCTGTCGAGGTCGACGGCTACAGCTTCCAGCGGTTCGGTCCTGATCCCGACCGCCGGCCACCGCAGGCTCGCGACGGCCGCACCGCCTCGCCGTTGCCGGCCTGGGCCCGGGGGAGTGCGCCGGTCGAGCCGCCGGCCCGGCGCTACGCCTCGCCCTCGCAGCTGGCAGACCAGACCTTCGGGCCCGCCCCCTCGCCGCTGGAGCGGGTCGAGGGGCTGGGCCGCTACCGGCGCGGGGAACTGATCCACAGGCTGCTGCAACTGCTGCCCGACGTCGCGCCCGCCGATCGCCGGGACGCCGCGGCGCGTCTGCTCGATCGTGAGCGGGACCTGACCGAACCGCAGCGGCGGGAGATGCTGGCCGCCGCCTTCGGCGTGCTCGACGACCCGCGGTTCGCCGACGTCTTCGGCCCGGGCTCCCGGGCCGAGGCGGCCATCGGCGGGACCTCCCGACGGTTGCCGCCGGGCCTCGCCGTCTCCGGCCGGGTCGACCGGCTGCTGATCACGCCGGATCGGGTTCTGGTCGTGGACTACAAGACCAATCGCCCGGCGCCGGCCGATATCGCCGACGCCGACCCGGCCTATCTGATCCAGATGGCGGTCTATGCGGCTGTGCTGGAGGAGGTCTTCCCCGGCCGCCGCGTCGAGGCCGCGCTGGTCTGGACCGATGGACCGCGCCTGATGCCGGTTCCAGAAAACATCGTGGCCCGCACCCTCGCGGCCCTCCCCGGCGCCCATTGATGGGGACCGACGGGGAGCCTACATCGTGGATTGAAGCCGGGGGACCGCTGAGTCCCCCGACCAGGGAGACATAGTCATGAGCACCGTTGCTGTGACCGACGAGACTTTCGAACGCGATGTCCTGCAGGCTGAAAAGCCCGTCCTCGTGGATTTCTGGGCCGAGTGGTGCGGCCCGTGCAAGCAGATCGCCCCCGCCCTGGAGCAGATCTCCGAGGAACTGGCCGACCATGTCACCATCGCCAAGGTGAACATCGAGGACAGCCCGACGACGCCCTCGCGCTACGGCGTGCGCGGCATTCCGACCATGATGCTGTTCCGCGGCGGGCAGATGGCCTCGATGAAGGTCGGCGCCATGCCCAAGCAGAAGATCCTGGAATGGCTCTCCGAATCCGGCGTTCAGGCGGCATAAGACCGCCTAGCCCGGATACCCGGTCTCTCATGGAACGGCCGTCGGGGCGACCCGGCGGCCGTTCTGCGTTCGTGCATGCTTCGACACGCGCTTCGAGCGCTGCTCAGCATGACGTAGGAGGGAAGCCTTCTTGCTACGTCATCCTGAGCAGGCCCGAAGGGCCGTGTCGAAGGACGCGAGGCGCTCACTTCGGCCAGGTCGCCTCGTCCAGAGCCAGCACCTCGCCGGCCAGGTAGAGCGAGCCGCAGATCACCACATGCGGCGGCGGCCCCTCGGCGGCCAGCGCGGCGGCGAGGCCGGCCGTGACATCCGCGTGGGCCTCGGCCGTCAGGTCGAAGGTGCGGGCTGTCGCGACCAGTCGCTCCGCCGGGCTGGCGGCGTCCGCCTCGAAGCCGACGGCGTGGATGGCGGGGGCGAGGCCGGCGAAGGCGCTGAAGAAGCCCTCGGCGTCCTTGTTGGCCAGCAGGCCGCAGACCACCGCGACCGGGCGGCCGTCGCGGGCGGTCATGTCGCCGAGCAGCCGGGCCAGCGCGCGTGCGGCGTGGGGGTTGTGGCCGCCATCCAGCCACAGGTCGGCGCCGCGCGCCGTCGCCATCGCCGCCAGCGGCCCGGCCGTCAGCCGCTGCATCCGCGCCGGCCAGACGGCGGAGGCCACGCCCCGGCCGATGGCGTCCTCGTCGATCCGCGCCGTCCGCAACTGCAGCGCGGCGACGGCGGCCAGCGTGGCGTTGTCGACCTGATGGACGCCGGGCAGGGACGGGGCGGGCAGGTCCAGCAGCCGATCCTCCAGCTGCACGCACAGCCGGCCGCGCTCCAGCCAGCCGTCGAAGTCGACGCCCAGCGCCAGCATCGGCGCGCCCAGCGCCCGGGCGCGGGCCTCGATGACCGCGAAGGCTTCCGGCGACTGGCGGCCGACCACCACCGGCGCGCCCGGCTTGATGATCCCGGCCTTCTCGCCGGCGATGCTGGTCAGGTCATTGCCGAGGAACTCGTGGTGGTCGTGGTCGACCGGGGCGATGACGCTGACCGCCGGCCGTTCGAGGACGTTGGTGGCGTCAAGCGAGCCGCCCAGGCCCACCTCCAGCAGGCAGAGATCGGCCTCGACCTCGCTGAACGCCTGCAGGGCGGCGGCGGTGGTGATCTCGAAGAAGGTGATCGGCTCGCCGGCGTTGACCGCCTCGA